>CAVQUO010000035.1:0-105388 GCA_963716765.1 uncultured Bacteroidota bacterium | reverse complement strand
GAATTTATTTTGACAGCATGATCCTCTTCATTAAGGGCAATCCTTTTTCAGGATGGATTTTAAGGAGGTAAAACCCAGACGGCCTTTCAGCGAGGTCCATGGTCAAAGGGCTGCCCCCGGGTTTGCATACCTGGACCAGGATGCCACCGGACGTGTAAAGTTCCAGACGTTTTATTTCAATATCCGAATCCAGGCAGAGTTTTGAAAGCACCGGGTTTGGATAGAGGCGAATGGATGCTGCTCTACTGGCCTCCGTGGATGCGATGATCTGCAGCATAAGGTTTATGGTCGTATCACCGTTAAGAGAAAGCAGGCCTTTTTCAGACTGGTAGCCTTCCTTTTCCACGGAATAAGAATAGCTCTTCAAACCTGGGCAAATCCTCAAATAATACAATTCCAACCGAGTTAGTCTGAAGCATGCTGCCGTCAACTTCCACAGAAGCCTGCTAATGGGTGAATCGTCAGAGTAGATCCTGAATTTCAGGTTGGAAGAACTTTCAATTAAGCCAATATGGGCAACAGTATCCTTTGACAATAATAAGCCAGCTTCAACAGGGAAGTAGCCGGTATTTTCAATTGAATAATTATATGCCCCTTCCCATAAAACGAAAGCTGAATTTCCCTGAAGATCCGTGGTTTTGGTTTGACCACCAATGGATACCGGAACGCCAGAAAGCCGCTCCCCACTATCCTCGTTCATAACCGAAAAAGTGAGGGTGTATTTTTCCAGACCAACACCCACCGGAGGTCCCATCAGGTCGTCAATATAGTAAGTATGTCCCACGGCAATGTTTTCATCATCGGGTGAGCTGAAGAATAGCCACACCTGGTTGTAGTCATCTCTTCCAAGGGCCCCTGCACATTGAAAAGTATATTCCACCCATTGATTGGCCAGGGCAACCGGCTGTTCAAGGGAGTATTGTGTGAGACCAAGACCATTATTCCTGAGGATCAGCCTTACTTTACAGATATCAGGAACCGGATCACTGCCTTCGTAGTAAGCCTTTACTTTAAAAGTTGAGTAAGTGGAAAGGTCCAGTGTTTCAGGCAGGTCAAAATGCACATTGGCCCATTTCCCGACTCCCCCTGACCACCTTGCCCGTAAGTTCACTGGGATTGTTTTCGGAAGGATCCGGATTTGGTACATAGTCCGTAAAACTCATGTTTACCGGGTCTGTCCATGGGAAACGCTGATCGGCCCCAAAGTCATTATACAGCATGAAGCCGGGTTCAGGTTCGGGAACTGACTCACAGGTATCACAGGGCTCTACAGGAATCCAGACGTAGTTTTTATACGCGCCTGATAGGATCACCCTGGTGGTATCACGAACCAGTGAATCAAGCAGTGCAAAGCGAATATGGGAGTGATAAGCTGGCTCTTATTCACACCATAGCCCAGTAGCCTGATAAATTTAAGCATTACCGGTGTAGGGTCGGTAGACTACCTGGTCCTGGTAGCTTTCATATTTTGGATCTGCAGGATCATAGGGATTGGTGAAGGGAAGTGTATCAATATCCAGATACAGATCGGGAGAAATGAACTGTTTCCCACTTTCAGTATTCTCCATGAGGAAGAGCGGCACCATATGCTCCACGGGCGATGCAAAGAGTTTGATGTCCTCGGTGAAGGCAGCTGTCCAGAGCTTCTCCTCCTGACAGAATCGTCAGCGGAGTGTAGTCCGGATCAGGTATTATAAATCCATAATCGGTAGGCGTCCACAAGGCTCCTGGCCTTTGCATGGACCTCCTTCATGGTGCCGTTAATGTAGAAAACCCGGTAATAGAAGGTGGTTCCCGGGTTGATGTCCAGTCTTTGATTGACCGTGAACACAGAGTAGGACCGGTTCAGATCCCCGCTCCCGTCACCCCACCTGATCCGCGTGGATTTCATATTATGGCTTTCCTGTAAGTCCTCATAATGTTTGTCCTTGCCGAACACCAGGGCCATGGCCGGTCGGTTTTCATCCTCCCCCTCAGCAGCCCAGATAAAATATCCACCGCTCTGGTCAATATCATCCAGAATGCCCTGTTCTCCATCACCCCCGAAGAGTTTGTAGCTACGTTCCAGGGAGTCGTTGGGGTGTGACAACCAGCACTGGGGCAGGTTCTGTGCCCGTACCCCTCCCCAGGGCATATTCAGATAATCCACCTTATGGTCGCCAAAGTTCTGGATGCACAGGGTGTTTTCCAAAATTCCACTGCCCAGGTCCCTGTACTTGTAAGTGTACAGCAATTGAGACTTATGGATGCTGGGTACATGGGCCTGCTGTCCCCAGTTCATGGTGTGGAAAGCCCTGTTGGTCTCATCATACCATGAAGCCATCAGTGGACTGTAAAAGGGTTTATTGGTCCGGGCGAACAGGGTATCGTTCATGTATACACCCGCACCATGAATGAAATAGCGCATGCTGGGAACCTGGGGTCTTCCCAGGGTTGATCCAGGGGGTGCCGCGATCTCATCCGCATTGTGCCTTTCTGTTGAAAGAGCCACGATCTGCCACAGATCATCCACCCAGCGGGCCGTGTTAAAATCCCAGGAGCGGTATTGCGGGGGAACGCCTTCCCCGTAGGGCCCGATAAAAGAGTAGATGGCTCCTCCTTTTGAAATCCGAAGATCCCACAAAAGCGAGTCCGGGTCCGGACTGATGGCTTAACCTGGCATGGTATACATCCTCCTCCTTGCACTGCTCATGCCACTGGCTCCCCGAAGGCTCGTATTCGGTGGTAAACCTTGAACTTGCCTGTATATTCAGGAATGCTGTCGCTGTGGTATTCGGGGATGAAAGAAAACAGCAGGCTGTCCTTTGCCTCCTCGGGAGAGCGATCAATGATGGTGCTGTCAACCGGACCGGATAAGGGCGTGTAGTCCTTCCCATTCAATCTTGGCCTCTTTGGTGTTTATGTTTACCCAGACCTTTACATGTTCAAATTCCCGGGTGTACTCCCAGCCATCCTGTACCGCATCTCCCAGGGGTTCCCCCAGGGGCCTGTCAAATTCATCATACCAGTCCAGGGAGCCAAATGTTGGTCCCTGTATCCCCAGGAGTAACAAAATAAGAATAGGGTTGAGCGGCCACCAGGTAGCAGGCCAGCGGGAAGGTGATCTTTTCCCTGGCTTCCTGGAGCAGGTCCTCATAGGGTTCTGCCATCTTTTCACTATCGGTCCAGTTAAATGCCGGGAAAGGCCTTCATGAATCACTAATTTTCCCCTGTTTACCGGCCTCGATCATATCCGCCATATCTCTGCTGAATGCTTTCCCTGGAGGTACTGGCGAAATGGTCAAAATGTTCAATGGCGGCTGCATCCGTGATGTCCGAGGTAGTCCATGCCAAAATGAAGATCATCCGTATTCCGTATTCCATTGATACATTAAGATGGCAGAAGAGTCTGTAACTTCCCGGGTGAGCCGGATCAATTCCAGGAGCCCGTCCTGGATGGAATCAAATTTTTCCTGTCCCCAGAGCGCAATATTGGCTTCACTGGTAATCTGCGGAAAGGCATCCATAAATACCCCGTCACAGGATCTCGTCCATAACTGCCTTCCGGACCTCCTCGGCCCACCATTCCCTGACTTCCGCATTGGAGAGGTCATATCTTTTTATTCTGCCGTTTTTCAGGTCCAGTGTACCGTCCTGGTAGTAAAGCCACCATTCGGGATGGCTCTCGTACACCTCATGTGCATCGAACATGGAATAATCCAGGAAGGTGTTCCAGTAGTACATAAGCTTCAGATTCGGATTGATCGCTTTTAGTCTTTGAGTATCAAATTCATATTCCAGCCTCAGTGGATCCATGTGGCATTTATCCCGTGAGCTTTTTCCAGACACACAGAAATCTCGAATGAGTGGCCACAAAATTGACTTCCTCGTCGCTTAAACCATCGTTTTTGCCAAAATGAATGTAGACAGGAACCGTCTCCCAGCTGAAATGCAGGGTAATAGTCAGGAGCTCATCGGCAGTATCCTGCTGTGCGTTCACAAGCAGGGCTGAGGAAAGATAGAGGATGGCGCAATAAGAGAATAGTATCTTTTTCATTATCGGAATCTGGTAAAGGGGACTATTATTTCCAGTCGATCGTTGCCTGTTTTGTTTCAATGTTTACCCAGACTTTGCAATGCTCAAATTCCCGGGTAAATTCCCAGCCCGTCCGTACGGCATCTCCCTGTGGGTTCCCCCAGGGGCTTTTCAAACTCCGGGTAGGAATCCAGTGATCCGTGCTGATCCCTGTAGCCCCAGGAATAGCAAAAATAGGAATAGGGTTGGGCAGCTACCAGGAAACAGGCCAGGGGAAAGGTAATGTTCTCCCGTGCCTTCCTTAAGCAGCTCTTCATAGGACTTGCTTCATTTTTTCCTTTTCGGTCCAGTTAAACCCGGGCCAGCCCTTCATAACCACGATCTGACCCTGCTTTCCCGCTTCCATCATATTTTCCATATCCAGGGCAACATTCTCCTTGTCAGTGCTGGCAAACTGGTCAAAGTGTTCGATGGTTGACGCATCGGTAATATCAAGGAACTGCATTCCATAATGCAGCTCCTTGGTATTCCTGATCCCATTGTACATGATGATGTTATCCGGACCAATCTTTTCCCTTGTAAGCGCAATGGTTTTTAATAGCCCTTCCTGGATGGCATCGTATTTTTCCTGGCCCCAGAGTGCTATATTGGCCGGACTGGTAATCTGGGGAAAGGCATCCATAAATACCCCGTCGCATGAGCCGTCGATTACCGCTTTTTTTACCTCTTCTGTCCACCATTCCCTCACTTCCGGATTTGAAAGGTCATAGCGCATCAGATTTGCACTTTTGTAGTCCAGTGAGCCATCCAGTTTCCTGAGCCACCATTCCGGGTGCTCCTGGTAAACCTCATGGGCATCGTACATGGGGTAGTCCAGGAAGGTATTCCAGTAGTAGATAACTTTCAAATCCAGGATTGACCTCCTTAAGACGGGCAGCATCAGATTCGATGCCTTTCTCGGTGGACCCGTGGACCTTCGTCCCATGTCCCTTTTCAAAGCATACAAAATCAGAATGGGTGGCTACGAAATTTATCTCCTGCTCGGTAAGCACGTCACTTTTACCAAAATGGATATAAACCGGGACCTTATCCCAGGAGAAGGGAGGATATTTTTCCAGCCTGTCCTGACAGTAGGAAGCTGAGGCCAGCGATAGATGTCATCAGTAATGTAAATGTCTTTTTCATCTTTTTAAATTTTGGTTTCCCAGTTGTTAATTTTCAGAACAGCACCCGTTCCCAGTTCGTGTTCATTCCTGGCCAGCGCCATAAAGAGGTATTCGGGTTCACCATTCTTCCAGAGGATGTGCGGCCTTTCAAACCTGAGGATGGGCTCGTCGAAATAGAAGGCGTTGGTTTGTACAGCTATCTCGGGTTTTCCCCAGTTCACTCCGTCCTCAGATTCATAGATCAGACCGGGTCTCCATCCTCCCTGTCTCACCGTATCCGGATCTGAGGGGTTAGCTGTATAAGTGCTGGCCACATCCATCCGGTCTTCCAGGATCATGTAATATTTTCCCTTGTAGATGAAGTTGTATGAATCTTCCACATCCAGGCCAGCCTCCACATAGCTGATCAATGGGTTGGAGGGATGTGCATTATAGGGACCTTCGATTTTCTCAGATATGGCCAGTGAGATGGTACGCAGGTATGGATCGTCAGGTTGATCGGAAACAGTCTTATAGTAGATCCTGTATTTTCCCTCCAGATCCTTATGAAACGAAGGGTTAGAGGCATGGAGACAATCGAAGCTTCCTGGTTTATAAGATGGGGCAAGGACCGGATTATAGGGACTCTCTACCCAGGGTCCGTCAAGTGAGGCGGAAGTGGCTAATCCAACCTGCTGATTCATCCTGGGCAGGGATCTCTCCTTAAAGGCGTAGACCATAACATACAATCCATCCTACCTGGCTGATCTGGGGATTGTAATAGCTGATGGTATCGTTCTGGAAAACTGTATCGAGGAAAGTATAAGGACCCTCTGGTCGATCGGCTATCATATGCACGATCTGGGCATTTACCAGCCAGTCGCCATCGCTGGGCCAGCGACCGACATAAAGATGAACTCTGCCCTGATCATCATAGATGGGTGCCATATCCCAGTTTGCCCACCCGGGATCATCCAGGATTCGCTGGCCGGCTTCAAGGGATTCGCAGAAATCGGAAACCTTCATTTGATCATTGGAACATGAAAATGCAGCAAGTACTAAGATCACAAAGGTATGCAAGCGGAAGATGCTGAGAAGGGTTTTCATATTAATATTTGTTATAGTACAAAACTCCTGAAGAATACTCCAGATGTCGGAAATAAGGTTCGTTGTGAAGTATATTGACGGGGAAGGTTATGAAATATCTCACGGGAGTGTCGTTGAGTATTGCAGGAGTCCACTCCCCGGGAAGATCCATAATTGCATTTTCAAGGAACTTGTTTAACTCATTTGATTTTCCCTGGAGGGCAAGTGCACCATCAATTTTTCCATTCTCCATTACAACCCAGCCCAGGATCACCTCGTCATTTATCTCAGATAAGTCAAGTTCTGATTCCTTTAGTTTTTTTAGAATATAAGTCTTCAGGACATTTTCACCCATCAGGAAAACAGGTGAAGCATCTGCTGAATAGAATATTGAATCAATGTATTTTGAGCCGTCAATCAACCAGTTTTCATTTGAAATGAGCTGATTGTTCCTGTAAACAGCTTTGGATTTAAGTACTCCGTTGCTGTGGTATTCGGTGACTGATCCATCCAGGTGAAGAGGCAAAAAGCTTAAAGATGTTCCCTGGCGAATAAGCGTGCCTTTCTTTGTATCTTGAAAGTGATAAATCCCATGATCCAGCTGATTCATTTCCCTGAGGATTTTTCTCTGGAAAAGCATATCAGTATTATAAAGAATCCTTTGATTAAGATTGTCCTTAACCTTAATTTTCTCATTCATGGTTTTTACCCAACCTTCTTTCCCTTTCACATAAGTATTGATAAGGTATTTCTTCTTTGAACGCTTGATTACGTCTTTGTACATGATTGCATCATCCTCAGCTGGAAGGATTTTGAAATTGGCGCCATAGTAGTATAACCCTTCCTGGGCCATGGAAGGGATGGCCAGGCAAAATGCAATCAGGTAGATCCACGAGCGCTTCTTCATCATTTCATAAATTATCTCGGCGGAAGGATTCCACAATGCGAAGTAAAGTCATTTGCGATGAAAATAATTGTTCAAATCAAGCAATGATTTGATTGCTTTGAGCAAATGGGCTGGCTTTGGGCCGATAGATGCCATGACTACACATTCGGCTGTTGAAGAAAATTACTTGAGGGACACCGGGCAAACGCATTCTCAGAGAGGTGAAACAAAAGCCTATTTATCAAGCCTGATCTGCTTTTCGATTTCATCCCGCTGCATCTCCCAGAGGGCTACAAGTTCCTGCAGTTTCTCAGGATGCTCAGCGGCAAGGTTCCGGGTTTCTCCGCGATCTGTCGAGAGGTCATATAATTCCCAGGGACCCCCATCCTCTATGGTGGCAATTTTCCAGTCACCATGCCGCAGGGCTTTTTTTTTTCGTGGTTGAAAAAGATGGGAGGGCGCCCGGTCTGAAGTTCATCCTCCTTCAGAAAGGGTACCAGGCTGATCCCGGGTGCCTCAAAGGGACCATCCAGTTCGGCCGGGTCACCGCCTGCCAGTTCAAGCAGGGTGGGGGCTATATCGATGATATGGGCAGGCATGTTTCTGAAGCTGTTTTCTTCCCGGATGCCTTTGGGCCAGTGCACCACCATGGGCGTGGCAATTCCTCCCTCATGCAACCAGGTCTTATGCAGCCTGAAGGGGGTATTGGCTGCGGTGGACCAGCCGGGTCCCAGGCAAATATATGAATCAGCTGATCCGGGCACTGATCCAGGGCTATGTTTATCGGCCCGGTTCATCTGCTCGGTACTGGCTCCATTGTCGGAGCAGAAAAAGATGATGGTATTGTCCAGGTAGCCCAGATCCTTCAGGGCTTTCACATAGCGTCCCACCTCCCTGTCCATTCGTGTGATCATGGCAGCATGGATGGCCATTTTGGTGGCCTGGAATTCCGTTGTGGCCGGGACTTAGATCCTCCCATGGAATGGCCCGTCCCGTCTCTGCCGGATCAATCTGGCTCGACCAGCTCTTCAGGAGTGAGGTTCCAGGGTGCATAACGCTCCGGCTCCAGGGCATGCATGTGGTGGGAATCAAAGCCCATCACCTCCCGGTTTTCGCTTCGGTAGTTTCTTATCTCATCCCATCCCAGAAGGAACTTCTTCCCTGTACATGTCAATGTCCTTCTGCAGGGCCTGCAGTGGGAAATGAGGAGCGATAAAGGCGATATATTCAAAGAAGGGCTCATTGCAGCTTTCTTCTCGTGATGCTCTTCCAGATACTTTGATGGCATGATCCACGATGGCCGTGGAAGCCTCATATTCAGAAGCCGAAGCTCAGGCAGGGCAAGGCTCATCACCGTCTTCCACGCAGAAGCGAGGGACGGAGATGCCTTCCATCCTCGGTCCTGTAGGAGTGGTCGAAACCCACTTCAGAGTGGGTCATCTCCTGGTGGTTCGGGAACTCTTCCTGAAAATGTGCCATTTACCGGAGTGATAACAGCTGTAGCCATGAACCTTTCAAAAGGGCAGGTAACCAGCGTTCGTTCACCGGTGTGACAAGATCTTTCTTATAAGTCGACCCCCTGGAGGGGATCGGACAGGACCTGGTGGGGATAATAATCCCGACAAGCAGGCTGGTGCGGGTGGGCCAGCATCGGCCGGTATTATAAAAGTTGGTAAAGCGAAGTCCATGACTGGCCAGCGCATCAATATTTGGGAGTTTCAATGATTTCTGCCCCATAACATCCAAGGTCCGAATGACCCATGTCGTCGGCCAGGATGAAGACAATATTCGGCTTTTCCGGTGTGCTTTGCTGCACCCGTCAAGCCTGACAGACCCGATAGGACGAAAGTCCAGGAGAATCAGTTTTTTCTCATGTGTGAATTTTTAAAGGTATGAATTTTTATTTACGACATATTGTCCCGGTGGTGGAAAGACATAGTCCCTCATTGTCAATAACAAGCACCCAGTCAACTCCGGATACCGGTACCCGGAAGTTTTCCCTGGCTTCTCCTTCCACATCCCTGCCCGCAGTCGCTTCTCCCGTTTCGGGGATTGTACCACCAGGTTTTGAAATGCGTCACCTTCAATCCTGGAAAAATCAACAATCACCTCCGAAGTCAGGACGGCAGGTAAATAAAGGCATAGCCCTTGCCCTGGGTGGCAGCGATGTGATCCATGGTTCCGCCGGCATGATCCCCAGATAATAGACTGGTCGGGTACCCTTTCGAGCATGGGCCTGGATTCCATCAAGCTGCCTCAGGTGAAGCATGTCAAAAGCTCCCGGCAAGTCCATGGCTTCCTGCCAGCGCATGGGCGGAAAATTGACGGGCTCCACTTTGTCTGAGTAGAACTGCCAGATGCAGTGGTTGCCATAGCTGTGACCGTGGGCCCCGGAGAATAGGGCCCAGTAGGCGGCCCGGCGCACGTCATCATCAGTGGAAATGCCGTATTTTGGATTCCAGCTGAAGGGATGGGATTCATAAATGGGTTCTGCATCCATGCAGGGTTTTGGTGGATGAAGTGCATAATCGGATTCGATGACCCTGTAATTTGGTATATAGCGATCACTGTGCCCCGACTGGTGCATATTGAAATCGAGCCATTCAGCCTGTGTGGAAACATTCCGAGGATGACCTGGAACCCATGGGATGAAAGGTCATCAGGTGCTTTGTATCCTCCGAACGGATACCCATTGCCATTGCCTCCCAAACCTGTTCTACCCCACAGGCAGCCGCGGTCTCCTCCGATTAATCCAGATGATATTGGCTGTGTCCCTGTACCTTCTACCCAGCCATTGACCGTAGGCAAAGGCATTTTCCGCATTAAAAATCTGGGGACCCTCACCCCACCTTTGTTCAACCTTATCACCCCAGGTGGGCAACAGTCCCATAATCAGTCCCTTGGATGCAGCGATCCGAATCACTGAATCCACAAAGGCAAAATAATCTTCATTGGGCTTTGTGGGATCCAGGTCAAGCAGGGGCACTTCGCCATTTACGGTCGGGGTCCTGAGTCCGTCCAGCTCCGCAAGCAGAACAGCCTGAATCACCGTAAATCCTTTTTCCCTCCGGTTTTCAAGAAACATTTCTGCTTCTTCCAGCGAAAGGCGATGGAAAAGTTCCCAGGCGGTTTCACCAAGGTAGAAGAAGGGGTCTCCATTCTCAAATTGCAGGAAACGCCGGTTTTCACTCACACTCAGCCTGCCTTTGGAGAGGTCCGAGGCTGGTCCCTCATGAAGCATGTTTTGACTCATGGCTGCATGGGCTGACAGGGACACAAGAAGCAAAGTAAAGAAACGGGATACTTTCATGATGATGCATTGGGTTCGGAAGGATAAATATATTATTTTGCAGCAACTTCACCAATTCTTTTTTAACCGCACACCAATTTTATATGCCATGAAAAACAAACTCCGTCAAAGTACAATTTCTGTGTTCCTTACCTGCTGTATCAGCCTCGGTCTCCTTGCCCAGGAGGGCTATGTTCCAACACCGGAAAACCTGGAAAACCGGGAGTGGTTCCAGGATGCCAAATACGGACTCTTTGTTCACTGGGGTGTATATTCCATCATGGGTGGAGGCGGTGACCAGGGGATTGCCGAATGGATCATGGAACAGAAAGAACATTCCCATCGCATCAGTATGAAAAACTTCCCGGTTTCTTTAATCCGACCCAGTTTGATCCGGCCGAATGGGTCTCCATGGTGAAAAAGGCAGGCATGAAGTACATCACCATTACCAGCAAGCACCATGATGGTTTTGCCATGTACGATTCGAAGGTCAGCGACTACAATATCGTGGATGCCACGCCCTATGGAAAAGATGTGATCGGGATGCTGAAGGAGGAGTGCGACAGGCAGGGTATGAAGCTCTTTTTCTATCATTCTCAGCTGGACTGGCACCATCCCGATTATGTGCCCCAGGGCAGAACCGGAAATGAGATTGCAGGCCGGTCCAGTCGAAGGCGACTGGAATAACTACATCGACTACATGAATACCCAGCTTTCCGAATTGCTGACCCAGTACGGGGAGATCGGGGGGATCTGGTTTGACGGGATGTGGGACAAGCCCGATGCAGACTGGCGGCTGGATGAGACCTATGCCCTGATTCACAAGCTTCAGCCCGGGGCCCTGATTGGAAGCAACCACCATAAAATGCCCTTCCCCGGTGAGGATTTTATGATGTTTGAGCGGGACCTGCCGGGCGAGAATTCCATGGGATTCAACAATACGGGCATATCCGACGAGGTGCCGCTGGAAATGTGTGAGACCATGAACGGATCCTGGGGATTCAATATTGTCGATCAGAATTACAAATCGGTAGAGACAGCTGATTCATACCATGGTCAGGGCAGCCGGCTATGGAGCTAATTTCCTGCTTAATACCGGTCCCATGCCCAATGGAAAGATTCAGCCTGAAAATGTGGATACCCTGATGGCCATCGGGCAGTGGCTGGAAACCTACGGTGAGGCCGTCTACGGAACCCGGAGAGGAGCTGTGAAGCCTCAGGAGTGGGGTGCTCTGACTCAAAAGGGAGAGTTGGTCTATGTGCATGTGCTTGATCCGGGTGAGGGCTCCATCGAAATTGAAGGCTACCTTCCCAAAATAAAATCGGCTAAGTTTTTCGATGATGGATCCAGGGTGGAGATTAAGGTGAAGAAAGGTACGACAGGTTTGGTTCTTAGCATACCCGAAGAGAAAGTAAAACCCATTGATACGATTATCGTGCTGACCCTGAGATAGCCTGGCCTGAGCTCAGTACCTGTTGTAGAAAAGGGTTCCAGAAGAAAGCTCCAATTCCTGAAAATTGATTTCGTTTTGCTGGAAATTCAGGGGAACGGATATAAAGTAGCGTACTGCTTTCCCATTCAGCATGGCAGGCTGCCATTCTCCGGGCATGTCGGCAATGGTATTCACGAGAAATTGATTCAATTGAAGAGATCTTCCGGACAGTGCGATGACACCGTCCATCTCGCCATTTTCCATAACCACCCAGGCCACTTCCACCACATCCTGGATCTGGGTCAGGTCGATATCCGAGTTATAGAGATTCTGAAGGAGATACTTGTGAAAGAAATCAGGACCCATTTTATACTCGGGTTCACGGTCGGCCGAATAGAATATGGAATCGATATATTTGTCTCCGTTTCTCAACCAGTTCTGATTGGAGATCAATTGATTATTCCTGTATTCGGAGATTGATTTCACATTCCCGTTGGAGTGATATTCGGTAACAGTCCCTTCCAGGTGAAGGGGGAGGTATCTGGATGAAAAACCGGTTCGCAGGACTCTCCCGCTTCTAAATCCTCATCTGAATCTGAAAATTCATACAATCCGGGTTCACGCTGGGTCATCTTCCGGTAGATTTTTTTGGAAAAGTAACGTTCTCCGTTTTTACGAATATAAAGGATGCCGTCTTTCCCGACCCTGATTTTCTCCTTCTCTGTCATCAGCCACCCATCATTCTTCTTTTCGCTGTTACTTACAACACTGGTTTTGAAAATAATAGCGGGTTTCGGATTTCTGTCTGAGCTCTTTTTTCATCCGTGCATCTTCTGCAAAATCCACCGGCCTGGAATTCACACCGTAATAATAGACAGTCTGGCCACCAAGTGGAGAAAGTATGGCAATGCAGCAGACCAGAACTAAGAAAAGTACTTTTCAAGACAGTTAATTTTTATGCAAGTTAGAAATTTCAAATTCGCTGTCAAAAA
Organism: uncultured Bacteroidota bacterium; assembly: GCA_963716765.1. Lineage (GTDB taxonomy): Bacteria > Bacteroidota > Bacteroidia > Bacteroidales. Next base: position 92,542 of record CAVQUO010000035.1, on the reverse strand, counting down.
TTGAAAAGTATATTGGCTATATTGCTATTCCGATAATTCTTTACTCTTTAATGTATTTTACCCATGTCTTCCAAAGAAAACCTTCTGAAAACACTAAACCACGAAGAGCCCGACAGGGTAGTGGTTGATTTTGGTGCCACTCCTGTTACCGGAATTCATGTATTGCTGGTAGAGAAGCTCAGGGCGCATTTTGGACTTGAAAACAAGCCGGTTAAGGTTACAGAGCCCTACCAGATGCTGGGAGAAGTGGATGATGAACTGCAGGAGGCCATGGGTGTTGATGTGGTTGGAATCTCGCCTCCTTCGGATATGTTTGGTAACAGGCTTGAGCAGTGGAAAGAATACCGGACCTCCTGGGGACAGGAGGTACTTGTTCCGGGTTCTTTTACCGTACAAGCTTGATGAAAATGGCGATACCGTGCTATTTCCCCAGGGAGATGACTTCGGTGGCTCCCAGTGCAAAAATGCCCAAGGCAGCCTATTTTTTTGATGCCATCAACAGGCAGGAAGCCCATCGACGATTCAGAGCTTAATCCGGAAGACAACCTGGAGGAGTTCTCCGCTGATGAGTGAATAGGATCTTGGCTTACTGGAAAAAATCAACTGAAAATCTGGCAGGCAGCTGGAAAGGGAGTGGTCGCTAATTTCGGAGGGACTGCCATTGGAGATATTGCCCTTGTACCGGGAATGAACCTGAAACATCCCAAGGGAATCAGGGATGTGGCCGACTGGTACATGTCCACCCTGATGCGTTCCGATTACCTGCACCAGGTATTTGAAAAGCAGACCGATATTGCCCTTGAAAACCTGGCCATGGCCAAAGAGGCACGCGGCGATACAGTGGATGTGGTCTTTATCTGCGGAACCGATTTCGGCACCCAGGATTCCTCCTTTTGCTCCACTGAAGCCTTTGATGAACTCTATGCTCCTTATTATAAAAAGATCAATAACTGGATTCATGAAAATACCCGCTGGAAGACCTTCAAGCACAGTTGTGGAGCCGTGGAGCCTTTTATGGAGCATTTTATTGACTGCAGGCTTCGATATTATTAACCCGGTTCAGGTAAATGCAGCCGGCATGGATCCGGTGCTGTTGAAGAAGAAATACGGCGACAGGCTCACCTTCTGGGGAGGGGGAGCTGATACCCAGAAGGTACTTCCCTTTGGCTACGCCTGAAGAGGTGAAAGCCCATGTCCTTAAAGGAGTGTGAAATCTTTGCTCCGGGTGGCGGCTTTGTATTCAATACCGTGCATAATATTCAGGCCAATGTTCCCCTTCAGAATGTGCTTGCCATGTTAGAGGCAATCAGGCAGTTCGGCGTATAAGTCCTAACCTCGAATTAACATTATTTAGAACAATTTTATACTTTATTTTAGGTACCTTTGTGTCTTTAAAATTCAAGGGTATTTCATATAAATAACTCATTATTAATAACTAAAAGCAAATTTCCAATGTCAAATGTAAAACGCGTTTATACTTTCGGTGACAGAAAAGCCGAAGGTAAAGCCGACATGAAAAACTTATTGGGCGGAAAAGGTGCCAACCTTGCAGAAATGAACCTGATTGGCGTACCTGTACCTCCAGGATTTACCATTACCACTGAAGTATGTACTGAATATAATGCGCTGGGTCAAGGACAAAGTAGTTGAGCTGATCAAAACGGAAGTTGAAGCTGCTGTAAAGAATATTGAAGATATCATGGGAACCAAGTTCGGGAGCAATGAAAATCCCTGCCTGGTTTCTGTACGTTCCGGTGCAAGGGTATCCATGCCCGGTATGATGGACACTGTTCTGAACCTGGGTATGAATGAAGATGCTGTTCAGGGACTGATCAACAAGACCGGAAATGAGAAATTTGCATGGGACAGCTATCGTCGTTTCGTTCAGATGTATGGTGACGTGGTTCTGGGAATGAAACCCGAATCCAAAGAAGACATTGATCCTTTTGAAGGGATCATGGAAGAGGTGAAGGAAGCACGTGGCGTGGAGAACGACAACGAGCTTACCGTAGAGGACCTGAAAGAAATGGTTGAGAAGTTCAAGGCTGCCGTGAAGAAGCAGACCGGACACGATTTCCCCACAAATCCATGGGATCAGCTCTGGGGAGCAGTGATGGCTGTATTTGATAGCTGGGAAACTCCCAGGGCTCAGTATTACCGCAACATGAACCAGATTCCCGGTGATTGGGGAACTGCTGTAAATGTTCAGGCCATGGTTTATGGTAACATGGGAGAAACCTCAGGTACAGGTGTTGCTTTCACACGTGATGCAGGAACAGGTGAAGACATCTTCAACGGTGAGTACCTGATCGATGCACAGGGAGAAGATGTGGTTGCAGGTGTTCGTACACCCCGCCAGATTACCAAGGAGGGTTCGCTGAGGTGGGCCAAGCTTGCCAGGGTAAGTGAAAAGGAGCGTGCTGCTGACTATCCTTCACTGGAAGAGGTTATGCCTGCGGTATATGCAGAACTGCATGAAACCGAGCAGAAACTGGAAGATTATTTCACAGATATGCAGGACCTGGAATTTACCATCCAGGAAGGCAAACTGTGGCTGCTCCAGACCCGTAACGGAAAACGTACCGGTGCTGCCATGGTAAAAATTGCCATGGATATGCTTCGCGAAGGCAAAATTGATGAGAAGACAGCACTGCTTCGCCAGGAGCCTTCCAAACTGGATGAATTGCTTCACCCGGTATTTGAAAAAGGTGCCCTTGCAAGCGCTACAGTGCTGGCACAGGGACTGCCCGCTTCTCCGGGTGCTGCAACCGGACAGATTGTATTCTTTGCCGATGAGGCTACCAAATATCCCGTTTCCATCCTGGTAAGGATTGAAACCTCACCTGAGGACCTGGAAGGAATGAACATTGCCAAGGGTATCCTGACTGCCCGTGGAGGTATGACCTCCCACGCTGCTGTGGTTGCCCGCGGAATGGGTAAATGCTGTGTTTCCGGAGCCGGTGGTGTAAAGATCGATTACAAGGCCCGCACCATGACATGCTGCAGGTAAGGTATTTAAAGAAGGAGACTGGATCTCCCTGAATGGTTCTACCGGGAATGTACTGGAAGGAAAAGTTGCAACCATCGATCCCGAACTGAGTGGTGATTTTGGTGCCATCCTTGAGCTGGCTGAGAAGCACACAAAAATGGATGTTCGCACCAATGCCGATACTCCGCATGATGCAAAGGTTGCCCGTGACTTTGGAGCCAAAGGTATTGGTCTTACCCGTACCGAGCACATGTTCTTTGAAGGCGAACGCATCAAGGCCATGAGGGAAATGATTCTGGCCACCACCGAAGATGAGCGTCGCAAGGCACTGGATAAATTGCTTCCTTACCAGCGTGAGGACTTTGAGGGCATCCTTGAAGCCATGGCCGGATATGGTGTAACCATCCGTCTGCTGGATCCGCCACTGCACGAATTTGTTCCCCACGATGAAGCCAACCAGAAGATCATGGCCGATGAAATGGGAATTACCGTTGCCGAAATTCAGGCACTGGTTGAGGACCTCCACGAATTCAATCCCATGCTGGGACACCGTGGTTGCCGTCTTGGGAAATACCTATCCTGAAATCACCGAGATGCAGGCCAGGGCCATTATCGAAGCTGCTGTAAACCTGACCAAGAAGGGTGTGGATGCACGTCCCGAGATTATGGTTCCCCTGATTGGTACCTGGAAAGAGTTCAAGATGCAGGAAGAGATCATCAGGGCAACTGCCGAGAAGGTATTCGAGGAGAAGGGTGCCAGGTGTGACTTCCAGGTGGGTACCATGATTGAGATCCCCAGGGCTGCTCTGACTGCCGACCTGATTGCAGAGCATGCCGAGTTCTTCTCATTCGGAACCAATGACCTGACCCAGATGGCCTTTGGATATTCAAGGGATGATGCAGGTAAATTCCTGCCCATCTACATTGAAAAAGGATTGTTGAAAAACGATCCTTTCCAGACCCTGGACCAGGAAGGTGTTGGACAACTGGTGGAAATGGGCGTTGCCAAAGGCCGTTCCACCAATCCCGATCTGAAAGTTGGTATTTGTGGAGAGCATGGTGGAGATCCCGATTCAGTGGAGTTCTGTCACCGCGTTGGAATGAACTATGTAAGTTGTTCACCTTTCCGCGTACCCATCGCAAGATTGGCTGCAGCTCAGGCTAACCTGAGGTAGTTTGATAAAGTTAATTTTTTAACATAGCAATAAAGCGGCAAAACTTGGTTTTGCCGCTTTTTTTTTGGATATTTGACCATCATTTCTTGAAAGAAATTCCCAATTAACTACTTTTAAATTATAACATAATAATACCACGAGCTTTAAAATCAGAAACCTTATGAGTGATATTTTGAATAAATTGAAACTTGAGCAATACGGAATCACAGGTGTACAGGAGGTAGTTTACAATCCTTCCTACGAACAACTGTATCAAGGAGGAAATGGATCCTTCCCTTGAAGGTTTTGAGAGGGGAGTGGAAAGTGAATATGGGGCTGTAAGTGTGGATACAGGAATTTTCACCGGACGTTCTCCAAAGGACAAGTACATTGTGAAGGATGAGACCACCACAGATACTGTTTGGTGGAAGTCCGATACAGCAAAATGCTTCAGATAACAAAGCCATCACCAAGGAGGTCTGGAAGCATGGCTACGATCTGGCATCCTGCTCAGCTTTCAGGAAAAAGACTATTTGTTCTGGATGGTTTCTGTGGTGCCAATGAGGATACACGCTGAAAGGTGAGGTTCATCATGGAAGTTGCCTGGCAGGCACACTTTGTCAAGAATATGTTTATCAGGCCCACTGAGGAGGATCTTGTTGATTTTGAACCCGATTTTGTGGTATTGAATGCTTCAAAAACCACCAATCCGAAATGGAAAGAACAGGGACTGAACTCCGATGTATTTGTTTTCTTTAATCTGACCGAGAAGAAAGCAGTGATTGGTGGATCCTGGTATGGTGGAGAGATGAAGAAAGGAATTTTCTCCGTAATGAATTACTACCTGCCCCTGAATGGGATGGCAGCCATGCACTGTTCGGCCAATGTGAATGATGATGGTGATACAGCCATTTTCTTTGGACTCTCCGGAACCGGGAAAACCACCCTTTCCACCGATCCCAAGCGCAAACTCATCGGGGATGATGAGCATGGTTGGGATGATGACGGCATTTTTAACTTCGAAGGTGGTTGTTATGCAAAAACCATTAATCTGAGCGAAGAGAGTGAGCCGGATATCTTTAATGCCATTAAGAGGGATGCACTTGCTTGAGAATGTAGTTGTGGCTGCCGATGGGAAAGTGGATTTTAATGATGGTTCCAAAACCCAGAATACCCGGGTGTCTTACCCGATTTACCACATTAAAAACATTGTAAAGCCCGTATCCAAAGCCGGACATGCCAACAAGGTGATCTTCCTTACCGCTGATGCTTTTGGTGTCATGCCTCCCGTGTCAAAGCTGACCCATGACCAGACCCAGTATCATTTCTTATCCGGATTTACCGCAAAACTGGCAGGTACCGAAAGGGGAGTTACCAAGCCGGTTCCTGCTTTCTCGGCCTGTTTTGGAGCTGCCTTCCTCACCCTTCATCCCACCAAGTACGGACAGGAGCTGGTAAAAAGAATGGATGCAGCCGGATCATCGGCCTACCTGGTGAACACAGGTTGGAACGGAACAGGAAAGCGGATTTCCATTAAGGATACTCGCAAGATCATTGATGCCATCCTGGATGGTTCCATTGATAAGGCCCCTACAAAACAGATTCCTTATTTCAACCTGGAGGTTCCCACAGAGCTTCCCGGAGTTGATCACGGGAATCCTTGATCCAAGGGATACTTATGGCGATCCTGCTGAATGGGACAAGAAAGCAAGGGATCTGGCCCAGCGCTTTATCAAAAACTTTCGAGCAGTTTACCGACAATGAAGAAGGGAAAGCCCTGGTAGCGGCCGGACCTCAACTATAATTTTTGTATAATTCAGCTCGCAAAGTGGTTATTTAGCTGCGCTGAAAAATCCCAGTTTGCTTCGCTGAAATACACAAAATAAATAAATGCATCCCGGTCTGTGTAAAACGGATCGGGATTATTTTTTTATATTAGTAAATATGATAATGATTGTTATTGCGGTGTGTCTGGCCTATCTTGCTGGGTTCTCTTCCCTGGTCGGTTTGGCTTGGGAAGAGCCTTAAAAGGGATTGACCTGAGAGAACACGGGCAGCGGAAATGCAGGTGCAACCAATGCCTTCCGGGTACTGGGTAAACCCATTGGGATCGCAGTGCTTTTCCTGGACATGCTGAAGGGCTATGCCGCGGTGAATCTTGTTTTTCTGCAGGATGAATTTTGAGTCCGGGAACGGAATCCTGGATGATTTTCAGGATCGGACTGGGCCTGGTGGCCATTCTTGGTCATATATTTCCCGCTTTTCGCAGGCTTTCAGAGGAGGGAAGGGAGTGGCTACCATGACAGGGATCGGACTGGCAATTCAACCATTTCTCAGCGCTTGCTGCCATGGGAGTTTACCTGCTTGTATTTCTTGTCTACGCGCATATCGGCCCTGGGATCACTTGTGGCTGCTCTTAGCTATCCGATCTGGATAATATGGGTCTTTAAGACAGAATATCTTTCGCTTAAAATCTTCTCGCTTTTTGTGGTTGTACTGGTATTAATCACCCACAGGTCCAATATCATGAGGTTGCTTCAGGGAGAAGAAAAATCCTTATTTCGTAAAAACTGATCTCACTAAGAAAAATCCTCTTCCAGCTTCTCCTTGAGCGCTTTGGATGAGATGTTTTTCTGAAGGACTCCTTTTTCTGCAATGGAAATCTGACCTGTCTCTTCCGAAACGATGATTACCAGAGAATCGGTTACCTCCGAAATTCCCAGTCCGGCCCGGTGGCGCAAGCCGTATTCGGGTGGAAGATCCACCTGCTCGGTAACGGGCAGGATGACCCGGGCCGCTTTCACTTTGTCGTTCTCCACGATTACTGCTCCATCATGAAGGGGGCTGGTTTTGTTGAATATGGCCAAGAACAGTCTGCTGGAGGTTTCAGCATTGAGCACATCGCCGGTCTGGGAATACATATCCAGGTTTGACTTCTTTTTAAGTACAATCAGTGCACCGGTCTTTTCCTGGGAGAATTGCATCACTGCCTTCAGTATCGACCTGATCTTTACCTGGGACTTGGAATCAAAGCGGATATTGAGAATCTTTGTCAAAGCTGATGCGGTTCCCGTCCATATACCTGGTTCCCATATAGATCAGAAACCTTCGGATCTCCTGCTGGAATACAATGATCAGGGCAATGACCCCCACACCCAGCACCGAACCCAGAATATTGCTGAGCAATTCCATTTTCAGAGCACGGACCACCCACCAGAAAATATAAATGGAGACAATGGACAGGGTGATATTAAAGGCCACGGTTCCCCTGATCAGCATATAGAGCTGGTAGAGCAAAAGTGCCACCAGAATGATGTCAATTACATCAAGAAAACGAATATGGATGAATGCACTAAGCATGTGGCAGATCTGATGCCAAAATTAGTAAAAGAACTTACTGCGGTCTTGTTCACAATCTGCCGGAAGATTTTTACAGTTTCAACGGCTTCCTTCACATCATGAACCCTCAGGATGCTTGCGCCTCCCAGTAATGCGGCCATATGTGCTGCTGTGGTACCTGTCAGAGCTTCTGACGGATCGGTTTCCAATGTTTTGTATATCATTGATTTACGGGAAATACCTACCATCATTGGAAGCTCCAGTATGGCAAAGGCATCCAGCTCCCTTGAGCAGCTGAAAGTTTTGCTCCATGGTTTTTCCAAAACCAAAACCCGGATCAATGAGTACATCATTCACTCCAAGTTTCCTGAGTTTATAGATTCTCTCTCCGAAAAATTGAAGGAGATCATCCACCACATTTTTATATTTGGGTGACTCCTGCATGTTTTCCGGTGTACCCTGCATATGCATCATCACATAGGCAAGCCCCAGTTCTGCAACTGTTGAAAACATTTGCGGATCCGATTCAGCCCGCTGTGATGTCATTTATCATTTGGATTCCGAAACGCTTCTGTAAGGTCCTGGCTACCCCTGAGCGCCAGGTATCCACTGAAAGGACGGCATCCGGATATCTCATTCCTGATGGCTTCAATCACCGGAGTTATTCTATCCACCTCCTCAGTTTCCGGAATCTCCCGGGCTCCCGGCCTGGTGGATATGGCTCCCACATCCAGAATGTCTGCTCCTTCATTCAACATCCTCTTTGCAACTTCAACTGCAACCCAGGTTCCGGAACCCGGCTGCCCTGAAAAAATGAATCGGGGGTGGCATTAATGATGCCCATAACGATCGGCGTTGGAAGGTCCAGGAGTTTTCCTCCCAGGTTAAGTGAAAAATTCCTTGAAAAGAGGGTGCTTGATGTGGAGAAGTTATTCATTAAAACACGTTTGTTGAGTCGATATTTTGTAAGTTTGAGAATCAGATTTTATCAAAAATACACTAAATAATTCGAAATCGATTCATGCGTTTTGTTGTGATTGAAGGACTGGATGGATCAGGCAAGTCCACCCAGTTAAAATTATTGAGGGAATATCTTGAAAAAGAGGGTGTTCCATATAAATATCTTCATTTCCCGAGACTTGAGGAGGGGGTGTATGGTGAGTTAATTGCCCGTTTTCTCAGGGGTGAGATGGGACCCAATGACCAGGTTGATCCCTATCTGGTTGCCCTGATTTTTGCCGGAGACCGGGCAGAAGCCTCTTCCATGATCAGAAGCTGGATGGAGGAAGGATATTTTGTGATTGTTGACCGCTATGTTTACTCAAATATTGCCTTTCAATGTGCCAAACTTTCCGGAAGCCGATGAGCGGATACGTTTGAGGGACTGGATTCTTGATTTTGAATTCCGCCACAATCAACCTGCCCAAACCCGATCTGAACCTGCTGCTGCATGTTCCAATTGAGTTCACCACGGCAGCAACTGGCAAAGGCGCGCGGCCGGTGATGACCGAAACTACCTGAAAGGTGAAAGGGATATACATGAAGAGGACCTTGGTTTCCAGGAGCGTGTTATGAAAGAGTACCTCTCCCTGCAGCAGTATGTGGATGACCTGATATTGATCGATTGTACAGATGGTATGGGGAAGATGCAGGCCCCGGCATGCCATTTCTGAACTGATAATAAAACAACTCGAGATAAAAAAATGAAATATTTAAAGCTGGTGAGCCGGACCCTTCTGGGGCTTGTATTTCATCTTTAGTGGTTTTGTAAAGGCTGTTGATCCTCTGGGTTCAGCCTATAAATTTGCCGACTATTTTACAGCCTTCAAACTGGGTTTCCTGGAGTTCGCTGCACTTCCCCTGGCCATTGCCCTGGCTGCTTTTGAATTGATCCTGGGTATTGCCCTTATTCTGGCATACAGGCGGAAAATTGTTTATACATTCTTCTCTGGTTCATGCTCGTTTTTTACGGTCTTGACCTTTATCCTGGCCATTTTTAATCCTGTTTCGGATTGCGGCTGTTTCGGAGATGCCCTGATTCTTACGAACTGGCAGACATTTCTGAAAAACGTGGTGCTCATGATCTTTGTGCTTTTCCTCTTTTTACGGGAGAAAGGCAGATAGAAGAGGCGGACATCCGGCCAGAGAATGGTTCATCCTCTGCGTGCATCTATGGAGGGCTTATACTTCTTTTCCGTTATGGAACTTCCGTCATCTCCCCCTGATCGATTTCAGACCCTATGAGTGGGTACAGTGATCAGGCAGGACATGGAGGTTCCTGATGATGCTCCCGATGATGAATATGAGACCATCCTGGTGTACCGAAACCTGGAGGACGGGAAGGAGCAACAATTCAGCCTTGCCGATTATCCCAGGGATACCTTGCATCTGGGAGTTTGTGAGCAGCGATTCCAAGCTGATCAGAAAGGGTTATGAGCCACCCATTCATGATTTCGCCATCATGGATGAATATGGTTCCGACCTGGTGGATGACATACTTTCCGATCCGGGATATACCCTGTTTGATGATTAGCTATGACCTGGAAAAGGCCGATGACATTGCGCTTGACAGAGGCCAGGCCAATGGTCAGAACTGGAACTTCTTGCAGACGATTTCACTTTTTTTGCTGTTTCGGCTTCCACTTCCGAAGCTGTGGAATCCATCTCCTCAGAGCTTGGTCTGGAATATCCCTTCTTTGCAGGTGATGAAATAATGTTGAAAACCATGGTCCGCTCCAATCCCGGATTTATCCTGATTTCCAACGGAAGCATTTTGGGTAAATGGGCTTTCAGGGATTTTCCATCTCTTTCTGAACTGGACCCTGCCTTGCCTGAGAAGCTGGAAAATGCTGCGAACCCGATGAGTGATGATGAGCAGTTACTCATGGAAGCAGGTGTTTATGAAGGCTTCTCCTTTGGTGTGCTGGAGTTCTGATTCATTATGTACCCGATCTGGTTTATAAAAAAGGGGTCTCGGCCCGTGAAAAAGGAGTGATTATCTCCTTTATCCTTGGTATTGTGGGATTGGTGGCGCTGCTGCGCTTATTTCACCCATAGAATTATAATTATTACATTTAATACAACAATCAAGAAAAAGATCATGAGAAAGAAAATTGTAGCAGGAAACTGGAAAATGAACACACTTCTAAAGGAGGGGATGGAACTGGCCAAAGCAGTTGAGAAACTGGAGCATGAAAAAACAAGTGATGCACTGCTTATCATTGCACCTCCCTATACACATCTGAGTAAGGTGAAGGATATGATCGCAAAACGTAAAGCTGAGTGCCCAAAACTGTGCATCCGAGAGTGCAGGGGCCTATACAGGCGAAATTTCGCCCGACATGCTGGTTTCAGTTGGGGTTGAGTATGTGATTCTGGGTCACTCCGAAAGAAGATTCCTATTACAACGAAGACAATGAATTGCTTAATAAGAAAGTGAAGCTTGCGCTTGCCGCAGGATTAAAACCCATCTATTGCTGTGGAGAAGTACTGGAAGAGAGGGAATCCGGAAAGCATTTCGATGTGGTAAAGGAGCAGATCAGAAGCTGGTCTCGAAGGGCCTGTCGGCCGATCGAGATGAGCAAGATCATGATTGCCTATGAACCTGTTTGGGCCATTGGAACCGGGGTAGTGGCCATCCCCGGACCAGGCACAGGAGATGCATAATGAAATCAGAGGATTCCTGGCAGAGATGTTTGATGAAAAGATTGCCGATGAAATGTCCATCCTTTATGGTGGAAGCTGCAAGCCTTCCAATGCAGCAGAACTTTTTGCCAATCCTGATGTGGATGGTGGACTTATCGGAGGAGCTGCCCTGAAGGCGGAGGATTTCCTTGCCATTGTAAATGCATATTAATTGAATCAGGCTATTAACTCAATGGCATACCTCGAATTCGAAATACCGATCAGAACCTGGAGCAGCACGGAAAGGGAGATTCTCCTGGCCAGGATGTCGGAAATCGGATTTGAGGGCTTCATTGAGAATGAGGATCTGATACAGGCTTATATCCCATCGGAGCTCTTCTCAGGAGATCATTTCAATCAGCTGATTGATGATCTTTCAGTCCTGGGAATGAAGGTCCAGTATATGTTTCATGAAACTGCTGAGCAGAACTGGAACGAGGAGTGGGAGAAAAAATTTGATCCGGTACTTATCGATGAAAAGGTGCTCATCAGGGCACCTTTTCATCATTCTGACAAGGATCTTCCCTGTACCATCATCATTGAACCCAAGATGTCCTTTGGGACCGGTCATCATCATACAACCAGGTTGATGATTGAGGCCATGATGAACCAGGAGCTGAAAGGGAGCAGGGTCCTTGATATGGGCTGCGGTACCGGTGTTCTTGGGATTTATGCATGTTCAAAGGGAGCAGCGCAGTGTACTGGGAGTGGATAATGATCAGTGGGCCTATGAGAATGCCTTGGAGAATGTGGAGAAGAACGGAGCTTCAGCCATGGAGATCATATTGGGTGATGCCGGATTCACTGGAAGGAAGGGAGTTTGATGTGATCCTTGCCAATATTACCAGAAATATACTGGTGCGCGATCTTCCCGAATATAATCGTCATCTTACAAAGGAGGGAATCATGCTTGTAAGTGGTTTCCTGGCCGAAGATGTGCAGTTTGTCCTTAATGCTGCTTACCAGTGTGGCCTGGAACATCTGCAAACGGCAGAGCTAAGCAACTGGATCTCTCTCTCCTTTAAAAAACCCTAGCGAATGAGAAATTCTGGTATAAGAAGATTGTTGATCCTTCTGATTTCTGTCAGCCTGCTTCCTTCAATCGAGGGCCAGATCATTCGTGAATTTCAGAGTGATACAGCTACAGTTCATATCTGAACTAAGAAAATTTACCGGAACAAATCTGCAGTCTGATGAGGAACCTGATTTTGAAAGGTTTGTTCATCTTTTTGATTCTCTGTCCTACGAACATCAGATGGAGATTATCGAAGTCTCCAACCTGATGCTGGAGAAGAAGTGCCGGCCCAGACCTCAATTCATCAGCTTCCAAAGGATTATGATGGAGTTTTTTTATGAAAATAAGACCTCACATGGTTATGATGAATGGCTGGAGGGATTTAAGCTATTTCTAAATGGAGAGAGGGCCCTGTCTACCAAACATCACACAATGGTTGGGGCTCTCACTTTCCCTTCTGGAGGATAATATTTTTTATACTTCCAATTTGATTACCTGGAAGGTTTCGACTCCCTCTTTTCGTTTCCAAACAGATGAAACCATGACGGTACAGTTTGATAATGTGACCGTTGCCTGTTATGCGGGCATGGATTTTATTCAGATCATGGAGGCCAGCGGTTACATTGATCCCCTTACCCTGCAGTGGGAGGGAAGCAGGGGAAGGGTAAGCTGGGAGAGGGTTGGTATGCCGGATACTGAAGTGTATGCCCATCTTGGCAAATTTATGATCAACCTGAAGACATCCTCCTATTTTGCCGACTCGGCAATGCTATATTACCCTGCACTATTTGGATGGTCCGGTTCTGGGGAGACTTGAGGATAAGGTAACTGTGATCAAGGACATACAGAGGGCCAAATACCCCCAGTTTAGTTCCTATAAGAACTCCTACAAAATGGATGATTTTGAAGCGGGAATTAATTACAATGGGGGGATCAGCATCGAAGGAGCAAACCTGGTTGGATCGGGGGTTGCGGGCGAACCTGCTGAACTAGAAATCTTCAGTAGTGATACCCTCAGGATCAGGGCCAGATCACACCGAATCACAATGAATGGTCGGTTTATCCGCTCTCCCATAACTGAGGTATCTATTTTTATTGGGAATGATTCAATTTTTCATCCCGATCTTATCATGGATTATGATGTGGCCAAGGAGCAACTGAGGCTCAGTAAATCGGAGGATTTCACTTCCCAGGGACCCTATTCCAATACCTATCATAACATCGATATGAATTTCGATGAATTATTCTGGACCCGTGGAGAAACTATGATGAAATTCCAGGCCCGGCTTGGTTCTTCCATCGGACGGGCCACCTTTGAATCCAACACTTTTTTCAATTACGATTTTTTCATGGGCCTGCAGGGGATGGATTATTCACATCCACTGGCCCAACTGGCTGCTTATTCAAAAATGGTGCGGGGAAGAACCTTCAATTCGGGTCCCTATGCAGATTATGCGGGCTATGCCGAGTACCAGGTTAAGCATCAACTTATGGGCCTGGCTAAACTGGGTTTTGTCTACTACGATGACGAAACCCAGATGATCACCTTGCGGCAGAAACTGTTCGATTATATCGAAGCATCCATCACGAAAGCGTGATTATGATGTGATCACGATTTAACTCCCGGGTGGAGGGTGTCTCCAATGCCGAGCTTGATCTGTATACGCCATGACCTGACCATTCGGGGAATTCCCATTATATTTTTAAGTGATTCACAGAATGTCAGGCTGATTCCCAATGACAACAGTGTTGTGATGAAGCGATAACCGCAGTTTCCAGTTTGACGGAGTAGTGGATGCAGGCTTTATTCAGATTTTCGGGACATAATTTCTTTTTCCAGTACGACTCCTTTAAAATTTCCATGCAGATGATCGATTCTCTGCAGATGTCCATCAATACAGGTGAGGCAAATCAATACGGAGAACCAGTATCTGATCGGAATTGACAATGCCATTGAAAGTATGACAGGTGAGCTCCTCATTGATGAACCCAATAATAAATCAGGATTGGAACGTTATCCCCAGTATCCGACCTTCTCGAGCCAGGGATAAATCATTTATATATTTCGACAGTCCGAATATTCAGAATGGTGTTTATGACCGAAATTCTTTTTATTTCCAGCTGGAAGCCTTTACCATCGACAGTCTTGATAATTTCAGGCCCGAGGCCATTGCCCCTCATGGGACCTTTACATCGGCAGGAATCCTGCCTCCCCTGGAAATGCAGATGACCTTGCGCGAAGACAATTCACTGGGATTTTATCATGCAGACACCTGAAGAGGGAATAGACCTGTACGGTGGATTGGGAACGTTTTATAATGATATTGAAATGAGCAGCAGTGGATTACGCGGATTTGGTTCCTTCGATTACCTGACTTCAACCACCTGGTCAGACAGATTTATGATGCACCCCGATTCTACTGATGGCCCGTACCCGAAGCATTCGTGATCAGGGAGAGCCTTGAAGCCACCGAGTTTCCCCAGGTGGAGAATACAGTGGCTGATATTACCCTTTTAGCCCACGAGCAAGTGATGAAAGTGAAACGGGTAGAGGAGACCTTTCGCATGTTCAATGATTCCATTTTTCATGGGGGAGAACCTGGAATTAAGGCCTACGGGTCTGAGCGGATTCCGGGGCCATGGCCATGAAGAATGCCAGATTTGAATCGGATCGCTTTCGTTTTGATTCAAGGACCATTATGTCCGATTCGGCAGGAGTTCAGCTAAGGGGCGATTGGAACCAGGATTTCGCCTTCCTCACCGAGGATGTGAAACTTTTTAGTGGATATCGATCAAGCGTAAAGGTGAATTTTCTGCCAACGGAGACCAGACCAGGATAGAGTTCCCCTATAACTTTATGAAACACATCTGGATCAGTTCACCTGGTACATGGATGAAGGAAAGGTCGACGCTTTCGCATAGCAAGCTCCTTCCTGGAAACAATGTTGACATCGGCATCGATTCCCTCAAAACCAACGGGCCCATTCTACAGGTCCCTTCATCCCGGCCAGGATAGTCCTTCATTTTGTTGCACCCGAGGCAGCTATGACTTTGCAGACCGTCACATATCTGCCAGCAAGGTACCATTCATTGAAGTTGCAGATGCCTATATTTTTCCTGATTCCGGGGAGGTCGAGATGAGGCTATGAGGCCAGCATGAATCTGCTGGAAATGCCAGGGTGCTGGCCAATCAGTATAACAGGCGACACATGCTTTATGGAGCAATCGATTGCCATACAGAGGGCCAAGGAATACACCGGATCTGCCTATTACGATTACAGGATGCCTTTGGGAACAGCTATGAACTCTTTTTCGATAAAATTTGGGTGGATACCTCCCTGGTGACCCGGTCCCTGGGAACGGTCGATGCGGATGATCCCTTTATGCTTAGTCCCTTCTTTGATTTCCAGGGTGAGGTGAAGCTTTTTGCAGATAAGCCCACCTTAACATTTGATGGTGGTACTCGCATCGTGCATGACTGCAGCATAGGGAAGGGCTGGTTAAGGTTTACAGCGGATATAAATCCTTCAGAATATCAGGATCCCTGTGGGAGAGAATATGATGAATACGGATCTGAACAAACTTTTTGCAGGAACGCTGATTACCCGGGATTCAACCCATATCTACTCGGCTTTCCTGGAGTTCCCGGAAGGATTATTATGATGCCAATATTACCAAATTCCTGGGGAACCCTTATCTATGATCCTGCGAAGGAAAGTTATATCATCGCGCAGAGAGAAAAACTTGCCAATCAGAACATGTCCGGAAATTATCTTAGTCTGGACACCAAAACCTGCCAGGTTTACGGAGAAGGGCCGGTGGACCTGACCCTGGATTATGGACAGGTGAAGATCAAATCTGCAGGGAACGCAACACATTTTGTGGCAGAAGACAGGTTTGAAACGAATTTGATACTGGGCCTGGACTTTTTGTTTTCTGAAGATGCGCTCAATATCATGGGGCGGGAGATTGACAGTATGACCAATCTGGATCCGGTGGATCTGACAAGTCGCCATTACGAGCTGGCCATGCGGGACCTCCTGGGAGATAAGCTGGCCGGAACGCTGCAACGCCAGCTCGGTCTGATGGGTGTCTACGAAGAGATTCCGCCCGAATGGAAGTATACGATCTTTTTCAATGACTTGCCCCTGAAGTGGAACCAGGATACGCGGTCGTTCAGATACAAAGGAAAGGTAGGGATAGGTAATATTGGTGATATTCAGGTCAATAAGAAAGTTGAAGCCTATGTGGAACTGGTGGAAAAAGGCTCCGGTGATATCTTCGACATCTACCTCAGGGTCGGATGACAGAACCTACTACTACATTGCCTATTCACCGGGAGGACTGCAGGTACTATCCTCCAACAGGAATTTAACAAGCATCGTATTTGAACTGAAACCCGGAAGACAGAAGGATCAAGGCCAATCCGGGACAGGCCGAATATGTTTACAGCCTGGCAGCCCAGCGAAGAATGCAGCTGTTTATTGACCGTTTCCTGGAATATGAAGATAACTAGCCAGAGCGGGGGCCAAGTTCAATCACATCTGCGTTGTTCACCCTTCCCTGTTCAATTTCAAAGCGTATAAGGGTGCGAACCTGGTGCATACCATTCCGACCTGCTGATCCCGGATTCATATGAAGGAAGCCGCCCTTTTTATCGGGGATCA
Organism: uncultured Bacteroidota bacterium; assembly: GCA_963716765.1. Classification (GTDB taxonomy): domain Bacteria; phylum Bacteroidota; class Bacteroidia; order Bacteroidales. The sequence continues at coordinate 75,694 of CAVQUO010000035.1, read as the reverse complement.
CTTTCAGAATATGAGAATGGCCGGATATAAAAAGTCCTGGCGGATCTTTATAAATAACATCTCTTACCCGCCTGTCATAATTGCCGGGATAACCTCCAATGTGTGTCATCCAAATATCCAGGCCTTCCCTCCTTAGACGCTGGTGACCAGGATACCTGGAACGAATCGGCGTACCGTCAATGTTTCCGTAAACCGCAATCACCGGAGCAATATAATTGAGTTGTAAAATAACTTCATAATCTCCCACATCACCGGCATGCCAGATCTCATCAACTTCGCTGAAAAGAGTAGGCAATACGCGGATCATAATATCCATGGGTATCGGAAAGCAGACCAATTCTGAACATTTTTGAAACTTTAGCCTGTTAATTTACTATTTTTAGGTTCAATTATATGCCATGCATCTTTTCTATACACCCGAAATCACAGGTGATACCCATGTTCTGGATGAGCAGGAGTCAAAACATGCCATCAGGGTGCTCCGGCTTAATGAAAGGTGATACGGTAATCCTCATTGATGGGGCAGGGGGATGGTATGAAGCCCGGATTCAGGATGACCATCCCAAAGCCTGTCTTTTGAGCATCATCTCACATGTGGAAAATTACAAACCACTTCCCTACCAGCTTCATATTGCCATTTCTCCCACGAAGAACATGGACCGTTTCGAATGGTTTCTGGAAAAGGCCACTGAAATTGGAATTTCACAGGATTACGCCCCTGATCTGTAAGCGAAGCGAACGAAAACAGGTGAAGATGGACAGACTGGAGCGCATCCTGGTCTCTGCCATGAAACAGTCTCTGAAGGCTTTTAAACCAGATTATCAGAACCTGTGGGATGGATCACTTTCTGAAAGCAGGATCAGACCGGAACCCTGGCCATTGCACACTGCTATCCCCAGGACCGCATTTCGCTGCATGATCTTAAGCCATCCGGCCAATATACCATACTGGTGGGTCCCGAAGGAGATTTCACTGAAGAGGAGCTTGAAGCAGCCTTGCGATGCAGGATATAAACCCTTGCATCTGGGAGAATCCCGCCTTCGTACCGAAACAGCAGGTGTTCACATCTGTTCTGCCATCAGCGTCTTAACGCATAGTGAGCTATACTTTTTTTTCCAGTGGCATTGCAGGGACCATCCTTAGGAAATGGTATTCAGGCTAGCGGGCAATGCACCGAAAAAAGGGCCGACCTGAAGCAGGCAGCCCTTGAGTTAGACATTGTGCAGAATGCGCTGCACCAGTTCGTCTCCCGGATCAAACAACAGAGGGTTCAAGTAAATCTTTTAAAAATTGGTTGTCTATGAGTTGATCAGAAAGTTCCCGGGTCTCGTCCGATGTATTTGTTTCATCAAATCCGTCCACCCGGTGAAATAGGGTAGAAACTTTTACCATAGGCAATTTAAATTAGGTTTTCATCCTATACAACGCCTAATTAGTTCAGGATATTGTAAAAAAATGTGAAAGTTTCTTAATAAACTGTAAGAGAAAGCTCCCTTTCATTGATCATTTTTCGCAGATTGATCAGTGCATATCGCATTCTGCCCAGGGCAGTATTGATGCTTACACCTGTCTGATCGGCGATCTCCTTGAAGCTCAATTCACCGTAATGCCTGAGAAGAACAACCTCCCGCTGGTCGGCAGGAAGTTCATTGATAAGGGTCCTAAGCTCAGATCTGAATCTGGCTGCTCACAATGATCTCTTCGATGTTCTTATCGGAAAATTTCTTGCTGTTAAAAAGATCCACTTCAGTATCGTCATTGGATACTGAATTCATCTGCTTCTCTTTCCTGAAATGGTCGATAATCAGGTTATGGGCAATTCGGATTACCCACGAAAGAAACCTGCCATTGTCCTTGTATTTACCCCCTCGAAGGGACTGGATTACCTTGATAAAGGTCTCCTGAAAAAGATCCTCAGCAAGTTGCTGGTTCTTAATAGTGAGCATTATATAAGTATACACCTTACTGCGATGCCGCGTAATTAACAATTCAATGGCTGATTGATCACCTTTGATATATGCTTGAACCAATTCCTGGTCGTTCAATTCACTTCTTTTCAAATTCTCTCTCCTGTTGGTTAAGCGTAGAGGTGTTTTATAGGCGAGTTTTTTTTTGTTAAAATTTTATGTCTGCAAGTAACTAAAAATAATTGTTACTACAAAATATGCTACTTTTAGGTTGCAAATTTGATGCCAGCTATTAACGACCAGGAAATTCATATAAAAGGAGCCAGGGTTCATAACCTGAAAAATGTTGAAATCCGTATTCCCAGGGACCAGATGGTGGTGATTACGGGACTTTCCGGTTCGGGTAAATCCTCCCTGGCATTTGATACACTTTATGCTGAAGGACAGAGAAGATATGTGGAGAGCCTTTCCGCCTATGCCCGGCAGTTTCTGGGCCGCATTGATAAACCCGATGTGGACTTTATACATGGAATTCCTCCTGCAGTGGCACTTGAACAAAGGGTGAACACACGGAATCCTCGATCCACGGTGGGTACCTCCACCGAAATCTATGATTACATCAAGCTTCTTTTTGCCCGGACTGGTCAAACCTATTCACCGGTCTCCGGGAAACTGGTGAAAAGGCATTCCGTTTCCGATGTGGTGGACTATATACTTTCCAGGGAGGAGGGGAGACGATTGGTGATTCTCTCATCTGTAAAGCTACAGGCAGATAAAGATGTTGATTATCAGCTGGATATTTATGCTGGACAGGGCATGACCCGTGCCAAAGTGGGAAATGAGATTGCTTGCCCTTGAAGAAATGAAGAGGAGGTCGGGTGAATTTTGATAAGCTTCCCCTGAATCTGGTGGTGGACAGGATCGTGGTACAAAATGATGAAGATTCTGTTTCCCGTTTTGGGGATTCGGTTCAGACAGCACTTCAGATAGGTCATGGACATTGTATGATATGGGATCCTGAGGGTGGTGATATGGAGGAGTTTTCCACCCGATTTGAGGCCGATGGAATTGAGTTTGAGGAACCTTCCGAACATCTGTTCAGCTTCAATAATCCCCTGGGAGCATGTCCTGCCTGTGAGGGTTATGGAAAAGTAATGGGTATTGATGAGGATCTTGTGATTCCCGACAGGCGCCTTTCGGTCTATGATGATGCCATAGTATGCTGGAAGGGCGAGAAGATGAAGAAGTGGAAGGAAAAACTGCTGATGAATGCAGAACAGTTTGATTTTCCCATCCATAAACCCATTCATCAAGCTATCCGAAGACCAGCAAAAACTTGCTATGGACCGGCAACCGCCACTTCAGAGGAATTGAATAAGTTTTTCGATCACCTTGAGAAAAAGAAATATAAGATACAATACCGGGTGATGCTTTCCCGATACAGGGGGAAAACCACCTGTCCGGAATGCAATGGTAGCCGTCTGAGAAAAGAGGCAGGCTATGTAAAGGTTGGAGGAAAGAAAATTACAGAGCTGGTAGATATGCCCATTGTGGAGCTGGAAGCATTTTTTCAAGCAACCTTAAGCAGCCCCGAAAGGAGAAGGAGGTATCGAAAAGGCTTGCTGAAGGAGATCAATACCAGGATCAGCTTTATGACCAGTGTGGGTTTGGGATATCTGACCCTGAACCGTTTATCATCAACACTTTCGGGAGGGGAGAGCCAGCGCATCAACCTGGCAACCTCCCTGGGAAGCAGCCTGGTGGGCTCACTCTATATCCTGGATGAACCCAGTATTGGCTTGCATTCCAGGGATACAGAACAGTTGATCGGAGTTTTAAGAGAACTACAGCAGCTGGGAAATACAGTGCTGATTGTTGAGCATGATGAGGAGATCATCCGATCGGCAGACCATGTGATTGATATGGGACCCATGGCCGGAAGACATGGGGGTGAGGTGGTTTTTGAAGGACAGTTTCAAGGCTCTGTTAAAGGATGAAGAAGAGTCTGACAGCCAGGTATATGAATGGCACTGGCAAAGATTCCCGTTCCTTCCTCAAGGCGGAAATGGAGCAATTACCTGAAGATTGTGGGGCCAGGGAAAATAACCTGACTGGTATTGATGTGAAGTTTCCCCTGAATGTTTTTACCGTGGTTACCGGTGTAAGCGGTTCCGGTAAATCAACCCTGATCAGTTCAATTCTTTATCCGGCCCTGAATAAGAAGATAAATGGAACGGGCGAAAAACCTGGAAAACATGATCTGCTCGAGGGAGATCATACACCTGCTGGACAGGGTCGAATTTGTGAATCAGAATCCCATAGGAAAATCATCCCGCTCCAATCCTGTCACCTATCTGAAAGCTTTTGATGAGATCCGGAAATTGTTTGCAGCTCAGCAGGCTTCAAAAATAAATGGATTATAAAGCTTCACATTTCTCTTTTAATACCGATGGAGGAAGGTGTGAAGAATGCCAGGGTGAAGGGGAGATCAGGGTGGAGATGCAGTTTATGGCAGATGTGAGGCTGGTTTGTGAGAGCTGTCATGGAAAAAGATTTAAAGATGAAATCCTGGAGGTTAGGTACAGGGACAAGAATATTTATGATGTTCTGGAAATGACCATTGATGAGGCCATTGAGTTTTTTGGCGAAGGCAGATGGTTCCGCTGAAAAGCACATTGTCCGAAAATTGAAACCCTTGCAGCAGGTTGGACTGGGATATGTGAAGCTGGGCCAGTCCTCGAGTACCCTCAGTGGTGGTGAGAGCCAGCGGGTAAAACTGGCCTTTTTCCTGAGTAAAGAATCCGACGATGAGAAGGTCCTGTTCATTTTTGATGAGCCCACCACAGGTCTGCATATACACGATATCTCACTGCTACTTGGCATCTCTTGAGTCTCTTCTGGAAAAAGGGCATTCCGTGCTGGTCATCGAGCATAACCTGGAGGTGATCAAATGTGCCGACTGGATCATTGATCTGGGACCTGAAGGAGGCAGCCAGGGAGGCAGGACTCGTCTATGAAGGAATCCCGGAAAATATCCCAGAAGAAACCCATACCGGGCACTACCTGCTGCAAAAACTTAGTTAACAGAAATAAAACCGTCTAAAAGAAGTAGTATACTGCCAGCAGGGTCCTCAGGTTTCCAACCACTGTCGTTTCGCTCGGGATATAAAGAAGTATCATAATTGGATCCATAAGCAGCAGAGGTGTATTCAAGTTCAAGGGCCAGTCGAAATTTTGCCACATTGTAAATCACCGGGGAGAAATCCTGTAAAGAGAACGAATGTCGGTACCCAGTCCATAAACCGGATAGAGCACGCTGCCTCTTTCGTCCTTGCATCCCATATTAAGGGTGTAACCTCCGAAAATTCCCACCTGAGGATTGCCGTTGGTATGGACTTCAGCCCAGTAAAGTCAAACTCTTCATTGGCGAGTATTCCTGAAGTCCGGTAACAGGATCGTGATATTGGTCACTGCAAAACCACTGATGGCCAGCAGATCGGAGATATTTTCTCCATAACGCACCTGCAGTTTGGCCGTAATGGGTTTGGTGGTCAGTTTGGCAAAGGCCATGGCAGTCAGGCCCCCTACCTTTTCATTGACCTTGTATACTACACCCTCACTGGGTTCGCTTGAAAGGCGGGGAACCAGGGTTTTATATGCCAGTCCGAGCTCCGGCAACCAGGCCGGTTCCCGACTCATTCTTGAAACCGTATTGAGCCTGAAGATGCATGTCAGGTATGGCAGAATTCCTCAAATACACGGAAGTGGCTCCCAGAGGGCCCCACACTGGCATAGTCCCGCTGGGCGAGTGCGGCCGCAGTTAGTTTCAGTCCTCCTGTATTAAATGAGACCCGGATCTGGGGGTTCCTTGAGAATGATTGCAATGGAGTCCCTGTATTAAAAGACACTGTTCCTGGAAAACAATCAGTAACGAAGAGAGGATTCCAGTACTGGCCTGCCAATGCTTCAAAATGGGTCCAATTTAGTTTTACGAAGGCGTGCCGGAGCCGGAACAAGATCAATGTTGTCATTTGCCTGTGCAAAAAAATCTCCTTCAATCAGTCCTGAGGTTTTGGCCCCCAAAGCATCCGGTCCACTGAGAGCCAGGCTTATTCTTGATTGTATGGCAAGCATGTTGAAGTTGGTACCGGCATTGATATCATCGCCGTTCATATCCAGGATTCTCAGCTGCAGGCCAGAGTAGGAAATGTCCCTCACGGGCCGCCACGGTTTGCCTCGTATCATAGAAAAAATCGTTCTTGACGAAACCGGAGAATTTCACTCCGAATTTATTCTCTTCCGTTTTCACTTTTTCTTCTGCCTTTTCCTCCTCAGCCCCCTTTTCCTGGGCCCACAGTCCCTGAATCATCAGGATCATCAGCAAAGCGATGCTTACTCTTTTCATCGATCAGTATGTTTGGTTTGTTAGCTTTTCGTATAATTTATTGTTCCCGCTCCGGAGGGAATATTTTCTGAATTAAGGTCCTTTTCTTCAGTGGTTTGTTCAACAGGCGGTTCAGGTTGTTCTCAGCATCCAGATTGCGATCCCACAGTGAAATAGCCAGCTCATATTGTTGCACGGCCTCCAGGTAAGCACCCTGTTGCCGGTAAATCACCCCCAGATTTGTGCGGCAAACCGATAACCTCCGGTCGTTCTCACCCAGGGCTGCTTCAATTTCCTGTACCCGGTTCTCCATAAATTCCGCCACCTTATCCGGCTCCTCTTCCTCCAGTCCCAGTACAAAATCTGGTTTAATAAGTGCTTCAATTTCAGCCGCATAAAGTCCTTCAAACGCCACGCCCCATGATTCATAGATGGAGATGGCCTTTAGGACATGAATCCGAGCCATCTTTACAAGCGAGTCTGAATCCAGATCGTGAAAGGGATTGTTTTTTAGGTCGATGCTATCACCATAAAGAGAAATGGTAAGCAGTGCAGCGGCCCGGTTATTCTCAATCACTCCCGTTTCAAATGAGCCACGGTAATGTTCTGTGCTATTGTATATCAGTTCAATGGAGTCCAGAAGATTAAAAACAGCGTAGAAATTACCACTTCTGGCCACCTGGTCATATTGAGCGTAAAGTTCCCGGGCGTGCAGTATCCTGGGGTCAGTCGCGCGGTTGACTCTCCCATAATAAAATCGCGCGATCAAAACCCCGGCAATCACCACTGCAAGCATCACCAGGACCAGGGTCCTGCCTGCTTTTGAATGGGCAGCGCTCATTAACTATGTACCTGTTCGACCAGGAACTTTCTGATTTCCAGTGGGGTTTCCTTGGTTAATTTGGAAACTATGATGTGAACCAGAATGGCAAGCGGGGCTCCTATCCAGGCAAAATACCATGCCTCCAGCCAGTAAGCAGATAAATTCATGCGCCGGCAGGCATAAGCCCCGATTTCCCTGCAATAAAGTAAGTAATGGCGATAAGTGAAATGCTACCTCCGGTAATCAGCCCGGCAATCGCCCCGGCCTTGTTTGATCCGCTCCACCAGATACCAAGCAGGAAGAGTGGGAAGATGGTACAACCGGCCAGTGAGAATGCTACGGCCACAAGCTGTCCGATAAGTGCAAAGTTTTTCAATGCGATCAGGGTTACAATAATTGCCATAAGAACAGTTCCCAGTCTTGCATACAGCAGTTGGCTCTTGGGGGAGGCCTTGGGATTTATCACCTTAACATACAGATCATGGGCAAATGCCGATGAACCTGCAACAAGGAGTCCGGATACCGTTGAAAATGCCGCAGAAACCCCTCCGGCAGCCAATAATCCCACGATCAGCGGATTCACATTGCCCAGCTGGGCGGTATAAACAACGATGGCATCCTTGGCCAGGGTTCCCACTTCAGGGTTTAGCGAGAGAATCTTTCCAAAAGCGGCATAAGCAGGAGCACTCCAATAAAGAATACAGATAAAAAAGAGCCCCCATACGACCGACCATCTGGCATCCCTGGCTTTTGGAACCACATAGAATCGCTGAATAACGTGGGGCAGTCCGGCTGTACCGATCATCAGCGAAAAGGCAATGGCCATCCACTGGAAGAAAGTTTTCCCGGTGGGCGGATCCCAGGGCATGGCGAACTCGGGAACAGGTACCGCGGCATAATCGTGACCCAGAGAGTTGTAAAGGCCCTTTACCTCATTGATTGGGAGTCCGTTAACCGCATCAGAAACAACCGAACCGTAACCGATTTGAGGCAATAGCCAGAAGTAATCAAATTTGACTGTGAGGATGAAAAGAGGAATGAGGAAGGAGATAATGATGATCACGTACTGGATCTGCATGTTTTTTGTTACCCCCAGCATCCCGGAAATCAGGGTATATGTCAGGACAACAGCCCCTCCAATGATCACAGCCAGGGCGTAATCAATTCCCAGAATCCATTTGAACATGAGTCCGATTCCGCCAAACTGTCCCACACAATAGGAGATGGAGATCAGGATGGCAATGATGGCACCCACTGCACGCAGTCCTTTGGAATAATAGCGGTCACCGATAAAATCTGCCGCAGTATACTTTCCGTATTTTCGGATCTGACCAGCCATCAGGATCAGCAGTAGTACATAACCTCCTGTCCAGCCAACCACATAGGCCAGTCCGTGATAACCAGATCCGTACATCAATGCAGCCATTCCCAGGAAAGAGGCTGCGCTCATCCAGTTGGATGCAATGGCCATACCCGATCCTACCTTCGATATTCCCCTGCCTGCGGCATAGAAATCGGTAGTATCTTTTGCCCTGAAAACAATCCCGACCAATACGAAAAGGATCAGGATGGTGATCAGGATAATGGCAGGTCCGACTTTAAAACCACCCTCCAGCTGAGTTGCAGCGGTAGCTGCCTGGAGAAGGGTGGGAGAAGCCAATAAAAGTGTAGGTATCAATATTTTTTTCATGATTGTTGTCTTTTGGTGATGAACAGAAGGATTATTCTTCAATGCCATATTTCTTGTTGAACATGTCTGTTCGCACGCAATATAACCAGCAGAGACCTACGAATAGGATCAACAGGAATACAGCAGTGTAGAAATAGTGGAAGGGAAAGCCCAGGAAATTAGTATCCGTCAGAACGGATTGGTTATGTACCAGGTACAAATCCATGGCTTCCATGAACACCTTCCGGTTTTCATCATTAAAAGATTCCAGTAGTGAGGAGTGAACCTCAAGAGGGGCAATTTTCACTCTGATGTCATATGGGTGATAGACCATAAAGCTCTTCAAGAATGGGAATAAGAAGCTCTTTTTTGGCGATATAAGTTTCGTCGGTAATGAGTTCAATCTTGGCAGCAAGCTCTTCAAACTCGGTGAGTGCAGCATAAAGCCTTACCTGCTGGAGACTGTCAGCAATTTGCCAGGCAAACCAGCTTACAGCATTGTCAAGTGCATCTCTGTGGGCAGGCTGGATTTGAACCTTTCCCAGTACAGACAGTGCAGCCTGGGCCGAGCTTTGAAGGTCCTGTACATCATGGCTTCCAGCCTCAATGGCAGGCCAGCTCTGTTCATAGAGCAGGTAGGCAGCTTCGGGAGTTGGTTTTTCGAGGATTTTCAGAAGAATCTGAAAACCAAAGATCGCTACAGCCCAGATCAGGACAAATTGCATAACCATGTTTCTGTTATGCCTGGCACTTTCCGTGGTGGGTTTGAAAAAACTAAAATGATACTGATTTTGTTCGGGGTCCATAGGGGTGAAAAGTTTAGAATTTGTTGGTGTGATAAATATAACAATAAAAAGGTTGTCCGCAACAGCCAGACAACCCTTTATATATTAAGCTATATTATCGGTATTCTTTAAACTAATCATCCTTTGAGCCAAACATGATGGCTACGCATCCCTCCTCAGGCTCCTCCAAATTTCCTTCAGGGGCCAGCTACCCTGATCATGATCTTTAATTGCTGGCTCGATTCCAGTTTGAAATCCCATTTCCACTCATAATCATGCTGACTGTTATCATACAGTACTTTCCCGCTTCTGGAATCGATGATTTTGAATTCAATTCGTTCCAGGTTTGGTGCTCCGCATACGCCTATCCTGTATTGTCTGTCGGAATAGAAGGTCTTATATAGTTCGGCCTCTTCTCCTTCGATCAAAAGTGCTGCATGATAGTTTCCATCATGCTGATATGGATCCAGCCCGGCTTTACAGGTGTTTTTGGCAAACTGTTTACACTGAGCATTCAGCGCATTTGGAAGAACAAGCAAGCTGGCCAGAATTGATAGATAGAGAATGCTTTTCTTAGTCATGGTAGATGAATTAAGAGTTCCGGTAATTAGAAATCGGTTGACCCAATCATAACAGTGACACATCCCTCTTCAGGGGAGTTTGAGTTTTCATCTCCGAAATCGGGAACCGACACAACGATTCGTAAGTTGCCTGCTCGATTCAAGGTTTACATCCCATTTCCAATCGAAGTCATGTTCACTGTTATCGTAAATTACTTTAAAATTGTCCCTGACATCCTGCACTTTAAAGTGAATTGAAGAGAGATTGCCAGATCCGCAAACCCCGATCCTGTAATTTACATCGGCATGGAGGACACGGTACATATCCGCCTGTTCACCCTTCAACCAGAAGGGCTGCAGCATCATAGTTACCATCGTGCTGGTAAGGGTCCAGTCCTGGTTTGCATGTGTTTTTGGCAAATTGCTTGCACTGCCCGTTCAATGCCACAGGCAAAGCAGATCATGCAAACAATCAGGGATATAAAAAGAAAGCCCTTTTTAGTCATTTTCTTTTGGGTTTAGGATATGTAGCTACTGCGAATCTCAGATACTTTGGTTTTCAACTCAAGGAACACATCCTTGGAAATCTTAATGGATGATTCTGATTTCAAGGTGGTGACATTGGTTTCGGAATCTTCGACTGCAGTAACCTCGCCCTGTTCAATTGTGATTTTATCGAATATAACTTTCAGAGTCTTAACATCCTCCAAGAACGGCCATTGCATCTTCATCTTCCGAGGATTGCATGAGGAGATTGACAATAATATCAAGGGAAAGCTTCTGATCAACAATCCTTTCAACGAGTTTATTTCCTTTTAGTTTGGATTCGTCTACCAGGTTGGTGGCAATATAGAGACCTTCCATCCAGCCACCCACAAGAACGACCGAAGCAGTTGACTCCAAGCCGTTCTCCTTTAAAAAGGAGCTGGAGTTCATCAGAGTCTCCGAAATGATATCGATGATCATCTCCCTGTTGTTGATATTTTCTTCCAGGGTTGAGATGGTCTCTTCATCAATGGCGTCGAGGATATTTAAGCCATCGGCCATCTCTTTTGCTGCACCGATATAATCCAGGGTAGCCTGAGTCTGGTCAAACAGACTGGCGTAACTCAGATCTGTGGAGTAGATCCCCAGGTTCAGAGCCTTGCCTTTTGATGTAATATAACGGGAAGTGTTGCCAGTTGGATTAAGAAGCTCTTCATTGTATGCGGCACCAGCATTTTTAATTAACATGGCTGTCTCCAGGGGAGAGGGCAGCGAATAAAAAATGCGCTTGGCGGTATTTAACTGTTCCTGGGTCTCTGCATCCAGATTGCCGGATGCTTCAAATTCCCCCGATCCTTCACTCCCTGTTTTGGTTCCCTGATTGCAGCTGACAAGCAATAGGCTAAATGAGACAAACAGAAGAAGAAAGAATTTACCGGATAATAATAGGTTTCGGTTCATAGGTAAACTTGTTTAATCACTGGGTTAAATGGATCACTTGCCAATCACTATTGTAGCAACGCCATATTTAAGTAAAAATAACACTTTTTTTTTATTTAAAAAGGGTAAATCTCTCGGTCATTAAGGGTTCATATTCCTTGTCCAACTCTTCGCTCCATCCGATCATATATTGTGTATAAGGTCCAATTTCAAGTTCATTCAAAGGCCGGGCATAAACATCCGACATGATATCATCCGGAAATGCACTTGCGGCCAGTTTCAGATTTCGTTTGTTTCTTCTGAAATGAGTCTCATGCAGATCGGCTGCCCCGTAAAGATGCAGAAAATTATGAGCAATTTCAGAAGGGTATTTATAACTGACCACAGCAAACTCCACATCATCATTTTGCAGCGTATTGACTGCTATAGAGATATCGGTCTTAAAATAGTTGTTAACCAGCATGAGCATGGCCACACTTTCCACCTGGTATTCATCCCTTAGAAAAGCAATAAGCCGTTCTTTTGTAGCCGGTTTCTTTACTGCCGGGTATTCCGTCTTTTTCTTTGATATAAAGAGATTCCCCAACGGTTTTGGAGATATTATCACCCCACCTGCTCAGGGACTTCATCCCCTCATCAAGATTCAACTCCTTGATGCATCTCATTCACACTGTTTTGTGGAAGATTTTTCTGAATCGGTGGTATATTCATCACCGATATAGAAATCAGTTTTAATATGAAGGGGTATGCCCAGCGCTTTGGCCTCTTTTTCCAGCCAGTGTGCAGCAAGCTTGATGGAGTCGATGGTTGTCAGAATATCAAATTCACTCCACGGATAGGTGGTCCGTGCTATCCACAAATACAAAATAAAGAGGACATCGTTGTGAAGTGATTTGCAGACATTGTTATAACGACCGGCACTGAAGTCGATGGAAGGAGTGGAGGCAGGATGTGCCCACCAGCAAAAGAGCGACCAGCAATAAAGATGAGTGACTAATCTTCGCATTTCACCATTTCAACGTGTTGATCAAATGTATAAAAAATGACTTTCAACTTTTGATTTTTCTTTTCAACGTATCTGCAAAGGTGACTGAGTCCACAGCTATCACAGGCTGGATTTCGTGCAGTGCAAACATATCTGCCGTGCAGGATCAGCCAGTGATGAGCCCGGGGAATTTCATGCCTCCGGAATATGCCTGATCAGTTGCATCTCAGTTTCATAGGGGTTTTTTGCCCCCGCTGGTAAGTCCGATTCTGGACGGCCACCCTGAATACATGTGTATCCACGGCCATGGCCGGTTGATTAAAAACCACAGAAAGGATCACATTGGCTGTTTTTCGTCCCACTCCGGGCAGTTTTTGAAGGTCTTCCATTGTATCGGGAATCTGCCCTTCGAATTCTTGCGATACCATTTTTGCCATTCCGGAAAGGTGTTTTGCCTTGTTGTTGGGATAGGAACAGCTTTTAATCAGCTCAAATATCTGCTCCACTTCTGCATCAGCCAGGGATAATACATCCGGAAAGTCGTTGAAAAAATGCGGGCGTAATCAGATTTACCCGTTTGTCGGTGCACTGGGCCGAAAGGATTACGGCCACCAGTAGCTCATAGGGATCGCGTATAATCAAGTTCGGTTTCGGCCACCGGCATGCTTTCGCTAAACCAGGCAATCACCTTTTCATACCTCTCTTTGATCTTCATGGCATCAATATTAACAAAAGATTACTATTTCTCCAGATATCTTTCAATATTGTAATGATAGTTGCGATATTTGCTAATAATTGCTTACTTTTACATCCGAAAAATTACACATGGCCTCGGATTCAGCGTATATTACTTTTATTTTTTTACTGGTAGATAAGCTGGTCGGGATTGTTTTATACATTTGGTACCCGGCTAGAAGTCGGGTTTTTTGTTTTAGGATCATGGCAAAGACAATTGCAATACAGGGTGGGTATGGTGCTTTTCATGAGATTGCGGCACATCATTATTTTGAAAATGAGGAGATCAGAATCCTTCCCAGGAATACATTCAGGGATATGGTTTCTTCGGTTCAGGACCGCAAATCAGATTATGGAATTATGGCCATTGAGAATTCTCTGGCCGGCAGCATTATCCCCAACTACAACCTGATCATCAATTCAAAGATGCACATCATCGGGGAGATCTACCTGAGGATCAAACAAAACCTCGTTGCCATGCCCGGGGTAAAGATTTCAGAGCTCAGGGAGGTCTATTCTCACCCCATGGCCATTCTGCAGTGCCAGGACTTTTTTGATGCCCATCCGCGGATCAGGCTTATAGAGAGCATTGACACGGCCCTCAGTGCAGAGGAAATTGCGACAGGAAGATTGATGGATACCGGAGCAATATCAAGCAGGCTGGCAGCTGAGAAATACGGACTGGAAATTCTGGCAGAAAGCATTGAAACAAACAAGATGAATTATACCCGTTTCCTGATCCTTTCAGAGAACGGAGTCACGCATACCCCCTGAGGAGGTAAACAAAGCCTCCATTTATTTTACAGTAGCACATAAGTTTGGTTCACTATCCAAAATTCTCTCCATCCTCTCCTATTACGAGATTAACCTGGCCAAGATTCAATCCATGCCCATCCCGGGTAAGGATTGGGAATACATGTTTTTCGTGGATGTGGAGATCAATGATTATGATATGTATAAGAAATCCCTGGAAGCGATCAGGCCCTTTACTCCGTCATTGGGGATTCTGGGTGAGTATAAAAAAGGTAAATCAGTAATTTGAATAAGTAATCGATATGGTAATTGATGTTAGAATTAGAACCGATGAAGTTTGAGGGTGAGGTCTTTTACCAAACCCATCATAATGGCAGGGCCCTGCAGTGCAGAGACTGAAGAACAGGTCATGAAAACAGCCATTCCCCTGGCGAAAATGGGGATTAAAATTTTCAGGGCCGGGATCTGGAAACCACGGACCAGGCCCAATGCCTTTGAAGGGGTAGGTTCTGAAGGACTAAAGTGGTTGCAGACGGTTAAAAAGGAGACCGGCATGCTGGTGTCCACCGAAGTGGCCAATGTGAAACATGTATATGAAGCCCTGAAATTCGGAGTGGATATCATCTGGATCGGTGCCCGAACCTCTGCAAATCCCTTTGCAGTTCAGGATATTGCCGACAGCCTCAGAGGGGTTAACATTCCTGTGATGGTAAAAAATCCGGTGAACCCCGATGTGGATCTTTGGATAGGGGCCATCGAGCGAATCAACAATGCAGGCATCAAGCAGATGGCAGCCATACACCGGGGCTTTTCAACCTATGATAAGACCCTCTACAGGAATTCACCCCAATGGCAGCTTCCCATCGAACTCAGAAGAAGGATTCCCGGTCTGCCCATTATTACCGATCCCAGTCATATATGTGGTAACAGGGATTTCCTCCTGGATATTTCCCAGAAGGCCATGGATCTGAATTTCGACGGACTGATCATTGAGACCCACTGCAATCCCGATAAGGCCCTGAGTGATGCCAAGCAGCAGGTGACCCCGGAGGGATTGAAGAACATACTCGACCGCCTCATTTTGAGAGATTCAGAAGTGGACGATGACTTGATGTTAACCCTGGCTGAACTGCGCGACCAGATCGACAAACTGGATGACAAGCTGATCAATCTGCTGGAGGAGCGTATGAAGGTATCAGAGAAGATAGGTCAGTATAAAAAGGATAATAATATTACCATCCTTCAAACCAAACGATGGGATGATATGTTGAAGAACCGGACCATCCTTGGGAACCAGAAAGGGACTCAGTGAAGAGTTTATTGTAAAACTTTTCCGTTCCATTCACCAGGAGTCCATCAACCATCAGACCAGTGTAATGAATAAAGAGTAGGCCATGCATCAGATTAAGCTGAAAACACCTTCCGGGAACACAGCCATTTCTGTGGGCAAAGCACTTGTCAGAGGATCTGGCAAACATCAGTCCCAGTCCCATTCTATTGGTGGATGAGAATGTATTGTGCGAGCACAATGAAGCTTTCTGTCCTTATACCTGCCTGGTTGTCCCTTCAGGGGAGCGTTATAAAACCCTGGAAACGGTGGAGAAACTCTACCGGGACCTTGTAAAAATTGAAGCGGACCGATCCACTCTCCTGGTGGGAGTAGGAGGGGGACTGGCTACAGATGTGGCTGGTTTTGTGGCCTCCACTTTTCTGCAGGGAGCTCCCTTTTGGATTTATATCCACATCCCTGCTTGGTCAGGTGGATGCCAGCATTGGAGGGAAGAACGGGGTAAACCTGGATGGATATAAAAATATGATCGGTACCATCAGGCAACCCTCCTTTGTCTGGTGTGACCTGGATCTTCTGAAGACCCTTTCCCGGAAGGAATACATTTCAGGCATTGCCGAAGTGATAAAGTACGGGGCCATCATGGATGAAGCTTTTTTGCACTACCTGAAGGATCATATGAAGGAGCTTCTTGCCCTTGAAGCCAGCGTGTTCTGAAGAGGTGGTTACCCGTTCGGTGAAAGCCAAGGTGGATGTGGTCGAGAAGGATGAAAAGGAATCGGGCCTCAGGACGCTTGCTTAATTTTGGTCATACCATCGGTCATGCCATTGAAAGAGATCAGAAACTATTGCACGGACAGGCAGTTGCCCTTGGGATGGTCATGGCCTCCAGGTTGTCTGTCAACCTGGGAATGCTCAAATCGGATGAGGCTGGCCTCATTGAAGAACTTATCATATCAGCCGGATTGCCCGTTGAGATCTCACTGAATCCGGAAGAGATCTATGCAAATATCCGGAAGGACAAGAAAAAGAGCGGTGAAGTGATCCATTTTATATTGCTGGACGGACTGGGAAATGCAGTGGTAAGACCCATTCCACTGAATGAATTAAAACCGATGCTCCATGATCTGTATTAGCATCAGTGACCTTGCACAGCTGATTCCTGTCATTGACGGGAGAGCCGAATTGATCGAACTGAGACTGGATCTCATTCGGATGCACATCCTTCGGAACTTTTTCCAAAGATTCCGGCAGGTGTAAAAAGTCTTGTTACCTGTCGTCCGGGAGTTTACAGGGAAAAGGAGAGGATCGAGCTTTTAAGGAATCCATTGAGCTGGGAGCCTCCTACGTGGATCTTGAGTTGGAATCTGAACGAAGCCTTTGCAGAGAGGTCATGCAGAGCGTGGAAAACACCTGCTTGCGAACTCATTTTTTCCCACCATGATTTCACCGGGACACCCCGGCGAGGAAGAGTTAAGAAACATACTGGAGGATGTTATAAACGGGGAGGGGTAGTGGCTAAAATTGCCACCTTGGTGCAGTCCACGGAGGATGTACTCAAGCTTCTCTCCTTGTACAGCTATCCGGGAAGAAAGGTGATCCTTGGGCATGGGGCCCATAGGGCGGATCACAAGGGTGGCAGCGCCGCTGCTTGGATCAGAGTTTACCTTTGCCTCACCCGGCGATGGGTGGTGAAACGGCCCCAGGTCAAATGAATGCAGAGCAATTAGAGACCATTTATAAAATATTAAAGGGATCATGAACACATTCGGTAACATTATTCAGAATCAGTATTTTCGGAGAATCTCATGGCGAGTCTGTGGGTGTGGTCATTGATGGTTGTCCGGCCGGAATCCCTTTGAAACACTGCTGATTTTAACGCTGATTTTTCCAGGCGCAAAAGTGGGGCTAAGGGAACCACTCCCCGAAGGGAGGCCGATATTCCAAGGATCATGAGCGGGGTTTTCAATGAGCTAACCACCGGTGCTCCGGTGATGATCATGTTTGAGAATAGCAATACCCGGTCCAGGGACTACACGAACCTGATTGAAACCCCACGTCCGGGTCATGCCGATTTCACCGCGCAGCTGAAGTTTGGTGGTTACCAGGATTACCGGGGTGGTGGTCATTTTTCGGGCAGACTGACCCTTGGCCTGGTGGCAGCGGGAGTCATCGCCAAAAAAATGATTGGTCCCGTAAAGATTGAGGCCAAGCTTCTGGAGGTTGGAGGCAGCGCAGATATTGATGCTGCCGTTGACAGGGCCATTGAAGCCGGAGATTCAATCGGTGGTATTGTCGAGTGCACCATAAATCAGGTTCCACCGTGCCCTGGGTGAACCCTTTTTTAATTCCCTTGAAGCGAGTCATGAGCCATATGATATTCAGCATTCCGGCCATCAAGGGCATCGAATTTGGAGTCGGGTTTCCAGGCTGCCAGGATGACCGGCAGTGAGCACAATGACAACATTGTCTCCATCGACGGTAGCCACTGAAACCAATCATGCAGGAGGGATTAATGGTGGAATTACCAATGGAAATGAGATCATTTTCCGGGTGGCTGTGAAGCCCACTTCCAGCACCCACCAGGTGCAACGTACCATAAATATGCAATCGGGGAAGATGGAGGACCTGGCGATCGAAGGAAGGCATGATACCTGTATTGCACTGAGGGTGCCGGTTGTGGTGGAAGCAGCAGCAGCAATTGTAATGGCCGATTTTATGTTACAGGCACAGCAGACGGCAAGGATTTATAAACAGAAATAAGCAAAGAAGAGCATGCGTATTGCAATTATCGGAGCCGGAAACATGGGCTCATGGATGGTAGAATCACTCTGCCTTGATTACGAAGTGGGAGTTTTTGATACAGACCGCACCAAAATGAAGTATTTTTTCAATTCCAGGAAATTCCTCTATCTAGAGGAGATTCTTGACTTCAGTCCCGATCTGCTGATCAACGCAGTCAGCCTGGATAAAACCCTGTCCGTTTTTAATGAGATTATCTCCTACCTGCCCAGAGAACTGCATCATTGCCGATATCACCTCGGTGAAGAACGGATTGGCTGATTACTACAAGAAACTGGGCCGCAGGTTTGTATCCACTCACCCCATGTTTGGTCCCACCTTCGCAAATGTAAAGGATCTGCGCGATGAGAGTGCCATCATTATCTCTGAATCGGACGAGGAGGGCAAGGCATTCTTCAGGAAATTCTACAGCGGTCTCAAGATTAACATTTTCGAATATACCTTCAAGGAGCACGACGAAACCATTGCCTATTCCCTCTCCATTCCCTTTGCATCCACCATGGTATTTGCATCCATCATGAAAGAGCAGGAAGCACCCGGAACCACCTTTAAGAAGCATCTTAATATTGCCGAAGGATTGCTTTCAGAGGATGATTACCTCTTATCGGAAATCCTTTTAAGCCCCCATAGCCTGGAGCAGGTTGAAAGGATCAACGAGCAGATGAGTTCTGCTCACAGAGATGCTCAAAGCCAGGGATAAGGAGCAACTGAAGAAGTTTTTTGGAAATTTAAGGAGTAATATCGGGCTGAAGCCTAAGAAATAGCACCTTCTGGGTTGTTGTCTTTGATTCGGAAGCGGTTATCGATCCTGTGTCCCATGATCCATACAATTTTTTTTCCGTTGGCCAGGATCCAGGTTCGTTCTTTCACAGGAACAGGTACCTTTTCATCCACAAAAAAGTCACTCAGTTTTTTAATCTGATCCATTCCCAGGGGATAGAAATAGTCACCATGCTGCCAGCGGCGTATGGTGAGCGGAAACTGGATGTCATCCAATCAAGGCAGGCAGTGTTCCTGTCCATGCGGAATCTTCTTCAGCTCACTCCCTGCATAACAACTCCATATCCATGGAAAATGGAAGCGAGGAGTGTTTCTCGGGAGTGTCCAGGTAGTAGCGTTCAAAGGTATCCGGTTTCGATTCCACCAGAATTAGCTGGTCCCGATCCTTAAAAAGCTGATGCGAAGGGGAGAGGAAACGTTTTCCCGACTCCGATCGGAGGATGCTGTTCAATATCTTTGCACTGGGGCCTGGTAAACCCGAAGGGTGCAAAAAGCTCATACAGCCAGGTTCCCAGCCGGTTCCAGTTTCATCAGGCGGTCCGGTATCGATGCGTATCTCACCTGGTCCTTTCTGGAAATATCATCTCCTGACTGCATCCACGTTCTGCTCCACAATTTCCCTTAGCTCAAGCATTCTTTCCATGTTTGAGGCCATGGTCTGAATGAAGGCAGGATTGATTTGCTCCAGGATGGGGATCACATCGTGCCTGATCTTATTTCGCTGGTACTTGGTTTCCCTGTTGCTGGAGTCTTCCCGAAGGAGAGCTTTTTTGAAAGGGCATAAGCTCTCAATTTCCTTCCTGGAAGCAAACAGAAGAGGCCTGATAATGTTTTCATTTCGCTGAGGAATCCCGGTGAGTCCCTCTGATACCTGTACCCTCTCGCCAGGTTCAGAAAGAAAGTCTCCACCGAATCATTCAGGTTATGGGCTGTGGCAATGGAATCAAACTTGTGTGTAAGAGCCAGCGACGAGAACCATTCATATCGTAAATCCCTGGCTGCCATTTGCACGGAGATCCCCTTTTCTTCCATCTCCCTGTCCACATCGAAGCGTTTTACGTAAACGGGCATCTCAAGCAGGGCAGCCAGCGAACGAACAAAGGCCTCATCGGCATCTGAATCTTCACCCCTGAGCTGGAAAGTTGCAGTGGGCAATGGCACAATCAAATTCGGAATCGGCGAAAAGATGGGCCATCACCACAGAATCGATCCCGCCACTTACGGCAAGCAAAACCCTGTCCCCGAAGCGGAGCAAACCATGGTCCCTGTTATGCACGTTGAAATCGGTCCTGCATCAAAGGCAAGGTACAAAAAAAGAGGATGCCTCCACTGAGACACCCTCTATAAACCAGGTGTTTGATGCAAGGATGAACTTGCCTTATTTTTCGCCCAGATAGCTGGCGATGGAATCATGATTTTCCTTGAGAGCCTTGTCGCCTTTGTGCCAGTTGGCCGGGCAAACGGAACCGTGCTCTTCACTGATACTGAAGTGCATCGATGAGCCTGAGTACCTCATCAATGCTTCTGCCCAGGGGCATGTCGTTTACCAGCTGATGGCGAACCACACCTTCCTTGTCAATGAGGAAAAGACCACGGTAAGCTTCAGGCACACCATCGAATTTTGCTTCACCATCCTCAGTGTAGTCCCAGCTTCCGGCCAGCACGTCATAGTTCTCTGAGATGGTCATGGAAGCATCGGCCACAAGCGGATATTTCACACCTTTGATACCGCCGTCTTTCAATTCGGTCTGGAGCCAGGCCCAGTGTGAATGTTTGGAATCCACGGAACAACCAACCACAGCCACATTGCGCTTTTCAAACTCTGCTATGTTCTCCTGGAAAGCAATGATTTCAGTGGGGCAAACAAAGGTGAAATCGGCGGGATAGAAGAAGAATACGACATACTTCTTCCCTACAAATTGTTCCAGTGAAAAATCATCAACAAATTCACTACCATTAACTACAGCAGGAGCGCTGAACGATGGAGCTTTCTTACCTACTAATACTGCCATTTTTATTTTATTTAAGGGTTTCTAAATCCATTAAACAACCAAATCGCAGAGAGGTTCACGAGATCCCTGACTTTAGGACTTACAAACCCAGCTTTTCGGGGCCCTGCTTGAAAACAATATCCACCGGGATGCTCAGCTCCTGAAGACGACCGAGGTCTGACTGCAGCTCTTCCCTGATAAAACCTGACTCATCCACCAGTTTCTTTGCCAGCGTCGTAATCCCCGTCACCCTGGGTGGTGAGAATCAATTCGGCCAGTTGGTTCATCGCCCGTTTCATTTTCTCCATGTCGATCTTATAAGTTCCCCTGATATCATGTCTTGAAAATGCTCCGCTTTCCTGGAAATAGTAGAACCTGATCATGTTTGCTTTCCCGTGGGAGCTGGCCACTCCAAAACGGATACTCCTGAAAATGCTGGCCATAAAAGTGACATAGTTTTCCATGAGGTCCTTCTCTCCAAGCATACCTTTTTCAGTCATTTGGGTGATCAGGAACAAACCAAGGATGTCGGCTTTGCCTTCTTCAAGCACGCTGTATTGCTCTTTCAGGGCCGAACGTACTGTTCCTTTCCCGTTGATGGTCTGGTTTATCCCCAGGCCATGTGCAACCTCATGGAACATGATATTTTCAAAAAAGGCATCGAAGGTGACATATTCCCGTTGCTCCTCGTCGATCAATACATTGCTGATGGGCACAAGGATTTCTTCAAACTTATAACGAATGGAATTCTTAAGCTGGAGTTTTCTGGATCCTTTGCTGGCACTGAACCCGCTCGTCATTGGGAAGGTTGATGGCAATGGTTTTGCTTCCTGCATTACAGTCCCCGGCATAATAAACCACATCGTAGACCCCCAGGTCGGAATCGCTGCCGGGAATTTCTCTTTTATATTCATCCGGAACGGGCAGGCTCCTTCTGCATCTGGGGAAGAACCGAGCTAATGTAATGCAAGCTGTTCACTCCACTCTTATCTTTAATCAGGATGAAGGATTCATGGGCGGCCTTGTAGTTGAAGAGGGCATCTTCATAGTTTTCGATGGGTCCGACCACAAAATCGATTTCGTTGTTCTTCATATCCATCCAGGCCATATCGGAGGCCAGGTAGTCGTCGGTAAGCAGTGCTTCTGCCCTGAAGCTTCAGGTACTTTTTAAAATCCGTGTCTTCTGCAAGTTCGGAAGCCTGAATCAAAAGCTCTCGCTGCTTCCTGCAACCTGGTCGGCCCATGCTCATGGTAGGGTACCACCTCCAGGCTTCCGTCACTTGTTTCGCCTGATGACTGTATAGAGGCTGGTCTTGGCCGGATCATCAAGAGCTTCAAATTCCGTCTTGGTCATGTCGGCCGGATAGTAACCCGATCCCGCAGGTTTTGGTCCGTAATCCGGGAGGAAGGGAAGATTGCCATTCAGCCTTTCCCAGGGTCCGTAATTGATTTTGAAAAAACGGATTACATCTTCACTGACCATGGAACTTAGCGCGGCATCCCTGTCGGGAAATACCTGTTCCCAGTATAAATCCTCCATAATATCTGCCACTTTGAAAAGGAGCAAAAGCAATTCCTTTTGATTTTCTGTCAGGTGAGAAATGTCGGCAGTGAGGTCCACTTCGCTGAATCCGGCAGTTTTGCGACTTATCATACGGTCAAACTGTTCCAGGGTGATCAATTTGTTCATCGATCCGATTTCCAGTTCCAGTTTACCTTCCGATTTCAGGTAAGTCATTCCACTCACAGTAAGATCCTGATCAATTGGGAAATCGGCGGAAAATACTATTTTTTCATCATCCTCCAGCACCGTTTTCAGGGGATGGAGCTGACCTTCTGCTTCGGCTTCATCATTCAAAATACGTATAAAGAGAGTTTTGGGTTCAATATTGCGGACCGAATCTCCATCTTGAATTTCCATGGTGGGGAGCGTTCCGGAAAAGAGTTCATGCAGACTCTCTTTTTCTCCACAGCTTTGAAAAAATAAGAGGGTCGCAATGAAAAGGGTGGCATTTACAATACGTTTCTCTCATTTTTGGAAGGTTGTTTAGTTTATAGTAAGCGCTTCAAAGTGCACATTTTCAGTACTTAATAGGCTCTGGCAATCACAACCCGCTTCCTGGACGGAAGTCCGCTTACAATACAACTCCCTTCTTCTTCCTCTCCATCAAGCGGAATGCAACGAATGGTAGCCTTGGTTTCTCTTATTTTGTTCTCTGATTCAGCAGTGCCATCCCAGTGGGCAAGGGCAAAGCCCCCTTTGTTTTCCAGCACATCCACCAGCTCTTCCCAGGTGTCGACCCTGTGGGTGTTTTCTTCTCTGAATTTCAATGCTTTTTTATAGATGTTCTCCTGCATTTCATCCAGCAGCGCCCTGATGTATTCAGCAATTCCCTCCTGGGGCAACACCTTTTTTTCCAGGGTGTCCCTGCGGGCCAGTTCCACATTGCCGTTTTCGATATCCCTGGGCCCGAGGGCCAGCCTGACAGGAACTCCCTTCAATTCGTATTCTGCAAATTTCCAGCCTGGTTTCTGTGTATCACGGTCATCAAATTTTACTGAGATACCCAGTGCCTTCAGCTGATCTTTGATCCTGTTGGCTACCTCTGCAATGGCCGGAAATTCTTCATCGCCCTTATAAATGGGAACAATTACAACCTGCAGGGGTGCAACTTTCGGGGGAAGAACAAGTCCGTTGTTGTCGGAATGAGCCATGATCAGCGCTCCCATCATGCGGGTGGTCATACCCCAGGAAGTGGCCCAGACATGGTCAAGTTTTCCTTCCTTATTGGTAAACTGCACGTCAAAAGCCTTTGCAAAATTTTGTCCGAGGAAATGAGAGGTTCCACCCTGAAGGGCTTTCCCATCCTGCATCAATTGCTCAATGGTGTAGGTCTCAACAGCGCCGGCAAACTTCTCCGACTCTGTTTTACTGCCAATTACAACCGGTATACCCAGAATTTTTCTGAGAAATCTGCATAGACATTAACCATCTGCATGGTTTCCTCCTCAGCTTCCTTCCGTGTGGCATGTGCGGTGTGACCCTCCTGCCAGAGGAACTCTGTGGTCCTGAGGAACAACCTGGTACGCATTTCCCAGCGAACCACATTGGCCCACTGGTTGATCAGGATGGGAAGGTCGCGGTAGGACTGTACCCAGTTTTTATAAGTGTTCCAGATGATGGTTTCCGAAGTGGGCCGCACAATCAGTTCCTCTTCCAGTTTGGCATCCGGATCCACCATCAGGCCGCCATTCTTCTCATCTGCCTTGAAGCGATAGTGGGTTACCACTGCGCACTCTTTGGCAAAACCTTCCACATGCTGGGCTTCCCGGCTGAAAAACGACTTTGGGAATGAAAAGTGGGAAATAGGCATTTTCGTGCCCGGTCTCCTTAAACATCCGGTCCAGTTCATCCTTCATTTTTTCCCAGATGGCATATCCATAGGGTTTGATAACCATACAACCCCTTACTGCCGAGTTTTCGGCCAAACCGGATTTAAGTACCAGGTCGTTGTACCACTGCGCATAATTCTCTTCTTTACTGGTTAATACTTTTGCCATTGGGAAACAATTAAATTTTAGATATTCCGGAGCTTCCGGTGTGAATTTTAATGATACAAAGAAAGAAAAAAAAGGTGAAGAGCTAAAGCCTAAAGCCTTAAACCAATGACCAGGACATCGTCAATCTGACTCGAGGTCACCCTTCCATTCGTCGAATATCAGGCTGAGGATTCGGTGTTGTTCCTCCATGGGTCTTTCGCTGACCTCCAAAAGCAGGTCTTTAAATGGACGGTATTTGAATTTCTTTCCCTGGGGACCTCCAAACTGATCCGGGAATCCATCGGTGAACATATAGACCCGGTCACCCTGTTTCATATCAATGGTATAGCGCGTAAAGTCAGACATTTTCTCATAGTAGGCCACTGGCATGTTGTTTCCCTTATACTCCAGCATTTCACCATTTCGAATAATATAAAGAGGATTGTTTGCTCCCGAGAACTCCAGGGTTCTGTTTGCGCTGAATCATAGATCATCAGGGCCATGTCGATTCCATCCTTCTGTTCCCCGATTTTCCCCTCCTGCTTCAGGGTCCTGGCAATGCTGAGTCGTAACTGGTTCAGAATCTCCTCCGAATGCATCACATTCTTCTCATTCACGATCTCATGCAACATGGTAATGCCAAGCATGCTCATGAGTGAACCGGGAACACCATGACCGGTGCAGTCGGCTGCAGTAAGTACAATCCTTGAACCACTTTGAGAGATCCAGTAGAAATCTCCACTCACGATATCCCTGGGTTTAAAAAAGATAAAATGTTCTGCAAAGAGGTTTCAAAAACTTCGTTTCTGGGCAAGTACTGTATTCTGGATCTTTTTTGGCGTAATCGAAGCTGTATTTGATCTCCTTGTTTTGCTTTTCGATGTGCTCTTTCTGGGTCTGGATCTCCCTTGTTCGTTCCCTGACCTTATCTTCCAGTTCACGGTTCACCTTATCCTTTAAGACCTGCGTTCTCCCTCAGTTGATCAATGATCCTTCGCTGGGCCACTTCCTTGCTTTTCTTTAAAAGGTTGATACGTTCACTCAGACCGATGGAGAAGGTGAGAATCTGGAGGGTAACCCCCAGCTCAAGGCTATGCTTTCCAAGGGAGTAGTCCTCGAGTGCATAGTTTACCACGACACCCAGAATGAGAAACAGGTTGGCAAAGAGGAAGTATCGGGCTGGTTGATAGCTTTCCCTTGTGAGGATCATGGCCGGTACAATTGCCAGGAATAGTGAACCAATGACAGAAACAATGTTGATGGCCAGTCCTCCAAGCTGGATAAAAACGGGAACATGAACACCCATGCCCTGCAGCAGAAGAATCATAAAGCTGAGGATCAATCCACCCACGGTAAACCATACTGCCAGCAGGAGAATCGTGTCCCAGGACTGAAGTGTGTGCTTGGTATTCAGGTAGGACCTTCCAAAAAGAAGGAAAAACAGCAGAAAAATCTCCATCAGGAAAAATGTGGTGGGTGCAGAGGTAAACCTGGGAGTCAGTTCATAAATATACCCCTCTTTATTGATGAAGAAAACAAGGAAAGCCAGGATGTAAAGGATATAAAAGAGGTAGCTGTTTTCCCGACCCTGCACAAACATGGGAATGTGATAGAGGATCATGATCAGCATAATGCCCACAAATATTCCGTAAATAAGTCTTTTTGACCTGTCCTTCCTGATGACGCTGGAGTGGGTGGATACTGTGAAGGTAAGATTCGAAAGAACCGATTCTTCAGAAAGAGAGACCCGCAGATAAAGGGTGTCGATCCTCCCGGGTGGAAGATAAACCCGGAGGTCATCCGATCCGTTGATGTTCACATCCTTGTTTTTCGGATGAATGGAATTTCCCGATTTGCGCACAGTAATCAGGTCATTGTCTAAATTCCTGGAAAAGCCTGAAATCGGCTGAACTCGGAAAAAAGACTGGGCTGCAGGTGGAAGGAGAATTGTCGTGGTGGACCGGTTATCAAAGTAAAACCTGAACCAGATACAACCTTCCTGATCGAGGATTCACCAGGGCAGGATCAGGGTTGCCGTAATCCACCTTTCTGAAACTCTGGTCCAGCATGCCTGAAAATAGTTCAGCAGGTTGAGTACTGCATCGCGGGATCATCGAGGTAGTACATCTGGATGATCCTTGATGGATTCCTGCTGGGTAAAATCAGAAAGGATTACCGGTTTCTGGGCAAGAAGCGATTGTCCCAGTATCAATAGTATAAGAATCGGTTTTAGTCGCATTCCAGTTTTTCCTTCTGCTTGTAAATATATTAAAGATTCTTTTAAAGAAGCCAAATTGGGAAGAGCGATGATTTAAGTGTATATTTACAAAAATTAACCCACTAACAAGACTGCCAGCCCTGTGAGAACAAGGTTACTGTCCATCTTAATCCCCCTGCTGCTTTATTCCTGCTCTGGAAATGTGATTCAGACATCCGTTTTTACAGATGATTTTAATGAACTGGAACCCTGGAGGTGCCCCTTTCAGATGATGGGCTTGAGGCCATATATTTTAAAGAGGGACGCGGAATGATCGGACAATGGAGGGTGGCATCTTCGCTCAGGCAGGAGGGATTTAATGAGGCCTGGCAGGTAAAAGAAGGGCGGACGGGACCAGCCTGTTTCAGACATTCACCAATCTGGATGTACAAAATGAACCCTTAAGCCTGACCACTCATCCCATGCTTATAGCAGGTGACTCCATGTGGCAGGATTGTAAAATTGAAGTGGATTTTACCCCCATGGCGAAATTTGATAAATGCGGCGTGGTTTTCGGCTACCAGCATCCCAATGAATTCTATTTTTTCGGTACTGAAGGCAATACTGTTATCCTGAAGCATATCAGTCAGCCAGTTACTCCCCTTAGGCCCTTTGAAAGAATCCTGGAGTACAGGCCCCTGGTGTGGACCCCCGGTGAGGAGATGCATGCAGTGGTAACCATCAGGCGGAACTCAGATTACCGACCATCCTCAATGATTCCATCCGTATGTACGATGATGGCATTACAGGTGCTTCCTGGTCGCATTGGACTGATCTCCGATATGCCTGCTCAGTTTAACAGGGTGGAGGTGAAGGTGCTGAAAGGAGAACTTAGAAAGTTGAGCAGGAAGAAGAGACAGGTAGCCAGGAGGGAAGAGTTTCATTTGAAAAGGCACCCCAAAATGGTTCGCTGGAAAAGTTTTGAGACCAGGGCTTTTGGAACTGACCAGAATATCAGGATTGGAGATCTGACCCAGGATGGGAATAAGGAAATCCTTTTTGTAAGATCGGCTAAACACGGGAAGTCAATATGCTGTATCACTGCCATGAACCTGGATGGAAAAATCATCTGGCAATACGGCGATACACTTGTTGCAAACGAGGAATCGGGGGAAGAACTTCCAGTCCAGATTCACGATCTTGACGGTGACGGAAAGCGCGAAGTGATATTCATTTCCCAGAAGCGGATCCATATTTTGGAGGGACAAAGCGGTAAACTGCTTCGAAGGGTGAAGCTTCCCCGTTCAATGGAGATCCAGGTCGCTCCAGTTTGGCGACCTTCTGGGTACAGGTCGCGACAACTGTATTCTTATTTCCGATAATGAGTCCAGGTCTGCTTATTCTAAATGAAAAACTTCAGTTTTTGTGGGAACGGGAGATGGACGAGGGTTCACTGCCACTCGTATATGATATGGATGGAGACGGGTATGATGAGGTGCTGGCCGGTTATTCGGTTTTTGACCATGATGGCAAGCTGCTATTCAATTCGGGGGAGTTTATTGGAGACCAATGCAATGGCGTAACATTTCTGAGCTGTAGCAGGGAGAGCTTAGCACACCCTGCCTGCTTTATGCCGCAGGCGATTGGGGTGTCGATGTATGTGGATTTTGAAGGGCATGTATTGAAACAGAATATCCTGGGCCATGTGAAATACCTTTCGGTGGCTGATTTTGATATGGAATCCCCGGTCTTGAAGTGGTAAGCTCCAATGCCTGGGGCAGTGACGGCCTGGTTCATATTTCGGATGCATCAGTGGAAGAGTCAGGCAGCTTTTTACTTCATCCAATCCGGAGTTAGCAGGTGTGTCCCGGTAAACTGGAAAGGGGATGGCGAGGAGTTTTTTGTGATTTCGGCCGATTCACTTTCAGGGGGTTTATTTGATAAATATGGAGAGCTTTCGGTTAAATTTCCAAACGACGGACATCCTTCAAGCTGCTATCATGTGGCTGATCTCACATGGTGATACGCGTGATGAGCTTCTTGGTGTGGAACCAGGAGAGAACTGTGGATTTACACCCAGGATGATAATCCCAGGATGGGCAGCTACCTACAATCCGGACCGTAAGCCCCTTTACAATCACTCCCTGAAAAAGATGAACCTTTCACTTCCTGGTTGGTAGAAACAATATTTTTTGCGATTATTGATTATATTGCATGCATCCTGCATTAATAAATGTGATTTTGGCACGAACTTTGTTTATTTTCAAGTAAATCACAAGATGCATAATAAACCGGGAGGAAATGTCATGAAAACTTTACAACTGGCCATCATAGGCACCGCGATCGTTCTTACATCCTGCAGCTCTTCAAAGAAGACTGCTACTGCAGAATACGATGATGTTTATTACAATCCGAACCAGGACAACACACGAGGCTGTAGTATGCGCAGCAGCCCCATGCCGCTCCTCAAACCGTTATTGTGGCTGAGCCCATGGTTCAGGAACAGGTTTACGCAAGTTCCCAGACTTCCCAGGATGAATACCTGAGTGATTATGAAATAGTATAAAATGCAGCAGGAGGCAGAAATGCTTGGTGAAACCTATGAACCCCAGGGAAGCGAAGCCATCTATGCCGAGCAGTATCAGGAAAATGCAAATCCTGCGCAGGTATCTCAATACGGCCAGGAAAGTGCTCCTGTGTGATTAGTCAATAATTATTATGGCGACCCCAATGAATATTACTACTCATCGAACCTGAGGCGTTTCTCAGATGAATACTATGGTTGGGATTACTATGATCCCTACTATACAAATTACTATGGTGGTTACGGTGCTACTATGGCGGCTACCCGCGCTGGGGAATCAGCATGGGATACGGATTTGGAGGATGGGGATTTGGAATGTCCTATGGATATCCTCTCTACTATGGTTACGGTTACGGTTACGGATACTATGATCCCTGGTACGGTTACGGATGGGGCTACGGAGGATATTACGGCGGTTACTACGGTTCCTACTGGAGTGGTTATAATCACGGTTACTACAATGGTTATTGGGATGGATATTATGGCAGCGGATATTATTATCCCACCCCCTATGCATATGGAAAAATGGATAGCCGCAGCTCATACGGATACTCCAGGTCTCCGGGACAGCAGTTCCGGAAGTCCGCAATGGATCAACAGTCTCTAGACCCGAAAGACAATATTCGGACAAGTGGTTCACAGTCAACTGTAAGTGGTACCCGTAACAATGTCTCTGCCACCAGAGCCGATATCAAGGCAACCCGTACCAACGTATCAGCCACCCGCAGACAATACACAGTCAACCCGTACAATACATCAGCCACCCGGAATGAATACACCTGCCACCCGT
This sequence comes from uncultured Bacteroidota bacterium, assembly GCA_963716765.1. Taxonomy (GTDB): domain Bacteria; phylum Bacteroidota; class Bacteroidia; order Bacteroidales. Next base: position 45,695 of record CAVQUO010000035.1, on the reverse strand, counting down.
ACCAATGTGTCTACATCAACAACAAATACGCAACACACCAGAAGCCGTTCCACTGTTAATTCAAATTCAAATGTGGTGCGCACTACCAGGCCGGCTGCAACAATACAAAGGAGTCCACTGCCAATGCAAGTAGTAACTATACACCTACATACAGTAAGCCCAGGACCAGTTCGACAGCAACCTATAACCGAAGTACTTCAACTACTTCGCCAAGTCACTGCTCCTTCAAGGTCCAGTGCAACATACAGCAGGCCGAGCAGCAGTCTCCAGAGTCTACACAAGGCCCAGCAGCAGTCCAGCCGAGAGCCAGTTCCTACAGCAGCAGCTCCAGCCGAAGCAGTAGTTCCTACAGTGCGCCAAGTCGACAGCAGCAGTTCCTACAGTGCACCAAGCCGAAGCAGCAGCTCCTACAGTGCACCAAGCCGAAGCAGCAGTCCTACAGCGCACCCAGCCGAAGCAGCAGTTCTGGCAGCTCGAGTCGGTCCAGTGCACCAAGCCGAAGTTCAGGAGGTTCATCACCTTCAAGGCGATAAGCTCATCATAAGCCGGCCCCCCCTGGGGCCGGCTTCCATTAACATAAATAATAATGCCATGAGAAGAGATTCAATCATAGCCTTGCTAGTGGTGTGCACTTTAGGCACCCTCCAGGCCCAGAATGAGACACAGGCACTCAGGTTTTCCATGCACAATCCCTATGGAACAGCACGATATGCAGCCCAGGGTGGAGCCATCGGAGCATTGGGAAGCGACCTTTCGGCTGTGCAGGTGAATCCGGCCGGACTGGGATTCTACCGAAGTTCAGAATTTATCCTTTACACAATCCTTCTACTGGGTAAATACTACGTCCAACTATATGGGAAATATGGCTGAGGATTCCCGATTTAAGTATAATGTGGGAAGCCTTGGTTATGTAACGGCCATCAACAGTAATCGTAAAAGCGGTCTTGTGGGTGGCTCATTTGCCATGAGCTATAATACCCTGGCCAATTTTAACAACAGGACCACCATCAGGGGAACAAATCCCGCCAGCACCATGCTGGATGATTTTACCTGGCATGCAAATTCCGATCCTGCCAACATCGATCCCGATAACCTGGACCCCTATTACGAGCAGGTTGCCTACGATGCCTACCTGCTTCCCTTTGATGAAAATACCCAGGAGTACTGGAACGACATAGCCTACGGTGGATACGGTCAGGACCAGTACAGAGTGGTGGATCAGTGGGGCTATATTGGTGAATACTCCTTTTCAGGAGCATTCAATTTCAGCAATTTCCTCTATATGGGAGGAACCATGGGATTCCAGTCGGTGAGGTTTTATGAAGATATCTATCATACTGAATCCGATCCGGCAACAGCGATAGAAAATTTTAATTCACTTCAATTTCAGGGAGTTCAACAGCACCACGCGGATGGGGATACAACATGCGCTTTGGGATGATAATCAGACCTGTTTCAAGTGCTCAGGATTGGAGGAGCATTCCAGATACCCACCTACTACCAGCTTACCGATCAGAAATATACGGATGCAGTTCCACCTGGGATGCCGACTCAGACGTTTCCAGCGGGAGTGCATACTCTCCCAATGGTATATATGACTACAAATTAAAGTCACCCATGAAGTACAATGCCCATGCTTCCGTGATCCTTTTCAAAATGGCCACCATTTCGGCTGCTTATGAATATACCAATTACGCTTCGCGCGAACTCGACAGCATATGATTATTATGATTAATTTTTCTGAGGAGAATGACGCCATTAAGCAGGGATTTGCAGGCAGTCAATAATTTTAAAGCAGGAGCAGAGCTAAGGATAAACTCTGTATACTTCAGGGGAGGATTCCAATACCTGGCGAGTCCCTATGCAGACAGCAGGAACAATGCGGAGGAATTTATCTATTCAGGTGGCATAGGCTGTTCGGACACAGGTCATGTTTTTTGATACGAGTTATTCATATGGCCACAATGAACAGGTCTATTCACTCTATTCACCAGCTCCCGGACGTAAATGAGGTATCACTTAACCAGGTGAACCGTAACAACATTATGGTTACCATGGGACTTAAATTTTAAGCGAGTTATTTAAAATACCGAATGTGAACCCGGGCCTTCATTAAAAAGGAGGTCAAGGATGCTGAGGTTGGCTTGAAATCCATGTTTTTCTTCAAAAACCTGGTGGTAGGTAAGGGGTGAAAAGTGGGGATCGGCCTTCCTTGGTATCCAGTTTGGGATGGATGAAGTGCCTGGGATCATCTTCTCCGCTTATGGCCTTAAACTTCTCGCTCAAGACTGATGGGCATCTCCAATACCCATCATCTCCAGTGTTTTTTCCAGTAAGCCAGCATTCAGATCCACCAGAAACCCGAATCGTTTTTCATAAAAGGGAGAAGGTCATCCTTGAAGAATTCAAAAAATGGTGAAGCTGCATAGGCTGCGACCAGGCTTTTCCAGTGGATCTTGTTCCATGGTGTATCATAGTCCACCCTGACGTCCTTGAAAAGATTTTTTGTCCCCCTGGTTCGTTTTACCGGAATGGATAGTGTAAGTAATCCATTGGAGCCGATGATCCTGCAACGGTTCCTGTAGGTCTGCTTGGTATAGCTGTCAAATTGCTCGAGGATAATCTCCTCCTCCCTTACCAGCCGGGCAAAGTATTGAACCGGACCATTATAGAGTGCCGGGTAAGATCAAATGGAAATCATTTTTACCTGCTGGCCCTTACAATCCGGAACATGCGGTCCCATCTGATTCCACCATAATCCTTATCCAGGCTCAGCCAGATCAGGCGAGGTTTACCAATAACATGGTCTTCCGGAACAAAACCCCAGAACCTTGAATCGGCCGAGTTATGTCGGTTATCACCCATCATAAAGTAATAATCCATTTTAAAAGTATATGAGGTGGCCGGCTGATCATTGATGATATATCTGGTCTCCCTTTACTTCCAGTTTATTCTGCTCGTAGGCTTCGATGATTCTTCTGTACAGGGGCAGTGTCAGGGTGTTGATTTCAACGGTCTGACCTTTGGCAGGGACGGTCAGGGGACCAAAATATTCCAGGTTCCAGGGATAGCGGGGATCGTGTGGGAAAATGTCCCTGTCATATTCTCCATCTGAATAAAGATTTCTTGGCGTTACACTGACTACACCGGGAAGAGACTTGATCTGTTCAGCAGCATCCTGGGTCAGAGGGAAAGGTGTAATTTGGATTGTTCCTTACATCAGCCATGTCCCGACCCACTCCCAAGGGTTCAAGTGAGCGCGGATTAATGGGTGTCCCGTTGGTACGCACACTGTACCAGCGCTGCAATCCTTCAAATTTCTTTTGAGGCTCACCATTCACAATCACATTGTTGTTCACCACCTGAATTGTCTCCCCTGCAATGGCAACACACCTTTTGATATAGTTGTCGCGGCGGTCAACCGGCCTGGTCTCCACGTCATACCTCTCAGCAATCTGCTTTCTCACATAATCCTCGTAGACAGATGGTGGACGTGTGAAACCGTTCCTGGCCGAATCGGCCAGCATCAGACTGTAGGCCTCATCCCTGATCAGATCATAATAGTCAAAATTCCCCTTGGCATAAATTTTATGATCCGATTTCTCCAGTGCAACCGTATCTGAAGCGGGAAAATTGAATACCACGATATCATCCTTTTTCACATCGCTGAATCCTCTTCAGCCGCTTGTAGGGTCTTTGGATCCATTCCAGGTATGATTTACCTCCCAGAACCGTATTGGGAAGAAAGGGAACCGCCAGGGGCGTATTTGGTGTTCTTGGTCCATAGGCAGTTTTGCTCACATAAAGATGGTCGCCCACAAGCAGACGTGCCCTCCATGGATGGAGTGGGGATCTTGTAGTTCTGGAATAGAAAGATATTAATGATTGAAACTGCAACGACTGCAAAAATCAGAGCATCGAGCCATTCAACCACCACATTGTTCTTCTTTGTTCCTGCTCTTCCAGAAGGACCAGTTCACCTTTCTACTCACATAGATATCATAGATGACCGGGATCCCCAGAAGGAACCAGAAATTTTGCAGCCAGATCACAAAAAGAATATAGACAGTAATGGCTATGCCAAACTTGAAATATTTGTGCTTCGTTAGATTGCTCAGATTCATTTCGATTTTCTTAATTTATGGAATTAAAGATACGCTCTTTTCTTAAACCCTCAAGGAGGGGTTTGTCGGGTTCAATGGAAAACCATACCAGTACAGCCTTTCCCAGCAGGTGATCTTCAGGAACAAAACCCCAGTACCTGGAGTCGGCCGAATTGTGATGGTTATCACCCATTACAAAATAGTAGTCCATCTTAAATGTATAGTAATCTGCAAGGCTTCCGTTGATATAAAGATCACCATCCAATAGCTCCAGGTCATTCTCTTCATATACGTCTATAATTCTCTGATAAAGAGGCAATATTAATCATGTTGATCTGTATGCTGTCACCCTTTTTTGGTACCTAAAGCGGTCCGAAATTGTCACCTGTCCACCGGTAATCACTGTTGTGCGGAAAGATCTCCTGGTTCTGGAAGGAGAGCATGGGTTCCGAATACCGCTGGATACTTCGTACCCCCGGAAATGAGCTTAGCATTTCCGCTTTTTCTACGTCAGGTATAAAACGTGAATGTGAGTTTACCGGATTGTAGGTGACTGAATTTTTAAGAATTTTTAACGAATCCAGCAGGGGATCGGGCAGAGGTTCCCCATTTGTGGATACATAATATTTATATTTTTTGCCTGGCCGGTCAGTCCTGGTCTTCCCGTTCACCCTGAATTTCTCCATCTATCCAAGCTCAACTTGATCCCCTGGCAAGGCCAATGCACCTTTTAATATAGTTCTCCCTTTTATCCACCGGATGGGTAATAATATCAAATTCTGAAAGCATATAATCGCGTCCGTATTGTCTCACCAGGGAATAGTAGTTTTGACCGGGGTATTGCAACAACCATGGTATCTCCCTCAGGGAAATTGAAAACGATGATATCATCCCTTTTGACCTTTGAAAAACCCCAGAGACGTTTATAGGGCATCTTCAGGCGTTCTGAATAGGACTTCTGACCTGAAGGGAGTTTATTATGATAGAAGGGAATTGAAAGGGGTGTGCTCAGGAAGGCGGGGTCCGTAAGCCAGTTTGCTCACAAAAATGTAATCCCCTGCCAGCAAGGTCTCCTCCATGGATGGGGTGGGGATTTTATATGCTTCCACGAAAAGAATCTTTAATGGCGAATGAGGAAATGATGGCCAGAATCAGCAAAGCTGTCCATTCAATGGACGATTGCAGAAAGCGTGGCAGCCTGATACTTTCTGAGGGTCCAGTCAACCTTCCGTGAAATGAAGATATCGAAAATGACCAGGTTAAATAGGAGAAGATACCATAACTGGGTCCAGATGATCGATGGCAGACCAGAGCAGGACCGACTACAACAAGCTCCTGCGATTCTCCAGGTGTTTTCCTTTCATGGGGATCAGATATCCAGCAGGTCGCTCATGCCAAAAATTCCTTTTCGTTCCTTGATAAATGCAGCTGCCAGCAAGGCACCTTCAGCAAATGCTTCCCTGGATTTTGCATCATGTGCAAGGGAAATGGAATCCAGTGCTGGATTCATAGCGGATTGTATGCTTTCCATTCACCTCACCCTCCCTGATGGCAGAGATGTGAATTTCAGATGGATCATCGCTCTTTTCCAGGCTCCATCTTTTAGCTGTTTCCCAGCTGCGCCGATAAGATCCTTCTGCCAGGGTAATAGCGGTTCCGCTGGGTGCATCCAGTTTGTGAATGTGATGTACCTCCTCCATGGAAACCCTGTATTGGGGGAATTTATCCATGATTCTGGCCAGCTGGCGGTTCATGGCAAAGAGGATATTTACTCCGATGCTGAAGTTACTGGCATAGAAAAAGGTCCCATTCCGGGAACTGCAGAATTGTTTAATTTCCTCCATCCTGTTGTTCCAGCCTGTTGTACCCGAAACAACCGGCAGGCCCAGTTCAAGGCACCTCAGAATGTTTCCAGGTGCTGAAGCCGGCGCTGAAAATTCGATGGCTACATCAATTCCCTTCACTATTTGCGGGATTCAGATCCTGCTGAATTATTCAAATCGACGATAAGGGGAAAGGAGTGACCCTGCTTCAGACCTAGTGGTCTCAATGGTTTTACCCATTTTCCCATAACCAATCAATGCAATTTTCATCTTATATATCTTTTATAAGACTTACATAGACTTTTACGAAGCGCAAAAAAAGGCTGAACCCCTTGCGTGGCCCAGCCTGTTTTATACCTTTCGGCAAAACTGCCTATTGTACCTTCTTAACAATGGCTTCAAAAGCCTTGGGATCGTTCATGGCCAGGTCGGCAAGCACCTTGCGGTTAATCTCAATTCCGGCCTTACTCAGTTTACCCATAAATTCGGAGTAGGACATATCATATTCACGGACAGCTGCATTAATACGCTGAATCCAGAGTGCCCTGAATTCGGCTTTTTTCTTTCGACGGTCACGATAGGCATAGCTCGAGCCCTTTTTCGTAAGCATTTTTGGATACTGTCCAGACATTTTTTCTGCGACCAAAGTATCCTTTGGTCTGCCTTCATCACTTTTTTTCTCTTCTGTCTTGATGCGACAGCGTTTGTTGCTCTTGGCATTTTCTCTAATTTTTTGGGTGCAGGCGGTCTTTTATGGACTCTTTATGCGCTACATCCTGGTTCTAACTAATTTACCTGGTTTTCAAAAGATAAAATCTTACTTCATAGCCAGCAGGCGCTTGATGTTTTGTTCATCAGCTTTGTTAACCAGACCGGAATAGGTCAGGTTCCGCTTGCGCTTCGTTGACTTTTTGGTAAGAATATGGCTTTTAAAAGCATGTTTTCTTTTGATTTTACCACTTCCGGTGAGCGTAAATCTCTTCTTTGCACCCGGATTTGTCTTCATTTTTGGCATTATTCCTACAATTTATCTAAAATAATAATTACTTCTTTTTCACTTTGGGAGCCATGAACATGGTCATTCGCTTTCCTTCCAGTTTTGGAAGTTGTTCAACTTTCCCGACTTCTTCAAGATCCTGAGCCAGTCTCAGCAACAGGATCTCACCTTTTTCCTTATAAAGGATGGACCTTCCCTTGAAGAATACAAAGGCCTTTAGTTTTGCTCCTTCTTCCAGAAACTTATATGCATGCTTCAGTTTAAAAGCTATAGTCATGCTCATCGGTATTGGGTCCGAATCTGATTTCCTTTACCACGATCTTTGTGGCATTGGATTTCATCTCCTTCTGTTTCTTCTTTTGCTGATAGAGAAACTTCTGGTAATCGACAGCCCTGCATACAGGTGGATCGGCCTTTGGTGAAATCTCCACCAGATCAAGGTCAAGAGAGTCAGCAATCTTCAGTGCTTCGGCAAGGGATACCACTCCCGGATTCTCTATGTTTTCTCCAACCAATCGAACCGATGCAGCTCTGATCTGTTGGTTGGTGCGGTAAAAGATCCGCTCTTTTTGAGGTATCGTTGATTTCTTCTGACGATAATGACCTGGTCCTGCTATGACTTAATCCTCCTATAATTTAGTTAAACATCTGTTCCAATCGAATCCAGTTGCTGCCTCAACTTCTCTTTGCATGAAAAACTGCAAATTCTTCAAGGGTCATTGCCCCTTTATCACCTTCTCCCTGCCTGCGAACGGCAACTGTTCCACTTTCTTCTTCCTTTTCACCTATAATCAGAAGATATGGAATTCGCTTTAACTCGTTATCCCTGATCTTTTTACCGATCTTTTCACTCCTCTCGTCAATCAGGGTGCGAATATCGTAATTTTTAAGGAAATTTGAAACTTTTTGTGCATAATCATGATATTTTTCACTGATGGGCAGGATTACGGCCTGATCGGGTGTGAGCCAAAGGGGAAATTTCCCGGCCGTATGCTCGATCAGAACCGCCACAAAACGTTCCATTGAACCGAAGGGTGCACGGTGGATCATAACCGGCTGATGTTTCTGGTTATCAGCACCAATATATTCCAGTTCAAATCGTTCAGGCAGGTTGTAATCTACCTGGATGGTTCCCAGTTGCCATTTTCGTCCAATGGCATCCTTCACCATGAAATCCAGTTTGGGTCCATAAAAGGCGGCTTCTCCATATTCAACAATCACATCCATACCTTTGGCTTCCACAGCCTCCAGTATAGCTGTTTCGGCCTTTTCCCAGTTTTCATCAGTACCGATATACTTCTCCTGGTTTTCAGGATCCCGCAAGGATACCTGGGTGGTAAAGTCCTTAAAATCCAAAGTCTTAAAGATGTAAAGAATGATATCAATCACCTTGAGGAATTCCTCCTTCAACTGGTCGGGACGGCAAAAAATGTGAGCATCGTCCTGGGTAAAACCACGGACCCTGGTAAGCCCGTGCAATTCACCACTCTGCTCGTAACGGTAAACCGTTCCGAATTCGGCCAGGCGAAGCGGTAGATCCTTGTATGACCTGGGTTTGAATTTATATATTTCACAGTGGTGCGGACAGTTCATGGGTTTCAGCAGGAACTCCTCACCCTCCTGGGGAGTATGGATGGGCTGAAAGCTGTCTTTTCCGTATTTGGCATAGTGACCTGAAGTCACCCACAACTCTTTTTGACCGATATGCGGGGTAATTACCGGTTCATAGCCATGTTCGCGCTGGACCTTTTTCAGGAAATTTTCCAGGCGTTCCCTTAACTGGGCTCCCTTGGGAAGCCAGAGGGGAAGTCCCGGTCCAACCCGCTGGGAAAAGGTAAAAAGCTCAAGTTCCCTGCCCAGTTTACGGTGGTCGCGCAGTTTAGCCTGTTCAAGCAGTTCCAGGTGCTCCTCCAGCATGGAGGCTTTTGGGAAAGTAACTCCGTATATGCGGGTGAGCTGTTTACGGCTTTCATCACCCCTCCAGTAAGCACCTGCAACACTGAAAGCAATTTGATGGCTTTAATGGGGGATGTATCGGGAAGGTGGGGTCCCCTGCAGAGATCCGTGAAATTACCCTGGTGATAAAGGGTAATGGTCCCATCCTCCAGGTCACTGATTAATTCAGTTTTGTACTCATCGCCCTTGTCTCCAAAAAGCTTCAGGGCTTCCTCCTTGCTGATATCCTCCCGGGAATAGCTGATTCTTTTGGGAGGCCAGCTCTTTCATTTTCTTTTCAATCTTCGGCAGGTCCCCCTCGGTAATCATCTCCTCACCTGTATCAACATCATAATAAAAACCGTTATCGATGGCCGGACCAATTCCGAATTTGGTACCCGGGATAGAGGGCTTCAATGGCTTCTGCCATCAGGTGGGCCGAGGAGTGCCAGAAAGCATGCTTTCCATCCTCACTGTCAAACTTATTCAGCTTAATGGATGCGTCATGACGTGATGGGACGGGTGAGGTCCCAGAATTCATCATTCACATTGATGGAAAGAACTTCCCGTGCAAGGCTATTGCTCAGGCTCTTGGCAATGTCAAGTCCCGATTACCCCTGATTCGTATTCCCGAACAGATCCGTCGGGGAGCGTTATATTGATCATTTGCAATATTCATTTATAAAAGCGCGGCAAAGATACGAAATCTCTTGGTTCCTTAAGATTCTCAAAAATAAAATAAGTGGATAACTTGTCGGGCTCATGCTTGAAATTATCAGGAGGGTTTTGAATAATTTGCCAGGGAAGATAAGGGCTTCAGAAAACAAATCCGATCAGTTTGGCATGTTATTTGAATATCTGTATCAGTAGAAACCATTAATCCAAGATTCATGAAACGTTTACTCATCATATTGCCCATCCTGTCACTTACTGCTGGCGGGATGTTATCAAGGAACCTATTGCAAATGCAACAATAATCCCAACCCGGCCTGGGTAGGACGAGGATATTACCTTTACGAATCTCTCCACCAATACTGGTTATTCCGAGTGGGACATGGGCGATGGTACCACATCTTCAGCCTTTAACGTGATTCATTACTACATCGACCCGGGTACAATATACCGTAACCCTCAGTTCCCATGGCGAAAAGAAGGGAATGAGCAGGGCCTCTTTGTAGTTGATGTGACCGGATCAGACCTGAAGGTCATTGTCAAGGAGTATTTTGATGAATATGTGATTGAGGAAGCCAGTGTTCTCTTATATGCCTCCGAAAATGACTGGTATGAGGCCGATGTGGATAAGGCTGTGGGCGGTGAGCAATTTACCAACCGCTATGGTGAATGCATGTTTGAAGGCCTGAGTTCGCAGAAATACTACGTGGATGTATATTACAGGGTTGGAAACGAAGGATATGTGAACTGGCTGCTTGGTGAGGAGGATATCGGATGGGTGGAGACCCAGGAAGTCATGGGAGGCTATGATCACACTTTTATTGCCTACGTGGAGGCGGTTACCTTTGATGACCAGAAAAAATCCACGGGTCGTCCGGCCATCCGTCCGCCACTCAGGGATGTAAGCCCGATTTATAAAGGCAAGTGCTGCTGATCAGGACACTGAAGGAGAATAAAATCAGCACCCCGGTTGAGCGAAAATAATTTGCCACTTTCTGGTGGTTTTCATTCAAAAAAAATTATATATTTGCAGCCCGAAAGCCCAGTAAAGGTTTTCGGGTTTTGCAATTAGCAGGAAGTTCTAAATTTATTGAAAGTCATCTAAGCCCAGATGGCAGGGCCGACCGCTAAGAATTGATCCGGTGGATCAATTCAGGGAGGAGCCAGCCTGAGGGGAGGCCAATTCCGCCTGTCATTTATATAAGGAATTTGGCTGAATGATTTAAAGTTCTAAATTTATTGTGAGTCATCTAAGCCCAGATGGCAGGGCCGACCGTTAAGAATTGATCCGGTGGATCAATTCAGGGAGGAGCCAGCCTGAGGGGAGGCCAATTCCGCCTGTCATTTATATAAGGAATTTGGCTGAATGACTTGAAGTTCTAAATGTATTGTGAGTCATCTAAGCCCAGATGGCAGGGCCGACCGCTAAGAATTGATCCTGTGGATCAATTCAGGGAGGAGCCAGCCTGTGGGGAGGCCAATTCCGCCTGTCATTTATATAAGGAATTTGGCTGAATGATTTGAAGTTCTAAATGTATTGTGAGTCATCTAAGCCCAGATGGCAGGGCCGACCGTTAAGAATTGATCCGGTGGATCAATTCAGGGAGGAGCCAGCCTGAGGGGAGGCCAATTCCGCCTGTCATTTATGGAAGGAATTGGCTGAATTGATTTAAAGTTCTAATATGTATTGAGAGTCATCTAAGCCCAGATGGCGGAATTGGTAGACGCGCTAGTTTCAGGGACTAGTATACGCAAGTATGTGCAGGTTCGAGTCCTGTTCTGGGCACAAGTTCTTTTGATTATTATTTGAATATCGGCCACTTTGTACGATGCACTTTGTACTAAGTACTACCTGCCCAGATGGCGGAATTGGTAGACGCGCTAGGTTGAGGGCCTAGTGACCGTTTTTGGTCGTGCAAGTTCGATTCTTGTTCTGGGCACCATAAATAACCAGCTTTTGAAAGTCAGCAATGACAATCGAAGCTGGTTTTTTTTATGTTCTTATTTCCAGTCCCGGGCAGTGAGCTTTACCCCCAGTTCACGGCATTCTTTCAACAAGTCCTGGTTTTTAAGATAATCTCCTGCAGCCAGGCTTTCAGGCAATCCCATTTTAAGGTAGAGCTTGCCGAGTTCAGCCGCATCCAGTTTTACCTGCTTGATCATGGCCAGCCTGGTAGCTGTGATTACATGCAGCCTGTTGCCCGGCCCCATGATCCTGCAGATGTAATTAAACAGATCGATTACAGGCTGTGCATCATCTGTTTTGGACGCACCCAGGCTGAGGATCAGCACAAGCTCCTTGTTCCATTCATGGTGGGGTGTATGGATGAGTCCGTTTTCCGTAATACGCACATGAACCAGGGAGCGAAAGCGATCCAGCATCTTCTTCAAAGAAGAGGGAACATGATGAAAATAGATGGGAGAGCCGAATACCAGGACATCTGCTTCTACAATCTTTGTGCTGATCTCAGGCCAGTCATCATCCCTGAGGGAGCAGCGCTTTAAAACGTTGCACCTGAGACAGCCCGTACACTCTTTTATATTAAGCCTGTGCGGATAATATAGTTCAGGAACCTCACCATGCTCTTCCACTCCTGATATAAAGGCTTCGAGCAGGTGTGCTGTATTGCCTGAGGGGCGAGGACTTCCATTAAATACCAGGACCTTTTTCATACACAATCAGTTCCTTTTCCTCTGCTGGTTCATAAAGTTTATAGCTTGGTGTTGGAAGTTCAATATAGCAACTTATCGGAAAACCAGTCCCGGCTTATTTAATTTCCAGAATAATTTCAGGGTGTTCCCCCGGAGCTGTAATCGCATTCAGAACTGTAAAATGTAGTTGATAAACCTCCAACTCCTGCACTGTTTTAACCTGGATCAATGTGCTTGAATGGGCGGGTAAGGTAAAGACCGAGGCCTTGTTATGCAGTTGAAATTCGGAGTGATTTTCAAGAATATAGCTGGCATCAGACTTATTATGAATGATTACCCGCTCGACCAGGGCTTTTCCCACTCTTTCCACCTCAAGGGATTCCTGTACCAGCGGTGTCAGGAATTCTGCAGCACCTACCAGGGTATTATCGAACCAGACGGCAGTGCGCCTTTGGAATAAAGCATCCTTGATTGCTTCCGGGCTTCTGTCTGTCGCAAAAATAAGGGTGGTGGGGCGATGCCCTCCTTCTGCCACATGGAATTGCCAGTCAATAAGGCCATGGATGTCTGAATTGCCAAGAATGGTTAGTTGATGGTCAAGGGCAAACTGCAGGGCCTCATCCGAATAGGTATCCTCGTTGTATATCTCAACTCCGTGAATAAGTCCCTCGGAGATGAGCCTAAGGTGCATATCATCCAGTTTTGCTATGCCATCGGGCTGTTGCGAGGTCCAGTGAGGGTGATTCCAGAATACAAATGCGCCCTGCCTGTTGGCCTCCTTGAATACTTCCATCACATCTTCAATGTTCAGTTTATTGGCGTCCTGAATAAAAATTGCATTGGAATGGCCTGGTGGCATGGAGCGGGTGATTTCAGCTCCGTTTACAATGGTCAGCTCGCTGCCTTCCGCTGCTTTGCTGGTGAGCTCGAAACCGCGGTTCCTGTCATAATGGGGAATGTCATCTGCCTTTGGCTGGTATTCCAGGTGATCGGTCAGGGAAATGACATCCAGACCATCTTTTCCGGCTTCCTGCACCCGGATATTGGGCCATACCGATCCATCAGAAAAAACCGAGTGCATGTGCAGATCACTTTTCAGGGTAAGGTAACCGGGTATATCCGGAAATTCGATGGACCGGTCCTGATCCTGGCCAGCGGTGGTGGACTGAATGAGAAAAAGGCTTCCCGCTATCAATAGCAGGGAGGGCAGCTTACTGCCCTGGTGCTTGTGTTTCATGATGCTGTTCGCTTTGTTGGCTTATGCTGGTAAAACTACTAAAAAGAATCTCTCCGGGATGGAATTGAAAAAATATAAAAGTAAATTAGCATGCTTACCGTTCCTGCTAAAGTCTTAAATATGTTTGTATTCCGCATGAGTAAAATTCCTGGTCGTATATTTCTGATCCTTTTCTTTTTTAATGCAGTTCTGCTGGTTCAGGGTAGTGTTCCAAAAGCTTCGCCGGAACCGCCGAATATTATCTTCTTCATTGCCGATGACATGTATCCCCATATGTTTAACTGCCTGCCCGGGGGGGAGGGGAAGAACCTTACGCCAAATATTGACAGGCTTGCTTCTGAGGGGGTGCTGATGATGAACCAGTATGTGGTATCGCCTGTGTGTACACCAAGCCGTTTTAACTGCCTTACGGGAAAATATGCAAGCCGGGCAGTGAATGACGCATTCCTGAAAAAAACTGAGCACGAGGAGGGGCAGACTGTCATCCAGTGGAACAGTTTCATCACAAGGGGCGATAAAACACTTCCCCTTTACCTGAAGGAGCTGGGTTATGCCACGGGTATGGTGGGAAAGAATCATGTGATTGAGGTTCGTGGTCTGTATCAATTTACTGATTTTCAGGCTGATCCTGAAATTCCCTGGGTCAGGGACCGGGTAGAGGAAAACTATTTGAAAGTAGGGGAGGAGATCCGTGGATGCGGATTTGATTTTGCCGGAGGTGTCTATCACAACAATCCGAACTTTATCGGATTGAGAAAACTGGCCGTTCAGAATCTCGACTGGACCGCCCAGGCCGGACTCGAATTCATCGATGCAAATCATGAAAATCCCTTCTTTCTTTATTTTGCAACCACAGTTCCCCATGGTCCCACCGAGCCGGAGAGATCATGGAAGGCCGATCCAAGGATCACTGCCAGGGGGATTCTTGAAAAGGCACCCGATGTATTGCCTTCACGGGAATCACTTTCGGAAAGGGTCAATGCTGCGGGACTTGAGGGAAGCGGGCGGGAGAATATTCTCTGGCTGGACGATGCGCTGGGTGCTCTGATAAATAAGCTTGAAGCCCACCAAATCCTTGAGAATACCATCATTTTCTTTTTCAACGATCATGGACAGTACGCAAAGGGCACCCTTTACCAGGGTGGTGTATACAATCCCAGTATTATTTGGAAGGCAGGAGGTTTTGCCTGCGGTCCGGTGTGCGATGCCAGGGTATCCAATGTGGATTTTGCACCCACCATACTTGAAATGGCCGGTATACATGAGATTCCTGAGGATCTGGATGGGACTAGCTTCCTGGATGCACTCAATGGAAAGTCAATGCAAGCAAGGGAGTCTTTGTACTTTGAGCTGGGCTATGCCAGGGCTGTGATTAAGGGAAATTATAAATATTATGCAGTAAGGTATCCCGAATATGCGCTAAACTGGACTCCGGAGCAGCGTGCAGCTGAGTTGGAGCGCTACAACAAGGGGCGAGAATTCAGGAATATGAATATTGTGAATCGGGACCCGGAAAAAGCCTTCAGTCACCTGGAAGTGGTCCCGGGAGGAGGGGCAGCCGAGCATGAAACCTATGGCATCCTACCTGGATATTTTGATCCGGATCAGCTTTATGACCTGGAGAAGGACCCCGGCGAACAGGTAAACCTGGCCGAGAATCCCCTATATCAGGATGTACTCCTGGATCTGAAGAAGACCCTGGAGGAGTTCACCCGTAATTTACCCGGTAAATTTGATATCTAATGGACAAAGGTAGAGGTGACCGGGAAGGGATTATTAAGCAGATCACAAGGGGCAATAACACCTGGGATTTTGTGGTAATCGGAGGAGGAGCCTCCGGTCTCGGTGCAGCTCTGGAGTCAGTGTCACGCGGTTTTTCTACGCTTTTAGTCGAGCAACATGATTTCGCCAAAGGGACCTCCAGCCGGAGTACCAAGTTGGTACACGGGGGTGTCCGTTACCTTGCCCAGGGCAATATTCCCCTGGTTTTGGAAGCATTAAGGGAAAGGGGCAGATTACTGCAAAATGCTCCACATCTGGTTAAAAAACAGGCTTTTGTGATACCATGCTATAAGTGGTGGTGCGTTCCCTTTTATGCCATCGGGCTTACCCTGTACGACCTGATGGCCGGCAGACTTGGCCTGGGTCATTCGCTGCCTATGTCAAAAAAGGCCGTTATTAAGGCCTTACCCTCCATTAAAACAAAAGGTTTAAGGGGAGGCGTCAGGTATTACGACTGCCAGTTCGACGATGCCAGGCTGGCTATCAACCTGGCCCAGACCATCAAAGAAAAGGGAGGGACTGTGTTGAATTACGCCCAGGTTACCGGAATGCTGAAAGAGGAGGGTCGGGTTTCGGGAGTCCTGGTGAAGGATACTGAAACCGGCATGGTTTATGAAATCAAGGCCCGGCGGGTGATTAATGCCACTGGTGTTTTCGTGGACAGCATCCTGAAATTGGATGATCCTGGTGCATCTGATGTGGTTCGGCCAAGCCAGGGTATTCACCTTGTGCTGGATCGAAAGTTTATGCAAGGAGAAGAGGCTTTGATGATCCCTAAAACAAGCGATGGCAGGGTACTTTTTGCCCTTCCGTGGCATCATAAACTGGTGGTGGGTACCACCGATGTGGAGAAGCATGAAGCCCTGCTGGAGCCACGTGCTGAGGAAAAAGAAATCGAATATATCCTGGAAACTGCCGAAAGATATTTACATCCTGCACCCGGCAGGAAAGATGTACTCAGCCTTTTTGCGGGTCTGCGTCCTTTGGCAGCACCGGAAAATGCAGGGAAAGGGACCAGGGAGATCTCCCGTGGACATAAGGTCCTGGAGTCAGCATCAGGCCTGGTCACAGTGATAGGAGGTAAGTGGACCACCTACCGCGTGATGGGAGAAGATGTGGTGTATCGTGCTGCTTCAGGCCACATGGAAATTGAAAAAAAATCTCTTACGTCGAAACTGAGAATACACGCTTACAAACAGGATGTTGATTTTAACGATCCATTATATTGGTATGGCTCTGATCTGGACGGAATCAATGCCCTGGTTCGGAATAATCCGGAAATGGGAGAACTGATCAGTGAAAGTCTCACCATCATCAAAGCCCAGGTCGTATGGGCAGTTCGCGAAGAGATGGCGCGCAGTGTGGAAGATTTCCTTTCCAGGAGAACAAGAGCCATCCAGCTGGATGCACGCGAAAGCATAAGGATGTCCCCACTGGTAGCCGAGATCATGGCCCTGGAGCTGGGGTATGACCAGGGATGGATCAGGGAACAGCTTGATTCTTTCAGGGTCCTTGCAAGCAACTATATTTTATCTGATAACTAAGCCAATAAGCCATTTCTCTTTCCTATGAAAAAGTATATTCTTTCCATAGACCAGGGTACCACAAGTTCAAGGGCCATTGTATTCGACCATGACGGAAAAATGGCTGGTATGGCCCAGAAGGAGTTCCGACAGATTTTTCCGGAACCGGGATGGGTTGAGCATGATCCCCTTGAAATCTGGGCTACACAGCTGGCGGTCCTGAAAGATGCACTTTCCAATGCCGGCATAAATGCTTCTCAACTTGCAGCTCTTGGCATTACCAATCAGCGTGAAACTGCCGTGGCATGGGACAGGAATACAGGAGAGCCCATATGCAATGCCATCGTCTGGCAGGACCGCCGGACAGCCTCGGCTTGTAATGATCTAAAGTCCAGGGGACTGGAGGAAATGATAAGGTCAAAAACCGGGCTGGTCATAGACGCCTATTTCTCGGCCACCAAATGGAAGTGGATGCTTGAGCATGTAGGCGGAGCCAGAAACAAGGCTGAAAAGGGAGAATTGGCGCTGGGTACCATCGACTCCTGGTTGATCTGGAAGCTTACCGGGGGCAAGGTGCATGTGACTGATGTTAGCAATGCCAGCAGGACCATGCTTTTTAACATTCGCAGCCTGAAGTGGGACCAGGAGCTGCTGGATCTGTTTGGGATACCTGCAGCCCTTCTTCCCGAGGTTCGGTCCTCTTCCGAAGTATATGGCACGGTGGCAGGAGAGTTCTTGCAGCATCCTGTACCCATTGCAGGGCTTGCCGGTGACCAGCAGGCTGCCACATTCGGACAAATGTGTCTGTCGCCCGGATCAGTGAAAAATACCTATGGAACCGGGTGTTTCATGCTGTATAATACGGGGGAGAAGGCGGTTATTTCGAAGAACAGGCTGATTACCACCATTGCCTGGCAGCTGGGCGGCAAGACCATTTATGCCCTGGAAGGAAGTATTTTTATTGCAGGTGCAGTGGTTCAATGGCTCAGGGATGGTTTGGGGCTGATAAAATCTTCCTCTGAAATAGAGAATCTGGCGAAGCGTGTGGAGGACAATGGAGGGGTTTATTTTGTTCCTGCCTTCACAGGGCTTGGGGCTCCCCACTGGGACCCCTGTGCCAGGGGTATGATTGCTGGTTTAACCAGGGGTGTCACCTCGGGGCACATCGCCAGGGCAGCACTGGAGAGCATTGCTTTCCAGGTAAAGGATGTGATCAATGCCATGGAGAAGGATGCCGGTATTCCCATCAGGGAGTTAAAAGTAGACGGGGGAGCCGTGGTCAATAACCTGCTCATGCAATTTCAGGCCGATCTGACAGGCATTCCTGTGATCAGGCCGGAATGCATTGAAACCACAGCACTGGGGGCTGCGTATCTTGCAGGGCTTGCAGTGAATTACTGGGAAGGACTTGATGAGATTAAGACCCAATGGAAAGCCGGGCGAACCTACTACTGTAACATTAACCCTGGAGAACAGGAAAAACTCATGGCCGGATGGCAAAAAGCAGTCAGCCGCGCCGGTTCCTGGTCAGACAATTAACTAACCCCTAACCCCTAACCCCTAACCTTTCACTCATGCCACAGTGCTTTTACCGGATCGGTTCTGGAGATTCGCATGGCATGATAGAGAACTGTTAGCACAGCAATCAAGCATGGTTACCAGGGCTGTGAGTAAGAAAATCCCTAATGTTGAGGTCGATGCGGTAGGAAAACTCATTGAGCCACCACCTTGCAATAAACCAGATCGAGGGCAGGGCAATCAGCAGTGAAATCAGGACGTAAAGTGAAAAATCACGGACCATCAATAGCTGCAATCTGTGCTTCCAGAGCCCCCATGGTTTTACGTATACCGATCTCCCTGGTGCGTCGCTGAGCCGTAAAAGAGGCCAGGGCAAACAAGCCCAGCAGGCGATGAGGATGGCGACAATGGTAAAGACTTTGAAAAGGGACGCCATACGCTCCTCGGCCCTGTACATATTTTCGATGGCATCATCCACATAGGTGTACTCAAAGGGATACTGGGGGAGCAGCTCTCCCCATCTTTTCTCCATAAAATCGAGTCCGCCCGTCTGGATTCTCAGGGGCAAGACGTACAACCATATGACTGAGGTTTGAGGAGGGAAGGGGTGCCACGGCCATGGGTTCAATCTCACTGTCCAGCGTTTTAAAATGGTAGTCCTCCATTAATCCGACGACCTGTCCGGAGAGGCCCATAAAAGTCAATGGCATGCCCACAATCTCCTCTTTTCCAATAATGGAAGCCAGGGTTTGGTTTATGATAAAATTTGTGAGCGTGTCATTCAGGATATCAGCAGGGTAGTCCTCAGAAAAGTCCCGTCCCTCCGCAAGGGTGATATCCATGGTTTTTATAAAATCGTAATGGACCCCGGTGAAGGAGACCAGTACATCCTGCTCCGGATCCTTGCCTTCCCAGTGTATGCCGCTGGAGTTGCTTCCGATGCGGTAAGGGGCCTGCATGGAAGCGGTGGTATAAAGGATGTCCGGACTCTTCATGAACTCAGTTCTCAGCTTTTCATATTCCTGGTTAAGGGTTCCGCGAAGCTGAATATGAACCAGGTTGGATTTATCAAACCCCAGCGCTGCATTTTGCATATAGGTCAGTTGTTTTGTTGCAACCATGGCCCCGGTGATCAGGAGTACCGCCAGCGAAAACTGGAAAACTACCAGTATCTTACGGAGTAATCCGCTGCCCTTCTTCTGATTTGTTTGCTCCCTGATGGCCTGCAATGGGTTTGAGGGCTGACAGGTAGAGGGCAGGATAAATGCCGGCCAGAAGCGTTGTAATGAGCAACACCCCCAGGATACCCCCCAGGAACTGTCAGGGAGATAAGGGTGACGGATGGACATCCTTTCCTGCCAGGTTGTTGAACTGATTGAGCAGGAGAAGGACCAGCACGAAGGCGATATATGATGGAAATCAGGGTCTGAACGAAGGATTCAGAAAGGTGCTGGCTTACCAGCTGTCCCCTGGATGCACCATTCACCTTTCTCAGTCCGATCTCCTTTGCGCGGATGGAGGATCGGGCTGTGGAGAGGTTCATAAAATTGATGCAGGCGATGACAGGACAAACAGGGCGATGGCTGAAAAAATATAGACATAAAGCATGGCTCCGGGCGATTTGCCGAAACCGAAGTAGGAGTGAAGATGAATCCCTGAAAATGAGGCCACCGAATAGTCAATGGTATTGTCTTCCTTGTAAATATTGGTGACTTCGGTGATTTTCCGGTTTACAATGGTATCCACACTCCCTTCCCTGAGTTTTACAAAGGTGAGATGGAGTTTTGTCCCCACGAATCGCTATAGCGGTCCTGGGCTTCAATGTAGTTCCAGGGGAACAAGAACCTTGAAGTCGAGGATGGTGTTATCGGGTGGGTCATAAATTACCGCCGAAATGGTAAAGGGATTTTCCTGGTTCACTAAAATGCTTTGCCCAACCGGGTTTTTATCTCCAAAATATTTGCTTGCAATTTCTTCTGTGATTACCATGGTGTTGGGCTCCCGCAGGACCCCATCGTAATTCCCGAATTTCACAGGGAAGGTAAACATGGAGAAAAAGGATGAATCCACTGAAATAACTCCGTCCTCAAAAAATTTTATATCCCCCTGGGTCAGCAAATGACCACCCATGTATGCTGCCCGGCACTGATCCTCAATCTCGGGAACTTCCTCTTTCCATACAGGGCCTGATATGTAAGGAGTTACATTAACATGATAGGGTTCTTCTCCGGAATAATACTGGTCTTCTTCCACGCGAAAAAGCCGCTGAAAATCCTCATGAAAGCGGTCATAGCTCAATTCATGCTGCACCCAGAGCAACATAAAAAGGGCACAGGCGAGGCTTACCGAGAGTCCGACAATATTGATCAATGTGATTCTTCTCTCCTTCAGCAGAATTCGAAAGGATTGTTTCAGATTGTTGAGGGCCATCTTATTGTTTTTTATGAAAGACGAATCCAAGTTCTAAGAAATTACAGTGCAAAAGACTAAATTTGGGACTCATTTAAAATCCAGCTAACCAAAATACATTTCAGAATGAAACGGGACAGAGATATTTTCACTTTAATTGACGAGGAACAAAACCGCCAGAAGAGGGGCATCGAGCTGATCGCCTCTGAAAATTTTGTAAGCCAGCAGGTCATGGATGCCATGGGCTCCTGTCTGACCAATAAATATGCTGAAGGATACCCGGGTCATCGTTATTATGGTGGTTGTGAAGTGGTCGATAAGGTGGAGCAGATGGCCATCGATCGTCTGTGTGAGATTTACGGTGCTGAATTTGCCAATGTCCAGCCCCATTCCGGTGCCCAGGCCAATATGGCGGTATTTATGTGCGTAATGAATCCCGGTGACACTTTTATGGGCCTTGACCTTTCCCACGGAGGTCACCTTTCCCACGGATCGCCGGTGAACAGTTCAGGGATTTTATACAATGCAATATCCTACGGTTTGGATGAGAAAACAGGCATGGTCGACTATGATGCCATGGAGGAGAATGGCCCTCAAAGGAAAAACCCAAATTACTGGTGGGAGGGGCTTCAGCCTATTCCAGGGAGTGGGATTACGCCCGAATGAGGGCCATAGCTGATAAAATCGGGGCAATTTTTATGGTTGATATGGCCCACCCGGCCGGACTCATTGCCGCAGGTTTGCTGGATAATCCCATCAAACACGCGCATATTGTCACTTCCACCACTCACAAAACACTTCGTGGGCCCAGGGGAGGGATCATCCTTCTGGGAGAAGACTTTGAGAATCCCTTTGGAAAAGTCACACCCAAAGGAGTGGTCAGGAAAATGTCTTCCCTGATCAACTCGGCTGTTTTTCCCGGTATTCAGGGCGGACCCCTGGAGCATATCATTGCCGCCAAAGCAGTTTCATTCGGAGAGGCCCTTACCGACGAATTCAAGGCCTATCAGAACCAGGTGAAGAAGAATGCCACCGCAATGGCAGAAGCCTTTATGAAGCATGGTTATAAAGTGGTTTCCGATGGAACGGATAACCACTCCATGCTAATCGACCTGAGAACTAAAACCTCTGATATCACCGGTAAGCAGGTTGAAAATACCCTGGTGGAGGCCGATATTACCGTCAATAAGAACATGGTACCCTTCGATTCACGTTCCCCCTTCCAGACCAGCGGGATCAGGGTGGGAACCCCTGCAATTTCGACCCGCGGAGTGAAAGAGGATCTGATCCCTGTGATTGTGGAGATGATTGACCGGGTGATCATGAACATCGATGATAAAACGAAAATTGAAAGGGTTCGTCAGGAGGTAAATGAATTGATGACCGAATACCCCATGTTTGCATGAACGCACCCCATGGAGTGGTATACCTACATCCTGATCGTTGCGGTGGGGATAGTGGCCGGCATTGTGAATACCATGGCTGCGGGCGGATCCATGCTTACCCTGCCGGTACTCATGGCTCTGGGCATGCCTCCTAATATGGCCAATGGCACCAACCGGATTGCCATTTTTCTTCAGAATGTGGTTGGAGTTTCGAGTTTTCATAAGGAAAAGATCATGGATTTTCCTTCAGGGTTCAGGGTGGGAATCCCTGCTGCCATTGGGGCCATTGCCGGGGCTTTCATTGCAGTAAACCTCAATGATGAGATCATGAAACTGGCCATTGCAGGGGTGATGGTAGTGGTTTTTTTACTCATCCTTCTCAAGCCCAACCGCTGGATCAACAGTCACGAAGCCCATCCACCCATTCCATACTGGATGCAGGTCATTATCTATTTTTTTGTGGGCATATACGGGGGATTTATTCAGGCCGGTGTGGGCTTTTTCCTGCTGACCAGCCTGGTTCTGGCCAGCGGATATGAGCTGGTGAAATCCAATGCCCTGAAATTGTTTGTCATATTGCTCTACACCCCTGTAGCATTGGTGATTTTCTTTCTGCATGGAGATGTAAACCTGTGGATCGGCCTTCTGCTGGCTGCTGGGAACATGACCGGTGCCTGGCTTGGTACCAGGATCGCTGTCAAATGGGGGGCAAAGGTGATTCGTTATTTTGTGCTGGTGGCCATCATTGTGGCTGCCACCAAACTGGTGCTGGACGCTTTTAAGGTACTATAGTATACTGGATCCAACCAGTCTGGCGATAGTTGGCATTCCGGTCGACCGAGAACTTACTTTTTTTGGCCGCTTCCACGACCATGGTCCAGATACAGTTGTCCTGGTAGGTTGCACTCTGTACTATGGCCCCGATTACCTGTCCATCCTGGTCAACCTTAATCTCTACTTTCACTACTATTTTCTGGGTCACTTCGCATCCCGACATATTGGGTTTTGGCAGACTGCCTACTGCCTTCCTGGAGCCCAATCCGCCCACCTGGATGCCATCTCCCAACCCGCCTCCTGTGCCATAATTATCTGCATCGGGAGTCCCGTTAGGATCACCCTGGTTACCATCTCCTTCAGTGATGCCCTGGCCTCCTTCGGTCTCTCCCACACCCTGCTTAGTAAAAGCATTTTGACCCGCCTTATTGATCTTATCAGCCTGTGCTTGTTTTTCCCTCTTGACCTTTTCCTCTGCCTCGCGCTTCTCTCTCTCTATTCTTTCCTGCTCGATTCGCTCTTTTTCGATGCGATCCTGCTCAACTTTTTCGCGTTGAATTCGCTCATTCTCCTCTTTCTTGCGTTGTATCTCTTTCGGGTCGGGCTTGGGTTTCTCTTTTACCTTTACCTCCTCCACATCCTGTGTTTGATCGATCGGTGTAGGATCAGGGGGTGTATATACCGGCTCAGGTGGAGATACTTTCTCAGGGATGGCTTCTGTTTCATCCACCACGGGCTCTTCCGGATCGCCTGCCTGCTGGTCATCACCCTTGGGCTCAAAAGCTCCGAAACCGCTGTCATCCGTACCAAAATTCACAAGAATACCTGCCTCTTCCGGGGGTGGATCGGGAAAGGTAAGTCCGGCGAACACCAGCAGCAAAATCAGCAGGGTGTGGTAGACGATGGTTCCTATGAGGCCTCTTCTTTTGAGCTTCATGATTATACAGATCACAATCAGTTGGACGGCCGCGTACCAAGGATCACCTTGTACGAGTTGCGTTTGGCAATATCCAGGAAGGCAAATACCTCCTCCATGTTCAGGTTTTTGTCGGCATTCAGCCTCACGGTGGGGGCTTCGCCATAACTTTCGAGTTTTTTTCTTAATACTCCCTCCAGTTCATTAAGATTATAGGATTGGTCATCCACCCAGATGGAGCGGTCGGGGGCGATTGAAACCACCAGGGAAGGATTGGCCTGGGTCTGGTTGTTACTTTCAGGCAGTTCCAGGTCCTTGGCCACAGGAACAATCAGGGTGGATGTGAGCATGAAAAAAATAAGCAAGAGAAATACGATGTCGGTCATCCCCGACATGGCAAAGTTCTTATTGGTTTTATTTCTTGCTTCCAGTGCCATTACAACTGTTTAAGAACCACTGTATAATCTCTCTCCGCCGCAACATTCATAATCTGCACTGCATCACCCACCGAAACCGATGGGGCAGTGACTACTTTGATGGTGGGGTCCTGAATACCTGCAAGTTTATTCTCAAGGATCGGGCCAAGTTCATTCAGACTAATGGTTCTGCCGTCGATGGTGATCCGGCTTCCACTGTAAATGGTGATGGTGGGAATCTGAGATTCGCTTTGAATGGTAACCTGACCCCGGCTGGGAAGCAGCATCTTCAGTGCATTGGGTGCAATCAGAGTGGAGGTTAGCATGAAGAAAATAAGCAACAGGAATACAATGTCGGTCATTCCCGACATGGCAAAATTATCCAATACCCTGTTTTTTGACTTCAGTGCCACGCTTTTTCTATTTTGCAGGTTCGTTGAGCAAGTCAATAAATTCTGAGGCTCCCGCTTCCATGTTGTTGATTACCTTATCTACCCTTGCCACCAGGCGTATTGTAGGCAAAGTAGGCAATAATACCCACAATCAAGACCGGCCACAGTGGTGATCAGAGCAGTATAAATACCACCGGAAAGCTGGCTCACATCGATGTTGTTTCCGGCTGTTGACATCTGGTGAAAGGCCTGAACCATCCCGATCACCGTTCCAAGGAAACCGATCATGGGGGCACCACCTGCTACAGTGGCAAGGGTGGGAAGCCCCTTTTCGAGCTTATAGATTTCCAGTTTACCCACATTTTCAATGGCTGCATTTACATCATTCAGGGGGCGTCCGATCCGGCTGATTCCTTTTTCGATCATGCGGGCCACCGGGTTTTCGGTGGACTGGCACAAGGCTCGGGCCGAGTCAACTTTGCCATCCATAATGTAATCTTTGATCCTGTTCATGAAATTCAGATCCACCTTGGCGGCCTTTTTAATGGCAAACCATCTTTCAAAAAAGATGTATACCGCAATAAAACTGAGAATCACAATGGGTAGCATAACCCATCCTCCTTTGAGGGCGATGTCGATAAAAGACTCTGTGGATGTGCCTTGTATGCTATTTGTATCCAGGTTGCTAACTTGTAAAAAAATCAAGCTTTTCATGGGGAAAATATTTTAGCCGAATATATAATAAAATAACGGGATATACTTTTGGCTAGTATACCCCGATATTAAAGAAATAGCTCTTTTATCAACAGCTCAATCCAAACTCATCAATGGTGAATCATGAGCGACTGCACATAATAGACTGCGGCTCCGGCCACATAACCCAGAAGAGCCAGCAGGGAAATCTTCTTCAGGTACCAGATAAAATCTATCTTTTCCATACCCATGGCAGCAACCCCGGCTGCAGAACCGATGATCAGGATGCTTCCACCTGTTCCGGCACAGTAGGCCAGGAATTCCCAGAAAAGTCCGTCCTGAACAAAGTTACCCGCATAAGCAATGGCTGCCGGATCTGTCAT
Organism: uncultured Bacteroidota bacterium; assembly: GCA_963716765.1. Lineage (GTDB taxonomy): Bacteria > Bacteroidota > Bacteroidia > Bacteroidales. The sequence continues at coordinate 20,085 of CAVQUO010000035.1, read as the reverse complement.
GGCAGCGATACTGGCAGCATTTTCGATGGGATACATGCCCATGGCTCCTGCCACCAGCGGAACATTATCCACAACCGCAGAAAGAACCCCGATGGCCATATCGATCAGGAAGATATTGCCAAGTTTTTCATCCAGCCACCCGGCCATGATGGTTAGCTGACCTGCACTCTGCAGTGCAGCAACAGCAGAAAGGATTCCCAGGAAGAATAAGATGGTGGGTGTATCCACATGGGCAAGAATGTGGTTTACCCTGAGTCGTTTCCTGTATTCTTCAGGTTTGTCCTTGTGCAGTAAGTTCCGATACCATCCAGATGATGGCAAGGGACAAGAAGCATACCCATGTATGGAGGGAGGTGGGTAAAGGTTTTAAAAACAGGTACAAACAAGAAGCCCTGAAACACCCATGATCAGGAATAAGTTTGCGTTCAAAAGGAGTGGTGTAAATTTTTTCATCCAGATCAATCTTCGGGCGTTGTACACTTCCCTTCATGGTAAAACTGAGTACGGCAAGGGGGACAACCATGGTAAAGAGACTGGGAAGGATTACCCGGGTGATAATGGCGCCGGTTGTAACCTGTCCGCCGATCCAGAGCATGATGGTGGTCACATCACCAATGGGCGACCATGCGCTCCACCTGCATTGGCTGCAAGAACCACCATGGAGGCAAAGAACCACCGGGTTTCCTTATCCGAAACCAGTTTTCTCGAGCAGTGCAACCATGACAATGGTGGTTGTCAGATTATCCAGGGCAGCCGACATGAAAAAGGTGAGGAACGATAGAATCCACAGAAGTTTCACCTTTTTGAGGGTCTTGATCTTGTCAGTAATGATTTTAAATCCATCGTGCTTGTCAATCACTTCAACAATGGTCATGGCACCAAGCAGGAAGAAAAGAATTTCAGAGATCTCACCCAGGTGGTGGATGATCTCTTTATCAACGATGAAATGTCGCATGGCTGCTAATGCCATGCTCACCGTCGGCTCCATGTTCGTCGTGTGCATAAGAGTTCCATGCTTCACTCAAACCGGCGGAAAAAATATCGTAGCTCCGAAAATGTAGATTACCCAAAGGAGTGTATCCGATGGCCAGGGCAGGAACCGCCTTGTCAATGTGAAGGGGGTGTTCCAGGGCTATGGCAAGGTACCCGAGAACAAAAACAACAACCATTATTATAAACATGATCTTACTTTTGAAGGTTAATTTAAGAGGTCAAATATAGGAAACATTTACTCATCCAATTCCGGATCATTCTTTTTTTTATGCTTCTTTTTTCGGTTGGCTAAGCCCTCTTTATAACGCTGGAAGAGCTGGTTAAGGTTGTTGAATTCCTCCCGGTATGAAATCCCCACACCCTGCTTGTAGGGATCAGTATCAAAGAGCAATTCATCCCTGGCCCGGTTAAAGGCAAAAACACTCACATTATCAGTAATCCTGAACTCCACATCGAAATCGCCCACTATATAAGGATTGCTGGCATCTCCCACTGATGGATTGGTCTCCTGTCCACCCACATCCACATTCCCGCTGATGATAATGCGGTCATTCAGTAACTGGGTGGAAAGGGCCACCTCAACCTCATCGCTGGTCACCTGGTCGCCTGGTCGGTAATTGATACCGATGTCAAAATCATCACTTATCTGGGAGAGCCAGTTGCTAAGCTGGTTGGAAAGTAATTCACTGGCAGTTACACCGGCAAGGGCACTGGGTGTTCCCAGATCCTGTGTTCCGAAACCTGTAACACTGTAAAAATTATTGATTACCAGCAGGGAAAGAAATTGTTTCATAAGCTCTTCATCAGTACTGGTGCTGTTTTCAAGAAGATTCCTGGTCTCTGCATCTGCAGTGGGCATACTTATTCCCATGTCGATGGTGGGAGATTGCAAGTTCTCCAAGCAGGTTCAGCTGACACTCCACCGGAATTCGCTTTTTCAAGGCCTCCTTTTTGTCATCATTGTCCGGGTAAAGGTTATAGGGTGCTGCCCGGGTGGTATAAATCGCCTCCATGTCGACCGTGGCACTCATGGGCGAACCATTGAAACTGATTTTCCCTCCCGGTTCAATTTTAAATCGTTTATTGATCACATTCTGCAGTGTAAAGAGGTAGTCACCCTGACTTCAGGATCACGTCCCCGAACATTCTGAATCCTTTTTCTTTGTCGAGCATGATCCTGACATTTCCCGAACCGCTGGTCTCAATGATGTCACCTACTTTGGGATCAAAAATCAACTGAACCACAGCATCGTTGGTAACATCTATTTCCAGTTCCAGATCAAGTCCTTTTACCGAATTTGGCTCTGTGAAGGCAGGTTCTTCATACTCTTCCCTTTCACTAACAAAAGTCAGGAAGTCACTGGCGACAACTTCACTGGCATTGTAGAGGGGCAGGAAGAGCTTCGTATTTGCTTCTGTTGTGGCGCTTACTATCAAACTGATGTCACCGGGAGGACCGCTGATTGCCACATTTCCGGTGCCAAAGAAATTTCCGTAGAAGATTTCATTGTCAGAGGAGGATGTATTCATGCACTCGATGTTGTTTGCATCAATGTCCAGACTGATGTAGAAATCTTTCAGGTTTAAATTGGAAACCGAGCCGTTGACTACAGCCTGGTTACCATAAGTATCTTCAGCCCGGAAGTCCTCAAAATAAAAATTGTTGCGATATATCCTGACCTGATCGCTTGTAATATACCTTGTATTCAGGTAACTAATGTTGGCTGCACCCTTAGTAAAGTGCTATATTCCGTTGAGCTGTGGACGACTCAGTGTTCCGTCCAGTGTGAGGTTTAACTGGGCTTTTCCTGTGAGATCCCTGGCCACATCCCCAATATATGGGTTGACAGAACCAAGTTCAAAATCACTAAGCCTGATGTTAAAGTCCACAGCTTTCGACCTGGGAATAAAATCCCCGGTGATTTCAACCAGCCGCATGTCGTTGTTGTCGGCCGTCAGAGCAATATTCAGCGCCCTGTCCGGAATCATCCCAGTTTGCATCCAGCCTGGTTGTGCCCAGTAGCTGCCGGTTCAAAACAAGAGAATCGATTTCCAGCTCAGAGACGAAGATGGGTATTGAATCTACCCTCATTGAATGCAGATGCCCGGTGGCTTCTCCATTTAAATCCAAATTCATCCCGGTAAGCCTGCTAATCTGGTCCAGTTTCAGATTCTCCAGTTCAAGGACGAAGTCCTGCTTATCATCCGCAGAAATCACACCATGGGCCATAATTTTTTTACCAAGGCTGTTGATTTCAAAATCATTGAGTATCAGATAGCCTTTCTTAAGCAGCATGTTGGCTGGCAGAACCTCCCAGGGTGTATCGTTCATTACAAAGTGTCCGGGGTACATCTCAATTAAAAAGCCCTGCAGGGAGACTGAATCTGACTGAAATGATCCCGACATGGAGATAGCTCCGCTAAATTCCGGTCCACTGTTACTTGCCCAGCTTACATCCATGGTAGCGATGTCATTGCCGGCAGATCAGCTGCAGGTCCTGATTGTAAAGGGTAAAACCTCCGTTTAAAAGTGTACTGTCGGTTTCAATTTGGGAGATGAGTGTATTATTTTCCCTTTTCAGGGTGCTCTTTACATTGTACCAGGTGTTCTTCCCAAAGGTCAGGGTGGGAAAACTTCCCTGCACCTTGATATCAGTACTTGAAGGATCAAAGGATCCCGATAGCTTACTGAAGTTTCCCAACTGAAGCGAGGGGTAAAAGAATTTCAGAAAAGGATTCAGATTCTTCACATCTGCACTGAAAACAAAATAGTTGCTGGTATCGGTATATGGAACTGAAGTCGGATCGATATTCAGAAAATGATCTGCCAGGTTTCTAAAGGTCCCGGGGAGCGCGGATAGTTTGTACTGACCTGTGATATCTACATCAAGCATTTCGGATCGCAAACGGATCAGGGAAGCTGCCGGGGTATTTCGGGCTGTAAGTGTCAGGTCGTACAGCTGTACCTGGGCGTCGGTTTTTTCAAAGAGACTGTTAACCAGCACTATTTCCCCATTCAGATCATCGATGGTAGCTGCCCGAGAGGTCGGTTTTAACCAGGAAGGATATAAAATAGTTCGGGTCACTCTGGGGAAGATTCAGGAAGATAGGGCCGGGCCCTTGCAACATCTGCAGTAAACCGGTGGACCGGCACCTCCCCTGAGAAGTCGGTTCTTCCCTGGAAATCCATTTTGATATTCGGGTCGCTGATACTGAATCCTCCTTCGAAGGTATTGTTGGTAAAGGCTCCGTCGAGGGTGATGTTACTGTAGGCATAATTGAAAGATATCCAGGTTATCGATGGTGCCCTGCAGGCTTGCCCGGATCTGGCCATCGTAGAGCGAACCTTCGGTAAAAACATCCATATCCACCTCATCCAGTTTCTCCTCCTGCGAAAAGAAACTTCCCAGCTGAAAATCTTTGGTACGCAGCCGTCCCAGGAAATCAACACCCCGGATGCTGTCGGGTTTAAAGGAGAGGTCCATCTCCATCCTTCCCAGGTCGGTGCCCAGAAGTCCTGACGCCACGAAATCATCCGGATAGCCAGTGAAATTCCCTGCAAAAGCAAGCGTTCCGAGGTTTCTCCAGGGATAGAGGGATGAAGCTGAATCGGCCGGGGATCCTGTAATCAGGTTAATGGCCCTCACTGTGGTATTCAGTCTTTTGAAATTGAAATCGATGAAGGTGTTTCTGAAATCGGGAAGACCGATCATAATAAAATCACAGGCCAGTGAGCTCCGGTCATCAAAGGTAATGTTCAGATCTTCACCTTTCATGTTATTCAGCCTTCCGCTCACCTCCCCGTCAACGATGGATTTCATCCAGGAGCTCAACTGGAATCTCAGGTGCGAAATAGGCGAGATCCTCCAGCCGAAGGCGCGAGGTTCGGTAATAAAACCCAGGTCAACCTGATAGGAGAAACGGCTTAAAAGCGCTGAAGGCCTCGAAATTGAAGGCCAGACAGCGGCACCCTGAGGTCAGACTCACCTGCCAGGGCAGCAGATGTCATAAAAATGCATATGATCCCGGCTGATGGACATGTCAGTGATAATCTTCTCAAAGATAAACCCGGAGTTCTCAACACCATGGAGCGATTCAACCTCCATTCTGACCGTATCGCGAGCCACTTCCAGGTCATTGACCGTAATCTGAAGATCACTTAAATGGAAAGTTGCTGAAGGTGATGGGGTGTTCTGGGGGTTCCGGAATCCATTCTCGTTAGGGAAAAGCGGGAATCAATCACATTGATTGAAGCAATATGGATCCTCGGTTTTAGTTCCGGAGGTCTGTGAGGATTCTTCATCCGATCGGTAAAATACTTGATATTGACCACGTTCGGAGCTGTCAATCACCAGGTTCATGTAAAGGTCCTCAGCCGTAATTTTTTTGATGGTAAGCCCTTTAGGTTCGGGTCTGAACTGTTTGATCCTGATTTTGGTGAGACCGATATACACCAGCGTATCCCCATAGAGGTCCTCTATGTAGAGATCCTTTACCTGGACCCTTCGAAAGAAGGAGTAGTTTACAGATGAAATGGAGACCGGTACCTGCAGCTCCTCGGCCAGTTGTTCGGTCAGATATTTGCTGACCATGGTCTGAACCTGCCTGTTTTGCAAAAACAGGAGAGATAAGGCCGGAACGGCCATCATCACCAGAACGATGATCAATCCTATTTTAGCTAACTTTTTGATACCTTTGTCTTCTCCAGTTATCCGAACGCTTACAAAAGTAAAAAAAGTTGTCATGGGCACGGTCATTCTGGGCATTGAATCTTCATGTGATGATACATCAGCTGCTGTATTGAGAGACAGGGTATTACTGTCCAATGTAATTGCAGGACAGGAAGTGCATATAAAGTATGGGGGAGTGGTGCCGGAACTTGCATCACGTGCTCATCAGCAGAATATCGTGCCTGTGGTCGATACCGCGCTTAAACAGGCCGGTATTAAAGCCTCAGAAATCGATGCTGTTGCATTTACACGCGGACCCGGATTGCTGGGATCGTTGCTGGTGGGAGCCTCCTTTGCCAAGGGATTTACTGCCGCACTGGGAATTCCCATGATCGAGGTGAATCACCTCCAGGCTCATATTCTTGTTCACTTCATTCTGGAAAATGGGGGAGAGGATCATGCTCCCGCTTTTCCGTTTTTATGCCTGCTGGTATCGGGCGGACACTCCCAGCTGGTGATGGTTAAGGATCATCACAACATGGAGATTATTGGCCGGACCATTGATGATGCAGCCGGTGAAGCCTTTGACAAATGTGCAAAATTACTGGACCTTCCCTATCCGGGTGGGCCGCATGTGGATCGGCTTGCTGCAACGGGGGATCCTCTCAGGTTCAAATTCAGCAAACCGGGACTTGAGGGCTTTGACTACTCATTCAGCGGCCTGAAGACGTCCTTTCTTTATTTTCTCAGGGACCAGCTGAAGGAAGATCCGGCATTTCATCGAGCAAAACAGGAACGATCTTGCAGCATCCCTGCAATATACCATTGTTGATATTCTGATGAACAAGTTAAAAAGGGCTGCCAGAGAAAACAGGAATCCGGGAGATTGCCCTGGCCGGTGGTGTGTCGGCCAACTCAGGATTGCGGGATGCCATCACCCAGGAGGCTGAAAAGCAGCGATGGAAGCTTCATCTTCCTGCCTTTCGATTTACCACCGATAATGCAGCAATGATTGGAATCACCGGATACTACAAATACCTCTCAGGTGAATTTGCCTCAGATGAGATTGCTCCCATGGCCAGAATGTATTTCTGATATACTTAAAAAATTATTATATTGGAGTGGAAATTTAACCGAGGATGGACAAACTAGAGTTTAAGCCGACTCAGAAGACGCCATACGTATTACTGGATCCTTCCGGTAAAATTAAATTCAAAGGTCGTTCCATTCCCGAGGATGTGTCTCTTTTTTATGAAGACATCCTGGACTGGATTATTGCCTATTCATCTGCACCTCCATCACACACCGTTGTTGATGTCGAAATGGAGTACCTGAACAGCGGTACTTCAAAATACATGCTTCGACTCCTGAAAAAGCTCAAGGAAGTGGATAATGACGGCTACAACCTGAAGATCAACTGGGTTTATGAGGAAGGTGACGATGATATTCTGGAGAGGGGAGAGTATTATGCCTCCATACTCGACCTGGATATCAGCTTCATCGAGATCGAATAAGTGATCATTCCCTTACTTCCTGCAAGTATCCCGTCCAAGATAGTCCCAGTATGCCCTGTGGAAAGTGAATGAATCACTATCCCTGATTACCTCATGGAATGAGATTTGCTCCTCACATGAATTTGGTGAATGATCTGGGGATCAAACAAGACCCGGTTTTTCGGGGTGAAACTGAACTCCGAAAACATGGGGGTAAGTGCTCATGTTCGATGGCCTCAATGATTTTACCATCCATGGAGGTGGCAGCAATTTTCCAGCCCTTCCCTGGAGCTTCAATGGCCTGGTGATGACTGCTCAACACAAGGGGTGGGGTCTTGCTTTTGAATTTCAGTTCTTTCTGCAAGAAAGGAGCCCTTTATCAGACTGACCTGGTGAAAATGGTAGGAGGTGAATCTGCGCGCAATCGGTCTCCAACCATATCCATGTAGTTTCGATGCACCTGGTCAGGGGGCATCTCCAGGATTTCTTCGGCAGTCCAGACCCCGTATACCTCAGTGGGTATATCCTGAATCATGGTACCTCCTGTAGCCACGTTCATGGTTTGCATACCCAGGCAGATTCCGCTGATCAGGTAGTGATCCTTGCTTTTCAGCCAGGGTTCCCAGCTGGAATCCTGCTTTCCACCCAAGCAGGTGGAAGATGATATGAAGCTTCCAGGTAGTGCCTGAAAGGATCGGTAACACTGGTCAGGCAGGTGAGTCGCTTCATGATACATTGCCGGGGGAATGTCGGGTCCACCCAAAAAGAGGGCTCCTTCCGACTTTTTGAACAGCTCTTCAAACAGATCCGTGCAGGCATTGGCTTCGTATAGATCCCCTGCATGGAGCTCCCCGATAATCTCCATCAGGGAAAAGATACCATCGGGATTTTCAGACACCTTTCTGGAGGCAGCGTTCATAATCATAAGCTTCTCCGGAGTGGTATACTCCCAAAACGTGGTAGCCCTCCAGATTGAGTATTCCCTGGTGACAGAGACTGCTCAATAAGGTCAAGGTTATAAGCTGTGGGATGAAAAAGAAGCAGGGTATCCTGGGCCTGAGCATTGAGTAATGCAGCTGCAAAGCAGGGCAAAAATCAGTTTCCTCAGTCTCATCTTAATTTGGATGCAAGTTTCCTTGTAAACATATGTAGGTTTTCCCGGCTTTCCTCATCCAGTTTTTCCAGTTTTAATATTTCCGGCCGATCACTTCCTGCAGGAATTTGGAGGCAAGGATGGCCCTGGAATAAGTTATTATCCTTCAGGTATTCTGAGTTTTTAACAGTGATTCCTTCCCTGACCTGCACCACGTACTTCTTGAAATCAATGGTGGAGAAGAGATCTTCTGCATCGAGAAAATCCTCCATGAAGATCATCTTTCTCTTTTGCAAGATCAATCTTATTATCAAACAGATCCTTCACCAGTCGGTCATGAATGGCCTGTTCCTCACTGTTTCCAAAGTTCAGAATAATGTAATCAAGTCCCCAGCCGATCAGGATATTGACCATCATGGGGATGCTCTCGGCCCCTGATGCCGGCAGGAAAGTAACATTCCTTTTTAAAACCGGTGAGGGCGGTAATGGCCTTCATGAAATAGTAGCTTGCCAGGTCCTTGACAATCACATTGTTGAACGATTTAACAATTTCCTGCTGGCTGAGCCTGGCTCCCATGGTGGAGTAGATGGGAGAAAGGGTGTCGGCTGTTGCAGCTTTCAGGGTGCGTGCACTGAAAACCAGGGTCTCACTTCTCATGTCATCCTCGATGGCCCTCTGAACTGCAAGGATACGGTATAGTTTGTCCACATCGATCAGGTGAGGTGAGTGGGTGGTGTAGATAATCTGCATCTGCTGGCGGTATATCATCGAACACCTTTAGCACATCTTCCTGGGCCCTTGCGTGAAGACTCACCCCGGGTTCATCGATGAGCAGGACTCTTGTTTTTCTTGCTTTTGTCCATGGCAGTGGCTTTCAGCTCGAGGAAAAAAGAAAGAAACCACCTTACGCCCCGACTTCTTTGCTTTGGATAGAGGCGTTCCTTTTCATCCTTGATCCAGAATTCAATGAATGGTTTGCCACTCTTTTCCGGATTGGTATGGTCGTAGTGCGACAACTCAAAATTGATCTTAATCTTATTATTCTTACCCACATTCTGTCTCCAGAAATCCTGGAAATTCAGGGTAAGTTCTCCGTTCAGATTTTCAATCTTCTGTTTAAGGATCCGGCTGGATGGTTGTTGAAAAAAGGAGTATTCCAAGCCTGTGATTGTCAGGAAATTGATGGCAGCTTTATAACCTTCGGCCCGCTTGTTTGCCCGGATAATATCCTCCAGGTCAATTCGGTTTGGAAGGAGGGAACTAAAATCCTCGAAAAGTTCAAATTCCGGCAGGGCTGTCGAACAGAATCCGGGCCAGCTCCCTGGAATCCATGTATTTGTGACGTAATTCGATCTCTTTTCCCGCCGATTTTAAAGCACTTTCAAAGGTCATTCCCTCGAATACAAATTCAAGACTCAGAAGATGTGTGTCATATGACTGCTTCAGTTTTTGAAGCTCATTTTTCAGTTTCTCAATATCGGCCCGGCAAATTTCCTCCCTGATTTCGGCAGCTCTCTGCTCCTTGTCACTGGGGTACATTCCGGTCATCTGAAGAATTTCCCTCAGCGATTCCTGAGTGGCAGTCAGTTCCTGGCTAGCTCTCATCAATCTGGCTTTCTAAGCTGCTTCAAGTTTATCCCTGGCTTCCACCTTTAGTCTGAAAGCCATCAAGAAGCTCCTTTTTCTCATCAAGTGTGCTTCTTTTTAAGAGCAAGTACTTCATTCAGTTTGGAGAGCATCTCCTCCTCCAGGGCAATTTCCCGCCTGATCTCTTCTCGTTTTTCACGGGATGTAGAACTTCCTGCTACCACGTTTTATTTCGCTGATCCCCTGTTTTACCGAATCAACCTTTTCAAGTGTTAAGTTCATAATCATCCGAAGCCCTGTCAAATGCAGCCGAAACATCAGCCACTTCCCTGTTCATCTCTTCAAGCTTCTCAAGAATCAGGTTTTCACGCTCCCTGATCTTCTCCAGTGTTTCCATGGTAGATATCCTGAAGTTCGGCTCCCATCTCCAGGTAGGAGTCCATATCATCCTCCCATACCCGGCTAATGGAGATGTTTTCCAGGCTCCCCAGAACCTTCCTTACCCTTGGATCAAGTTTTTTTAGCTCAATGTGTTTCTCCAGATCCTTTTTGGAGAATTTGAACTGGCAGCTCACCTCGGGGAGAGAGAGGTCGCTTCGCAGCATATCCTCAATGAGCTGTCCGTCGTGAAAGGCTTTAAGTCCTTCCAGGATTGAGGTTTTTCCCGATTCATTCTGACCAATGAGACTGGTGATATTGTCGTGAGCCAGCTGCTGCCATCCTGTATCCACAATGGATCTGAAGTTCTGAATCCGAAACCCTATTAACTGCATGTTGATATGATTAGACAAATTTAATTCCAAAAATCAGGATGTCGTCGATCTGAGGCTCATCTCCTTTCCATGACATGATTGTTTCCTCCAGTATCTCTTTTCTGATCCTCCATGTTCCTGTCCGAAATTCTCCATTAGCAACTCCTTCATGGGGCCATATTTAAATTTCTTATTCAAGGGTCCGCCAAACTGATCCGCATATCCGTCAGAAAATATGTATACGATATCCCCTGGTTTAAGTTGCAGTGAATGATTGTTAAAGGATTCCTCTTCGATGGCATTGATGCCCACAGGCATTTTATCAGCTTTAATTTCTGTGAGTACCTTTTTTCGAATATGGTAGAGGGGATTGTTGGCCCCGGCATACTGCAATTCATGGGTTTCGGTATTGTATACCAGCAGGGCCATATCCATGGCATCTTTGTTCTCCAACTCCTCGCCCCTTTGATGAAGGGCATTCATAACCCTCTCCCTGAGCAGGTTGAGAATGGATGCGGGCCTGCATGGTCCCCTGGCACTTAAAATTTCATTCAGGAAGGAGACGCCCATGATACTGAGCAGGGCCCCGGGTACTCCATGGCCCGTACAATCGCCGGCTGCCACAATAATCAACTCATCTTTCCTTGTGCAGTAATAGAAATCACCGCTGACAATTTCCCTGGGTTTAAAAAACAAAAAGTAATCTGACAGGATATTCTGAAGATAACGCTGATCGGGCAGAATGGCCTTCTGTATAAAACTGGCGTATTTCAGACTGGCCATCAGCTCTTTTCGCTGCTCCAGCAATTTCTCTCTGTTAATTTTTTCTCTTTCACTGTGGATTAATTCTAAGTCCCATGACAAGGATATCAGCACTCCGGTTGATGCTTTCCTCACAAGCAGATAAACCAGTAAGCCGGATAAAAGGATATAGCCAAGAATGGCCGGGAAGGTGGCATACCATGGCCTGTTGATTACAAAGGCATAACTGCTTGCATCACTCTCCATACCGTAAACATTTTTGGCTTTAAGCCTGAGCCTGTACTTCCCATACTTGAGATTGGTGAACTCCTTGAAGGGAACTGCTGCCACTCGGACCAGGCTTTACTGAATCCTTCCAGGAAATAGCTGTACTGAAGCCGGTCTTCCTGTTCGAAATAGGGGGCAGCCCAATGAAACTCAATATTGTTGAACCTGTATTTAATATAGGGCTTTGAGTATCCTCATCCTGGGATGCCTGGAGGGAATGAAGCTCCCTTTCCCTTCGATTTAAAATTAGCTGCCATAAAAAAGAACCGAGTCGCTGTTGATCATCACTTTGCGGATCAGGGTCTGGAAGGGCAAGACTATCCTTTCTGGAAAATGTCTTATCAAAATGATAGAGTTCGTCCGATTTGGAAAACCAGACTCCCGATTCCGGATCACTGAAGAACATATCGGCTGAGGCAGCCGGAGGCAAGCGAAGAAAGGCTTTGTCAACAAGCACCTCCAGGTGTTCATCCTGATATTCCTTGACAACCATCTCGGTCCATCCCATGTGCTCATTCTCAAAGGAGAACCAGTAATTCCCATCCCTGTCAGGATGGAAGGTCCGGATAATATTCGCACCTGGTGGAAGCACGCTGTTGAAGAGTGAATCCGGAACAAATCTCTCCTGAAAGTAGTTGAAACGGTAGAAGCCATTCCGGGTCCCGACCATCAGCATTCTTATTCAGCGGGTTCAGGAAGACGTTGTTGTCTTCATCAAAGGGCAGACCACTTTCCGCTGGAAAAGTCTTTCATGGTAAAAGCCGGGGAGAGTTCCATATCGATCCGGATGACTCTCATCAGGGGTGGAAATCCACAGGTAGCCAAAACGGTCCCTGGCCATATGGCGGATCTCTCCTTTAAGCTTCATCGGATCTGAAAACCTCTCTCCATCGGCCCCGCTCAGTACTGCAGTCCCACTACCCGCGTAAAACCGGTAAAGATCACATTGGCTCTGCTCCGGATCATTCAGGATGCAGCTGCCCGGCAATTTGCTCAAGATCCAAAGTATTTCCCTGGAAATCACCATAATATTGCTTTTCAATGAGCTGACCCTCATGTTCCTGTCGATAACATATGTTTCGGAAAGGGTTGAGGCAAGCAGCATGGATCTGCCTCGTCCCGGCTGAAAGAGATGCAGGTCATTCACTTCACTGGGGATTTCAGTGCATTTTTTTGAAGTGTGTGCTTCCGCGAGGAGGAGGACTTGTAGTAAAGTCCCGCTCCATGGTGGAAACGAAAAGCCTTCCGTCGAAATGGACAATGTCAGTGATCAGGTTTTCAAAACCGGAACTCTCGGTAAATACCCTGAAGGGATTGTTGGTCTCAATCTTACTGACTCCCTTCCAGTGGGCGATCCACAATGGGCCCGAACCATTGAGCCGATCCGTCTGTATAAACCTGAATAATGGTATTGTCAGGAAGGCCCTCCGATTCAGATATGATCTCTTTCAGCCTGCCACTGCGATCCAGGACATATAATCCCTTGGAATAGGTACATACCAGCAGATCCTCGATCGAGGAGTCTTGTGTAGGTGATCTGATTTATCCTGAATTCCTCCATAAGCTCCCTGCTTAAAAAGGAGTCATCGACTTCCCGCTTATCAGTATTCAGGAGATAGATGCCATTTTCCAGGGTACTGACCAGCAAACTTTCCGAGTCAAAATTATTCAAGACCGGTAATGGCCATTTCATGGAAAAAATCCCCCCCGGGAACCGGTTTAAAATGATCGTTCTCATAAACCATCAGGCCCTTCTCCATAGTCTGAATTATAGAGCCTGTTACCCACTAATATAGCTGTGATATGCATTCTCCGGCGATGTAGAAATAAGTTCAATATCCTCTGTTTGGGGATCAAATACATAGATTCCCGTCATGTGTGCAGAACCAGATCTTCTTTTCATAGTGAATAGGTTTTCCAGACAATGAATGTCGTGTTACTATTCCGTCGCAGGGTGGAGTCACAGAGGGAACGGAAGCCGAGTTCGCCATTTCGGTCTGGTTCAAGCAGGCCGAAATCATCGTCTGCACCCACATAGACGACACCATTCTCTCCCGTTACCAGTGAATATACCGGCACATTCCCGGGAGTGGCGATGTTCCTCCATTGCACCCCGTCATACTCCAATACACCCTTTTCATAATTTCCGACGTAAACAACTCCGCGATGATCCTGAGTGATGCACCAATTCTGTTCACTTCCCCCGGTTTCATTATATGGATAGTTGGTGATCATGGGCACACCGTATTTATTGGGCTGTGCCGAGAGGGAAAACAGAGCCTGAAAGAAGAGAATGCCTAGTATTGAAATAAAACGGAACCTCATAAAAAGGGAGTAACAACATCCTAAAATATTGAAAATATGTGGTTCTGCGACCAGGAAAATCCTCTTTTTTTCACCACTGCTGTTTCCGGCTTAACCTTTCAGTTACCCGCCAGGCGAACGTCAAAAATGCCACCCTTAATTATATAGCAGGTGAATCCGCACTCATTTCCGTGATAGGAGAGGGTCATCTTATCGGAGTCAAAAGCAATGATTGAATTCTGCACCAGAGCGGTACTCGGCTTTGACGGTATAAGTGGCTACCCACCTCTGCGATCCAGGTAAAATAATTGGTGGTTGCCGTATCCTGCCAGTCTATTTCACCCATGGAATCGCCGCGGTAAAAGGTCAGGGGCACCGAATCCTGTTCAGGACTGATGGTCACATATACAATCAGATTGGCACTGTCGGGCTGGAAACCATAACATTCGTTGCAGTCTACCTCACCCTGCCAGTCCTCCGGTTTCACAGCCCGAAAAGTTTCCTGCCAGAAAGAGAAGGAGCAAGATCAGCATGGCGAAAACAAGAAGGGTCTGTTTTTAGGGCTAATCATAACTGATCTCCTTATATTTATATGCACGTGATTTTATTGGAAATGCTGAAGAAGAGGGTAATATTAATCTTCCAGGGTTCCTCCAAGAGGGTGCCGAAGGTGTATCGCTCTGCACCTGCTTTCATTCCCGCCACACGGCCCTTTCAGAAACAAACCGGCCGAGGGCATCAGATTGTAGGAGGGTGGAGGGCGTTCACTGATTCCCCTGTATTTTGGAAAGGAGAGCATCCCATAGAGGGCTGCGTAAAAGCCATAATCAATTCCGGAGGGATCCGTGACCAGGGTAAAATATTTTCCTGCGCCCAGGGTCCATGCAGACCGATTCTCCCGGTACTGATGGATCAGGGTATCATTGATTTGCACCTGGGTAAACTGTGTGATGACGCGGGCATCGAAACCTGTTTCTGCGAAAAAACCGAATTTCCGATCCTGCCACCAGAAACGGCCCTGCAACATATATTCATTAGCTTCTGAAACTGTTTCCCAAACCCACGCCGATACTCTGAAAAATCCGGAAGCGGGCGTGGGGAGGCACCTTTTGATTTTAAAAGCTTCAGCATCTCCTTATTCTTCTGCTGATCTGCCAGATCATAAAGGTTCTGGTTTCTTTCTAATGAGGTGGTTCACATTGGCTCCGCTATCCACAAGGATTTTGCAGCGCACTTGTCTCTCCGGTCTGAATGGCATGGGCCAGGGCAGTATAGTTGGCTGCTGTTCACATCTTCCATGCCTGCCCTGTATTCCAGCAGAAAGTCTGATCATTTCCAGGTCCCCATACTGGGCGGCGATCATCAGCGGGGTATTGAGTTTGTTGATCCCTGGTGTCGGGACTGAGCCCCATTCTGCAGCAGCACATCGGCGCATTCCAGGTGGCCCAGGCTAACAGCGGTCATCATGGCATCATTGCCCTTCTTATCCTTTAGTGTGTCGGAGGCTCCAAAAAACAGAAGCAGGTCCGCCATCGGATAATCATTCAGGCCTGCTGCATAGATCAATGCGCTTCCTCCATAACTGTCCTGGTGATTGGGATTGGCACCTTTTTTCAACAGGAGATAGGCCGCCTCAAACTGCTGATTCAGTGCTTGCCAGCTATGAAGTGCGGTGGTCTCTTCCCTGTCCCTGAGCTCCATATCAGCCCCATTCAGGACCAGGATTTTAGTGAGCAGGCTATCTCCGCTTTCGGCAGCATGCATGAGGGCAGTCATGGCTGCCCTCTCCGGCTGGCATTTGGATCGGCTCCCCTTTCCAGCAGAAACAGAACATTGGCGGCCTGCTTCCGCGAAGGACTGACTCCAACAGGTTCCAGTCATCTTCGCCACTTCTGAAGTAGGAAGTGTCGGTGAGGATTCTCAGGCTGTCGGATAGGGCATGCAGCCTCTGAATTCCACAGTAAAAGAATAACCAGCGAGATCAGGAGAGTCGGGCGATATGGAATCTCCGAATCTCTTAGCCACCTTTTTGCTTTACCCTGTATCCCTTGTCCTTTAGCATCATGAATCACACGGTCCCTGAAATCACCCTGAATGATAATCTCTCCATCTTTGGCTGTCCTCCCGAACCGCATTTGCTCTTCAGCTCCTTGCCCAGACTTTTTAAATCCTCCTCGCTTCCCGAGAATCCTTCCACCAGGGTAACAGCCTTGCCCTTTCGGTTCTTCTTATCCAGGGATACATAAAGTTTCTGCTGCGAGGGTTTAAGAGCCTCCTGCTGCCTCCTCTTCGTCCCCTCCGTATAAAAATCCGGATCGGTGGAGTAAACTACTCCCAGTCTTTTTTTCCAATCGTTATCCATTTTGATCTCTTTCACTTTGGCAATAAATATCGGCAATAAATTTCTTATTTTTGATAAGACACCTCAAAACCAATGCCATGAAATTTTTTACTTCCGATCCTTATTGTATTAATCCTGTTTTTCACTTCATGCACAAAGAGGGAAGTAAGGCCGGAATCGCCGGATGGCAGAATTATCCGTGAAAACATCAGTTCTTCCTGGAGAATCCTTTTCCTATTCAGTATACAAGGAGGGAGTTGGAGATGGTAGGGGCATCGGCATCTGAGCCTTGATTTTATGGACCAGGAACTATTTGGAGGTGACCTTCTCGTGGAACTTCTTTCCTCAAGCAGGTGGATGAAACCTGGAACCCGCTATGGGGAAAGAGTTCGGAGGTCGAGGAACCATTACAATGAATATATCTACCTGGTAAGTGAGCAGGCAGAATCAGGGCGTTCCCTGGAATGGGTCATACGGGTATATAACGACGGAGTGGCATTTCGCTATCGTTTTAAGGAAGATTCAGGCTTTGGCAGTTTCTCCCTGAGCGATGAGCGTAGCTCCTTTAACCTGGATCCTTCGGTGAAAGGTCTGGGCCACCAACCATGAACAATACTATTCCAGCCAGGAGCACATCTTTGAAGAGCGAAAAGTGTGAGCGAGATCAGGAAGGAAGAATTCATAGGTTGTCCAATTCTGGCTGAACTTGAACCCGATGCCTGGATCCTGTTAACTGAAGCCGATCTGACCAACTGGGCCGGACTCTATTTCAGAAGCGGGAGAGGAGGGAGAGGCATCCCTGGTTTCATCCCTTTCTTCTCTGAAGCGAAAGCCTGCAGTAAAGGTTGAAGCCACATCCCCAACACTTTCTCCCTGGCGTGTCATTATGATGGGTAATGATCCGGGCGATTTGATTGAATCAAACCTTATTAGCCAACCTGAATGATCCCTGCGAATACGAGGATGTGGACTGGATCAAACCCGGAGTGTCGGCATGGGATCGCTGGTGGTCAGGTGATTATGCTCCTGGTGCTGATTTTAAGGTGGGCATGAATACCGCCACCATGAAATATTTTGTGGACCTGGCCCATGAAATGGGTTGGGAGTATATGATTGTCGACTGGACCTGGTATGGAAAGGTATTTGCGGACGACGGGGGTCCCACTCAGAATGTGGACATTACCACACCCATTGATGAGGTGGATATTGAAGAGATTATTTCCTATGCCGGTGAGCGGGATGTGGATATTATTCTCTGGGTGCTATCCATGCACCTTGACCGGCAGATGGATGAAGCGCTGGCGGTTTATGAAAAGTGGGGAGCCGCAGGAATCAAGGTGGATTTTATGGACTCGGAGGACCAGGATATGGTGAACTGGTACCACAAGCTTGCGCGGAAAGCGGCACAGCACCACCTTGTCATTGACTTTCACGGTGCCTATAAGCCCACGGGGGTTTCAAGGACTTTGCCAAATATGCTCACCCGGGAAGGGCGTTCTGGGTAATGAGTATACCAAATGGTCAGACCTGATCACCCCCCGTCATACAGTTACCCTACCCTATACAAGGGGCTTGCTGGGTGAGATGGATTTTACCCCCGGAGCTTTTAACAATGTAAGTCATGGAGGATTTTGAACCTGTGGGCGGCGATGCTCCCAATCCACGTGTGATGGGTACCCGTTGTCGTCAGCTGGCCATGACAGTTATCTATGAGAGTGCCTTTACAGTGATGTGTGACTCCCCTGATAATTACAGGGATCAGGCTGGTTCCGATTTTCTGAAGCTGATCCAAACGACCTGGGATGAGACCCGCTACCTGGATGGATATCCAGGTGAGGATATTTTACTGGCAAGACGCAAAGGCAGTGCCTGGTATGTGGGAGGGATGACAAACGAAGAGGCCAGGGTAGGCTGATTTTATGGCCGATTTTCCCGGGGCCGGGTCCTGGCAGGCCAGCATCTGGAGGGACGGGCCTGATGCTGACAGCGATCCCACCCAGCTGCTAAAAGAGATTCTTGAGATTAACGAAGGAGACTCCATCCACATTAACATGGCCAGGGGAGGGGGCTTTGTGATGATACTTGAGCCCCTGGATTAGCTTCTTAGTTCCCGAGCTCCAGCTGGTTCTTCACCAGGTTGAAGTAGTGGCCCTTTTTGGCAATCAGGGTGTTGTGTTTGCCCTCTTCCACAATCCGGCCCTGGTCCATTACGATGATCTGATCCGCATTTTTTACGGTACTTAACCTGTGGGCGATGATCAGAACAGTCTTTCCCCGGAAGACCAGTTCGAGGTTCTCCATGATCCGCCTTTCATTATTGGCATCCAGCGAAGAGGTTCCTTCATCAAGGAAAAGGAAACCGGGATTTTTATAGATGGCACGTGCAATCAGGATCCGTTGCTGTTCACCGCCACTGAGCGTGAGTCCCTCCTGTCCGATACGGGTATTGTATCCAAGGGGCAGGCGGTCAATAAAATCATCAATGCAGGCCATGCGTGCCGCATACAAGGAGCTGTTCGGTATTGATGGACTCTTCCCCAAGGGCTATGTTGCTGGCGATGGTGTCCGAAAAGAGGTATCCATCCTGCATCACAACTCCGCACTGATCTCTCCAGAGATCCGGCGACATCATCCTCAAATTCATATCTCCGACCCTGATTTCACCCGAAGCAGGAGGATAGAATCCCAGCAATAATTTGAGCAAGGTGGTTTTTCCGCTTCCGCTCACGCCTACCATGGCAGTCACGGTGTCTTTTTTAAGGGTCATGCTGACATCCTCAAGCACATTTCGGTGCATGGCCCCGGGGTAAGAGAAAGTGAGTTTCTCCACACTCACCCTGTTGATGGATGGGATCACCGTCACGCCGGTCTGCTTCTGGAATTCGTCTTCCATGTCGTGGATCTCAGCCAGCCTTTCAAGACTGATCCTGGCATCCTGGGCCCTGTGGAAGAAGGAGATCATTTGTTCGATCGGACCATTGAGTTGTCCTAGTATATAACTGACAGCCAGAAGCATACCCAGGGTCATCTCGCCATTTATAACAGCAACTGCAGCCGTTACATTGATGAGGATATTCTTGGTCTCATTGATAAATACTCCTCCCGCTTCCTGGTTCTGATTCAGTGAGAGGGTATGCATATTTACCCGGAAAAGACCTGCCTGGATCTCTTTCCATTCCCACTGTTTGGTACTCTCTGCATTATTTAACTTTATCTCCCTGATGCCGTGAATGATCTGGATCAGTTTGCTCTGGTTCTCGGCCTGCCGGGCAAAAGTATTTATGGTCCAGGGAGCGCCGTTTTCTTCATGAATATACTGATCCAAAGAAAATAGAGCAGGGCTCCGGCCAGGAAAATCAGCAGGATCTTTATGCTGTAAATGGCCAGGATGATAGCAAAGACAAGCAGATTGAACATGGAAAAAAGAATGGTCAGCGAGGAAGTGGTTATAAAATCTTCGATCCTTCTGTGATCTCCTACCCGCTGCAGGATATCGCCAGTCATTTTGGTGTCAAAAAAGCCCACGGGCAGTCTCATCATCTTCACCAGGAAATCAGAAATCAGGGAGATGTTAATCCTCGTACTCAGGTGCAGCAGGATCCATCTTCGAATAAAATCGATGCCCATTTGGGAAAGGATCAGTGCGAACTGGAAGAGGAGAATCAGGTAAATGAATGGGAGGTCCTGGTTGGTAATTCCAAAGTCGACGATGGACTGAAAGAGGAAGGGGAGGAGAAACTGTATAATGCTTCCGAGTATCAGTCCCAGCAGGAGGTGATAAACATATTTCCTGTAGGGAGCAAGGTAGCGGTAGAGATAGGC
>CAVQUO010000034.1:0-23982 GCA_963716765.1 uncultured Bacteroidota bacterium | reverse complement strand
GATAGGAACAAGTATGATCCCCCTGCTCCCTTGGTGTAATAATCAGGATACCCTGCTGTTCAATTCAGCTATTCGTTTTTGTATAAAGGATGATTTAGTTTGTTTATCAACAGAATATGACCTTGAATCTATCATTACAAATTCAAGAAGCATGAGTGATTTCTGATAAAATTGAAGACTGTTTTTTTGATTTCCCTCAGCATATGATAGTTCAGCCTGGGCATAAAACAGTTCCGACAGGATTTCCAAATGACCATTGGTATAATAGTGTTCCCGGATGAGACGATGAGTCAGCTTGTTTAAAGGGATTTTGTTAAAATACGCAGCATCTTCTTTCAGGACATCCTGATAGGCATCCTCGATGGATTGAGATGCTTCCTGGAATTGTCCTTTCTTAATCAGACCCAGGATTCCTGAAACCAGAATGCCAATCTTTTCAATCATTCTCAATATATAATCTCGTTGATACATCCCAGTTACAGTCATCCTGACCCATTACAGCTACTCCGAAACACAAGCTGTATATGCCGCCACGTTGCTGATCCATATTGTTTTTATCACGTCAGCAAGCTAAGTTTATTGTCATTGATAGAATAAATGTAGTAAATTACGATTCGCTCACTTTCACTGAAATGAAAAAAAACAGAAACGCTCTGACAGGGCTGCTGCTTCTGGCCCTTGTATGTGCCTGCAGCACTCCGGATACAGTTCATGACTATCCCTACCAGCCGGTTCCGTTCACCCAGGTGCAACTGAGTGATAAATTCTGGGCACCCCGGATCGAAACCAACCGGGCGGTCACCATCCCCTTTGCCTTGAATAAAAGTGAAGAGACCGGGCGCATAGAGAACTTCATGGTTGCTGGTGCTTTGTCGGACGGGAAATGGACGGGAGGCTTTGGTTTCAATGATTCCGATGTATCCAAGATCATTGAAGGGGCTTCCTATTCCCTGAGTGTAAAACCCGACGAAGCAACTGGATTCCTACATGGATGAAATGATCCGCTATTATGATGCTGCCCAGGAGGAGGATGGTTATTTGTATACACTCTGGACGGCACGTGAAACCGTAGATCAGTATGAAGATGTATGCTGTAAACCGAATCCGGAGGACCGCTGGTCTGAGATTCCAGCATGCGCATCAGCTATATAATGCAGGCCATATGTACGAGGCCGGTGCAGCTCACTACCAGGCAACGGGTAAAACTGAACTGCTGGATGTTTGCATCAGAAATGCCGATTTGATCTGTTCCACCTTTCATCCGGGTGGTCTTACCGAACCTCCCGGGCACCAGGAGATTGAACTGGGTCTGGTCAAACTCTACAGGGCAACAGGTGATCAAAAATACCTGGATCAGGCCAAATATTTTCTTGACCTGCGCGGTCGAAATCTTGAGGACAGGGCCAGTTCCGGATCATACAACCAGGACCATGTGCCTGTGATTGAACAGGATGAAGCAGTGGGTCATGCAGTACGTGCCAACTACATGTATGCGGCCATGGCCGATGTGGCTGCACTTACCGGTGATACATCCTACCTGAGAGCCATCGACCGGCTGTGGAACAATGTGGTCACAAAAAAGCTCTATCTCACCGGAGGTGTGGGAGCATTGCACCAGGGTGAAGCTTACGGTGCTAACTATGAACTGCCCAATCTGACTGCCTACAGCGAAACATGTGCCTCCATTGCCAATGTTTACTGGAACCATCGCATGTTTCTCCTGCATGGCGATGCCATTTACATTGATGTTATGGAACGATCGCTTTACAATGCTGTACTCAGTGGTGTGGCCCTGGACGGCGAACATTTTTTCTATCCCAATCCCCTTGCATCCGATGGCAGTCATGAACGCAGTCCCTGGTTTGGTTGTGCCTGTTGCCCCAGCAACCTGACCCGCTTTATGGCCAGTGTGGGTGGGTACATGTATGCGGTCCGCGAAGAAGCAATCTATATCAACCTCTTTGCTGAGGGCCATGCAGACCTGGAAGTCAAAGGAACAAGCATAGAAATCACCCAGGAGACTTCTTACCCCTGGGATGGGGAGGTGAATATCATGGTGGATCCTGAAAGCAGTGTTTCCTTTAGCATGCGGATTCGCATTCCCGGTTGGGCTCAGAATGAAGCCATACCGGGCGATCTCTATTCCTTCATGGATGAGCAGGATGAGGAGGCCAGTTTAACTGTGAATGGTGAGGCTTATACCCTGGAAATGGAAAACGGATACGCGGTAATTGACCGGCGCTTGGGAAAAAGGGGACGTAATTGAACTGAACCTTCCCATGCCGGTTCGCAGGATCCTTGCCAACCCGGCAGTGGAGGCAGACAGGGGAAAGGTGGCCCTTCAACGTGGACCACTTGTTTATTGCATCGAGCACCCGGACGTGCCCGGTGGCAAGGTCGATGAGGTGGTGATCCCGGATGATGCTGAGTTCAATACCAAATTTCGGGAAGATATGCTGGGTGGAATTGTGGTTCTTGAAGGAGAATCCTTTGGTGCAATTCCCTATTATGCCTGGGCCCACAGGGGAAAAGGTCAGATGGCAGTCTGGCTTCCCAGAAAGGCCATGCTCTGAATCCCCTGATTTGATACTTTCCTGCTTTGTGGTGATTTTGTTCAGAAATTGCCCAGCATAAAGGCTTCAATCTCTGTTTGCATTTCTTCCCTGGGGATATCCAGTACCAGGTAGGAATGCTTTGAATTTTCCTGCTCTTTCCAGGTATTTCCTCCGTGATCGTCAGCAATACAAATCCCATTGATCCACCCTGTGCCAGTATGTCCCAACACCATTCCGAACTGCGTATAATACGGCGGTCTGATCGAAGGTGGAATTGTCATATATTTTTCCCTGAAAGAGGTGTTTTGACCAGGGAGCGTTTTCGCTGAAGTGATAAAAACCCAGGTAAAGCGGTTCGTCTTCAGGCAGTTCATTGAAGACCTCGCCGGTTTTTATGGAAACACCCAGCTCAAAACCCAGAAAGGTAATGGGGATATCGATGTTCTCCAATACATATTTTGTAACACCGGGCATATCTCCGTTAAAGTTCCATTCGTTCTCTCCGCCGGGGAACTGGCCTCCCATGAACACCAGCTCTTTTACTTTTGCTTTCATCAACTCCAGACCAGACAGGTCGGAAATATCATCTGGCCTGGAATCAATGAGTTTTTTAATATTCATATATGGCCCCACAGCCACAATCACCACACTCTCATCTTCACTTTTGCTTAATAAGCGGCGATAAAGCAGGGTGGCATCGGGGGCGTCTTCTGCAGAAAGGTCATGAGGTAGATTATCGGCGAGAACTTTCGTGTAATTCCAGGCTTCTTCGTGCTGGGCTGCCTGTCTCAAGCCAATGGGAATGTCGGGATTGCCATAAAAAGTATTAACCGCATCAATGGCACTTACAGCATATTTCTCTGTGCTCCAGCACATCACTGCGAGCAAATCGATCTCACCCTTATTTTCAAAGTGGTTTAACATGGCCAGGGCACCCAGATCGTCGGCATCTCCGCCAAAGTCGGTGTCGAAGATGATCTTTACCTGCGGTGGGGTGTGGGTGCAGGCCAGGAAAAAAAGTAAACTGAAGAGCGTTATGCTAAGGCATAGTTCATGTAAGACCTTACTTTTATTACCTTGTATCATATCCTTCTCCCGTTTGTTGTTTCCGAAGTAAAGATAGAAAGTAAGAAAGATTTTCTCAGCCACTTTCGCTGCTCCGTTCAATAAAATCTCCCGGAGGATTTTGAAATTGGCGTAGAGTTAATATTTTATCATCTTCTTAATGCTCACCCCTTCATTTGTATGAATCTGCAGGAACCATATTCCTGCGCTTACCGACGACAGGTCAATTTGTATATTTCCATTTACCTGATCCACATCAGAAATCTGCAGGACTACTTTGCCGGAGACATCTTTGACCTCAATGAGATCAACAAGCTCCCTGGATTTTGAATAATCAAGGTAGACTATGCTCTCAAACGGATTGGGATAGGTCCTGAACTGATCTGTTTCATTCATATCCAATACCGAAGTTGTCTGTCCATCGGTGGAGAGTACGATATCAAAATTGCCGTTTGCTCCGTCAAAACCATCCACCATAATGTAGTAGGTTTTTCCGGCAGTCAGTCCTTCAACCGGCAGATAACTGTCGAAGAAGGTGGAACAGTCATCCGGGCCGGCATCGTTGGCGGCAATCAGGGTAAAGGTGTTAAAATCATTCGGATCTGTGGCATCATACAATGCGAGCTGGGTATCAAAATCAGCCAGGTCGCAGGTACTGATGTAGACGATGCCGCCGGAGGGAGCGATAAATTTAAACCATACAGAATTTTCCACCCGCTCATCACACCAGCCCGTAAGGCAATCATCCGAACTGGCACCCTTTGGATGAATCATCTGTTCGAATTCACTGGCAGTTGCCAGGGAGTTTGAAAATCCTGTCTGGACTTCCCCGTTAACCGGCAGCATGATTGCCGCCAAAACATCATCATTTACCGGTCCAGGGCTAATGTCGTCATTGATTACAATGCTGAAATGCCCCTTGTCGTTCCCATAACCATCCACTACAACATAATAGGTGTCACCAGGCCTTTAAATCATATACCGGCAGATAGCTATCACCGTTTGTTGAACAGCTTGTGGGACCATCCTCGTTGGCTGCCACCAGTTCAAAGGTCTCCAGGTTGGCACAATCGCCAACCGCGTAAACTGCAAGCTGGGTATCAAAATTGGCCAGATTGCAGGTCGATATCTCCACATCACCATCTGAGGGTGCTGTAAATTTGAACCAGACTGAGCTGGTCATACTGCCATCTTTCCATACCTCAGCAGGCACGATATTATCCTCGATGGTATCGGCCGATGCACCATGATTCGTAAAACGTCCCTGCACGGTCCCGTCAACAGGAAGCTCAAAAGCTTCGCAAACTTCGTCATTTACCGGTGTTTCGGGAGGAGATGCTATGATATCAATGCTGAACACCCCAACATCATTCATACTTCCGTCGATCATTAAATAGTAGACAGAATCCGCCTCCAGGTCAGTAATATTCAAAATGCTTCCACGCACACCTCGGCCATTTGGATATTCATCATCCGGCGGGACCTGGCGAATATGGGAGTTGTCTTCAGCTGCAATAAGCCTGTAGCTGGCAAAATCTTCGCAAGATCCGACTTCATACAGAGCCAGCTGGGTAATGAAATTGGTCTGGTTCCAGGTGCTGATTTCGACGGTGCCGCTTGGCGGGGCAACAAATTTAAACCAAACTGACTTTTCAACCTGGCGGGCAAATTCATTTACAGGTTCATCGGTCCATCCATTCTCCCCCGACTCCACATAGGGTGGTGCCAGTGCCTGCTCGGCAGTGGAAGAGGTCGCACCGCCATTACTGAATGGTCCCTGGAATACGGTATTGTTATCAAGACTTATCGCATAGCATGGCTCATCATTTTTCGGCACAGGAATCGATATTTTAATGTCGAATTCTCCAGTCTGGCCCTTATATCCATCCACCAGGATAAGGTAAGCTTTCCCTTTGGTAAGTCCCTTATAAGTAAGGCGACTGTTGCGCCCTCCCTGGAAGGTAATGTCATCGTTAAAAGCCAGCTTAGAATAGGTACGGAACCATTCGGGCCCACAAATATTACCTTCAGTGGCATACAGACCCAACTGTGTGTCGAAGGTGGCATTTTCCAGATCTATAATGACCTCTCCACCTGGCGGAGCGACAAAGTTAAACCAAACGGAACTCTGAATGCTGTCCGATTTCCAACCATAAACCGGATCGGTGGATGAGGGTGTCAGCATTTGCTCATTTTCCTCGGCAGTAGCCAGGTAATTATTGAAATGAACGGGCTGTCCATCCACTGAAAGCAGCTCATACATACAGGCATTATCGATGCGTGGTGCCGGCGAACGTCAGGCGCAGTCCAAAATCGCTCTGTGCTCCGGCAAATCCATCTACCAGAAGATATAAGGTATCACCAAAGTTCAGCTTATCCAGGTAAATCCAGCTGCTGCTGCCGGTGCACCCGTCGTCGTTTGCGGCCAGAAGCTGGAAGGTACTCAGATCGTCGCAATCGCCAACGCTGTATACGGCCATTTGAGAATTGAAACCAGTGTTCATGTCTTCACAGGCACTGATGGTGAGTTCCGGACTGATCACAACAAATTTGAACCAGACGGAAGAGGTAATTTCAGCCAGGTTTCCACTTGTTTCAGGACACCAGCCATTTGCACAATCAGCCGGAGGTGTAAGAATCTGTTCTTCGATAACTGAATAGGAATTTTTATTGGAAATATTTGAGACCACACCAAATTTGTTCGTGTAAGTTGTTTGCAGGCTATTGTCAACAGGTAAGATCAAAGCATTACAAACCAAATTGTTATCGGGTGGCCGGTTTTTATCCGTTGCTCCGTAAAAAGCCGAAAGAAAAACCCTGTCGGCACCTATTGTATCATACAGGGGCTGGAAGAGGACTTCAAAATCCTCAAATCCCCTGGCTTCAGTTTTTGGATTCGATACCCTCAGGTCGATGGTTCTGATTTCACCTTGAGCCATCTCAAAAGGCTCCCCAAGGTCCTCGTCGGTGTCGATCCTGGGTTTGTTTATGGTATTGGGGATTTTTAAGTAATAGGAGCGGGCTTCATCTGAATTATTGCTTATCCTCAGGCTGAAAACGACTTCTTCTCCCTCTTCAAGGTCAGAAAATTTAGCTGATTTCACCTGCTCAAGAGTGACGGGGTCCATCACGGTAATCCCGGGCTTATCACGTTGAATTCCTCCTTCGTAGGGCCATGAGGTCTTACTCAGATCTTCATCGAGTACAAATATCGGAGTCCCAAATGTTCGGTCCGCCCTGGTTTGTATCACCAGCTTATCACCACTGTTCAACTCATCATCTGCAATCGTAAATTCGATTTGTTTGCTTTCTTCAATTCCCGCGGTAGTCCCATTGGAAGTGGTGGTAGAGACACTCCACTTTTTTTCTACAGATGCCTCAACCCCGGCTTCCACAGGACCGATTTCAATTCCGACATTGTCAGCTAATCTTTACACTATTTTCTGTCTCCACTGAAATTTCCTGGGTGATGGTCTCCGTATTGGAGGCCGTCGATGTGAATCGCCGCGTGATCGCCCCGGTGATCAACAGAACCCTCGTCAACAGCATCTGCCTTGATCCGCTTATTCATGGCTATAATATCCTGAAAGTATTTTGCCTTTGCCGGTTCGTTTTTTTGTAGCAAGTCGGGTATGGTGGCAGTCAGTAATTCCTGCTCCGTGACCTGCATTGACTGAAGCTCTTTATCCAGGGGGTACATCAGCATTTTCTGAGAAGCCTGAACAAACAAATTTCCTGAATTGAGATAAGGGGTGCTGACGGTAAATTCAAAATAATAATCGTATTCGTATTGCTTAATGATAAATAAATCGCTTTTAAAATCATTTGTAAATTCATCCTCAAAACGAAACTTAACCGAATATGTATTTTCTTTTCCCTCGGTTTTAGAATATGATTCTGAACGGGTCGATTCCACCGATGCTCCACCTGACACCGGACCTTCTTCAAAGCCTACACTGGCTGTTAATGCTTCCGGTCTGGTGTTTCAGAATTTGTTTTTGAAAAGGACATGCTGATTTCGCGTGTCATTTCGGTCGAATTCGTCAGTTTCATGGTGCTTTGATCACCAGGGGGAGTTCGGAGTATGGAAATTAATTCCATCGGTCCTGCGGCATGTCCCAAATAGTTCCATGATGTACCCGTTACCACTACCGGTAAAATCATGGTTTTTACGACCTTATTGTATTTATAGTATCTGAATATCAGTAATTTGGTATAGAGGTTGTTGGGATTCATTGACAGTTTGCTCCTGTCAAACTGGTAGTTATAGCGTTGGATAACAAAACAGTTCTGATCAACAATATTACAGTCGTAAGAAATTTCATTTCTCGTGAGCTTTTCTATATTGCTTTCATTTCCTATATCACCCTGCGAGGCAACAATGGAATCAAAGAAAATCCTTTTATCGTCGTCGTAATCATAGCCATAGTCAAGCTGAAATGAAATCTTATCTGTCGATTTTTCGGTTTTGTAAAATCGTCCCTGACCACTCTGTACATACTTGAAAAAGTCCTCATGCACCTGCTCCCTGGAGGGATTCCCCTCATAGAGTATTGCCTCGCCTTTCCCGCCTAAATCAGGGGTCTTTGTAAATAATGTTGTTTGAACCGGATAAGCAGTTGGTATGCCATCGATGGAAGAAAAAAACCATTGTCTGGCGTAATCTCCCGATTGTGCACTGGCACTAATGGTACGAGAGGCAAAGGATCAATAGCAGACTAATTCTGGAAAGGACTTTCATAGATTCGCGGTTTAGTTTCATGATAGAGTATTTTTTGGAACCTGGTTAGCCGGGGAAAGTTCAAAGCCTGTAAGCCTGCTAATCCTTCCAGGTCACTGATTTTTGATGGTTTCACGGATCGTTTTTAACATTTGGCTTTTGCCTTTCGCAGCCATATAACTGGCAAAAGTTAAAATTCCGGAAAGTGAGATTTTTTTCAGATTTTGCATTCCCCTGGCTTTCAATATTCTTCCTGCAGAGGGTGAAATCGAAAAGCCCCTTAAAATAAAAAGGCACAAACTCCCCAGATTTGGGCCTTAGAGCGAAACCCAAAGCCAATATTTACGTAGAAAACCAAAAATAACCTCATCATGAAAAATATGATTACGATTTTACAAGATTTTTATTCTATTACTGGCGGTTTCGGCTACTGCTTTTGGTCAGTATACAGGGACCAATCCTAACGTTGCACGGAGGTAAGGTGGTTGTGGCCACTGACTCGCTTAACTGGATTCGCTCCGGGGAACGCAGTGGATGGCTCCCTGGCCAGCCTTGCTTCCATACCCGGTGGTGCCGGTGCATGGATACAGATCAACCTGGGAAAATACCACTATGTTGATGGATATGGCATGGTTCTTCCCAATGCTGCCGAGCTTCCCGGAAGCTTTCACAGTCCAGGTAAGTGCCAATGCAAGTGCATGGACCGACCTGGTCACCCAATCTGTTGGGCAGGACAGCACCTTCAGTGCTGATCTTGATTCTCCTGATCCCATCAAGTTTGTAAGGATACTGATGAGCGCCAAGGATGATCCGGCAACCTTTGCCGAGATTTATGTGTATGGCGAAGAAATGCCAAAACCAGCCCAACCTATTGCCACTGCTGCGAGCGATGTCACTGAATCAGGCTTTATAGCCAATTGGGAAGCAAGTGTCGGGGCCACCGGTTACGTTATTTCAGTGGCAACAGATGTTGGTTTCACAAATATATTGCCCGGATATGATGAGTGGGGTGATAACATCCTTTCTGGGATGTATTTGACCTGGATCCGGGAACTGATTATTTCTACAGGATTCGTGCCTTTAACCTTGCCGGAACCAGCACCTTTGGAAACATCATTGCTGTGACTACCGAAAAGGGAGCACAGTCCATCACCTTTGATGCCCTGGCAGCCTCCATGTACGGGGACAGCGATTTTGATCTGACGGCTACTGCCACCTCCGGGCTTCCCGTTTCTTATAGCAGCTCTGATGAAACAGTTGCCACCATCAGCGGCAGCACCGTAACGCATTGTGGGAACCGGAACCACTACCATCACTGCCATGCAGGATGGAGATGACCAGTATCTTGCTGCCGATCCCGTTATGCAGGACCTCGTTGTGAATGTGAAGGAACTCTACTGTCGCCAATGCGGTGGCTGAGAACAAAGTCTATGATGCCAACACCGATGCAGTAGTTTCCGGAGCCACCCTTGACGGAGTAGTTGGATGACGATGTGGTAAATCTGACCAATGCCGAATTCAGGGGTCTTTGCCCAGTCCGACACCGGAGCAGGTATTGTGGTTAGTACAGCCATGAACCTTGCCGGAGCCGATAGTGGATAAGTACTTCCTGAGCGCTTCACCCGAACTGATCAGCCGATATTACTGCAGCCGATCTGATGGTCACGGCCGAATGATAAAAGCCGTGAAGCATGTGCTGCCAATCCTGAGTTTACAGTGAGCTATTCAGGATTTGTGGGATCAGAAGATGAGACTGTAATTGCGGAGGAAGCTGTTGCAAGTTGTGCTGCCGATGCCAGCAGTCCTGCAGGTCCCTATGATATTACTGTTGCAGGTGGGAGTGCACCCAACTATGTCATGGTCTCTGTTTCCGGAATACCTTGACCGTAACACCTGATGTTACACCGCCTCCCTGGAAGTGCAGAATGCTACCGTACAACTGGATGCAAGCAACAATGGAGTGATCACCACCGATGATGTGGTCGTCAGTTCAGATGATAATTGCGGTGTCACCGGGACCACCCTGAGTCAATACGTCTTCACTGACAGCGATATCGGAGATGTGAATGTGAATGTTACCGTCAGCGATGCTGCAGGCAATGAAACCACACAGGTTTCTGTGGTTACCGTAGTTGGATACGTGGGTATTGAGGGTGTAAATGGTATTCGTAGCAAAAGTATATCCCAATCCCACCTATGGCACTGTTCATCTGGAAATGAACAACTTTGCCGATGAGCTGAAGGTGATGGATATCACCGGGAAGACCCTCATCACTATTGCAAATCCTGACAAACAGGAAAGCATTGACCTGTACGGACTACCACAGTGGAATCTATATCATTCAACTGAAATTTGGTAATGATGTGCTGTACAATAAGGTGGTGAAGAAATAATGAGTTGATCCATAATTCACAGGAGCCGGTTCATGATTTAAAATGAGCCGGCTTTCTCTTTTCAGGAAACCTTAATTTAATTGTATCATTGTATGTTCAGACTTCAAATGTTATTTTCAGTTTCACTCTAATTTGAATGTGACAATGAAAATTAAGGAGATCTACCTGGGAGACCAGTAAAATAATCACGAGATAAAGAGGTAAGCGGAGTATTTGTGGAGTTTCAAAACGAGAAGTACTACAAGATCAGCAACTATCAACGAGATGCCCGACTTTTTTATGACCATTGTCAGCAATTCGGACCACTGGATGTTTATTATCCTCCAACGGCTCGCTCACGGCAGGAAGGAAAAACCGCGACAATGCACTGTTTCCCTATTACCAGGTGGATAAGATTCATGACTACAGGGGTATTACAGGTAGCAGAACCTATTGTCTCGTGGAAAAGGAGAAGCGCCGTGTATTTATGGGAACCCTTTACTGACGAGTCCAAAAATGTATATCATATCCAAAGAAACCTTTATAAGAGTATTTATGGCAATAAGATCGTCTTTGAGGAGATTAATTTTGATCTGGAAATCTGCTTCAGATATGGATGGTACAACAGCGAAAAGTATGGCTGGATTAAAAAATCGCATATTTACAACACAGCCTTAGCGAATCATCCACCAGGATTGAGGTACTTGACGGGATACGCAATCTACTTCCCTATGGGGTCGATTATGCCTTTCAGACCGAATACAGCAACCTGCTGGATGCATATAAGAAGTGTGAATTACTTCCGGAAAGTAAACTGGGACTTTTTGTTCTGAGTTCAATACCGGTGGACAGACCTGAACCCAGTGAGGCCTTGAAAGCCACCACAGTTTGGTCCCATGGGCTCGGCAGTGACGACAAAATACCTTCTTTCCGACAGGCAGGTGGAAAACTTCAAAAGGGGGAAACCCGTGGAAACGGAAGTGGATGTGCGTGCAGCACGTGGAGCCTATTACATTGCTACCGGCTCTGATCTGGAGAAGAGGAAGAGCAGGGATTGGTATTCTTATGGCAGAGCTTAACCAGGATTCGGCTGATGTGGCAAACCTGGATCATTTCATTAAAACACTGACCAATATTGGGGAGCTTATCGCCGCAGGATATTGATTATGGTACCTCGCGCTTTGATAAAATTGTGGCCAGTGCCGATGGCCTGCAGCTGGGCAGTGATGAACTGGCTTGTGCCCGCCACTTTTCCAATACACTTTATAACATCATGAGAGGAGGCGTTTTTGCAGACAATTATCGCGTTGAGGTCAGTGATTTCGTTCTCTATGTTCAGCAAACCAACCGGAAGGTGTGATGGAGGCTTATCTGGAGCATCAATTGAAGAGCTTCCCGAAATAATTTCATGCACCGAGCTTATCTGATGGGCCCGGGACTGAAAATACCCGGAACTGGAGCGGATTGCCCTTGAATATCTTCCTTTAACCTTTAGTCGCCGGCATGGAGATCCAAGCCGGCCCTGGAACCAGTTTTCCATAGATATCAAAAACAGCGATGGAAGCGACAAACTGAATTACCAGGGAAACTGGCGGGATATTTTCCAGAACTGGGAAGCCCTGAGCCTTTCCTACCCCGAATTCATCGAAGGCATGTTAAGCAAATTTTTAAATGCTTCAACAGCCGATGGTTATAATCCATACCGAATCACCCGCGAAGGAATCGACTGGGAATGTCCCGATCCGGATGACCCCTGGTCTTTTATTGGTTACTGGGGCGATCACCAGATCATCTACCTTCAGAAATTCCTGGAGCAATCAGTGGATTTTCATCCCGGGAAACTGGATGAGCTCCTTACCCGGGAGATCTTTGTTTTTGCCAATGTACCGTATCGGATCAAAGCCTTTGAAGAGATTGTAAAAAATCCCAAAGACACCATTGTTTTTGACCACGATTTAAACACTAAAATTGAATCAAATTAACGCGAAGAAATCGGTGCCGATGGGCGTTTGCTAAGGAATGCAGAAAATGAAATATGCAGGGCAAACCTGACTGAGAAAATCCTGATTACCATGCTGGCCAAGATTGAGTAATTTCATTC
Organism: uncultured Bacteroidota bacterium; assembly: GCA_963716765.1. Taxonomy (GTDB): domain Bacteria; phylum Bacteroidota; class Bacteroidia; order Bacteroidales. The sequence goes on along the minus strand of CAVQUO010000034.1, from coordinate 11,168 downwards.
CTGAAGCCGGAATCTGGCTTAACACCCAGCGCCCCGAATGGAACGATGCAAACAATGCCCTGGTGGGCAACGGAGTTTCAATGGTTACACTCTATTACCTGCGCAGGTTCCTGAAATTCTGGGAGGCCATGGTTTCGCAAATCTTCCCATGATGAAATTGAAATTTCAGAAGAGATAAAAATTCACCTGGATATTACCTTCTCCATTTTTACTGAAAATATTGAATTGATTGAAATCCGCTTTCTCTGATGAGGAGCGTTACGGTTTTACCCGGGTCCTGGGCGAGGCAGGCAGCGAATACCGGGCTGCAATTTATAACAAATCCTTTTCGGGAAGAAGATCCACCATTCAGACTGACAAGCTTAAAGGAGTTTGTCGAGCCTGGCATTAAGATATGTGGATCACTCCATCAAAATGAACAGGCGGGAGGATGGCTTTATCATGCCTACAACCTGATTTCATTTAAGGGAGAGAGCATATCAAATTCGTCATCTGTATGAAATGCTGGAAGGTCAGGTTGCCGTGCTGAGTTCGGATACCTTTCCACCGGGGAAAGCCTTGAAGTGCTTGATGCCCTTAAAAACAGCAGTATGTTCAGGCAGGATCAGTACAGTTATATGCTTTACCCCGACCGGCTGTTACCCCGCTTTGTGGAAAAGAACAATATTCCATGCTGAAGATATTGCCTCATCGGCCCTGTTGCAAAAATTACTGGCAGATAAAGATCATCAGTGTTGTGAGTCAGGATCATTAAGGGAAGGGCCCATTTTAACGGTGCTTTCAGAAATGCAGGCTGACCTGGGAAGTGCCCTGGATAAGCTGAGCAAGAGGATCTATGGTGCTCTTGTTCAGAAGGAAAAGGAGCTTGTTCTGGGAATTTTCGAGAGACTTTTTGATCATCAGTCCTTTACGGGCAGATCGGGAACTTTTTATGGTTACGAAGGTCTTGGAAGCATTTACTGGCACATGGTATCCAAACTATTACTGGCTGTCCAGGAGTGCTATTTCAGGGGAGTGGAAGAAAAGGCTGATCCGGTTATCCTTGGAAGAATTAAAGATCACTACTACGAAATAAAAGCCGGAATCGGTTTGTATAAATCTCCGGAAGTCTATGGTGCTTTTCCCACCGATGCATACTCGCACACTCCTGGCAATGCAGGAGTAAAACAACCGGGTTTAACCGGACAGGTGAAGGAGGATGTTATTTCCCGTTTGTGCGAATTGGGTCTACAAATTGAAGATGGAAAAATATCCTTTGTCCCGTCTTACTGAACAGGGATGAGATTCTCTCGAAAAGCAGTACCTTCAGCTATTTTGATCACTCCGGGAAAGTAGAAAACTAGAGCATTGGAAGCACATCAGCTTGGATTTACATTCTGCCAGTTTCCAGTGATCTACACCTTTGGTAAAAAAGAGAAGTGTGCATTGTCATTTATAGCAATGGTGAAAGAAAGGAGTTCCCCGGAAATGAAATGCCCGAGGATATAAGCCTGCAAATATTCTCACGCAATCCCGAATCATCGAATCAATTCGAACCACTAACCATAACCATTAACCCCTAACCCACTAACCCCTAACCCCTAACCCCTAACCCACTAACCCCTAACCCACTAACCCACTAACCCACTAACCCACTAACCCCTAACCTTTTATATTTTGGCACACTACAAAACAGCAAAAGAAGACATTGTCCCCTTCGGACAAAAAATTGCATTTGGATCGGGTCACCTGGCCAACCAGCTATTCCCTGCAGCATTGGGAGTATTTATGGTGGTCCTGGTTCTGGCCTTAAAGATGGATCCCTTTCTTGCGGGTCTGCTGGCAGCCATACCCAGGATCACTGGATGCCCTGACCGATCCCATTATGGGATATATCTCGGATAATACCAGGTCAAAATGGGGAAGGAGAAAGCCCTATATTTTCCTGGGAAGTGTGATTACCGGGGTTGCCTTCATGGTCATGTGGCAATTGTATCCCGAAAACTCCCAGAGCTTACAATTTCTTCTACTTCCTGGGCTTTTCCGTTATTTTCTACATTGGCTATACGATTTTTGCAACCCCATTGATTGGTTTGGGTTATGAAATGACCCCGGACTATAACGAGCGCACCAGGCTCATGGCTGTTTCCCAGTGGATCGGACAAATTGCCTGGATGATTGCACCCTGGTTCTGGGTGATCATCTATAATCAAAATATTTATGAGACCCCTACCGGTGGTGCACGAAACCTGGCGATCTGGGTGGGGGCACTTTGCATGATCCTTGGTATGATGCCGGCCTTCTTTAACAAGGAACTGGTTCTTCCCGATCTTAAAGGGCCGTCCAAACTCTCCATGAAGGACATGGCCGCCAACACAAAGGAGTTTTTCAAGGGAATCAAGGAGACCATCTACCTGCAAGCCTTTCCTCCGCCTGTGCGGAGCCACTTTTTTTATTTTTAATGGCTTTCCAGACCATTGCCCAGTTCGCCTTCTTCATCATCATTTTTTATCTCTTTAACGGCGATACCGTTGCTGCGGGAGGATGGCCCGCCTGGTTTGGGACGGTAAGTGCAATGGCGACAGCCCTGCTTGTGATTCCGGTGGTAACCTTTATCTCCACCAGACTAGGTAAACGAAATGCATTTATCATTGCCACCCTGATCTCCATGGGAGGCTATGCCCTGAAATGGTGGGGCTTTAGCCCGGGCCATCCCTTTCTCATGTTTATGCCCATTCCCCTCCTGTCCTTTGGAATCGGAGGCCTGTTTACACTGATGATGTCCATGACAGCCGATGTTTGTGATCTGGATGAGTTGAACAACGGAACCCGTCGTGAGGGTACCTTTGGGGCGGTTTACTGGTGGATGGTAAAACTGGGAACGGCCATGGCACTGCTCACCAGTGGTGCCGTTTTAAACCTGGTAGGTTTTGATGTGGACGCAACAGTCACAGACTGTCGAAACCATGACAAAGCTGAGGCTGGCTGACATCCTCATTCCCGATCTTTTTCGGGGGTTTTGCCATCTGGATCATGATGAAATATGATGTCACTGAGAAAAGGGCAAATGAAATCAGGGAGGCCCTGGTAGCCCGTCGCGGCAAGGTTCGCCATCAGGGTGAGGATATTGAAAACGAACAAAAATATTACGGGATGAGGATGATGATCATAAAGTACTTCTGCTGTTCATTGGTCTCGTATCCTGATGATTGCCTGTTGCCCCACAGGATAAGATTGCCTGTGGAAAAAAGTGCAGCCGAAATTCTTGGAAATCCCGATTACCTGGCCATGTGTTATGGTGGCTATCGTCAGGATACCAGAGAGATTCAACCCACCCTGGAGGAGCTGAAAGAGGACATGAGGATTTTGTCTGCCATGGGGGTAAAGATCATCCGGACCTATAATGCAAGTCAGTTCCCGCATGGCAAGCAATCTGCTCAAAGGCCATACGTGAATTGAAGGATGAGGATCCTGCCTTTGAAATGTACGTGATGCTGGGGGCATGGATCGATTGTGAGGGGGCATGGACCGAGACCAGAAATCATGATGTGGAAGATGCAGAAAACAATTCCGCTGAGATCGCAGCAGCAGTTGAACTGGTAAATGCTTATCCCGATATTGTGAAGATCATTGCAGTGGGCAATGAAGCCATGGTGCACTGGGCCGTCCAGTATTTTGTCAATCCCGGGGTGATCCTGAATTGGGTTGAGCACCTGCAGGATCTGAAAGAATCTGGTGAAATTCCTGCCGATACCTGGATTACCAGCTCGGATAATTTTGCATCCTGGGGAGGAGAAGATTCGTCCTATCATACTGAAGATCTGATCGCTTTGATGAAGGCAGTGGATTATATTTCCATGCATACCTATCCCTTTCATGATACACATTACAATCCTGATTTCTGGGTCATTCCCCCCGGGGAGGAGGCTTATTCCGGGACGGAAGCAGATCGAGGCTGCTGTGAAAAGGGCCAGGGATCTTGCCGTATCTCAGTACCAGGCTGTGGCTGACTATATGTATTCCCTGGGTGTCGACAAAGCCATCCATATTGGAGAAACAGGATGGGCTACAACAGATGCTTCTTTATTTGGTCCGGAGCGGTATCACGTGCTGCTGATGAGTTAAAACAGAAACTCTACTATGAGATTAAGAGGGAATGGACCCGTGAGCAGGGAATGTCCTGCTTCTTATTTTGAGGCTTTCGATGAGCGCTGGAAGGACCAGGGGGATGCGCCAGGAGCTCGGAAAATCATTTTGGACTGATCAATCTGAAGGGGGAGGCAAAATATGCCCTGTGGGATATGGTCGATGAGGGATTATTTGATGGATTAACGAGGGATGGCATCCCCATCACCAAAACCTTTGGCGGGGACGAAGCCTCCGATGCTGGCGGAAGTAAAGGAACCCCCCTGCGTCCGGGGACCTGGGTTTAACAAAAACCACACTGGATGAATGATGCGCGGACAGTCCGGAGAAAGGGTGACTGAAGGGACTTTATGTGGTGGTGCACGAATCCTTGGTGCCCGATGGAACAAATGAAATCACTTATCCAAGTGCAGCACTTAAACTGAATGCATGGGAGGGAAGCTGTGGCATTGAAATGTCCCCGGAAGGCGTCATTGATATTTCAACAGGAACAGGTGACTGGTGGGGATGTGCCCTTGAAATTGAATCGGATGCATCCGGAGAAGATCTGAGTAACTTTCAAAAAGGGTTCCCTGCATTTTGAGATGAAGGGAACCACTGAATCAGAATTTACACTTGGATTTCAGACCGGTCAGTTTGCCAGGGGCGACCAGGTGAACAATGGTGTTAAGTTCGGACCCGGACAGGCATATACGGTCACGGAAGATTGGTCAGTCTATTCCATTTCGGTGGAACGAGCTGGACAAAGGTGCAAACTTTAGAAGATGTAACAAGCATCCTTTATCTCAGGGGAGATCACAATAACGATGGCAAGCATTTGTATTTAAAGAATATCTATTTTAAAAAATGAGCAAAATAGCGACAAAGCTCTCTATCAGGGAGAAAATGGGTTATGGCGTGGGCGATACAGCCTCGCACTTTGTATGGGACATGGTAGGATTCTGGATCCTCATCTTCTATACCGATACCTTTGGTATTTCAGCTGCTGCTGCAGGAACCATCATGCTGATTGCCAGGGCCTGGGACATGGTGAATGATCCCCTGATGGGAATTATTGCCGACAGGACCAAAACCACGGTGGGGCAAGTTTCGGCCCTACATCCTCTGGATGGCATTGCCTTACAGCATCCTGGCAGTACTGACCTTTTCCACCCCCGATTTCGGGGAGACGGGGAAGATCCTCTATGCAGCCATTACCTACTTCCTGCTGATGACGGTGTATACAGCCATCAATCTTCCCTATTCTTCACTGGGGGCAGTGATGACCTCCGATTCCTATGAACGGGCAGGACTGAACTCCTATCGTTTTGTATTTGCCTTTATCGGACAGCTCATTGTATCGGGAACGGCACTTTCACTGGCCACTTATTTTGGAAAGGGCGACCAGGCCAAGGGCTACCAGATTACACTTGATTCTGTTTGCCATCATCAGCTTCATCCTTTTTATGATCACCTTCAGCAGCACAAAGGAGAGGGTGCATCCCCCCAAAGCACAGAAGGAATCAGTGAAGGAGGATTTTAAAAATCTCTGGAAGAACAGGCCCTGGGTGATCCTCTTCTTTGTGGGAATCATCTCCTTTATCATGTTTGCCATGCAGAACCTTTCGGTGGCCTATTATTTCAAATACTATATCGGGAATGAATCAGGAGTCCAGCTCTTTAATGTAATCGGAACCATTGCCCTGATCGTGGTTATTCCCTTCTCCAAACCACTGGCAAAAAGATTTGGCAAGCGAAATGTCTTTCTGGCCTCATCCATTATATCGGGCATTTTCTTTATGCTGCTCTATCTTCCTGGTGTAGGTGATATTAAGTTGATATACCTCTTTAACATCCTGGCTAAAATGGCCTATGCTCCTGCTGTACCCCTGATCTGGACCATGCTGGCCGATACGGCCGACTATTCGGAGTGGAAAACAGGCCGACGTTCCACCGGACTGATCTTTTCAGCGGCTACTTTTGCACAGAAGGCCGGTTGGGGGATCGGAGGTGCACTGGCCGGATGGCTCCTGGCCATTTTCAAGTTTGTTCCCAATGTGGAACAGACGGCATCGGCCATAGTGGGGATGAAGCTGATGATCTCGGTTTTCCCGGGCATCCTCTATATGTCCTGTGCCATTCTTCTCTTTTTCTACAGCATTGATCACAAGACCTGCCTGACCATGGAAAAGGAACTGCAGGAGCGACGGGAAGCTGAAGAGTAGTGAGATCGCACTGGGCGGATAAGGATCTGAGGTATCTTTAATCGCGGGAAAGGGAGACATTATAGTAGTATTCCTTGTGAACGGGAACCCCTCATCGGTGATGCCTTCAAGGATGCATTTGATCCTGGTATAGCGGTCGCCGTTGTAAAACTCCACCGTAGCATTCCCATCTTCATCTATTTTTAGGTCCGGATCCCAGTGAATGGTTTTGCGCAGATCGGGAATCTGGGATTTCCTTTTCTCTTCGGTGTTATAGAGGGGCTTATAAAACTCCTTTGGAAACCGCAAAGCCGGGAATGTTGTACTTACTCTGAAAGGGATCGAATATTTCGATCATTGGGATCAAAGGTTTTAGCTTGATGGAGACCACCACTTCGGTCATGTTCGGACCATAATACATGGTTTCGAATCCCTTGACCAGGAATACCTTTTCAATACTTGCCGGTACAAAATTCTGAACAAAACTGAATTTGGTTCCGTAAATTAGAACCATCCACCACCCAGGTGATGACTGCCCGGGGATATCCCAGGTGCTCTACGATGTCAAATTCAGCTTGCATATTCGACAGGTATTCCCATGTTGTAAAGAATCCCGATCAGATCCACGGCTCCTTCAATGTCCTCGGGGCCCGACTCCCGTTTGTTCACAGCAATGAAATCCTCAATGATGGCATCATAGGCATCTTCATCCAGTGCTATTCCTGGTTTTCACAATCTCCACCTCTTCAATCCACTGAAAGTAGGTAAGGCCCAGGGAAAACTGGTCTGAAATAGATTTGTAGGGCAGGAGGGGAATATTTGTTGCACTCGTAACACTGTCCGCCAGCTGCTCTCAGGTAGCTCTCCGGAGTTCCTTCTGGAAGTCCGGTTCATCGATCCGGAGCCTCGCATAGGTGGAAGGGGGATCGCTTACACCCGAGATCAGGATCCCGGAGTTGTAATTGCGATGTCATACTCCGGGTGTAAAGGCAAAGCGGCCATTTTGATTTACCGGTATCTTCATAGAAGATCCTCCGTAGAAGACATTGATAGTTCCGGCTGCAGTAACCTCCTCCTTCCCGAAGGGCTGCCTGAACAGGGTGCCCGAAATCATCTCCTGGTCCTTTGGTTTTGGAACCTCCTGCTTCCAGTCAATATCGTTTGACATAGGAGTAGTTCCTCCACCCCTGGGTCATTAAAAGAAGATCGAGATGATGGCGGACCCCGGGCTTATCCAAGTCCATATAATAATTGGGATTGTGTATTTTCCCTTTTATTTCGGGTGACAAGAGGAAAGCTTGAACGGATATTGGGTTCGCGTATAAATTCAGTGTAGCCCAGCTGCTCATCAACCACAGACAATGAATAACTGCCTTTCAGGTGATCCAGGTCTTTGAGCGGTTAAAAAGATTTTCAAGGGTGACCTTATCCCTGGGGACATAGATATGATGATTACTTTCCATTTGCACATCAAGCTCCCCTTGGGGTTGATATAAAAGAGTCTTTCTGCCCTGGGGTTCATGTTCTGATCAAACAGAGTAACTACCGCAATTCCGGCAGGCAGATCCTTTAAGGGGATCCTGAATGGTTTCGTTTTTTTTAACCCGGATTTGCTGATAGTGCAAAAGTTGATCCCTGACCATCAGGGTAATGAGTGCAAGGTCGTCTGGAGTATCCTGTCGACTTCACATCAAGAATAATGTCATTCATCTCTCAGCTTTTCCACTCATTTGCCAGCCCTGATCCAGTCCCGGCAGGGAAGGGAATAAAGTGTATCAAATCCGGGAGGGTCGGTCACGCGCAGAAACAGTGGGCCTGATTCCTGGAAGGCGTGATGTGAAAGCACCCATCCCGTCGTGTTCCGACTGATCTTTTGTGATCAGCTTTCCCTCCGGGTCCACAATTTCACCCTCGATGTGGATGGGATCTCCCTGAAGAGTTTGTGCCTTGAATGCCATGGTTGATTTCAGTCCCTTGATGCTCTTTCCTCCTTCGGGAAAGAAATCAACATGGATATCTCTGATCACCGGGAGCCTGTAAAGGGTATCAAGGGCCTGCCCCTTGTGGGTCCCACGAATCGGAAAATTGGATTCTCCGTAAGCTGATCCGGTACGACAAATTTAAGGGTGTCCTGAATGTCCCCGTGAGGTTCTGGCACGGCCACCTGCTATTCTGTTCTTTTCACCGGCTTCCACCCTATAAACGTATTTTACATTATCCACATCCCGGTTTTGCTCATCAAAGCAGTGAACCACTGCCTTGATGGTATCCCCGGCGAAGTAACACTGATCTGTCCAGCACAAGTTCCATCTGCAGCTCGGGCCTGCCGCTCCTTTCTGATCAGGATTTTTTTAAGCTGCACCTGATCTACATCATAGTTTTGCATCCAGGAGCTGTAAGCCGTGATATAGTAAACTCCCTTCATCCAGTTTATGATCCAGGATAAATTGTCCCTTTGCATTGGACTGTTCAATCAGGAAGCGTGCCTGATCAATGGTTCCCCCATCCTCATTTACAGATCTTTACAAAAAGCGTCTGACTCAGGGAACTTGTTTCCAGCTTCGCCATATCCCTGATATAGGCTTTGAACCAAAGGGTATCGGCAGGGGCATACATTTCCCGGTCGGTATGCAGGTAAACCATCTCATTGACAATTTTCTCATTCCTCTGCAGAAGATTCTCAACTCCTGTCCGGTGAACCGGATTTTCCAGGCTGTCAAGCCTTGAATTGAAAGCTTTCTGCAATAAGGGGCGTATTGATCCAGGAAGATATCGGCAATCATTTCACCAAAAATACGGGTCTCAAAAACCGGTTTTTGCTTGTCGATGAGATTGTTGACTATCAAAGTGTTTTCAGTTTGATTTTCCTTTACAAAGAGCTCCCGGTATTGATAATACTCTTTGTACCCGGGGGACTCCAGAGGGTTCCCATTCAAATCAGTCATGTTGGCGATCTCAAAACTCAGGTTTTTAAAAATGAATGCATCCTGACCATGGTATCCTGCAGCATGGATTTATCTCGGTTCCATCCACTTTGAGCCGGATCATATTTGAATCCGGGATCATTTGCATATCTCTGACCTCCAGCTCCCGATCCTTCCAGAATACCCTGAAGTCTTCCTGGTCCAGGCCAGTTGTGTCATAGGCCTGGTTGAAGGTCAAGGTCAATGGTGTCGGAATGAAAATGGGCATCGGCAATGGAGAAATTTCTTGTCATGAACAGGTTGTTAAAGGAGAGATAGTTCAGAAAGTACTTTCTTTCCTGAAGCTTATATTCAAGGTTCAGATCAAATATTTTCTTGCTGCCGAAGTCATCCCTGTGCAAAGGTCTGATAAGAAAGCTTTTTTATGCCTGCATCATTGGCGCTGATGAATATAGTTCCTTCAGCTACGATCTTCTTATTCCCTCTTTTAATTGGCTTTTTATTAAAGAATGAAATTGAATAGTAAGCTGTGTCATCCAGGTAGGTGAGTCGGGGTGAATGGAACTCATGGTTTTTAATAAAGTCGGTTTCCAGGTTGTCAATCTGATAGAGGGTAGTTTGATTGTATTTACGGACAGGATCGTGGTTGCGAAGCAGAACCAGTTCATTGGAGCTGGTATTTGGAGCCCACATATAGGGAACGAATTTATCTACGTTGTTATAGGGCCTCATCAATCCCGGATCCGTTTCAAAATCAGGAGCTGGCGCTTTTAAAGAGCATTCCTGCTGAGAAGTCATCCGTAACTGTTTATCCCTGAATCACTGAGCTCGATGATGCTTTCAAAAAGATTAATATACTGCTCATTGTGTTTTACATACTCCCTGAAATATCCCTTTAGTTTAAAGGGGAAATCGGGATGGTTTTCCGGGATGGCCGCAATGGCCTCCTTGATGATTTTTTTGGATTTGGGTTTTTTGTCTGCTTTTTGATTCCACCTGAACTTCATCCAGCCGGAAGACTTGCGGGCTCATAAAGATTGTATCCAGTGCTATCGGCCCGAGATCGGATAAGGCCACTGCAATTGCACTGTATCCAATGCAGGAGAAATAGAGGCTGTCATCAACTGACTGTTCCTTGGAATATTGAAATCTGAAAAACCCTTCATCATCAGAGATGACACCATGGCCGGGCTGGAATAAACTGTTACAAAAGAGACAGGCCTGTTGTTGGAATCATCAATGATCCTTACCTGAATCTGTTTTTCCTGGGCAATAGGCCTGAAGAGAAAGCAGAAAAAGGCAAATGATTAAAAGGATGCTGATTTTCATCGATTGGGTTGTGGTAAAGGTTAATCCTTATCCTCACATGAAACATGCCAACGCCTAACCTTCAATTAACTTAACATCTCTTTAACAATAAGACCCTGTTATAGTTCGCGGATTTTAATATTCCTGAACCATACGGTATATCCATGATCCTGGAGTCCGATATAACCTTCCTTTGAAACTCCTTCTGTGAAGCCCTCAAAATTCTTGAACTTGCTGTTGGCAACCAGTTCGTCCCATTCGGGTGTCCAGAGGGTATACTCGACAACCTTTACCCCATTCTGGGTATGGGTGACTTTTCCATCCTGAACCTTTACCACGATGGTATTCCATTCGCCGGCAGGATTCACTGTTTTGGGATCAGCTGCGATCATATCATAGAGTGAGCCGGCCAGGTGACTGTCCACTTTATTGTCGGTGGCCCCCTCATTGTCCAGAACCTGGATCTCCGGTGCTGCATAATATATGGGTTTTCCAGGCACTTCCCTGATATTGAAGAAGATTCCTGAATTGGCCATCTCGCTTGCCTTCCAGTCGATGGAGAGTTCAAAATTTGCATATATCTTGTCGAAAAGGATGTCCCCGTTAGCTCCCTGGCCGGGATTTTTTC
>CAVQUO010000033.1:0-97887 GCA_963716765.1 uncultured Bacteroidota bacterium | reverse complement strand
TGTCACCAATCGCCGGTCTGTCGGGGTCCTGGATCCAGCCATTGTCTGTCACATAAACAAAAAGTGTATTCTCGCTCATTCCCTGCTCATCCACGTAATCCATCAGCTGACCGCAGGTAATATCAAACCACTCACACATGGCCCAGTAATTGGCAACCGCAGGTGTGGGAGCCAGCGGAAGATACTTGTTCCGCAGGCTGTCAGGAGGCGTATGCGGGGCATGGGGCATAAAAGGTGCATACCAGACAAAAAACGGGGTATTTGTCTCCTGTGCCTCATCCATAAATTCATAGATTACCTCAAGGCCTTCTCTTCCGATTTTTAATCCTTCATCTCCATGCCGGCCTCCCCGGGATAGGGTCACCGTGTGTCATCCCCTGGGAAAATCCACCCCCGGAATAATGTCCTTCCCACCACTTGCCGGTCTGCAAGGAGACATAACCCTGTCTCTCCAAGCAGATCAGCCAGGGTAGAGATCTGTTCAATTCCGGCCACATGGGTTCATTTTCTTCGGCCCTCTTGTCCATCCACTCCTGTCCGTATTGCCCTTTTCTCACCGCGGATCGAATACGGGATCATTTCCGTACACACCATGCTGGTGTGGATATAACCCGGTGGCCATGGAAGCCAGGGCCGGCCGGCAGAGGGGAGCAGTGGTATAACCATGGGTGATGGTCAGACCTTCGGCTGCCAGCTGATCGATCCGCGGGGTCCGGATGTGCTCATGACCCAGAAAGCTGTAATCAGGCCAGCTCTGGTCGTCCGAGATAAGCAGGATAATGTTTGGGGGTAATTTGGATTCCTGATTGTTGCAGGAAAAGAACAAGGGAAGCAAAATGAAAATGGCTGGTAATACCGGGATTTTCAGGTTTTTCATTGGTTTGTAATTTTGTGCCTTAAAAATAGGACTCGCTGCCTTGAAAGTAAATAGACTATACGGGAAAGGATTTGCACATTTTGGACTTTAATAGCATGCTCAGGGTAAATAATTTTGCAGCAATTCCACAAACAGGATTCAACATGAAGCACTTGCAGTAATTAAAAAAATCGATTTGTTCATAGCGCCAACCGTATATAAATGTATGAACAGCAATCCTGAAAAAGAAACAGGAGAAGAGCTAGCAGCCTAAGCTTTAGGACTCATTCAAAACCAGCGTGTAAACACCTGATCCCAGTTCAAATTGCTGCGTTTTACCTTCAGTTTTAAAATCCTTCACACAGGTGGATTTTTTCACTGCCTGCTTATTAATCATCAGCTCACCTTTGGGCAGTATAATGGTCGAAGTAGTATTGGCGGGGACCTCAATAAGCAAATTGATATCCTCTCCCTCACGTTTCCACTCACTCCTGATCTGTCCGTACATGCTGTCGTGTGATGCGCTGGCAAATTCCAGACCTTCAGGGAAAAATGGTTGTATGGAAAAATGCTTAAATCCCACATAGTCCGGATCGGGCCGGATCCCGGCCAGTTCCTTATACCACCAGTGTACAATGTCACCAAAAAACATGTGGTTCCGGGAATTATCCAGTGATTCCATGTTAAAGTCTTCCCACAAAGTGGTGGCTCCCTGCTCCATCCAGTAGCCCCAGCCAGGATAGCGTGTATTTATCGAGATCCGGTAAGCCAGATCGGCATAGCCATGATCCGACAGAGCATGCGGGATCCATTTTGCACCCAGCACACCACAGTCCAGCAGGCCATCGTTTTCCATAATCACCTTTTCCAGCTTCCCTGCCACTTTTTTAACATCTTTGGAGGGAACCATATCAAAATATAGGGCAGCTGCCAGGGCGGTTTGCTCGCTGTTGGCATAGGTCTTTTCCTTTGGCCGGTAGAATTTCCCGTTGAAGGCGGTTTTAATCTCTCCTGCCAGCTGGCTGTATAATTCGGCATCTTCCTGTTTTCCCAGCAAAGAAGCCACCTGGGAAAATTTGGATGTAAGATCATAGTAGCAGGCTGTGCTGGTCAGATCACGAGGAGCATAGGAATTGATATACACCCAGTCGCCCAGCCCGATATCCAGGATATGGCCTTCTGACTGTTCGGTCATAAAGTCTATGCTTTTTTTCATATTCCCGTAATGACTTTTTAATACACTAATATCGCCCGAATAGAGGTACATGTACCATGGAACCCAGATATAGGCCCCATCCCAGGCCGGACCATAGCCGGTCGGTTTGCCACCCAGATCGTAGCCCCATCCGCAGGTGGGAACTATGCCCGGCAGCAGGCCTGATTCTTTCTGGGCATCCTTGCAGTCATAAAGCCATTTTGTATAGGCACTTTGAGGTTTAAACATTAAAAGTCCTGTTTCTGCTGAAAGGTGGGCATCGCCTGTCCATCCGTTTTTCTCCCTTTGGGGACAATCCGTAGGATAACCAAGGAAGTTGCTGATGTAAGACCATTCCGAGGCATGGTTAATCTTATTGATGATGTCATTGGAACAGCTAAATGAGCCCGACTGGTCAAAGGAGGTATGCACAACCTTGCCCGTGATGTCCCCGGCACTCAGCTTTCCCGGATAACCTTCTATCTGCACATACTGAAAACCATAGTAGGTAAACTTTGGCTCCCAGGTCTCAGTGCCCGATCCCTTAAGGGTATATTCAGCAACCTGGAGTTCTGTTTCCCGGTGATGCCTTGCAATGTTATACTGGTCGAGGGTTCCATCCTCTTTGAGGGCCTCACCGAATTTCATTTTTACAAGTTCTCCTGGCTCACCCTCTACCTTCAGTTCTATCCAGCCGGCCATATTCTGTCCCATATCCACCAGGTAGATTCCGGGTGCAGGAGAATTTACCGATACCGGGCTAAGCTCTCTCATCACCTTGTTGGCGGGAATCATCTGGGCTTTTAGCTGACCAAGGGGACCGTTCTTTACCCGCACAGGACTCCATGCAGCATCATCAAATGAGGGTTTGTTCCAGCCCGGGATCTCCAGGGTGGCATCATATTTTTCACCCTGCCTGATATCGTTATAAACTGTGGGTGAAGGGGCAGCTTTCCAGCTCTTATCTGAAACAACCTTCTGCACAGATCCATCTTTATATTCGATCTCCAGCTGCAGCAAACAGGTGGGCCTGTCTTTCCAGGGTGCCTTATTAAAGCCCCAGACTGCCCTGCTGTCCATGTTGTACCAACCGTTCCCCAGGAGAACCCCAAGGGTATTCTCTCCTGCTTGCAGTTGGGAAGTCACGTCATAGCTGATGTAATGAACCCGGTCGTCAAAATCGGTGAAGGCAGGGTCGAGCACATGGTCCCCTACCTTTTCTCCGTTGATGGATAACTCGTATAAACCGAGGCCTGAAATATAGGCCCTGGCCTTTTTGACCTGTTTATCTGCATGGAAGTCTTTTCTCAGGTAGGGAGCAGGCTCGGAATAGGATTTTGGGGCGGTCCTGTCAGTGGCTCCCACATCTGCCTTAAATTTATTCCAGTTGTAGATTCTCGGTGCTTCTATCCACTTTGCTTCCCAATCGCTTTCACTCAGCAGGGCCATTTCCCACCAGAAAATCTCACTCCAGGCCGAGGTTTTCCCGTTTTGATCCCATACCATGGCTTTCCAGTAACAACGCTGTCTTGAAGAAAGGGTTTCTCCCTTATATTCAATCTGAATGGATTGACCCGATACAATTTTTTCCGTATCCCACAGATCACCTTCATTCTTTTCCAGTAAATCAGGACTGGATGCCACCAGGATTCTGAATGCAGATTGGGATACACCTTCTCCATCCGATACCAGTTTCCAGCTTAACCTGGGAGAAGTGACATCAATGCCCAGGGGATTAGCCAGGTATTCGCATCTCAGCGACGAAATTTGCGTATTGGCCTCCTGACCATAAAGGCTAATACCTACTAAGAAGGAAAGGATTAAAACAATTGACAGGTAATTCTTTTTCATTGCTGGATATTATGAAATTCTTTCAATTTGTGCAAGGGTAAATTGCCTGTCTTCACAAGTTCCAGGCTTCCTGACTTATCTTATTTCTCATACTTTTCAATCATTCCCTGTTTCGCCTGGATGGGTATATGTACTGCATCGTGTTGCAGGACAATGAGAACATTAATACCGCCTAAAAAAAATAAATGCTGGGAAAAGGTCATATCTACCTATCTGCTTTAATGGTTTCCTCCACGGGCTACAGTGATGGCCTCTCCGTTTACACCGCTGGATTCTTCTGCTGCCAGGAAGGCAATCACCTCGGCTACTTCTTCCGGTGTCACGATCCTTCCCGCAGGATAAAGTGCAGCCCTTTCATCCCAAACCTTTTCAACAGAGATTCCGCGTTGCTCAGCCTCGGCTTTGGCAGATGTTTCTGCCATGGGTGTTCTAACCCAGCCTGGCAGCACTGCATTGGATGTCACTCCATAGGGTCCGGCATCCTGAGCAAGCGAACGCATCAGGCCCAGAAGTCCACTTTTTGAACTGTTGTATGCACTACCCGCATATTCTGCCACCTGTCCGGCCGTGGAACTTGTGTATACCAATCGGCCATATCCATGCTCTATCATGTCTTTAACCACTGCCTGCGACAGCCAGTAGGGACCATCCAGATTGATGCGCATGGTCTCACGCCATAGCCCGGGTGCCTGATCCCAGATCACCCGCTCATGTGCAGAACCAATGCCGTGGTTACAGATAAGGATTTCAACCGGTCCGAGCTGATTCTGTGTTTCCTTCACCGCATGTGCACAGCCCTCAGGTTTACCCAGATCTGCCACCACATAATTCAGACCCAGGGTCTTCAATTCATCCTCGCTGCGTGCAGCAGCCATCACCTTTGCCCCCCTTGAGGCTAAGAGAAGGGCCGTTACCCGACCGATTCCTCGTCCCGCTCCTGTTACCAGGCTTACTCTTCCATTCACTCCAGACATGCTATTGCTTTATCTTCATTAGCTGTAAATCAAATATATCCACTTTATTCAGTTCAAAGGACATTGGCTAAGTGATTAATCCACCTTTATAATTCGCTATTAAACAAATAGTTACCTGACTCTATCTTAAAAACACTGCAGCCCTTTTCCTGGTGCAGGAAGGTCATCTCTTTCAATTGGGAGGGCTCCACTCCCTCCACGCTTATCTCTTTTCCCGGAATATACACCGTTGCAGTACTGTTTGCCGGAATTGTCACATCCCATTCAAACTGATCCGCCTCAATTTTCCAGTTGCTGACTATCTCGCCGTATTGGGATTCGTAGCTGCAATTCACCCAATCGACACTCTCAACCAGTGCCGGACGAAGAATGATGTTTTTGAAACCCGGATTTTCAGGATCCCATTGGATTCCGGCCAGACCGCGGTAAAACCAGCCACCTATATAGGGGAAGCAGGAGTGTATCTGTGAATAGATATCCGTTCCATTGTTCCCAGCAGGTGGTTGCGCCTTTTTCTACCATATAACCCCAGCCCGGATAGGTCTTCTGGTTCACCATAATATCGATCAGGTCATTCCGATTATTTTCAAGCAGGTAATCAAACATGATCTGTGTACCAATCATTCCGGTGTTCAGGTGCCCCTTATCCTTCACCAGCATGGTATGAACATACTTTTCGAACACAGTCATCTCTTAGCTCGTCGGGAGTAATTCCGGTTTGTAACGGGAAGATGAGGTAAGGCTGTTCTCCGTTTGCATAGGTAGTGTCTTCCGGATTGAACCACTTCTCGTGTATCGCTTTTTGTGCAATGTTCAAGTTCTTGCTCTAAACGCTGCTACATCATCGTGTTTACCGAGAATCGTTCCAACTTTCATCATAATCTGAAGCAGGTGAGTCCGGTAACAGTTGTTAAAAAAACGACGGGAGTTATCATCCACCCATTGGCTTTTATCCATTCCTCTGCCGGGAGGTACCCAGTCACCCAGATTGTGCCACTTCTCACCCGGGAAAATATCCTGAAGCACACCATCTTTACTATGTGCACCAAGGTATTCCATATATTTCTTCATATATGGATACCCGGTTTCGAAGCAGCCTGGTGTCCCTGTAGAAGAGGTAGGTTTTCCATGGAACCATAATACTCATTGCCCCCCAGGCCGGTCCGCCTCCGGTTCTGATGCGGAGTAGGTGCAACAAAGGGGACAAAACCATCTTCTTTCTGCTCGTCCCACCAGTTTTGTGACCACTTGGTATAGAGGGTGGACGCATCGAAATTGTAACAACCCAACATCCATGATGCGTCTGTCCGTCTCCATAACCAACTCTTTCACGATGCGGACAATCTACGGTCTGCCCACCCAGGTTTAGGCCCGGTATGTCCATCGAACCATTTTATGTATGCGGATTGTAAAGGTCATTGGAACAAGTAAATGAACCGGTTTCAGGAACTTCCGTTTCTACCGGAATAGCTGCCAGGTCTTCCTTTTCGGGCAAATAGTTTAAGCCTTCAATCAAGGCGTAACGATAAGCCATGATAGTTAAACACATTGGTAAACTGTTCCTCTTCCTCTCCGGCAGAGATAAACTCATCCCGTTGATTATAGGTGGCAAATCCCTTGTGTTCCATATCGGAGACGCCATGCTTCTTCCGGATCCCGGCCATCAAGATCGGCATAATGAATGGTGATTTTCTGACCTGGCATCGAGGTTACGGAATTTCATCTTCAGCATACCGGTCAGGTTGGTGCCAAAATCAACAAGCACCGTTGTATCGTCCAGCTGTTCAATGGATACCGGAGCAATTTCATCCAGCTGGATGTTATTCCGGCATTTCTGGGCAGTGCAGGGCACATCAGCTGCTTCCACACTTCACAACAGGCTTCCAGCCATTTGCTTGAGCTTTCATTATTCCACCATTGCCTGTCAATCAGACGTGCATCCACAAGTTCTCCTCCGAATTTTCCCCAGCGCCATTCTCCAATGAGGGATCTTGCACTTGGCTTTGGTTTCCCAGGATGTATCTGTTACAATACGTTGATCTGTTTCATCAGGAATTTCCAGCTGTGCCCGTACAACCGGGCTGTGGTGCCTAACACCGGGCAATCCGGGAGAATACCATCCTGTCCCCATCCAGATTCCGATACTGTTCTTTCCTTTTTTAAGGTAGCCGGCTACATCGTAGGTCTGATAGTAGCTTCGTTCACTGAAATTTGATACCGCAGGTGCAAGCACTTCCTTGCCCACTTTTTCGCCATTTATGTAAAGCTCAAAGTAACCCAGTGAAGCAAGGTAATAGGTTGCACGTTCAGGAACATCTGTCCAGATGAAATGAATGCCTGTAATATGGTGCGGTAACCGGGTCAGGTGACCCGATCCATTGAGCAGTCCAGTCTTCCTTTTCAAGCAATCCCATTGACCAGTATGCCGGCTCGCTCCATGCATGATGGCACTGCCGTCTTTGTCCCAAATCCTTACTTTCCAGAAGCACTCCATGCGCGAATGAAGCGGGTTGCCCTTGTATTCAACATGCCTGGATTGACCTGATGTGTACCTTACCTGAATCCCAGAGATCACCCTTCATCTTTCGCCAGCTTTTCCGTCGAACTTGCCACAAGCAGGTGATATGCCGTTTGTTTCTGTCCACGCTGGTCTGATTTCAGCTGCCAGCTCAACTGCGGCTCTGTCTCATCAATACCCTGGGGATCGGTGAGCTATTCACAGCTTAAATTTGTGACAAGCATCCTTACTTCCGGTTTGCATCCTGTGAAGCTTGCTGCTGAGAGAAAAATCAGAAAATGGCAGAAGACAGAAAGTCGAATCAGATATCTCATATTTGTTTATTTCAACATGTCCCAATCTTCTTTGGTAAGTTCTGATTTTTGATATTCCATCATCATTTTCCAGCGACCCTCTTTTACCAGCAGTCCCTCAAATTCGATGTAATAACTGTCGCTCTGGTCGTTTACCTCGTAGGAATAGAAAAACATTCCGCTTTCAAAAGCGGTCGTACTGTCACCCAATCGCTTCCTGAATCTGAATTCGACCGATGATTTCCTTATGCCTGCCCTGGTATCCTCAAAATCTTTTTTCCATGAGGCCAGGGCATTGGAAATTGGGTAAGCCTTTGCATTTATATCTGTAACCAGAGTTGCTTTCTCATGAAAAGTTGCGGCATATGCCTCAAAGTCTCCTTCACTTATCGTGCGCGAAACTTCTTTCCAGTAACTGTCCAGTTCTGCCATCCGAATGCTGTCGACATGGCTGCTGTTCTGCGAAAACCCATAAGATGAGCAAAATACAAGTCCAGCAAGCAGCAGGTAGTTTTTTATTTTCATTGGTGAAATGCCTTTTATTTTCGTACCCTTCTTTCGTGATTCATCAGGGTTTTACACTTTTCCTGATTTCTGTTGGAGTGAGACCCAGCTTGGCTTTGAAGACCCGGCTGAAATAGTAAATAGACTGAAAACCCAGGGCATAGCTGATTTCCTTGACGCTTTTATCGGTATAAAGCAGCATCTCCTTGGCCCTCAACACCTTTAAATCCAGGTGGTACTGTACAGGGGGCAGCCCCGTGTATTTTTTGAACATCTTCCTGAAATAGGAGTATCCAATGTTGTTCTCATCTGCAAAATCCTGAAAGTTGATCTCAGCCTCCACATTTTCGCGGATGGAAAAACATGCATTCTGAATGATCTTCTCCACACGCTTGCCGCTAAAATCCTTCTGCTTGTCGTGGGAGACGATAAACCCGAGCATCTTCATGATCATACCAGATGCGACCTGCTGATAGCCGGGCTTTTCTTCCAGCACGTATTGAAAGATTTTATAATAGCTATCAATAATCTCCTCGTTATGCCCCACATCAACCACGGCATTCTTGGAAGTAAACCAGGGGCGGCCAAATATCTGGTGGGCAATATGTCCTGAGAATCCCACGTAGTTCTCTACCCAACCTGTCACTTTCAATGGTTTGTAGCGGTGCCAGCGGCCTGGTTTGGTGATCATCAGTGAGCCGGGCTTCACCTTGAATTTCCCACTGTGATTCTCATAGACGCCTTCCCCTTTTGTAATATAGTTGATCTGGTATTCATTCAAGATGCGCCCCTGCTCGTAGTTAAAATAGTAACCCGAAGGGTGGGCCGAGGGAGGATAGAGCACACCGGGATCTATCTCGGTCTTTCCGGAACAGTTCAGGAACAGGCCCCAGTCCTTGTCTTCCTGGCTGGGATTTAAATATTTAAAAAAATCTTCCAAGATTAGCTTTGCCGATTTGAAAGCTGTGTTTAAAAGCCCAAAATAGAAAAAAGATCTTTACAAATAGGGTAGCCCTGGCGCATTTTGTGTAAATGATTGACCAGAATGTCCATTGACGAAGGGCTTCATATCCTTTAATTTTGAATTCAAATCCATCTGACATGCATCGGAGAGTAGCCTTTAAAATGAAGATTGAATCCGGGAGCGATTGAAGCGTATAAAAAACGCCATGATGAGCTGTGGCCCGAGCTTCATAAACTCCTGAAGGATGCCGGTATTTCTGAATACAGCATTTTTTTTGATGAAGAAACCCACATCCTCTTTGCTTTTCAAAAGCAGGAGGGCGAGCAGGGATCACAGGACCTGGGGAAAACAGAGATTGTTCAGAAGTGGTGGAAATTCATGGCTGATATCATGGAAACCAATCCAGATAACTCACCGGTTTCCTCTCCCCTGGAAGAGGTGTTTTACATGGAATAATTGACAGCAAAAAAACATAAATTTATGAGTAAATCGGACAACTTATTAACAAAGCCTTTGAAGCAGCCAAAGATCAATACGCCCAGATAGGTGTGGATGTGGAAAGCTGCCATGGACAAGTTGGATAAATTCCCAATTTCCCTGCATTGCTGGCAGGCAGATGACGTGGGAGGATTTGAAACCCCCGATTCATCCCTGTCCGGTGGAGGAATCCAGGCCACGGGAAACTATCCCGGGAAAGCCACCAATATCACCGAGCACCGCATGGACCTGGAAAAAGCCATGAGCCTGATTCCCGGAAAGCAGCGACTGAACCTGCATGCCATTTACGGAGATTTCCAGGGTGAATTCGTGGATCGTGACCAGATTGAATTGAAACATTTCCAGAGCTGGATCGACTGGGCCAAAGATCAGGGCATCGGTATGGACTTCAACTGCAGCGTATTCTCTCACCCTAAAGCCAGTGACAACCTGACCCTTTCCCATAAGAACAAGGAGATCCGTGATTTCTGGATCGAACACACCAAAAGGTGCCGTGCCATTGGTGCAGAGATGGGGAAACAGCTGGGAAGTCCATCCATCCACAACATCTGGATACAGGACGGATCCAAGGACCTTCCGGTGGACCGTTATACCCACAGGGCCATCCTCAAGGATTCTCTGGATGAGATCTTTGCCGACAAATACAGCACCGATTATCTGAAGGATGCTGTAGAAAGTAAACTTTTCGGAATCGGGCTTGAAGCCATGACCGTCGGAAACTCTGAATTTTACCTGGGTTATGCCGTGGCCAATCAGACGCTGATATGCCTGGACAGCGGCCACTTCCACCCCACCGAGCAGGTGGGAGACAAGATCTCTTCAGCCCTTCTGTTTCGTACCTGAAATCCTTTTGCATGTGACCAGGCCCATTCGCTGGGACTCTGACCATGTGGTGACCATGAATGACGATACCATGCTGATTGCTCAGGAGATTGTCCGATGCAATGCACTGGACAGGGTGCACATGGGGCTCGACTTTTTCGATGCAAGCATCAACCGGATCGGAGCCTACGTGGTGGGCACCCGTGCAGCTCAGCAAGCCATGCTTTTTGCCCTGCTTGAACCCAGGGAGATGCTGTTGAAGTATGAGGAGAACGGACAGTTCTTCGAACGCCTGGCCATGCTGGAGTTGCTCAAAACAAAACCCTTTGGAGCCATCTGGGATTATTATTGCCTGAAGCATGAGGTTCCTGTTGCCCAGGACTTTATTACCGACATTCAGCAGTATGAAAAAGATGTGCTCAGCAAACGATCATAAGTAGTAATGATAGTTAGTCATAGTTTAGTTAGTCATAGTAGTAGTTTTAGTTAGAATGAGGCAGCGGCACAGTAAAAGGTGTCGCTGCTTTTTTTACTTTCAAAGGAGAGCCATGAAAAAAGAGGTCGTACTGATATTTGATATTGGAAAAACCAATAAGAAAATCCTGCTATTTGACCAACCAGCTGAAGATCCACCATGAGGAAGAGTGTATTTTCGAAGAGATTCCCGATGACGATGGATTTAAGGGAGACGATATTGAGAGGACTTGAGCAGTGGATGCTGGAAGCCTGCACAACATTCCTGGATGATGAACGCTATGAGGTGAAGGGAATCAACTTTTCCACCTATGGAGCAAGCCTCATGTACCTGGATGAACAGGGCAAGCGCTTAACTCCGGTATATAACTACTTAAAACCCATGCCCGACGGGTGTTGTTGAATCCATCTATGAGGATTTCGGAGGGAAGGCTGAATTTTGCAGAAACACAGCCTCGCCTGCTTTGGGGATGTTAAATTCCGGATTCCAGGCACTCTGGCTCAAGGAAAAGAAACCCGGGGTATTCGGGCAGGTAAAAACCATACTGCACTTTCCCCAGTATCTCTCTTTCCTGCTAAGCGGCAGGATTTCCTCGGAACACACCTCCCTTGGCTGTCATACCGGGCTGTGGGATTTCGACCACATGGCCTATCATCCCTGGACCCGTCAACTTGGGTGCCACACTGCCCGATCCGGAAGCGGTGGAGACTGTCTATCCGGCACTGTTTGATCCATCCATTCCGGTTGGGATCGGGATACACGACAGTTCTTCATCGCTGGTCCCCTATTTCATGAATTCACAGGACGAGTTCATCCTGGTATCCACCGGAACCTGGTGCATCTCCATGAATCCCTTTAATCCAGAACCGCTTACGGCCGATCAGCTGAAGAAGAGATTGCCTGGCCTACATGAGTATTCAGCAGAAGCCCGTTAAATCCTCCCGCCTTTTTTTGGGTCATATTCATGATGTGAATGTGAAACGCTTGAATGATCTGTTTGATAAAGAAAAGTCGGCTTATAAAGGCGTCGTTCTGGACGAAGAAATCATCCGGAAACTCATGCGGGAAAGCAAGGGCGAGCGGATATTTTTCCAGGGCGGAGTGCCTGAATCCTATGTGGATACCAATGTTGAAAAGAAGACATTCGCTAGCTTTGTTGAGGCATACCACCAGCTGGTCATGGACCTGGTTGATCTTACCGTGGAATCCATCGACCTGATTATCGGCAAAGAGGACCACACGAAAAACATTTATATCAGTGGTGGATTCAGCAAGAATCCAATTTTCCTGAAGCTGATGGCCAGCCGCTTTCCCCATAAAAAAGTCTATACTTCAGAAGTAGCCAACGCCACCTCACTGGGTGCCGCCCTGGTATTATGGAAGGGAATTGATAACAATTATACTCCGGCCATCGAACTGGGATTAAAACCTTATACAGGAGATCCCTCACTTGTTGGCTAATCATTTAATCCACGAATGGAAAAATTAGATACCGTACTGCAACATCCCAGGGATCAGATCACTGAGATCATCAAGCGAATATACAACGCAAAATTAACCACCACATCCGGGGGTAATATCTCCATCAAAGATGGCGAAGGCAATATCTGGGTCACCCCCAGTGCCATTGATAAGGGGACCTTGCAGAGAAAGGACATTGTGCGTGTTAAGCCAGATGGCTCCATACATGGCCACTATAAACCTTCCTCCGAATTTCCCTTTCACAAGGCAATTTATGAGGCCCGGCCCGATATTAAGGCGGTGATCCATGCACATCCGCCTGCGCTGGTCTCGTTCAGCATCGTAAGAAGGCTTCCGAATATGAACATTATCCCCCAGGCCAAGCACATTTGCGGGCCCATCGGCTATGCTCCTTACGCCATCCCCGGGGGAGAGGAACTGGGGCAGAAGATTGCAGACGAGTTCAACAAAGGCTTCGATGCTGTGATCATGGAGAACCATGGAACCGTGGTGGGGGGAACAGATCTGAAAGATGCCTATGTCCGTTTTGAAACCCTTGAATTTTCAGCCCGAACCATCATTAATGCCAGTACAATAGGTACCCCCTCCTACCTGAACGATAAACAGATTGATGCCTTTGAGTCCCAGCTCCCTGAAGAACTCTCGGAATTGGAATCTGTAAGACATGATGAAAACGAACTCTCCATACGCCGGCATATCTCTACCCTGGTAAGGAGATCCTGTGCACAGGGATTGATGATCTCATCATACGGTACGGTCTCGATGCGATGGAAGGGAGACGATTTCCTGATTACCCCTCGGAATGTTCCCAGGTGGGAAATCGGACTGGAAGATATTGTTCAAATCGTGGACGGCAAGCGGGAAGCAGGAAAGTTACCAAGCCGTGCAGTGAAAGTGCACCAGCAGATATACAGGCAGAACCCGCATGTAAATTCAATCATCCTGACCCAGCCACAACACATCATGGCCTATGGGGTCTCCGGCAATAAGCTGGATGTAAGAACCATTCCTGAAAGCTGGATCTTCCTGCAGGACATCCCCATGGTAAATTTCGGAGAACAGTTTGACGGAGCCGAAAAGCTGGCCAGGATGTTTACTCCCGAGACCCCCGCTGTGATCATCAAAAATGATTCGATTATTGTAACGGGAGATAAACTGCTTCAGACCTTCGACCGCCTGGAGGTTGCTGAATTCAGTGCCAGAAGCCTGATCATGGGACACCCCCTGGGCGCACTGGTACCCATCAATGATGATCAGATCGAGGACTTGCGTAAGAAGTTCCTAAGCTGAGTGGATTTAATAAGACTCCATACTCATACGCAGCCTCATACATGGCCAGGATATTTTCCGGGGGTACACCCGCCTGGATATTGTGCACATTGTTAAATACATAGCCCCCACCCTTTTTGAAAGCCTCCATATTGGCCTTCACATTGGCTTTCACTTCCTCCGGGCTCGCGAAGGGCAACACATGCTGGGAATCAATCCCCCCTCCCCAGAAAACAAGCTCCTTGCCAAAGCTCTTCTTCAGGAATTCCGGATCCATGCCTGTTGCTGTGATCTGGACAGGATTCAGGATATCGATCCCGTTGTCCATTAGATCGGGGATATATTCCACAACAGCACCACAGGTGTGGTACCATATTTTTGCATCGGTCAGGGATTTGATATGCTGAACCAGCTCTTTTTGTCTTGGCTTGACCACCGAGCGATAGAACTCGGGCGGAAAAAGTGGGCCATTCTGACCCGCCAGGTCATCCCCGATCATCACCACATCAATGATATCACCGATCTCTTTCAAAAAACCAGTATAATAGTCAAGCCAGAAACTGAGGACCCGTTCCAGCAAGGCCTCGCAAAATGATGGATTCTCCATCATATCCATAAACCATCTTTCCAGCCCCCTTAAATACCAGCAAATCTCATATACTACCCCTCCTATTCCTGTTGAGACGGCATAGGGAGTTTCATTCTGCAATTTGAGCACCTCTTCCCTGACTCCTGCAAACCTGGAAGGATCGGACCCATCCGGAAAGGGGTATGATGCAAGATCTTCAATGCTGGCCTCTGCAAGGGGATGAAAACTGATATCCATGTACAGCTGCTGCTTGTCCGGCATGGACCAGATCACTCCAAATTCATCCTTCAGGTCGTGCCAGAGCTCTCCGCCACGAAAATTCTGACGGATGCCTCCGTCAAAGTTTGCTGGCCCCTTTGCGGTAACATAGCGGAAATCCACTTTGAGCAATTCCAGAACTTCCTCACTGGGCCTGACCAATTGTTGTACCGGATCCAGCATGATAATTTCCTCATCTTTTCCAAGATATCTGAGCAGATCCATATAGGCTTTTTTATGAATCCCGGTTTGAAATCCCCCCAGGTCGATGGGAATCCGGTCAGGTTTTTGAAAATTGAGAGCGGCAAGAACCCTTTCCCTGGAATTCATTTGCTTGCTGGAGGCCATTTGTCGAAGATTTTGGTTTGAATCAAATACGGTAACAGCCAAAATACGTATTCATTTCAAGCAGATCAATAGACGAAATGCTACAATCTTTGTGCTTTTTGAGTAATATCAGTAAAGACTATATTTGTTTAAACATTTATAAACGTGAGAAACAATTACCGGATTGAGGCAGTCCTGTTTGATATGGACGGGGTTTTGGTAGATTCAGAAGAGTACATAAGACAGGCAGGCCATTGACATGTTCCTGGAGAAGGGTTACCAGGTGGCCCCTGAAGATTTCCTTCCCTTTACGGGCATGGGTGAGAACCGCTACCTGGGTGGAGTGGCAGAGAAAAACGGGATTCCCTTTGACCTGGAGAAAGACAAGGCCCGCACCTATGAAATATATGCAGATCTTGTCAGGGCTAAGCTAAATCCCCTGGATGGAGTCCATGATTTTATTATCTATCTGCAAGGATCGGGGACTAAAACTTGCTGTGGCCTCCAGTGCCGATCCGGTAAAAGTAAATATCAACCTGGAAGAGATTGGATTGGAAAGAAAGCTCTTCCAGGCCATTGTTACCGGACTGGATATCGAACACAAGAAACCTGCACCTGATATTTTTCTGAAAGCTGCCCGCCTGCTGAATGCTGATCCGGGTCGCTGTCTTGTGGTGGAGGATGCCGTGAGCGGCGTGGCCGCAGGGAAAGCTGCAGGTGCCAGGGTACTTGCCCTGACCACCTCTTTTTCAGCTGCTGAATTATCCGGAGCCGACTGGATTACTTCTACCCTGGCCAGCGCCGGTCACGAGGTGCTTGACTGGTAACTACCTGCCCTCTTTTGCAACTTTTCTGCGATAGTGCTCCACCTCCCAGTTATCAATAAACTGAATCTGTTCCGGGCTCATAAAATGTGGCCCACCGAAGTTCTCAGAGAGGAAACTTATTTTCATCTGATCGGAATAAACGTCAAACACATTTTCCAGAGAATGCTCGTTTTCTTCGATTACGGTGAGACCACCCTTTTCCTCAATGATAAGTTTGGGATAGTAGCCATGAGTCTGTTCAAACTGCTCACATGCAGTTTCCACGAGCTCCTGTTCCATATTTTCCCCCAGGAAAAGATAGTTTGACTTGCAATAGACGATAATATCGGGCGAGAAGGGCAGGGCAATTTTCAGGAAGCTATCCATGTTTTCCGCGAAATGATCAATCAGCGAACTCCGAAGAGTTTTTGTAAGCAGCCCCTTTGATCCATAGATATTTCCAATAGCTTTCGAAACTTCCGATTCGAAAACATCAGCCCTGGACTCGGGAAGGGAGATATCAATTCCGGATACTATGCGCTCATTTGATAGATTCATAAATGGACCGGATTTCATCCAGAGCTATCCGCACCGACAAAAACTCCGTGGTTCTGAAGGAAAATAATAGCCGGCGCTTTTCCATATTGCTCCTTGTAGGCAATTATGCGCTCCTGTACCTTTTTAAACAGGATAAATCCGGGATCGGTATATTCCACATAAAGGGCATCCGATGCAAAACGGCTTCTCCACCTCGGCTTTCACATTCATTGGAACACATGAGGCCATTCACCAGGGTGGGATGGGTATGGACTACATAGGCAAAGTCGATGAGGTTATGAAGGGACGTTTCCACCGAGGGACGTAAATTTTCAGGCGAAATGATCGCATTTTTCATGTCACTTTTAACCTCTTCTTCCCTCAAAACCGAATCCTCACTGTAGGTATTGAACTCAATTTCTCCAAGTTTTTCACGGGAAAGGCATACAAATCCGCTTTCCTCAATCCCTGCCAGGGGGATTCCGCTGGCCTTAATCCAGATCCGCTTCTTCATCCTTAAAGGAGGTATTTCCACCTCCTGCAATCACGTATGCAGGATCATCGCCATAGTACCTGGAGATCTCAATCAATTTTTGAATATCCTCGTGCCATTGATTCCTATCTTAAAGTGAATTTCCAATTCCCACCAGAACAACAGAGAGCAGGATCACTGCGATGCCCACTGTGATGGTCCACTTGGTTTTCTTGGCTACTCCCTTCCATTCCTTGCGGTATATCCCCCACATATTTGCAGTCAGGATGATGGTAGACATGTGAAGAATCCAGGAGCTTGCTCCATTTCCCAGTTTACTTTCGCCCATCCCGTAAAAAAAGAATTGCATGAACCAGGTGGTACCGGCCAGTGCCGAGAACATGATATTTCTGGCAATGGGAGATTGCCTGTTTACAAAATCTCCATAGGACTTGTTCTTGATACTTAAAATGGTGGTCCAGATTAAATTGGTGGTCAGGCCTCCCCAGAGGATCACCACAAAAGTTACGTTGTTCTGGTAAAGTGGATTAAATCCGGCGGCAACAGCAGCATCTGCCATGGGCTTACCTGCTTCGATACCAAAATTAAAAAATGAACTAAGGATCCCTGAAAGCACCGCAATGATCAGTCCTTTCACCAGGCTGAACTCCGGAACACTGGCCTTTTGAGCCTCCTTTGAAAGCTCACTTTCCTTCATCATACCCGCTTTTCCTGAAATTGCAATCCCGGCCAGGCAGACGAATACACCCAGAAGCACCAGCTGACCTCCGTGGAGTAGCCATCATATCGGTAAAAGAGATTTTTCCCTTCGGTGGGATTGATGTTATAATAGATGGAAGGAACAATGGCTCCGAAAGCGGCACAGAAGCCCAGTACCACCGAATTACCCAGCGACATGCCCAGGTAGCTGACTCCTAAACCGTAGGAAAGCCCTCCTACACCCCACAGCAGGCCCATTAAAAAGGTGAAAAACAGGATCTGGCTTGAGCTTGCCGCAATAATTTCGGCAAAACCGGGAACGGTTAACCAGGCTGCCATGGGTGGCACGATCAGCCATGAAAAGAGGCCTCCCACCATCCAGTAACTCTCCCATGCCCATCCCTTGACCTTGTTGAAGGGCATGTAAAAGCTTCCTGATGCAATTCCTCCAATGGAGTGGTACAATACTCCCAATAATGCTTGCATATGATTGGTATTAGTTTGATTTATAAATTTGTCAGACCTCTTACCAGAAAACAAAAAGCCAACCTTCAAAAATAGAATTGTTACAGCCAGTCATCAATACACAAATTGATATATCATTTGCATTTTTTGGGACTGATCTCAAATGCTGTTTTTTCAAACTGAAAATTATAAGCTATTTTGTTGTTCAAATTATTGTAAATCTACAATAGATGACATCAAGAGAAAGGGTTCTTAAAACCATATGCAAGGATATTCCTGACCGACCATCCCTTTTTGCTACGGTCACACCTCAGGTGGCAGAGAAATTATCAGCACATCTTGGACTTGAATATGAAGAGCCCCTGGATTCCCTGCTTTCCACTCGCATATCCCATATGGGACTGCTCAGCAGTATGGGAAACGACTGCGTGGGCATTGCAGCCTGTGCCCCCACTGACAGACCCACCATCACTCATCCCGATGGCATTATTGAGAATGAATGGGGCATGAAGTTCATCAGTGCCGGACCCTACAACGAATTCCATGAGTTTCCTCTGGAAAACACAAAGAGTGCAGCCGATATAAGGGCTTACATCCTCTGGGCAGGCGTTGATTTCGGATCACAGACGGGAATGCTCATAGATCCGGAAACCTGGCGTAAGTTTTTTAAACCCCGGATAAAGATCATGTTTGATGCAGTAAAGTCGCTTAAATCATGAAGGAAAAAACTACAAAGAGTTCAACAAAGCGCCTGGTTTCCCTGGATCTTTTCAGGGGACTGGTCATGTTCCTGCTGGTGGCCGAAGGAGCCGGACTTTACCATACCTGGCTGGAAGCAAGTCAGGAGGGTACCTTCATGTACGCATTGGCCACCCAGTTTCACCATCACCCCTGGAACGGACTCCGATTCTGGGACCTGGTACAGCCCTATTTTATGTTCATTGTGGGTGTGGCCATGTGGTTTTCGGTGAAAAAGAGGCAGGAAAGGGGTGACTCCCGACAGAACATCACCATGCATATTCTCCAGCGATGCGCGCTTTTGCTCGCCTTTGGCGTGGGCCTGCACATCGGATACCGCGGGAAACTGGTGTGGGAACTCTGGAACGTTCTTTCCCAACTTTCAGTCACCATTTTAATCGCTTATGCCATCATGCGACTGCCCGGGCGAACACAGCTTCTGATTTCGATTGGTTTGCTGCTTCTCAGTGAAGCGCTCTATCGGTTCACAGGCATACCCGGATATGATCAGCCCTTCGTTAAGGACCAGAATTTTGGTTCATTTATGGATATGATCCTGATGGGTAAGATTAACAACGGAGGAGGATGGGTAGCTTTCAATTTCATTCCCACTGCGGCGCATACCATCTGGGGCGTGCTGGCAGGAAAGCTTGCTGGCATCCACGAAAACTGGATGGACAAAGATCCAGTTACTTCTGATTTATGGGAGTATTGCGCTAATCCTTGGCTACCTCCTGAACTGGACGGGCATTGACCCCATTATTAAAAGAATTTGCACCGCTTCTTTTGTTCTTGCCTCGGGAGCTGGGCACTTTTGACCCTGGCTTTTTTCTATTGGCTTGTGGATATAAAGGGATTCAAGAAATGGACCTGGTTTTTTGTGATTGTGGGAATGAATCCCATCTTCATCTATCTTTTTATGCAGACCATTGGCGGGCAGTGGCTTATAGATTTTTCAGGAGCCTTTATTGCCGATGGTATGTCACGACTGGGAGCAGGAGAAACGCTGGCATTCTTCATAAATTCCCTGGTGGTCCTGGCCCTTGCCTGGGGCCTCTGTTACTGGCTGTACAAACGAAAGATCTTCTTTAAAATCTAAAAATCGGGATATGAAAACCATGCGAATCATCCTTGTTCTTGCTGCGCTTCAGTTTTTGAATGTTACTGTCGCCCAATGCCAGATGAAGGTGGTGGGTGAAGATCAGTCCTGAACCCAGGCCTGCTCAGGGCACCAAGTGGCAAGAGTACTGGAACAGATAATTGGTATAACCTTTTTACTGATAATTCGTTAAATGAAAAACCAGGTTTTAAACACTAATATTCGACTTCGTTATCTGTAGCGCTTTATAATGCACCCAACATGCTGTTTAATTCTATCGATTTTGCCATATTTCTGCCCATTGTTTTTCTCCTTTACTGGTTTGTTTTTAATAAAAACTTAAAACTCCAGAATGCCCTTCTGCTGGTTGCCAGTTATGTGTTTTATGGCTGGTGGGACTGGCGTTTCTTATCCCTTATTGCCTTTAGTTCGCTTGTGGATTTTACGGTTGGCCGGATGCTTTCACGCACCGATGATTCTAAAAAAAGAATGGGGCTGTTAACCATCAGTATCCTGGTTAACATTGGCTTTCTGGGTTTTTTCAAGTACTTCAACTTCTTTGCTCAGAGTTTTGCGGATGCATTTACGCTTTTAGGTGCTCAAATTGAGCCCACCAGGTTAAATATTATTCTGCCTGTCGGGATCAGCTTTTATACCTTCCAGACTTTAAGTTACACCATTGATGTATACCGACAGAAAACTCGAGCCCACCAAAGACGCACTTTCCTTTTTCACTTTTGTAAGTTTTTTTCCTCAACTGGTTGCCGGTCCCATTGAGAGAGCCACCAACCTTCTCCCTCAATTTTACAAAAAAAGGGATTTTGACTATGCCAGGGCGGTGGATGGAATGCGGCAGATTCTGTGGGGACTGTTTAAAAAAGTGGTGATTGCAGACAATGCTGCGGTATATGCCAATGACATTTTTCAGAATTATTCCGATTACTCAGGGAGCACACTCGTACTGGGTGCGATCTTTTTTGCTTTCCAGATTTATGGTGATTTTTCCGGGTACTCCGATATTGCCATTGGATGCTCCCGTTTGTTCGGATTCAATTTAATACAGAATTTTAACTTCCCCTATTTCTCAAGAGATATAGCTGAATTCTGGAGAAGGTGGCACATTTCACTGTCCACCTGGTTCAGGGATTATGTCTATATCCCACTGGGTGGAAGCCGGGGAGGAATCTGGATGAAAATCAGGAATACATTCATCATTTTTGTTGTTAGCGGATTCTGGCATGGCGCAAACTGGACCTTCCTGGTTTGGGGCTTCTTGAATGCACTCTACTTTCTTCCCCTGATGTTGCTAAATAAGAACCGCAAAAATACCAATACAGTAGCAGAAGGCAAGATCTTTCCCAATATCAAAGAGCTCATCCAGATGTTCAGCACCTTTTTTCTGACCACTTTAGCCTGGATATTTTTCAGGGCCGATTCAGTGGCGGATGCCTTTCAATATCTTGGAAAAATATTCTCCCCGTCCCTGATCAAATCACCCATTAAAGATCTTTGGGCCATCAATACAGGAAATCATATCATTTACCTGACCATAAGCATGTTGGTCTTTATTATTTTAGAATGGTTGCAAAGAGAAAAGCAGCACGGACTCCAAATGGATGAAAAAAAGGTCCCCCAATATGTTAGAAGGAGTATTTACTACATTCTGATCATTGCCTGCTTTATGATGAATGGAGTGCAGCAACAGTTTATTTACTTCCAATTTTAATGTTAATGAAAAAGTTTCTTACAAATATTGGAATCGTTTCCATCCCTCTGGTAATCTATTTGATTTGCATTGTTCTGCTGGATCCCTTTAATTATTTAAACATATCAAACCTCGTTGATAAATCAGTTAAAAAGGCGATTTCAGAAGAGGTAGCTCCTCATATGTACAAGTTACTTGATTTTGAGAATAATCCACGGGGAAACATTGTCCTTGGAGATTCAAGATCAAATGGATTATACCACAGTATGGACACTACCCTGTGGGTAAACATGACCTTTGGAGGTGGAAGCATTGAAGAGATCGTGCAGGCATTCTGGTGGATAATTGAAAAACAAAAGCCTGACACAGTGCTAATCGGACTTAACCTGAATCTATATAACAAATTAAACAAAAGGTTTTATGTGGAGCAAAGCATTGAAGCGCTTAAAAATTTCATCTCCTATGCCTTTAATAAGAATGTCTTCAGATCATCTTTCCTGATTATCAAATCAAAGTTAAGCAAGAAGGAAATCCAATTGAATCAAACTTCGATGTCTAAAGAAGAGTTTTGGGAATACCAACTAAACGTAACTACCGAGAAATTCTATAAAACGATAGTCTACCCCGAGAATTATCATTCAGATCTTAAAGAGATTGCTAAGCATTGCGATGAAAAAAACATTAAACTTATTCTTTGGATACCACCCACCCATATTGATTTCCAAAACGCCATTAAAAAATACAATGTGGAAGAAATGAATGAGCACTTTAAAAGTGATCTAAGATCCATGGGAGAGCTTTACGATTATAACTTCCCAAGTATGCTAACTGAAGATAAAGAGAATTTTAGGGACCCCTTACACTTTACTCACGAAATTGCCGTTCTAATTCGAGATGAGCTAACTAAAGGGAAGTTTTTTTGTGCCAGGCATTCTGATAAAAGATATTGCACCTTAGTCAGATATTAATAATAAGAACAATTGGAGCCATCAAACGTATATATATAGCATATATGATTTGGCATTACCGTGTGGAGTAAAGGAGAGCATACCATTCCCTGTGTTAATACAGCATTGAAGTTTCAGAAAAGAATCAGAAAAATTATATTCATCCTGGTTCTTTAGCCTGGTTCAACTATCTGCTTTTGCCCAAAATGAGCCCAACCCTATTCTCCCTGACACCCTGTTTTTGGCGCTGGGCAATAGCATTGAATTATACAATGACGATGTGGCCTTTGTGCAGCTGGGATCTACCCGGTATACCTTTGATTGGGAATACGATGTAGGGAATGCGGATTCAGGAAAATGGTATTGGGCTGGTGATCAATTGGGCCAATTCAATCTCAAGTTTAATTGCTACCTCGATGGAATTCTGGTAGATGAGGAGAGCACTATCATTAAAGTAGTGGAAAAGGTATCCGGGGAAGATTTTTATATGCTTGCTGTGGGTAATTCTTTAACTGCAGGCGGTTTCGGGTTCCAATATGAACAAATTTCAACTGACCTTAACTTTAGCTTAAATACCACTGGTACACAGGGCACTACCGTTAAACATGAAGGACATTCCGGTTGGGAATTCAAAACATTCCTTGGCCCAGAGTCTCCATTCTACTTCGACGGCAGCATCGATCCGGCCCGGTATATTTCTGCCAATGGACTGGTTACTCCAGATGTTGTGAAGATTTCGCTGGGGGTAAACGATTGTTTTCTCGCGAAAGCATGGCTTATATAACATCAAATGTAGATTTACTGATTTCTGCCTTTCTTGAATCTTTTCCTGAAGCTTTGGTCCTGATTGCCATGCCCACGCTTTGTGAAAATTCCGGAACGGGTTGGCTGGCCTCTTATGGGACCCTTGACAATTACGAACGCTATCAGCTAAGGATCAGGGAATTCTGGGAATACCTTCTTTCAACTTATGGGAGCGGGTCTGGACCAGAAAGGGTCCATGTGAGCTACGATGGATTATCCATTGACAGAGATGTGGGTTATCCCAAAGACGGATCCGGAAACCATACCAACGGTGTTCATCCGAATCCATTTGGTTATCATCAGCTGTCCAGAGGATTCTCCAATGTTTTGAATTATTACGCAGGTGATCTGTCCAAGCCCGTCGATACAGAAGCTCCCTCTGTACCTACGGACTAAATATACGGGTACATCGGTATCATCATTATCCATTTCATGGAATCCTTCCACCGATAATGTGGATGTCACTGGATACAAGATTTATGTAGACGGTGTCTTACATGGTTCAACCAGCTCCACCGCTTACACCATATCAGGTTTAAAGATGGGCACAAGCTATTCAGTTTCAGTATCAGCCTTTGACGACGCATCCAATGAGAGTAAACCTTCCTCATCTCTTGTAGTGGAAACAGACTTCACACCCGACACTACGCCACCTTCAATACCCTCGGACTGCTGATGGTGGGAGCGACAGTATCTTCTCTGTCCATTTTATGGAATCCTTCGACGGATAATGTGAGTGTGGCGGGTTACAAGGTTTATGTAAATGGTGCGATTCAAGATTCCATAATTACCAATACTTATATCATCATAGGGTTGGAGGAAGGCACAAGCTATTCCGTTTCAGTATCAGCTTTTGACGAGGCCAACAATGAGAGTGACCGTTCACCTCCAGTGGTTGGGCAAACAGAAA
Source organism: uncultured Bacteroidota bacterium (assembly GCA_963716765.1). GTDB lineage: Bacteria > Bacteroidota > Bacteroidia > Bacteroidales. Next base: position 73,809 of record CAVQUO010000033.1, on the reverse strand, counting down.
TCTCCACTGATACAACTGCACCTACTATCCCCAATGGCTTAAATGCAACAGACATCACAAATACTACCATACTTCTTACCTGGAACCCATCCAGCGACAACATCGCTGTCGCGGGATATGGTGTTTTTCTGAATGGATTCAGGATCGATGAAACCACCATTACCGCATACACTTTTTCCGGACTCTCCCCCACCACACTATATACCCTTTCTGTTTCCGCTTTTATGAGTCTGGAAATGAAAGCCTTCCCTCCAACAACTCCAGGTAAGCACAAACGATTCAATCCCACCGAATATTCTTCCCTTACCAGAGCTTTCAATTCTTCAACTCTCCCAGGTCAATGGCCTTGTTGAAACCAAATCAACGCTGATCTCCTATGGCTACACGGAACTGGAAAGCTTTGGCATATTAATCAGGAGTTCTGACGGCTCGATGAATGATGCAAGAATTTACTATTCCGATCCCACCAAAAGTGTGGTAAGTAATGGCAGAAGGGAAACAAACAATTTGCAGGTCTTTTATAATTTTTCCAACCACACGGGTGATCTTGTTAGCAATCTCTCAGGTTCTGATTATAACGCTGACCTTCAAATAGGTCCTGATGGTAGTACGCAATGGCTCCCTGGCCAGGGTTTGGAAATTCTTGGGAAATCCATCCTGTATAATAAGGAAGTTGGTCGTTGCCTAATGAAATCATTTAAGGTAACAGAGGAAATCAGTGTGGAAAATTGGATAAAACCATCCCAGATCAACCAGGTGTCGCCATCGAACATTCTAGGCATAGCGGAAGATAGTGCACACCGGATTTTCCTTCAGCGACATTGTCCGAAGAGGACTTTTATGACTACGGAATTCGTCTATCCACAAGCAGTACTGACCATTTTGGAAATCCGGAAATATCAACTGAATCAAAAATCAGAACTTCAGAACTTCAACATGTGTTTTATACACGAAGCGCCCAGGGGACTGAGAATATTTATTTGAACGGAGAATTGGTAAAAAGCAGTTCACGAAGTGGAAGTTTTTCCACGCAGACAAATATGCATCAACTTGAATTGTGCAACCTGCACTACATGGATGCTCCATGGATGGGAACCTTATTCCTTACTGCCATTTATAACAAGGCCCTTGACGCTTCCCAGGTCTACAACAATTATTTGGCAGGGATAGGTCAAATAGAATATGGCAACAAAATAAATGACCTTATTCCCGGAAACACCTATTATCTCTATCCTTTTGCTGAGACAAAGCTTGGAAGGGTCATCGGAGATTCTATTTCCGTATTGATCGAAAAAGATGATTACCAGGCTCAGGTGGACAGTCTTATATTTGAAATTCATCCCAATCCTTAGATGGGAGATTCACTGTACATATCGATGAGAGCAGCAATTTTACTGAAGCAGGCACCCTGCACATTGCCAACCTGTCGGGCCAGGTAATTTATAGCCAAAAAATCCTAGGCTCAGATACTTTCTACCCAAAGGAAATTGTTTTGGACTTATCCAATCACCTCACCAGCGGCTTGTATTCCGTGATGCTGTTCAGTGGGTCGAAAGCATCGCAAGAAAGCTACTGATCCAGCAATGATTTAGTAATCATCCTGGAAATTCCCAGGGTGATTTATAGACAGGGGTTACCATCATATCTGCTTTGCCTGAATTGGTGATTTTTCGGAGTTTTTCATCATAAACCACCTTTTCGTCAGCCCAGTAGGATATATTTCCAAGGTGAGCATATAGCGCAGCCCGGTGACCAATTTCAATCTCTGCATTGAGCTTATCGCCATAACGGATGGCCCTGATAAAGTTTTCACAATGATTGAGATGTGACATATGATCGCTTATTGACTTCCTCCATCTCAGGCATCCTCCAATCCTCTCCATCACCCTCGGGGAAAACCCTCCACTTGTCCCGGTCTGCCACCAGGGTTCCATTGGTTCCCATAAACAGAACTCCGTAATTCTGATCATAGGGCCCTGACTGAATGCCCCCGTTGTGTTCCCAGCTCATGTTAGAAGCCATCCATCTCATAAAGAACATTCAGCGTATCGGGCATTTCCAGAGCACGATCCGGCATTGGCAAAATTACCACCCATTGAACGTACCGATATGGGCGCATAGTCCACATCCATGGCCCATAGGCCCATATCGATCAGGTGAACGCCCCAATCTGTCATCAATCCTCCTCCATAATCCCGGAACATCCTCCATGATCCATGGAAGCGGTTCTTATTGAAAGGACGTTTCGGGTGCAGGTCCCAGCCATCGGTCATAATCCACTCCTGCCGGAGGATCAGAATCCGGTACCGGCATATTACCGGAACCATAGTTGAAATTGGCCCAGAACTTTACCTGGCGAATGGTCCCCAGTTTACCCGATTTTACAAATTCAATGGCACTTTTCCAGTGTGCCCCACTTCTTTGTTGCTGTCCCAACCTGTACAAGCCTCTTGTATCTCCTGGCTGCATCCAGCATCACATTGCTCTCTGCAATGGAATTGGCCAGTGGCTTCTCCACATATACATGTTTCCTGCCTCACATGCCTCCACAGCGGCAGACAATGCCAGTGATCGGGAGTCCCAATGATGACAGCATCAATGTCCTTATCTTCCAGCACTTTCCGGTAATCCTTTTCCAGCATAGGCTTATTGATGTCCCTGTTCCACCAGCTGAGATCCCTTTCTCAGCCAGCACGGCATCATCCACATCACAAAGGGTCTTGCATTCCACATTTGACTGCTTCAAAAGGTCGGTCAGGTCGTACCAACCCATGTTCCGGGCCCCGATCAGGGCCACGGTGATTTTATCATTGGCACCAAGGATTCCTGAACGGGAAAAAGCGGATAAGGGCAAGGTGCCTGATAAGCCAAGACCGGCGGTCATGGCAGCTGTTGATCTGAGAAAAGTTCTGCGATTGGTCATGATTAAAAGGTTAGTGGTTAGCAGTTAGTGGGTTAGTGGGTTAGAATTTGAGAGATTGAAGGTATTCGATGCTGGTGCGTGCCACTGCCTCCTGGTCTGGGCCAGGCTGGTCATTCTCCACGATCAGGTGCTTAAATCCGGCCACATCACGGTAGGAGAACAGGTCAGGGAAATCGATGATACCATCTCCCACCGCGAGCAAAACTCTCACGGTCAGGTGAATCATAGGAGTCCTTTACATGAACAAGCTCAAAACGGCCCGGGTACTTTTTAAAGTATTCCCTGATATCCGCACCTCCCTTAAATGACCAGTAGAGATCAATCTCCATCGTCACCAGGTCGGGCTCGGTGCCTTCCAGGATGTACTCGTAAATCACACGGTCCTCCAGCATTCTGAAACTCCTGGTCATGGTTGTGGTAGGCAAAACGTAAACCATTTTCATTACATATCTCTCCTATTCGGTTGCACTCATCCACTGCAAACTTTACCTTATCCATGGTGGGACTCTTCCCATCATCCATCCAGGGCCAGTAGCATACCAGGTATTTCTTATCCATCTCCAGACAGGCATCTATATTTTTCTGAAGACCCATCTTCCAGCAAGCCTGAAATGCTTGTTCCGCCTGCCAGCGGGATCAAACCGATCTCGGTCCATAAATATCTTTAGTTCAGCCAGGTGTCTTCTCCAAATGTCCCTCCAAATTCCAGGTATTTGTAGCCCATTTCTGCCAGCATGCTCATGGTCTTCCGGTGATCTTCCTGCATCAGGTCCTTTCACCACATTGGTAATCAGACCAAAATCATGCAAAGGGTCATCTCCGGCCGAACAGCCCGAAAGGAAGGAGGGGAAAAGAGCTGTACCGGTCAGACCGGCGGCAGAAGTAAAAAGAAAATCTCTGCGTTTCATAGTTGAAGATTAAGTTGGAATAATAGATTAGTCAATACAGGCTTAATCATCCAATCTATTCCACATTGTTCATCTATTTTAATCACCTGCATCTCCACACTACTTGCTGTGGATAATTTGCTATTTTTAAGGCACAACTCAAACCACACTATGGTGCCATGAGCTATATCAAATCTTCACAGGAGGTCTTTCCTAAAGACCGCTGCCGCATCAGCCGCAGGAATTTACATCGTACCCAGCCATGTGCTGGGTGGCCGATCTGGGGCACATTGCCCCCAGTGACAAACTGAACATTGCCGGCATTGGTGTCGGTGGAAAGGGGCGTGTCAACCTGAGGGCCATGAGCTCCGAGAATATTGTGGCCCTTTGTGATGTGGACTGGAAATATGCCATGGAGTGTTTCGATGAGTATCCCAATGCCAAAAGATACTGGGACTGGCGAAAGATGTTCGATGAAATGGGCGACGACATTGATGCCGTGATGATCGCCACTTCCGACCATACCCATGCAGCCATTGCGGCAACAGCCATGAAAGCCGGCAAGCATGTCTACTGTCAGAAACCCCTCACCCATTCTGTCTATGAATCCAGGTTGCTGACCAGGCTGGCCAGGGAATATAAGGTGGCCACCCAGATGGGAAACCAGGGAAACTCATCCCCTGAGGCACGTACAGTGGAAGAATGGATCTGGGCGGGAGAAATCGGTGAGGTAAAAGAAGTTCATGCATGGACCAACCGTCCCATCTGGCCCCAGGGACTGGAACGGCCCAAGGAGATACAAACAGCTCCTGATACCATGAACTGGGATCTCTTTATCGGTCCTGCTCCCATGCGACCCTACCATGAAATTTATACCCCCTGGAACTGGAGGGGCTGGTGGGACTTTGGAACCGGCGCCCTGGGCGATATGGCCTGTCACATCCTCAACCCTGTTTTTAATGCACTGAAGCTGGAGTATCCCATCAAGGTGCAGGGTTCCTCCACCCTGGTCAATACAGAATCGGCCCCCCAGGCAGAAGTGGTGGAATATACCTTCCCCGAAAGAAAACTCCTGCCCAAAGCGTAAAAGTAAAGATGCCCGAGGTAAAGGTCTTCTGGTATGACGGTGGCATGATGCCCTCCAGACCCCTGGAACTGGCCGATGGAGAACCCATCATGGAGGATGAAATGGGTGGCTGTATTTTCGTGGGAACCAAAGGATAAACTGATCTGCAACCTGGGCGGAATCCATCCCAGGCTGCTCTCCGGGAGGAAGCCCGTTGTTCCGGAAACCCTTCGCAGGGTGGAAAACTATCCCACGGTGGCATCCAGGACGGTCCCCATGAGCAGGACTGGATCCGGGCCTGCAAGGAGAGCCCGGAAAACCGGGTTCAGCCCATGTCCAATTTTGATATGGCCGGTCCATTCAACGAAATGGTGGTCATGGGTGTACTGGCCGTCCGTCTTCAGAGCCTTGACAGGGAACTGCAATGGGATGGTCCGAATATGAGGTTTACCAATATCTCCGGCACTGATCAATTGAGGGTGGTGTCCTCGGATGACTTCAGGGTTATTGACGGACATCCCCACTTCGATACCCAATATGTGACCCTGAATGCGCTTGAAACCGTTAAAGAGTATATCAGGCACAACTACAGGGAAGGCTGGAACCTTCCGGAATAAAATAAAACCTAATAAAACTTTAAAGATGAAAAAGCATCAATCCTCCTTGTAATGCATGATTCTGACCCTGATGCTCGTGATCATGCCATCCAGTCGCGGAAAAACAAAATGAAGCTCATGCCACATGAACAGCTCACCTGACAGCAGGAAAAAGAGATGGATGGGTGCTGCTTTTTGATGGAAAGACCACCGAGGGATGGAAGAATTTCAATGAGGACAGCATCTCGGATGGCTGGTGGAAGATGGCTGCCTGGTGGGACAGGGACTGGGTGGAGATATTGGAGGTGATATTGTATCTGTGAAGGAGTATGACAATTTCATACTGAAATGGGACTGGAAACTGGGTGCCCATGGAAACAGCGGGGTGATGTACCATGTGGTGGAAGATGCAAAATATCATGCAGCCTATGAAACCGGACCGGAATACCAGTTGATTGAGGATGATGATTTCAGGGATGAAAACGGTGAACCCTACCCCCTGGAGGAGTGGCAGAAAACTGCTGCCGACTATGCCATGTATGTGGCCAACGATCAGAAGCAGGTAAACCTGAGGGACTGGAACAGCTCCATGATTCTCTTTACTCCGGAAAAAGCTGAGTACTGGCTGAATGGAAAAAAAGTGGTGGAATTTGTACCCTGGAGTGAGGACTGGAACGAACGGCGGAACAGTGGCAAATGGGATGCCTATCCCGATTACGGATTTGCAAAAACGGGCAAAATATGCCTGCAGGACCATGGCAGTAAAATCTGGTTCCGGAACATTAAGATCAAAGGAACTGTAGTGAAGGGCCGGGCCTACCTCTATTTCATCAGCCTGGTGGCCACCATCGGGGGACTGATGTTTGGATTCGATGTGGGCATTATTTCCGGGGCCATTCCTTTTATTCAGCCCTATTTTGGATGGGATGAACTTCAGCTGGGATGGGGTGTCAGCTCCATCCTGGTGGGATGCATCATGGGTGCCTTTGGAACAGGATCCCTTACTGAAAAATATGGAAGAAAAAGACTGCTGATTATCGTGGCCCTCTTTTTTGCCTTTTCCTGCGCAGGGATGGCCCTGGCCAGAACTCAGGCCTTTTTTCATTTTCTTTCAGGGTGCTGGGCGGACTGGCTGTGGGGGCGGTTTCTGTACTTTCTCCCATGTATGTGGCCGAAGTGGCTCCTCCGAAAATCAGGGGAACCCTGGTCACCATCTTACCAGCTGGCCATTACCATGGGAATCCTGATCTCCTACCTGGTCAATTTTGCCCTGCATGAAGTGGACAACAACTGGCGCTGGATGTTTGCCACAGGACTGCTTCCATCCGTACTGTTTTTCATTGGCCTGTTTTTTATTCCGGAAAGTCCGCGCTGGCTGGTAAAAGCGGGATTCAGGGAGAAGGCTGTGAAAGTGCTGGAAAGGATTGGTGGCAGGGAGTTTGCTGCAACTCGGAGCTGCAGGAAATTGAACATAGCCTGGAGGATTCCGGTAGCAGGATCCAGTTTCAGGACCCTGTTTACCCGAAAGTACCGCAAGGTGATTATTCTGGGCTTTTGCTGTCGGTATTTGTGCAGATTACAGGGATCAATACGGTGGTGGACTATGCACCAAAAATCCTGATGACGGCCGGCCTGGAGATCAGGAATGCCCTGCTGCAGACCTCACTGATCGGTCTGGTTAATTTTGCCTTTACTTTTATTGCGGTATGGCTGATTGACCGGCTGGGAAGAAAGACCTTCTACATCATCGGATCATCGGGGATGGCTGCTACCCTCTTGCTGATCGCAATAGCCTTTCACTTTGAAGTGAATCCCATTTTTACCACCATCTGCATCATGGTCTTTATTGCCTTTTTTGCTTCCTGCATTGGACCGGCATTCTGGACCCTGGTGGCGGAGATGTTTCCCAACCGGATCAGGGGACAGGCGGTTGCACTGGCCTCCTTTACCCAGTGGGTATTCAACTTCCTGGTGGTGCTGTTCTTCCCCTATGTGCTGGATGCCCTTGGTGGATCAGTCTACCTTCCTCTTCCTGTCCCTGATGTCCGTGATCCAGTTGATCATGGTCATCTCTCCTGCTCAAGGAAACCAAGGGGAAAAGCCTGGAAGAGATTGAGCAACTCTGGAACTGAACAAAATTCCATAGCAGCAGCTGCACTAAAAAGAAGCAGGACTGTTTTGTCAGAAATCGGTATCGGCTTCTGTCAGATCCAGCTCTTTGATCCAGATATTGCGGTAAAGGACATCGTGACCTTCGGCCTGAAGTTTCAGACCCTGGGGCGTATCGGTGATTCCCTTGCCCCCATCGTTTCCGCCATCGATTCCTGAATTGGGTCCTCCCCATACCTGGTTGATGCCAATATTGGTATAGACTTTGATGCCGTTGAAATAGTTGGTCACCATGGCCTTCTCCGTCCGCTCGCCATCCTTGAACCTGGCTGCCCTGAATACAATATCATAGGAATTCCATTTTCCCACACCATTATAGGCATAATAGGGAGATTCGGACTCATTGATCACCGCTGCCATGCCATGCTTGGTGGAGTCGCCGTCCAGTACCTGGATCTCATAGCGGTTCTGCAGGTAAACTCCCGAATTCCCACCCGGCTGTTCAACTGAGAAACTCCAACATGTAAGCCTGAAATCGCGGTAGGCCTTTCTTGGTAACGATGTCGGCCGATCCATAAAGGCCACCCGCTGCTGCAGGATCATTGCTGTTCATCACCGTACCCATCATCCACCGGATCATCCACAATCTCCCAGGAAATGGGCATCTCGGCCGAAAACCTGGGACCTTCCCAGTAGATCCAGTTCTCATCCAGTGACTCCCTGCTGCCGTCAAAAAGCACTTCTGCACCACGGGGAGCTTTTGCTCCCACGCCTATGGATTCTGAATTGCATCCCGATAAAAGTCATAGTTAATCACTGTAATATAGGGCAAGTTGTTGTTTTCATCATATTTAGGTTTTAGTTGAAAAATCAATCAAAAATCGATCATTGCCTTCATCACACCATCCTTATATCCTGCCACCAGGTCAAAAGCCGCTTTGCCATCCTCGAATCTGAAGCGGTGGGTGGCCATGGCTTCCACTGAAACCTTCTCCTGTTCCATCATATCAAGTGCCGGCTGAACGCTTCATTCTGACGGCGTACATTCTGAATGCAAAGCTCCTTGTGACGGGATTTGTCCACCGGGAAGGACCAGCGATCAAACTCCGGGATCCCGATGACCATTAGTTTTCCGCCCGGCTTTAGAAGGTCCACTGCATTATCAATGGCCTCCTGCTGACCGCAGCATTCAAACACCACATCCAGCAGATCGGGCACTTCTGCTCAGTAATCTTTGCCACCACATCTTCGGTATCGGGATTGGCTGTCAAGTACCGCACCGCTGTTGCGGGCAATCTGAAGCCGCTCATCAATTTTATCGGTCACATAAACTTCACTGGCGCCCATGGCCAGGGCAGGCAGCAAAACACTCATTCCGATGGGTCCAAAACCGAGGATTCCTACCTTCGCTCCCTTCCATGGGGATGGATTGCTTCACAGCATACACTCCAATGGCCAGGGGCTCCGAGATGGCTGCCTGGTCGTAGGACATGATATCGGGGATTGGAATGCAAGAGGTCTCCGGCATCACAATAAATTCGGACAGGGAACCCTCCGCCTGGCCCGGACAACCCAGGAAGCGCAGCTTCCTGCAGGTATGAGGCCTTCCGGCCTTACACTGGTCACATTCCCAACATGGCATGGCCGGTTCGATGGCGATCCGGTCCCCTGGCTTCACCCGGGTCACTCCCTTCCCTATGGCTTCCACCTCCCGCGCGCCTTCATGCCCGACGGTAAAAGGGTACTGTACCACCTGGCTCCGATCTTTCCTGATACATAATAGTGAATGTCCGAACCACAGACACCCAGGGTCTTCATCCTGATCAACACATCATGATCATTTATAAGAGAAGGTGTGGGTACTTCCCGCATCTCCATCTCCCGAATGCCCGTCAACATCATTGCTTTCATAATAAGATCATTTTGGGAACGAATAAAAATAGCCAAATGTTATGGATAATGGCTAACTTGGAGTTAAATAATGGTTTAATCATTTCACATGAAAGTACTGTTTATTGGCGGAACCGGGAATATTTCCACCGCTTGCTCCAGGCTGGTTCTGGAAAAGGGAATTGAACTCTTCCTCCTGAACCGTGGGAATAAAACAAGATCGGGGCTTGAAAGGGCTTCTACACTGGGAGCTGATATTAATCGGCCGGAACAGGTAAAGTCTGTCCTGAAGAATTTGCACTTTGATGTTGTGGTCAATTTTATCGCCTTTAAACCTGAAGAAGTGGAAAGGGATATCAAGCTGTTTTCGAAGAACTGTGATCAATATATTTTTATCAGCTCTGCTTCAGCCTATCAGAAACCACCTTCCCACCCGGTGATTACTGAATCGACGCCCCTCAACAATCCTTTCTGGGATTACTCCAGGGATAAAATAGCCTGTGAGGAAATTCTACAGGAAGCCTATCGCGAAAAGGGTTTCCCGTGACCATTGTCAGGCCATCCCACACCTACGACATGGTGATACCCGCTGCCATTGGCAGCTGGGAGGATTTCACCCTCATCGACCGCATGAGAAAGGGGAAAGAGGTAGTGATTCCGGGTGATGGCACCTCCCTGTGGACTTTGACCCACTCCGATGATTTCGCGATTGGGTTTAACGGATTGCTGGGTAACAGGCAAGCGATCGGTCACAGCTTTCACATTACCTCGGATGAAATGCTGACCTGGAACCAGATTTATGAAATGATGGCCGATGCTGCAGGAGTCCATCTGAATGCAGTACATATTCCATCAGATTTTATCTGTGAAGTGGCCGATAAGCTGGGACATGCCTGGATGAGAGGGAATCTGCATGGGCGACAAGGCCAACTGTGTCATCTTCGACAACACAAAAATCAAACGCTTTGTCCCCGGCTACCTGGCCACCATTCCCTTCAGCGAAGGAATCAAAAGAACCATAGCCTGGTTTGACGCCGATCCTTCCAGGATCCGGATTGATAAGACCGCCAATCAGCTTATGGATGAAATTATTTCAAGGTATAAGCGATAACTTTACGGACTTTTTGCTTTGTACAGCGCTTTATGGACTTTTCAAGCTTTATGGACTTTTGCATGACTTTTCGCTTTATGGACTTTTCGACTTCGAACGGGGATGATGGCTGATAATTTCCGATCGCAGGTACTCCCGGTCCAGGTGGGTATAAATCTCTGTGGTGGTAATGGATTCATGACCCAGCATCTCCTGTACTGCCCTCAGATCGGCTCCTCCCTCCACCAGATGGGTGGCAAAGGAGTGCCTGAAGGTATGCGGACTCACCTTTTTTTTGATCCCTGCTGCTTTTGCCAGCTCCTTGATGACCGTGAACACCATCTCCCTGGATAGCATCTGTCCCCTGCGGTTCAGAAAGAGAATATCTTCCTGCCCGGGCTGAATCTCCAGGGTATTCCGGTCGGGCAGATAAAGATCGATCTCCTTCAGGGCTCTGCCGCTAATGGGAACAAGACGCTCCTTATCTCCTTTTCCGATCACCCTGATAAAACCTTCAGCCCTGTAAATATTTGAAAGTTTTAATCCCACCAGTTCAGATACCCTGAGTCCACAACTGTAAAGCACCTCAAGCATGGCCTTGTTTCTTCGCCCTTCGGGCTTGCTCAGGTCTATTTTTGCAAGGATGTCGTATCAATCTCATCCACGGTAAGAACCTCCGGAAGTTTCCTTCCCAGCTTTGGACTCTCCAGCAGAGCAGTGGGATCTTTTTCGATCTGGTCATCCATCAACAAAAACCGGTAAAAGGCCTTAATTCCGGACAGAATTCTGGCCTGAGATCGGGCCGAGAGTCCATCGTTCATTGATCCAAATCAGAAATTGCTGCAGATGCTCCTGGCTCCAGATCCTCCGGGGCCAAGATCGGATATCCTCCCTTTCCAGGAAACTGGTCAGTTTTCCCATATCGGCCAGGTAGGCCTGCACTGAGTTTTTTGACAAGCCCTTTTCCAGTTTCAGGAAACCTTCAAACTCCTTTATGAGTGGACCTCCACTCCATCAGAAGGGAAATCGTTCAATCATCAAAACCAGTGAGATCCCCAGACCTGCCCCGGAGAGCAAAAGATGCCAGTCGCGCCGTGGATATTTCAGCAGATCCACCACCACCATGGTTAGGATTAAAATGATGGCCACAATGAGGATCTGGCCAGCTTCTATCCCCAGATTAAAGGAGAAGAGTGGAAGGACCATACTCTTTTCACTTCCCAGAAGAGCCCTCAGGTAATTGGAAAAGCCCAATCCATGGATCAATCCAAAAAAAAGGGCTGCAGCGTATTTCAGGTAATGCAGCGCGGGTGAAGCATTTTTGTTATCCTGTCAGAACATTGGCCAGGGCCGTCAGGAAAATGGTCAGAGGGATCAGGAATTCAATCAGATCTCCGTCCACCCGGATCAGATCGAGGGTGGCCAGAGCCAGGGTAAGTGAATGACCGATGGTAAAGGCAGTGATCAGGATCAGCACCTTTTTCCACTCCCCAAACCTGTATACAGCACAGAGAGTCAGGATAAAAAGGATGTGATCATATCCCTTCAGATCAGCAATATGCTGCATTCCCAGTTTAAAATAGAGTTCAAATAGAGACATGGCACCTGTAAAAGCATCAGAAGTTTATGTAATTTTGACAGCATGAAGACTGATCAGTATCTCCACACTCCTGTTCCTGTGGATGGCCTTTGCCGAGGCCCATCCGCTTCATCTTTCCATTACGAATATAACATATGAAAACGGAAAGCTGAAAATCAGCATGAAAACATTCCGGGATGACTGGGAAATTGCCTATTTTCATTACCATGGCACAGAGATTGATCTTTCAGAGCAAGGAAAGCCAGAAAGATCCCTGGTTTCCGAAATACCTGAATAAATCAGTTTAGAATTGCCCTGAAAAAAGGAGATACCCGGTTGAAGACTGGAGATTGACACCATTGTGATAAGTGACGAGGATGCCATGATCATTGAGATGCAATGTCAGAGCTGCAGGGAAAGCCAAATTCTTTGTACATTTACAACGCTTTACTGACAGATATTTTCCCGATCAAACAAATCTTGTGATATTTGGAGTTTAAGGAAAAGGAAACTGGTATAAAATTTGACGTAAAGAAGCATGAAGGCAGAAGTGGTGTTGAAGTAAGAGAATGAAGAGAGATCTTAACTCCTTATATTATTCTTTGGTGCATTTTGGCCATGCCCTTCTGGCAACCCATAACCGGGCTGGTGAAATTACACTGACCCAGCTGGATGACCTTACCTATGAAATTACCATCACCACCTTTACCTATACCCTGAGTCAGGCCGACAGGGACAGGCTGGAGGTTCAGTGGGGCGATAATACCTTTTCCTTTGCCAACCGGATTACCAAGATCAAAGCTTCCAAATTTCTACCAGAAAAACATCTATAAGTCGCAACATACCTTTCCCGGGTCCGGGGATCTACGAAATTGTGGTTCAGGATCCCAACCGGAACGAAGGAGTAAAAAACATACCCAATTCGGTCAATGTTATTTTCTCCATCAAGACCACCATCCTGATCAATTCCGGGCTGGGAAATAATTCCACCCCGATCTTGCTCAATCCACCCATTGACAGGGCTGCCTACGGACAGATCTTTATCCATAATCCGGCTGCCTATGATCCCGATGGTGACAGCATCTCCTACAAACTGACGGTCTGTACCGAGCAGGATGGAAAACCCATTAAGGGATATACCCTTCCCCCGGCCAGTGATACACTTTTTATTAATCCCTATACCGGCGACCTGACCTGGATCACCCCTTCCGATACGGGAATTTTCAACATTGCCATTGATGTGGAAGAGTGGCGATCGGGGGTGAAGATCGGGAACATTGTCAGGGACATGCAGATTGAAGTCTACAACACCGACAACCATCCTCCTGTCCAGAACGATCCCGGAAATTACTGTATTGAAGCAGGCTCCATCCTTGCCTTTGACGTGGAGGCCACCGATGTGGATAATGATTCCATCAAGCAGTGAGCCACCGGAGGGCCTTTTGTGGTGGAATCGAGTCCGGCCACCTATACAAGTGATCTCTTAGCCTCCGGACCAGGTTACAGCAGCTCCTGATTTGAATGGAATACCAACAGCTACCATGTAAGAAAACAGTATTATACCGCAGTTTTTAAGGCGGAGGACAATCATCCTGAAACACCCCTGGTGGATATCAGGAATGTGAACATTAAAGTCCTTGGAGCCGCACCTGAAATGCCTTTCCTGATCCCCGGAAGCAATACGGTTACCCTTACCTGGCCGGCGGATACTGCTGTCCCTGTACAGGGATATCAGATATACAGGAAAATCGGTCCGGCCGGCTATGTTCCCGATTCCTGTACGGGTGGAATTCCTGCCGATACCGGGTATGAGCTGATTGGGCAAACTCAGCAAAGGCTGGATACCCTATTTGTGGACGACAACAATGGAGCCGGACTGGAGCAGGGCAATCGAATATTGCTATGTAATTGTTTCGGTCTACCCCGACGGAGCCCTGAGTTTTCCCTCACCGGAAAACTGTACACCCCTTGTGGAAGGAGCACCCTCCATTCTGGAGGTAAGTGTAATGGATCATGATAGCCAGGGACCATCCAGCTGGCCTGGGCCCGCCCTGACAGGCTTGATACCATACCGGCCAACGGGCCCTATGAATACATCATCTACCGGTCACCGGATCTCCTTGGACAATCACTTGCACAGGTTGGCATCCTTTAAAACCTCTTCCCTGAACGATACTGTCTGGATCGACGCAGAGGTGAACACACTCAATTATCCCTGGTCCTACAGCGTCGAACTTTATAATGATGCACCTGGAAACCGTTTCCGCATCGGAAGCCCGGAGGTGGCCTCTTCCCTCTATCCCAGGCTTACGGGAAAGGATAACAGGATTGAAATCGAAATGATAAAGAATGTTCCCTGGATCAACTACGATTACACGGTCTATCGACGCAATGGCTCTAACCTGGAGTTTGATTCCATTGGCTTTACAAGCCAGGATAAGTTCATTGACGAGGAGCTCACCAATGGCATGGAATATTGTTACATGATTAAAAGTACCGGTTGGCGTATCCTGGAGAATGGACTTTTTGAGAATGTCAACATGAGCCATATCAACTGTACCACACCCATTGACTCCATACCGCCCTGTCCGCCCGAACTCAATGGCTATTCAGCCTGCGGGGAGGGTTACAACCATCTTCAATGGGAGTACAGTGATGATCCGCCTTGCGCCGATGATGTAACCGCATATAAGTTATATTACAGTCCTACCTCCGATGGTACACCCTCCGTCATTGCCGAATTTGAAGGACCGCAACGATACTGCATATAACCATTTCACTGAAAGCTCCCTTACAGGATGCTATCTTGTTACTGCAATCGATTCATTTGACAACGAATCGGCACCTTCTGTTCGGCTCTGTCTGGATGAATGCTCCAATTATGCCTTCCCTAATGTATTCTCTCCAAATAATGATGGGATCAACGATATCTACCTGCCCCTGATGACCTCCTATATTGAAAAGGTAGACATGAAGATCTTTAACCGCTGGGGACTACTGGTATTCGAAACTGAAGATCCGGAAATAAACTGGGATGGCAAGATTACCGGCTCCAATAAACTGGTTACCACCGGTGTCTACTATTACATCTGTGATGTGTATGAGAACAGACTTTCGGGTCTGGAAGTGACAAGCCTAACCGGATTCATACATGTATATTCGGGTGATGACAATGAACCAAACATTGAAACCAAATAGGCAGGATGAAAAAATGGATAATATCGGCATCATGTTGGTCATGGTAATCCCAGGATGGGGAGAGGTGGATCCTTACCTGGCAGGACGTGCCTGCATGATTCAGGCAAAGTATGATTCAGCCCTGATACTATCTGAAACAGGCCAATGATACTAGAACCCGGGGAAAGCTGAGATCCTGATGAACCTGGGATTGTGTCATTTCAATATGAACAATTTTCCTGCAGCCAGGGAGGCTTTTTATGAGGCAGAAAAACGTCGGGAAGGAATGGGAAGTCTGTACCTGGCAAAAACCGAAGTGAAACTGAATCATCCCGAACTGGCTCTGAAATACCTCAGGATACACCTTTCGTCGCGCTACAAGATTCCGGAAAAAGAAATCCTGCTGGATCCTGACCTCTCCCAACTTGGAAGGAAGTCCCGGCTGGCAGCAACTTTGGAATGAAAAAGAGTGGTACAGTCAGGCCGACAAGGACTTCCAGGAGGCCCAGTTCCTGAAAGAAAACGGAGATGCCCTTGAGGCGATCAACATACTCAATAAACTGGAGAAAGAGAACTATCAATCGAACGCTTGTTTTCACAGAGAAAGCAGAAGTATATGCCATGCTGGGTAATAACAAGGCGGCCCTTTCCGCCCTGCGTTCAGCTGTTCAGAGTGATATGAGAAATCTGGATGCAGTGATTTTGCTGGCATCGGTTCAGACTGGAGAACGGCGAACCGGAAGAGGCACTTAACGGTCTTAACAGGGTAATTCGTCAGGAACCTGACCGCTTTGAAGCCTACCTCCTCAGGGCCAATGCATGGAGTCGATCGGGAAATCTAAACAAGGCCCTGAAGGATCTGGATCTGTACCTGAGCTATTTTCCAAACCAACACAGTGTTATCTATCAACGGGGAATCATCCTGTATGAAAATGGGAAATACCTGGATGCCATTCAATCCTTTAACAGGGCCCTTGAAATGGAAACCGGCATAGCTGACTACTACTTTGCCAGGGGACGAACCTATGCCTCCACCGGGACCACCCGATATGCCGAAAAGGACATGTCCATGGCCCTGGACCTGGATCCTTACAATGGTGAAATCTGGTTTGAGAAGGGGAAAGCTGGCTGAAAAGATTGGGAGACAGAAGCGCTGCCTGTCATCTGCTTCAAAAAGGCCTTTCAGTATGGAGTGTATGAAGCCGGGGAACTTCAATGAAAAACTATGTAATTAATGCCGGATGGAAAAGGAGACTAAGCCTAAAGATAAACTTAAAGGACAGATCAGTGCCATACGTTCGGGTAACCGAACCACCGTTATGGATGCTCTGAAAGATATCCGCGGTGACAGCAACATTGACATTCTTCCCGAATTATTCGAGCTCTTGCTTGAACAGGAAGATGAAGAGATCATGCACGAGGTATCATCTCTTCTCAATGACCTGAAGCTGCAGGAAGCAGCTCCTGTTCTTGCTGAAGCCCTTGCCAATCCCGACTATGAACCAATTACCCGCATTCTGGCATCTGCATGCTGGCAGAATGGACTCTCCTATGGAAAATATGCCGAATCCTTTACCAATGTTGATCATAAAGTCCGACCTTGAAACCGCCATAGAGTTATTCACTGTGCTGGAAGAGGCTGTGGGTGAACTGGAGGCAGAGGAAAAGGCAAAGCTGATCCTTAGCATTAAACACGGCATGTTTGGATGCGATGAGCATAAGAAACTCCTGCTCAGGGAACTCATCAAATCAATCGAATCCTATTAGTGCATTTTTGAGAAAGTACTTGATAAACTGGGCCCTTTCGTAAACCGACGGATCCTTCAGATTGCGTAGTTCATCTTGCCCCTGAATTCTGAAGGAGAACTGTAGTTATTCTTCTGCATCCATCCTCTTCATTTCATCAATCATATCCCTCAGGTAATCAATACCATTGCGATAGAGAACCGAACAAACCTGCACGGCTGTTGCTCCGGCCAGAATCTGTTTAACGACTGCCAGTCCGCTGTGAACCCCGGTGGAGGCAGCCAGGTCTATCTCACTTACCTGTGAGGAGACAATACCGATCCATCTCAGAGGGAAACGAATATCTGCCGGAGAACTGAGTACCTCGGAAGATGCCAAAGCTGAGATCACTGGTGTCAATATCGGGTGCATAAAGCCGGTTAAATAGTATTACAGAAGCGGCTCCCCTCTGGTAAAGCTGATTGACCATCCAGGTGATATTGGTGAATCCGTGTCCAAGTTTAACCATCACAGGAAGTGAGCTATGCTTGGTCACACTTGAAACCAGGTCGAGGTAAGCATTCTCATAGACCCTGGAATCCTTATCTTTCTCAATGGGCAGGAAATAGATATTCAGCTCCAGTGCGTCGGCGCCTGCCTTCTCTATCTTTTTCGCAAATTCGATCCACTCATTGTTCTTCACACAATTAATGCTTGCTATGACCGGAATATTTAACTGCTGCTTTCGCTTCCCTGATCATATCCAGATAACTCTCCAGTGAATTCTCCCTGGCATAGGCATTCACATAATCAGCAGCTTCCGGGTAATCACTTTCGGCCGACATGGAACTTACCTCAAACATAATCTGCTCTTCGAAGAGCGATTTAAGAACCACGGCACCGGCACCAGCCTGCTCCATTTTTTTAATTCGCTCAACCGAGCTTGTCAATCCGCTGCTGGAAACAATTAGCGGACTCTTTAAGTTTCAGTCCGCCGTAGGTGGTAGAAAGATCGATCATATGATAATATATTTAATAATTCCTTAGTCCGAATATCAGGCTCCCGACCCGGACCATGGTGGACTCCCTCCTCTACCGCCAGCAAGTAATCGCCGGACATTCCGTAGGATCGCTGGTCGAAATATCCTGCATCCAAAAACGCAGAAGCCTTCATCTCATCAAATATAAGATTTAGTCGCTGAAATTCGTTCCTGATTTGCTCCCTATTTTCGGTATAGCTTGCCATCCCCATGAGACCCCTGATTCGTACATGCTTCATCATTTCTAAACGCTTCCGAATGAACAAGGGTAAGGGCATCCTCTCCTGATAGTCCGAATTTAGTCTCCTCCTGGGCTATACGCACCTGTAAGAGGCAATCGATGCAACGCTTGTGTTGCTGGGCCGATCTATTGATGGCATCAAGTAATTTGAGACTGTCCACACCATGTATCATGTGGACAAAGGTGCAAGATACTTTACCTTATTGGTCTGAAGGTGACCGATCATATGCCAGCGAATGTCAGCAGGCAAACGCTCCATCTTGGCCACAAGATCCTGAACCTTGTTCTCCCCAAAATCACGATGACCAGCCTCATAAGCCTCCATAATCATCTCATCAGGCTTGGTCTTGGAGACAGCCACCAGGGTGACATTCCCCGGCAAAGATCTCCCTGACGTGATTCAGCTTATCAACAACTCCCATATTCAAATATACGACTAATCCAGTGAATGGATCACAAGGCCACTTCTGAGTTTGGGTTCAAACCAGGTGGTCTTGGGTGGCATGATCATTCCGTTATCGGCAATATCCATCAGTTGCTTCATGGTCACCGGATAAAGGGCAAAAGCCACAGCCATTTCTCCGCTGTCCACCCGGTCGCTCAACTCCTTTAAACCCCGGATTCCACCCACAAAATCGATTCGCTTCGATTTACGTAAATCCGTAATGTTTAACAGTGGACCCAGTACCTGGTCGGAAAGTACCGTAACATCCAGACAACCAATGGGATCATTATCATTGTATGTGCCCGGCCTGGCATGTAAGCGAATACCAAAGACCCTCAAGATACATGCTGAACTGGTGCAGCATATCCGGCTTGAATATTTCAGGGCCCTTCTCCTCCACCACAAACCCTGCTTCCAGCAGCCTGACAAATTCCTCAGGGGTGTGGCCATTCAGGTCCTTCACCACCCGGTTATAATCAATGATGGTTAGCTGAGATTCCGGGAAATGGACAGCCAGGAAAAAATTGTACTCTTCGCTTCCGTCGTGATTCGGGTTGGCGTTCTTGCGCTCCTGCCCCACCAGGGCAGCTGCCGCGGTTCTGTGATGACCATCAGCGACATAGGTGAAGGGGACATCCTTTTCGAAAATCTCCACCACTTTGCTTATCTGCTCCGGATCGGAGATGACCCAGAAATGGTGCCCTACTCCATCCTCGCTTACAAAATCATATTCAGCTTCACCTGAAACAAGCTCTTCCACAATGGCATCCAGCCCCGCATGGTCTGGATAAGCAAAAAAGACAGGTTCGGCGTTAAAGTTGGTAACCCGTATGTGATTCATGCGGTCCTCTTCCTTATCGGGCCTGGTAAGTTCATGTTTCTTAATTACATCATTCAGGTAGTCTTCCACAGCAGCACAGGCGACAATCCCGTATTGGGTTTTCCCAAACATGGTCTGGCCGTATACATAGAGCAGATTTTTATCATCCTGAACAAAGTAACCCTTCTCAATCAAGCGATCCAGGTTCTCTTTTCCCTTTTTATAGACCTTCTCTGAATGGAGATCAATATCTTCCGGTAAATCCACTTCTGGTTTTACAACATGGAGAAAAGACCAGGGATTACCTTCAACCTCAAGCCTGGCCTCCTCCGAATTTAACACATCATAAGGCCTGGATGCCACCTCTTTCACATTATCTTTTCCCGGCCGAAAGCCTTTAAATGCATGTATCTTTGCCATAAACTAATTCACTTTAAATGTGATCATCTCCCTTTTCGATAAAATTTACAATTTGCCTTGCAGCAGCTACTCCTGCATTTAAATTTGCTTCGGCAGTCTGGGCTCCCATCTTCTTTGGGTGTAAAGAGCACCCGGGACTTGTAATTTTCCTCCAGCTCTTCCCTGCAATCCGGTGCAATATCGGAGAGATACCTGAAATCGTCCCTTTCCGCAAACACCTTCAGCAATCCCTCCTCATCAATCACTTCTTTTCGGGCAGTATTAACAAGGGTGGCACCTTCGGGCATACTTGCGCAGCAGATCAAAATCCACCGATCCCCGGGTTTCTGCAGTAGCAGGAATATGAAGAGAAATATACTGGCACTTACTGTAGAGACTTTCCACCGAGTCCTCACAGGTGACTCCGTCATTTTTAATGATTACAGGATCCACAAAAGGATCAAAGGCATAAACCTTCATTCCAAAACCTTTGGCGATCATTCCAACGATCCTTCCCACCGCTCCATAGGCATGAATCCCGATCTTCTTTCCCCTCAGCTCGGTTCCTGCTGCTGGATTAAAACCATTCCGGTTCATGAAGACCATCATCCCCAGGGCCAGTTCGGCCACTGCATTTGAGTTCTGTCCAGGTGTATTCATCACAACCACACCCTTTTCAGTGGCTGCCTCAAGATCCACATTATCATATCCGGCACCGGCCCGGACCACAATTTTAAGATTCTTACCCGCTTCAATCACCTCCCTGTTAACCTTGTCACTCCTGATAATCAGTGCATCCACATCCGACACAGCATTTACAAGATCCGAATGATCCGGATATTTTGCCAATACTTCCACTTCATATCCGGCATCCTGGAATACACCTTTTACTTCCGCCACAGCTTCGGCAGAGAAAGGTTTTTCTGTTGCTATAAGTACTTTTGCCATTTTATCTGGGATTATTCATTTAATTATTCTTTTCAAATTCTTTCATGGCATCGATCAGGGCCTGAACCGATGATCTGGGGCATGGCATTGTATATGGAGGCCCTGAATCCACCAACAGACCTGTGTCCCTTTAAGTCCAGACATACCCTTTCCTGTGGCAAAGGCCAGGAAATCGGCCTCTTTATCTTTATATTCCTCCTTCATCACAAAGGTCACGTTCATGATGGAACGGTCGGCTTCATTTCCGATCCCGGAAACAAACATGGAGTTCCTGTCAATTTCATCATAGAGGATGGCCGCTTTTTCAAGGTTCTTTTTGTACATGGCAGCTACTCCTCCCTGTTCCTTATACCAGCGCAGGGTATGCATGGCAGCATAGATGGAAACACAGGGTGGGGTATTAAACATCGATCCCTCATCGATATGGGTCTGATAGTTAAGCATGGTTGGAATCGTCCTGTCCACTTTACCCAAGAATATCGTCCTTTATAATCACGAAGGTAACCCCGGCCGGAGCCAGGTTTTTTTGTGCGCCTCCATAAATTATTCCGTATTTTGAAACATCCACAGGACGGGAGAAAATATCAGATGACATATCTGCCACCAGGGTTACCGGAGACATCCATATCCTCCTTGATCTCCGTTCCATAGATGGTATTATTGGTGGTGATATGGAAATAATCGGCATCGGTGGGGATCTTGTAATCCGTTGGGAATATAGGAATAGGTGGTATCCTTTGAGGAGGCGACAACATCCACCTCACCAAATAAGTTTTGCCTCCTTGATGGCTTTGTTGGCCCAGGCGCCTGTATCCAGGTAGGCAGCCTTGTTCTGAAGCAGGTTGTAGGGAATCATGCAAAACTGCAAGCTGGCTCCTCCCTGGAGCAGCAAAACACTATAGCCTTCCGGAATATCCAGCAATTCCTTAAATAGTTGCTGGGTTTCATCCATGATGGCAATGAAATCCTTGCTCCTGTGAGAGATCTCCATGACAGAGAGTCCGGAATTGTTCAGATCCAGAATGCCAGCTGCGGTATGCTGTATGGTATATGGTGAAAGAATGGAAGGACCGGCGGAAAAATTATGCTTTTTCATGATAAATGGGTTAATGGGTTAATGGGTTAATGGGTTAATGGGTTAATGGGTTAATGGGTTAAGTATGGTTATGGTTATGGTTTGATGTGTTATTTCGATAACATTTAAAATTACGTTTAATACAACTGTTGGCCAAACATTGTGAATAACTTCCAAATAATACTAATAAGCTGCAATTTACTTAATATCTCAAAGTACATGCAGGTGATCTTCATTTAAAACGGGAATCAGATCCGTGAGATCAGTTTCATGGCAGTAGCCGATCACATCATCCAGATTGTTCTTTTTCAGTCTTCCTTTCTGGGCCACTTTTGATATGTAGCCCATCATATCTCCCCTGGCCCCATTGTAAAGATCCACTGATCCGAGTGTAGCATCACAGATGGTACTGTAGTTCTCATCTTCCAGAACAAGCTGGGCCAATGCGCCTGCAAACAGAGTATCCTCCAGGTTAAATTTATTCTTCCAACCTGCACACAGCACCAGCAGATCCTTTCTGTTCCTTTCTGATGTATTCTGCCAGTGCCCTGAGGTTCAGATAGGCGCCGATCAGAACCTGGTTTCCGCTGGAGGCCAGGTGAATGGCATTGGTTCCGTTGGTTGTACTGTAAACAATCTGCTTCCCGGCTACCCTTTCAGGTGTAAAATTATAGGGTGAATTTCCAAAATCGGCAAAATCCCTGACCAGTCCGTCTCTTTCAGCTGCAACCATAAAACCTTTCTCCTTGTAGGCCTTTGCCTCTTCCAGGGTTCCCACGGGGATAATCCGTTCCACCCCGTTCATAAAAGCAGTCACAATGGCCGAACTTGCCCTCAGAATATCGGTCACCACTACAATGGCATCCCGGATTCTCATAGTAGGGATAGAGTGCCGGTGAAACACAAACTTCAATCTTTTTCAATGCCATATTCAGCTTATTGATCCTTGTGGATTATAAAATGGAAGTCGTACCAATTGAGCAGCAACTCTTTTGTTCCTGATCCCGATAAAAATTTCATTCCCAATCCTGGCATGCTCCAGCTGACACATAGCCCATTCCTATTCCCTTTTCAAGCATGGGTGACATGGTTCCAGAAGTGACTTCCCCTATTTGTATTCCCTCTGCATCCAGGATGGGATAGTGCTGCCTGGGTATACCACGTTCCTTCAGTTCAAAACCGACCAGTCTCCTTTTAAGACCGTTCAATTTCTGGTCCTCCAAGGCCTTCCTGTTTATAAACCCGTTCCCATCGGTGAATTTTGTGATCCATCCCAAGTCCGGCCTCCAGGGGAGAGGTGCTATCATCGATATCATTTCCATACAGACAGAAACCCATCTCCAGCCTGAGCGTATCCCTGGCAGCCAGTCCGGCTGGCTCAACTCCCATCTCCTTCCCTGCTTCAAAAATCGCTCCCAGATGGTAGCTCGCATCATCATTGTACATGTAGAGTTCAAATCCACCGGCACCTGTATACCCGGTATTGCTGATGATCACCTCCTTTGCCCCGGCAAATTCACCGGTTTGAAAATGATAATAGGGAATGGAGGAAAGATCGACAGAGCTGTAAGTTTTTGCAATAACTCCACTGCCCTGGGTCCCTGAATAGCCAGCTGGGACATATCTGGTCTGAGGCATTCTCAATGATGGCTCCCTCCTGGTTATGCCTCACGATCCAATCGTAATCCTTTTCAATGTTAGAGGCATTCACCACCAACAGGTATTTCTCCTCGTCATAATAATAGACCAGAAGATCATCCACAATTCCGCCTGTTTCGTTGGGGAAACAGGTGTACTGGATACCCCCGGGACTTAGTTTCTGTATATCATTTGAAGTGAGTTTCTGCACCAGATCAAAGGCAGCCGGGCCTTTCACCCATATCTCCCCCATGTGAGACACATCAAATACGCCCACATTTTTCCTCACATTAATATGTTCCTGCTTAACCCCGGCATATTCCAGCGGCATCTCATATCCTGCAAAAGGAACCATTTTAGCACCCTTTTCAAGGTGATAGTCATAGAATACTGTTTTTCTCACTGTAATAAAGATTTATGTTGAAGGAATTATCCGACAAAAATAACACTTTCCGGATGGAAAGAAATTGTTAAACAACAGAGTTTAATTGGAAAGTACCTTAAACTCCACCCGGCGATTCTTCTTCCTGTCCTCAGCAGTATCATTTGGAGCAACCGGCTGGGTATCGGCATAACCCTCATATACCAGCATGGTTTCGGGGATTCCCCTCTCCACCAGGTAGTTTACCACTGCTTTTGCCCGGTCGCGTGATAACTTCTGGTTAATCCGAAGCGATCCGGTATTATCGGTATGACCGGAAATTTCGAGCTTCATGTCCGGATTATTTTCCAGGAAACGAAATACCTGGTCAAGGGCATCATTGGACTCTGGTCGGAGAACTGCCTTACCGGTCTGGAAGTAGATATTATCCAGCACAACCTTGGTTCCCACTTCTATTTTTTGCAGATAGAAATCCTGAACTACCTTTTCCTCTCCCGAAAAGCCCATCAGGTCAACAATATCAAGAAAATAAAGATAACCTGTGGCATTGATTTCAACACCATAGATTCCTGGCTTCAGGTAACCTGGCCACATAATACACCAGAATCGTTGGTTACGGTCCTTATCTCCTGAATGTAACCCTCTGGATCCATATAACGTAAGGCTTGCAAGAACCGGGTGAATTCCTTCGATGGTATCCAGTACACGGCCGGTAACCACAATGGAAGTATCCAGCTGACGGAAGCAAGGGCAGGGTGAGAAAACCTCTTTTCTCTATCTCCCGGACCTGCAACCAGCTGATCCTTTGTAGCGGTAAGCAATTCCTTTTCAGAGCCAAGAAAGATGACCTTATAGATATCCTTTGATCCCAGGCCACCTTCCCTGATGGTGGAATAATAGCCATAATCACCCGACTTATCCATGATATAGAAGACCTCATCATCCGGGGTATTAATGGGATAACCCAGATTTTCCGGAGCACTCCATCCCCCGTTCTCGGCCCTTTCGGATCGAAAAATATCAAAGCCACCCATGCGTGTTATGCCCCTGGGATGCAAAATAAAGATACTTTCCATCTGCTGTGAGAAATACCCCCTCCTCATCATAGGGCGTATTGATAAGTCCGCCAATATTCCGAGGATCTTCCCACTTTCCCTTTTTCATTGAGGCGTGAATAAAGGATATCCTTTCCCCCTGTGCTTAAATTTCGATTCCTGCTCACATAAAAAAGTCTCTGTTCCATCTGAAGAGAAAGCTGCAGAAGTCTCTCCATCTTTACTGAGCAAATTCCTGGAAACAATTTTCGATTTTGACCATTTTACTTTTTCATTGTTGTAGGTGATAAGCTCCAGCTTGCCGTTATCCTTACTACCCTCGATATATCAGGAGCTCGTTGCCATCGGCTGAGATACCAACAAGAGTCTCATTATTCTCTGTATTAAAGGGTTTTCCCAGCCTGCCAGCCATTCTCAAAACCTGATTGGACTATTGGCAGGACAGGTAGATATCTTCGTTATATTTATTATCAAGGGGATTTCGTTTTGCTTTTCCGAATGGCCTTCTGGAGGTAAAGTAGAGCGCTGTATCGCCATAGGCAAAGATTGGATTGTAGTCATCATATTTGGAGTTAACCTCCTCTCCAAGATTTTGCAGGATGACCCTGACCGGTTCCTGGGAAAGACTTCTTCCGTTCTGACACTCGGTGAGTCGTTTTGCAAGTAAATCACTGTAAATTTCCTGTTCCTCTTCGTTAAGGGTCAGCTTATGCTCCTTGAAGTGGACTGGCAGCATCTTCAAACTCAAGCACCAGCTGATAAGCCGTTCCCAGCAAGAGGTGAATATCCTTGCTTACCTCCTGGTCCAGATTGTAGGCCTTTAAAAGATAGTCAATGGCCACATATTTATCATCGGTAAACAGGTAACAGGCACCAATCTTGTAATTAAGTTCCGGCGTTATTCGGAATTATACTGGTTGGCATAAAGGTAGAGATCCCTGGCCAGGTCCTAGGTTCCCCTCCCCTCCTTAAATTGCTTATCACCCTCCTTAACACTCTTCCAGGCCTCCTTAAAACCAATCTCAATACCGGTTTTAAAATCCTTCTTTTTTATGGTCACATCTTCCTGACCTGAAAGAACAACAGGAATCAGAAGCGCCAGGGAAAGTATATAAAACCACCTTTTTATCATAAGCACCTTATTCATTGCATTCCTTTACATATGCATCTGCCTCCACAGGCTCCCAGCTCTAAAGCCCTATTCCAGTCCTCACAGGCCCCTGAAAGATTCCCTTTCAACTCCCTGATTAATCCGCGGTTCAGATAAAGCAAGGAAACATCGGGATTCTCTACGATGGCCATGTCCAACAGTGCAAGGGCCGGATCAATGTCATTCTGACTGGCAAGGATTGAGGATTTATTAAGACTTGCCTCGGCAAATCCACTTTCAAGGTTAATTGCAATATCAAAATCATCAAGAGCAGCATCCATATCCCCGAGAAAATAGTTGGCATATCCGCGGTTATTTAATGCAAGAACCAATTTCGGATCTAAGCTCAAGCGCCCTTGTATAAAGTTCAATGGCACCCTCGTAATCGCCCAGTAATATCTTCACCGATCCCAGGTTATTATAAGCCAGTGCAAAACCCGGATCGTACTCCATAGAGGTCCTGTAGTCAAAGTGTGCGCCCTGCAAGTCGCCCATCCTTCTTTTAATCCCTGCCCGTTCATGATAGGCCAGGGCAAAATCAGATTTTAGACGGATGGCCTCGCTCATATCATTGAGAGCTTTACCATCAAAACCATCCCTGATTTCGGTAAGTCCCCTGAAATAGTAAGCATAAGGATCATTAAAACCGTTATTTATAGCCAGATTAAAAAGCTCTGCATCCATTCCTGTGGTATCGGTCCCAAACAAAATATAAGCCTTTATAAAAATAGGCCTCTCCCAGGCCAGGATCATAATGAAAGAGCAGTATCAAGGTCGGCCATGGCAGATTCCATGGAACCCCATTGGATAAGAATTCGGCCCCTTTGCAGATATGCCGGAGCAAATGTGGAGTCGATCTCAAGACACCTGGTCATCTCCACGCTGGCCATCTCATACTCCTCAAGAAGAATCAATGCAACTCCCTCATGGAAAGCCTTATCTCTTTGTCTCTTCTCGGAAAATGAGATCTGACCAAAGCCCATCTGTACCAAAAACACTCCTATCAGAAAAATTGCAAGCTTCTTTTCATCTGTCTTTTACTGTGATAATAAACCGGCTTGTTTTATTTCTAAAAATAATTTAAATAAATTTAGTGCCGGTAATAAGTTTTCAACCTACCTTCATGCAATCATGATTACTGATCTAAGCTATCTTAAAACCATGTCTGGCGGCGATGCGAATTTCATCTCAGAGATGATTGGCCTCTTTCAGCGAACAGGTTGGACGAATATGCTGAGCTAATGCCACGGCTGCTCAAGGAAAAGGAATACGACGGTCTTTCCAAACTGGCACATAAGGCCAAATCATCAGTTGCTGTAATGGGTATGACCGGTGTGGCTGAGCTCCTGAAAGAGCTGGAGAAACTGGCTCATGACGGAATGGAGAGGATCGGTACGAGGCTATGGTGAATGAATTCCTGGAACAGAGCAGGCTTGCTGTGGCAGAATTGGAAAAGTTGAATCCTTAAAGCAAAACATGATTGAGACAAAAAAGATGTAATGACGTTCTCGTTGTAAGCCTGAAAGATACCAACAGATTCAACTCCCTGATTTCTGAAACTGTAAAAAAGACACCTCCTGGAAAATTACTTAAAACCGAATGTGAAGCTGGTCTTCAATCTGCAGGGAATCACTTTCATTGACAGTTCAGGATTTGGGGTCTTCCTTTCGGCTCTTGAAAGCTGCCAGTAATAATTATGGCCAGTTCAAAATCTGCAATGTGAATCCCGAAGTGATGGAACTATTTAAATTACTGCAGCTACATCATGTTTTTGAGATATATGATGAATTGGATGCCTGCCTTGAGAGTTTTAAACGATAATATTTTCTATTTTTACGCAAAATTAACCGCAACTGTCATGTATAGAATCGCAATCTTATTTACCATAAGCGTCTTTTGTTGCTGGACCTGCAACCAGACCTCCCAGAAGCAGGGCAAAACTGAAGCCGGGAACAAGTGAGGAAATAGTTGCCGCAAGATTGAAGAATTATTGGCCAGTCCGGCTGAATATGAAAACAAAGAGGTGGCAATCACTGGAATGGTTACCCATGTCTGCAGACATGGCGGACAAAAATGTTTTGTTCTGGCAGAAGACGGAGAAACCCAGATCAGGCTTGTTCCCGGAGGTGATATCGACGAATTCAAGATCGAACTGGAAGGGTCAACCCTTGCCGTAAAGGGCACCCTCAGGGTTCTGGCTATGGAACAGGCTGATGAACTTGTGGCAGATTACGAATCCAAAGAGCATCATGCTGTTGAGATGTCCCATTCCGAGGCCGAAAAGGCTGACATTTTCATCGAAGCCATCGAATTCAAAGAGATTACCCAATAAGTTTTATGGGCTGGAGAAAGTGGAACCGGTGGCTTCACCGGGAGCTTGGTTTTTTGTTTTTTGGGATGGCCATTATCTATGGCATTTCAGGGATTGCCCTTAATCATGGTGTGGCCCGTCACTGGAATCCGGGCATCATCTCCCGTTCCGACTCCTACCATCTACCCGGCGCCACTTCAGAAAAAGTGAGGTGGACCGGAAGGTCATTGAAGAGACTCCTTGAATTGACCGGTGAAGCAAGAGAACTACAAGCAATACTATTTCCCCAATGATAATTACCTGATGATCTACCTGAAAGGAGGTCACATTGATGTGGAACTTTCCTCTGGAGATGTGAAGCTCACTCGCGTCCGGAACCGTCCCCTTTTCAGCGAAGTCAACTATCTTCATTACAATAAACCCAAAAAATTATGGACATGGTTCTCGGATCTTTTTGCCTTTTCCCTGATCCTGCTTGCCATATCAGGCCTCATCATGGTCAGGGGCAAGAAAGGAATCAAGGGCCGAAATGGCCTGCTGCTCGCCCTTGGCATTCTGATCCCTCTAATTTTTCTCCTCATCCATCTCTGGTTCTAGACAAGCTTAGCCCCTTTCAGTGAAACCCTGGAGGCACTTTCTAAGTATATATTGTTTATATTGTCTAGTTGTTGATTTAATCCCTTTGCAATGAGTAAAGAGATCCTCAAAGCTTTAATGCAACTTTTTGCCATCATTTCCCGACCGGAAAGCAATGCAGCCGAACGAAGGCTGGTGGTTGAATCTTTCCTGAACAGGCAGCTAAACCAGGAACTGGTTGCACTCTACCTTGAGATTTTCAACACGCTACTTCAGCCAGGTCATGGAGGAGGATGCCAAAGTGACCAAAAAGGAAAGGGTTCTGGCCAAGCGTTCGGTCAAAGTGCTGAAAATTTGCACTGAAATCAACAAGGAACTTGCACAATCTCAAAAAGTCATCGTACTTTTTCAGATGCTGGAATTCATTAAATCCGAACGTGAGGCAGCCACCGAACAGGAAATGGAATTTATAGCCACTGTGGCTGACACCTTCCACATTCCTGATGAAGATTACCTTTTGATCCGGAATTTTGTTCTATCAGAGCGGAAATCTTGAGGACAATGCTCCTTATCTGATTGTTGACAGCAACAAGGACGTATCCAAAGGAAAGCTTACCAAACATATTTACCGGAAAGACCTGCATGGCCAGATCTGGTTTATTCAGGTCGCAGTCCACCAATCTCTATTTTGTAAAGTACCTGGGAAAGGCAGAACTATACATGAATGGTCAGCTGCTGGAGCCCCTGAAGAGCTATCCCCTAAATACCGGTTCCTCCCTAAGAAATCAACAGATCAAACCTGTATATTACAGTGATATTGTCTCCCTTTTTGTGGGCGATAAGGTAAAATCCAGAATTGTATTTGAAGCCAATCACATTACCTACCAGTTCAAAAACGGGGCTGTCGGTCTGCACGATGTGGGTTTTACAGAACAATCGGGCCGCCTGGTGGGGATCATGGGTGCCAGTGGGGCCGGTAAATCAACCCTGCTCAATGTTCTGAATGGAGTCACCAAACCCACTGAAGGAAAGGTGCTGATCAATGGAATCGATATCCACAGTGATGATCCGAGCATCGAGGGCATCATCGGCTTTGTTTCCCAGGATGACCTGCTTATCGAAGAATTGACTGTCTATCAGAATCTGTATTACAATGCCAAGCTCTGTTTTGACAATTATACAGAGGATCAGCTGGTTGAAACTGTGCACCGGGTATTGAAAAACCTGGGACTATTCGAAATCAGGGATATACAGGTGGGATCCCCACTAAATAAAAAGATCAGTGGCGGCCAGCGAAAGCGACTGAATATTGCCCTGGAACTGATCCGAGAACCTGCAGTTCTTTTCCTGGATGAACCCACATCCGGACTCTCCAGCCGGGACAGTGAGAATATTCTTGACCTGCTGAAGGAACTCACCTTCAAAGGCAAACTGGTATTTGTGGTGATTCATCAGCCTTCGTCCGACATTTTTAAAATGTTCGACAGGCTGCTGATCCTGGATACAGGTGGCTACCTGATCTACAACGGTAATCCGGTCGATTCCATCGTGTACTTTAAATCCAGGGTGCAGGCAGCCGACTGGAACGAAAGTGAATGTCCCACCTGTGGTAATGTCAATCCTGAACAGGTTTTCAATATTGTGGAGACCAGTGTACTGGATGAATTTGGACAACTTACCCATACCCGGAGAATCTCCCCCAAGGAGTGGAGCGAACACTTCCAGAAGAACATACAAAGAGACTGAGAAAGGCAAGGCCTCCAGAGAGGACCTTCCCGAAATCTCTTTCAAAATTCCTGGTAAAGCTGAAACAATTCGGGGTATTTATCAAAAGAGATATCCTGAAAAAACTGAGCGACACCCAGTACCTGGTTTTCAATTTTGCGGAGGCTCCGTTACTGGCTCTTCTTCTGGCCTTTATTGTTCGCTACTTTGATCTGGATGTCTCAAACAACTTTGGGTATACCCTGTTCGGGAACACAAATATGCCGGTCTACATATTCATGTCGGTTATCGTGGCCATCTTTATGGGGCTGACCGTAAGTGCCGAAGAAATCATCAAGGACCGGAAGATCCTGAAGAGGGAAGCCTTTCTGAATCTCAGCTGGTCGGGTTATCTGCTCTCCAAGGTAAGCGTTCAATTCATGATCTCTGCCATACAGGCTTTCACCTTTGTGATCATTGGGAACACCATTATGGGAATCAGGGGCATGTATTTTGAATACTGGCTTGTTCTCTTCTCATCCTGGGCCGCCGCCAATGTGATGGGACTGCTCATTTCCGACAGTTTTAAAACTGTGGTAACCATCTACATCCTGATCCCCTTCCTGGTAATTCCTCAGATTATACTGAGCGGAATCATTGTCAAATTTGAAAATCTGAATCCACAGATTTCCTCACCGAAAAGAATTCCCTTGTACGGTGAAATTATTACTGCCCGCTGGGCCTATGAGGGACTTGCCACCTATCAGTTTATGAACAATGATTACCAGAATAACTTCTATGAGCGGAATAAGCTGAAAAGCAATGGTAATCTTAAGGCCAATTTCCATATCAGAGAGCTCCTTAACAAGACTCGATTTTGTTGAACGGAACCTGGATAATCCCGACCGCAGAAGAAGAACTGGCCTATTCTCTCAAGGTACTGCAGAAATGAAATCCAGGACTGAATTTAATGAACGCATGATCCTGCAAAGCTATCATGATGCAACTCCCAGATTCTCCATGAAATATGTGGATCAGCTCTATCCTGAATCAGGTCAACCAGGAAATCCTTGACCTATACCCGCGAGTATCTGACGACATTAAAGGCGTTTTATAAGGAGACATTCCGAAATGCGACCAGTGAATACGACAGAATTGATAAAATCATTCGATTTGGAAGAATTACAGGAACTGGAAAGGAATTATACCAATAAAACCCTGGAAGAGTTTGTCACCAACAATAAATCCTTTGATTATTATACGGAATTTAAACGCAAAGGTGATATGATTCAGAAAAGGGATCCCATCTACCTGGATCCCACCCATAAATTCATCAAAGCACACTTTTATGCTCCCAGAAAAATGATTGCCGGAAAATTTGTACCCACCCTCTGGGTAAATGTTGCAGTGATCTGGTTCATGACCCTGGGATTCTACCTCCTGCTCTACTTCAGGGTTCTCAAAAAATTCCTGGATTTCTTCGAACGCCTTTCTCCACGAAAATCATAATATCACCTCTTCAGCGATAGTCCCGAAGATAATTTAAAATGGGACTGCCAGCCAGAATGGTGACAGCCCACTTGAAATTCATTAATAAAATTGACGGGGGCCCTGCTTATTCTACAATTTCAATCATCTTGAAGGGAACCCTGATAATGGATTCATAATCCTCACCGGCCTCAAGCATATCTTCATCATCCTCTTCGTAATACCAGTTAATGATCACCTCATTTTTACCCTTATGAATGGCTTCCAGTTTCTTGAATACATCCAGAATACACTTGGAAGAACTGGTATTAAAATACTCCAGTTGCACATTTACCTGGGTAAGATTCAGGGGTGCGCCGCTAGTATTCCTCAAGCCACTCAACAAGTGGCTTATAAAACTCAATTGAATTTTCAGGTATTGATCTTCCTTTAATTTCAATGACACCTTCCTGTCCGTCAAACTTTACACTTGGTGTTTTTGCAGTTCCTTCAATTGAAAGTGCTTCCATATTTGGCTATTTTTCTGTTATTATTCACTATGCAAAATCGACGAAAACATCGAGATTGAAAAAGTAGTATATATCGTCATATTTTTCAAAAGTGTATTCCAGCTTATTGCCGGTTTTCCGTGCAATATCCACCAGGCCCAGTCCGCCTCCACCCTTTTCGGACAGTCTCTGATGATTCAGGATGAATTTATACATATCCTTCAACTCCTCCTTGCCCATGGAATTGATCTTATCAATTTTATTCCTCAGAACATCCACTTTATCCTGAGTAATAAAATTTCCGGTGGAGATTCTGATACTTGTCATCTATCCGGCTAACAACAAGAATTCCAAATTTGGAGTCAAACTCCTTCTGCATCTCCTCCGGCAATACTTCGATATGATGGTAAAGATTCTGAAGACTCTCCACCAGCACATTGTATACTTTCTTACGAATTTTGGAGCTTTCATTGTAGTCATCCATCCTGGACTCAACAACCTCTAAAACATTGCTGATGAGCTCACTTGAGATATTCCCTTTGAAGGCCATCAAAACATCTCCGCCATTCAGCTTGGAGTAATACTCATTGACATCAAAGCTCATTTAGGCTTCATTTTGTTGACTAGGATTTACTGATCTGATCAGCAAATATAAAAAAAATGTTTCAGTAACTAATATAGATAAAAATTACTGCCCATTCGTAATAAAATACATCAAAACCTGATTTTTTTTCAACAAGGTGAATTATTATCCGACTGAAGGTCATTCATGCTTTCACCGGTTTTATAATCCTTCCAGTTGCCTTTAAAGGTTTTATAATTCACATATGAACATTCCAGGGAACCATTGTAACAGAATCTGTTTCCTGGAAGCTGGTTTAAGACCTACTCTTCCCAAGGCTTTTTTGCTGGAGGAAAGTATCCAGGCATCCGAACCAGGAAATTTGTGCTTCAGGGTGGTTCCGATCATCCCGTAAAGAGATTCAATATCTTCCGGTTTCATCCGCTCCCCGTAAGGAGGATTCATAACAATGGTGGTCCCCTCCATCGGCTTCGGAATCGGCAAAATCCGCTTGTTCCACCTGTAATCAGGTGCGACAGATCCATCTGCTTTACCTGGCGCCGTGGTCAGTTCCACTGCTTCAGGATCCACATCCCTTGCCATGATGGGAACCTTCACCTCCTTTTCCTGTGGAAGCTTCTGCACCACATGTTCCATAAGCTCCCGGTCAAAATCTTTCCAGTTCTCAAATCCATATTGTTTCCTGAAAATACCCGGAGGAATATCCTGCTGCAATTAGTGCAGCTTCAATGGCCAGGGTTCCTGAACCACACATGGGATCAAGAAAGGGAGTTTCTCCATTCCATCCGGTGATCATGATCATCCCGGCTGCAAGCACCTCATTCAGGGGAGCTTCAAAATGCCCGGTCCGGTATCCTCTTTTGTGCAGTGATCCTCCTGAACTATCCAGTGAAAGGGTAACCCATCTGCCAGAAATATGAACATTGATCAGCAGATCGGGTTGCTCCCGGTTTACAGAAGGACGAAGGCTGGTTCATCTCCCTGAAACGGTCCACAATGGCATCCTTCACCTTCTGGGAAGCGAAATGAGCTGTTGTTGAAATAGGGCGAATGAACCACCGGATCGATGGCGAAGGTCATTTTGTTATCCAGGTAACTGCGACCAGTCGAATTTTTTCACCTTCCTGTAAAGGGTATCGCTATTATGTAGCCTCAAATTGCAGAACCGGGAGCAGCACCCTGAGTGCCAACCTGGAAGCCAGATTTACCCTGTACATCAGTGCCCGCCCCCCATAAAATGTAACTCCCCGGTTTACCAATCTCCATCCTTTTCAGCCCCCAAGTGCTTTCAACTCATCTGCCAGCAGTGGTTCCAAACCCTTCAGGGTTTTTGCATGATATTTTTCAAATTGTGCCATATCCAATCTTTCTGTAAATAATCTGCTTCTGCCTTGGTCAAAACGTTCCTCTCCCGTGCCCCGGTAACTAGTTCCCACTCCATTCCGAATCGTTCAAGTTCCATTTTTATACTGTTCAAACAAGCTGGTCTCTCTCATTGACCTCCATTCTCCCTGACACGATCCGGAATCCAGGGAATATCCGGGGCACAAAGCAGAACCAGGTCGAAACTGGGCCTCCTGATGGCTTCATCCAGCCAGTGCGGGAACCTTCTTATATACCACCTCAAACCAGACCCTTGTGATGATCAGCCAGGTATCAAAAAAAACCCACTCTTTGCCAGTGATACTCACTTTCATAG
Organism: uncultured Bacteroidota bacterium; assembly: GCA_963716765.1. Lineage (GTDB taxonomy): Bacteria > Bacteroidota > Bacteroidia > Bacteroidales. Next base: position 38,725 of record CAVQUO010000033.1, on the reverse strand, counting down.
GCAAGAAGCCTGCTGTCTGGCAATATGCTCCACATCTTCATAGGTATAGGGCCGTCCAGTCCTTCCACATAATCTCTTGCATACTCAGGAACCACGGTACCTCCTAAAATGTCTGCCAGCGCAATTCACCAGATTCGGTTTTCCCGGTGGATTCCGGACCGGTGATAAGGATTCGTTTCAATTCCCGTCTGTATTTTGAAGTGTCTTTTTCCATTGAATATATCCAATTACCGCCATGGAGGTATAAATGGCAAATAACAACAAGTGTGGGATATAATCCCCGGTAAAGATACAAACCCATTGAAACTGCATCAACGATAATCCACAGAATCCAGTGCTCCAGGATTTTCCTGGCCAGCATCCAGGTGGCAGTAAAGCTTAAAGCAGTGGTAAATGCATCCCAATAGGGAATAGGTGAATCGGTAAACCGATCAAGAATCATATCCAATACCCACAAAAGCCAAGACAGTAATCAATGCCAGAATATGCCCGCCTGTTTCAACCTGATTCCTGATAACCGGCAATTCCTACTCCGCTCCATGGCTTTCACTCCTTGACCAAAGGATCCATCCATAGATACTGATGAAGAAATAGTATCCATTCAGTCCCATATCTGCATAAAACTTCGATTGGTAAAATACCACCATATAAAGTATGGCGCTGATGATACCCATGGGCCACAAAAGGATGTTCTGCTTGAATGCTGAAAAAGAGATATAAAATGCTGAAAATACTACACCCAGTATTTCCACATAATGCTCACGTAATCCAAGAGATCATTCACTACTCAACTTTGGCCAGTTTCTGGTAAGCATGGAGGGATTTTTCAGAATCTCCACCGCCTTGTTAAACACTTCATTGGATGTATTGTAAACCTCGTAAAAATTGGTCATATCCCAAAGATCCCGGGCCATATAACCCTTAATAAGCAATGAGATCTGCTCTTCTGAAATATCCCATTGATCCTGCGATAAATTCCAGCTCCTCTCCTGGCTTGCAAAAGCAATCAAGTGCATCCAGTTTGCTCTTGGGCGGCTCAAATACCTTTGTTGAAATGATTCAAAATCAGGATATGTTGCAAGAAGTTCATCCCGGTGTTCATCCACATACTGAAGAACAAAACGGTTAAATATCCCCCTGTTGATCAAGTCGCCGGTAATAATCGGAATAGGCTGTGGTATCCATGGGAACAAAATAGTCCGGCATGATTCCTCCTCCACCATAAACGGTTCGGTTCAATGTGAGGGTTTGATATCGTTGTGATTCGGGAAAATCAATGCTGTCCGCACTGCTAAGTTCCCCCTTGTTATACCTGTTAATCAGGTCCAGGGCATACTCTTCATACCCATTTTCATAGGGTTTCTGGATGAGTCTGCCTGTGGGTGTATAATACCGGGCCACAGTCAGCCGGATCATTGAACCATCGCTCAGGTAAAAAGGTTGTTGAACCAGGCCCTTTCCGAAAGAACGTCGACCCACGATCACTCCCCTGTCCCAGTCCTGGACGGCACCACTGACAATTTCACTGGCTGAAGCTGAATTTCCATCGATCATGATCACCAGATTTCCCTCTTCAAAAAGTCCAGTCTTCCTGGCCCTGTATTTCCGGTTCAGGCACCTTGTTGCCTTCGGTACGGACAATCTCCTTATTACCCGAAAGAAAATGATCGGCCAGTTCCACGGCCACCGGCAGCCATCCACCTCCATTACCTGAAAGGTCAAGGATCAGGTCTTCCATTCCCTCCTCTTTCAAGTGATTTCATGGCAGTTTCAAATTCCTCAATGCGTGGTATGTGAAAACCTGGCCAGTTTTACATATCCGATCCGGTCATTGACCATATAGGAAGCATCCAGGCTGTAAACAGGAATTTTATCCCTGGTAATGGTGAATTCCAGCAAATCGGGTTCATTCCCTGCGTTTGACAGAAACATCCACCATGGTTCCTTTGGGTCCTTTCAGCAGTCGCTGAACATCCCGGTGTGGTGATTCCGGTTCCTGCCACAGTTTCTCCTTCAACCTTCACAATCCTGTCTCCGGCCATAATCCCAACCCTTTCGGAAGGTCCTCCTGAAATGGCCCGGATGATATAAATGGTATCCTCCAGAACATTGAAGCTAACCCCAATCCCCTCAAATTCACCCTCCAGCTGTTCATTCAGTTCTTCCAGTTCCTCCTTGCTCAGGTAGGAAGAATGCGGATCCAGTTCATGCAGCATATGCACAATGGCTCCTCCACCACCTCAGCTATCATTGATGGAATCCACATAATACCGGCTCACCTTATCCATCACCTGGGCAAGTTTTAGTGCCTCCGGATTCCACTGTGCCTGACAGGCCATGGCAGTCATCAGGAGTAATGCCAGGATACTAATATATTTTATTCGATTCATGATCTGTCTTATTACTGTATATAGTATATAACCACCCGGTAGACAAAAATGTTGCAAAATGCTATCCAGTCTTTATTCCCATTCAATGGTAGCAGGTGGTTTTGAACTGATATCATAAACCACCCTGTTGATGCCTCTTACCTTATTGATAATATCATTGGAAACCTGGCTCAGTACCTCATGAGGAAGATGTCCCCAATCAGCTGTCATTCCATCGGTGGAGGTCACAGCCCTTAAAGCCACCACATACTCATAGGTTCGTTCATCACCCATCACTCCAACCGATTGCACAGGAAGCAGGATGGCTCCTGCCTGCCAGATCCGGTCATAAAGGCCATATCTGTGCAAGGCCTTGATATAAATATCATCGGCCTCCTGCACCAGCGGATCTTTTCCGGGGTAATCTCACCCAGAATCCGGATTCCAAGTCCGGGTCCGGGAAAGGGATGTCGTTTCAGAAAGGAGGCTGGAATTTCCAGGGCCTATCCCACCCTTCTCACTTCATCCTTAAACAACAAGCGAAGCGGTTCCACCACCTTCAGATGCATCTTATCCGGCAGTCCACCCACATTGTGGTGTGATTTGATGGTCACCGAAGGACCATTTACAGAAACCGATTCGATCACATCGGGATAGATGGTTCCCTGTCCCAGCCAGGATATATTTTCAAGCCTTTTTGCCTCCTGTTCAAATACCTCAATGAAATTCTTGCCAATGCTTTTTCTTTTTGCTTCCGGATCGGTAATCCCTTTCAGGTCATGAAATAAATTTTTCGCCTGCATCCACTCCTATCACATTTAGTCCCAGGTCCTTGTAAGATTCAAGCACCGTCGTAAACTCATTCTTCCTGAAGCAGTCCGTTGTCCACAAAAATACAGGTCAGGTTCTGTGCCAATGGCCCGGTGCAAGAGGATGGCTGCCACGGTTGAATCCACCCCTCCCGATAAGTCCAAGAACCACCCTGTCATTGCCCAGTTTCTTCTTTAATTCCTGCACGGTACTTTCCACAAAAGTCTCCGGAGTCCAGTCCATGGAACAGCCACAGATTTCCCAGAGAAAATTATAGAGAATGGTTTTCCCTTCGGTGGTGTGGTAAACTTCCGGGTGAAACTGCAAGTCCAAAGGTGGCTTCATCTTCCGCAGCATAGGCCCCCACCTCCACATCCCCGGTGACTGGCAATTACTTCAAAGTTGGGAGGAAGGGTATTGATGGTATCTCCGTGAGACATCCAGACCTGGGTATTGGCTGACAGGTTTCTCAGCAAGGGATTCTCGTGTATTAATAAAACTCAGCCTGGCCCTGCCATATTCCCGTGGAATCTGATTGCTTTACCTCCCCTCCATAATAGTGAGACAGGTACTGGGCCCCATAACAGATCCCCAGCAAGGGGATACTTCCCTTTAATCCCATCCAGATCAGGGATGGGAGCATGTTTATCCCTTACAGAAAAGGGACTTCCCGAAAGGATCACTCCTTTTACCGTTTCATCCGGCTCGGGAATTTGACTGTAGGGATGGATCTCGCAATAGACATTGTGTTCCCTTACTTTTCTGGCAATCAGCTGTGTATACTGGGATCCAAAATCAAGGATCAAAATTTTTTCGTTCACCTTTCTATTGTTTTACTGCAATGAATGGATGCAAAATTAATATTTTATTCCGTTGTACACCGCTCCTGTGGAATGGAATAGATATCCCCATCATTCAACCCCAAATGTAGCTTCAAAAACTGACCTTGCCTCTTCAACCAGAAGCGTTGGATCCTTGTACCTGCTGGAGAAATGACCGATTAGCAACTTTCCAGCTCCGCCTCTTTAGCAATGGTAGCTGCCTGACGCGGCTGTGGAATGCAGGGTTTCCCTGGCCAGTTTTTCATCCTTCTCGGCAAAGGTAGCCTCATGAAACAGCAGATCCACATCCTCTCACCTTTTCCGCAAGGGAGGGATCAAAAACCGTATCAGAGATGTAGGCATAGGAACGCTGCATGAAAGGAGGCAGGGTCAGTGAGCTGGTTGGGAATTACATCTCCCGTCCGCGGTTACATGATCCTCTCCCTGTTTCATCCTTACCATATCAGCAATTCCCAGTCCATACTTCTGAATCTACTCCTTTCGAAGATTTAAGAGCCTTCTTTTTCTCCCTGAAAAGGTATCCATAGGTCGTGCGTTCTGTGCTTCAGTGGAATGGCTCTAACAGTAATCTTTTCATCTTCAAAAATAGAATCTCCTTCCTCCGTGCCGGGACTATGATAAATGAGTTCAAAGGGAGAGTGCCCAAAAAAGGAAAAATGCTGCTCCATCATCGGCTTCAAGGCTTGTCAGGTCCATAAAGATGCAGGGGAACTCTTCCGCCCCATCATTCCCAGGGTGGAAAGCAGTCCAAATAGTCCAAATACATGATCTCCATGCAAATGTGAAATAAATATATGATGGATCCTGGATGGATTGAATCCAAATTTCCTTAGCTGGATCTGGGTTCCTTCTCCACAATCGATTAAAAAAAACCGCTCATCTACTTTAAGTAAATGAGCGGTTGGAAATCGTTTTGAAGTAGGCAGTGCTGAACTGCTACCCAGTATGGTCAATTCAAATGACACCAGAAACTATATTATCCAGCCTCTTTGATCAGGGCGACTGCCTCCTCCAGAGAATTTGAAATATTCAACACAGTATCAAGCTGAGAAATGGTAATCAGCCTTTCAACTGCATCATTCAATCCTGTGAGCACAAAAGTGCCATTGGCATTTTTACACAGACGATTTGCCACAAGAATTGCACTCAATCCTGAAGAATCACAATACCGGCAATTGCCCAGATCAAGAATGATGTTCTTCTCACCATTTCCTGATACAAGTACCAGCTCTGACTTCAGTGTTGGAGCAATGTGAGTGTCCAGTTTTTCCTCCAATACTTTGATCAAAGTGTGGTTTTCAAATTTGTCAATCTTGAATTCCATAGCTGACTAAATTGTTTTAAGGGTTTTACTTACTCTTCCTTATCGCTTTCCAGCTTTCTTCTTCTTGCACTCTTCTGATTCTCTTCCATCTCAGACTTCAGGGCTGCAAGTTCGGAAATATCACCAAGTGTGGTTTTCTCCAGGTTTGTTTTCATTTTCCTGGTTGCTTTCCTTACCTCGTCTCCTTCACTCTGCTTGGCTGAGCGATCAGAAGATTTCTGCTCATCTTCATGGATCCGACTATGAGACAAGATAATCTTTTTTGCTGACTTATTAAACTCAATTACCTTAAAATCTAATTTCTCATCCACTTTTACAGGGCTACCATCCTCTTTCACAAGATGTTTTGGAGTAACAAAACCTTCAACACCATAAGGAAGTGCAATTACAGCACCTTTATCCATTAATTCAATGACGGTTCCTTCATGGATGGAATCAACATCCAAATACATCTTCAAAGACATCCCAGGGATTCTCTTCCAGCTGCTTGTGCCCAAGGCTCAAGCGGCGGTTTTCCTTATCAATTTCAAGCACTACAACCTCAATATCAGCACCAATGGCAGTAAATTCGGCCGGATGCTTGATCTTCTTGGTCCAGGAAAGGTCAGAAATATGAATCAGTCCATCAACACCTTCTTCAATCTCCACAAAAACACCGAAGTTAGTGAAGTTACGAACTTTTGCAGTATGCTTGGTTCCCACTCCGTATTTTTCTTCAATCTTCTCCCATGGATCGGTCTTAAGTTGCTTGATGCCCAGTGACATTTTTCTTTCTTCGCGATCGAGGGTCAGAATCACTGCATCAACCTCATCTCCAACTTTCATAAACTCCTGGGCACTTCTAAGGTGCTGTGACCATGACATTTCGGAAACGTGGATCAATCCTTCAACACCGGCAGCAATCTCAACAAATGCACCATAATCGGCCATTACAACAACACGTCCTTTCACCTGGTCACCTACCTTCAGGGCTTCATCAAGTGAATCCCATGGATGTGGAGTCAGTTGCTTCAGACCCAGTGCAATACGTTTCTTATCATCGTCAAAGTCAAGAATTACCACATTCAGTTTCTGGTCAAGCTCAACAATCTCTTCGGGATGATTTACACGTCCCCATGAAAGATCTGTAATGTGGATCAGTCCGTCTACACCACCCAGGTCAATAAATACACCATAAGAGGTAATATTCTTAACGGTTCCTTCCAGTACCTGTCCTTTTTCCAGTTTGGCAATGATCTCTTTCTTCTGCTGCTCCAGCTCCTCTTCGATCAGTGCTTTGTGGGAAACAACAACATTCTTGAATTCATGGTTGATCTTTACCACCTTGAATTCCATGTTCTTTCCAACATATGCATCGTAATCCCTGATGGGTTTCACATCAATCTGTGATCCGGGAAGGAATGCTTCAATTCCAAATACATCCACGATCATACCACCCTTGGTGCGGCATTTAATGTAACCTTTGATCACCTCATCCTGGTCAAGTGCCTGATTCACACGGTCCCATGAACGCATGGCCCTGGCTTTTTTGTGTGAAAGTACCAGCTGACCTTTTTTGTCTTCCTGGCTCTCCACATAAACTTCAACCTTGTCTCCCGGCTTTCAGATCAGGATCATAACGGAATTCACTGAGATGGAAATAACTCCTTCTGATTTGTAGCCAATATTGATAACCACTTCACGCTTGTTCATGGAGATCACAGTACCATCAATTACTTCATTTTCGGCAATGGTGGAAAGGGTTTCGGAATACAGTTTTTCAAACTCTGTCTTATCTATCTGAGCTATCCAGTTCATCTGCTGCAAATTCATCCCAGTCAAAATCTTCAACACCTGTTTTGGCGATCGGGATCAGTCTTTGGCAGGTTCTTTACTTCTGGCTGCTTCTTGCAGCTTCTGCTCACAGGTTCTTCCTCTGCTTCAGGGTTCTTCTGTCTTCGGTTCTTCTGCTACTGCTTCTTCGGCTACAGCTTCTTCTTCGGCTTCTGCTGCAGCTTCTTCAGCTACAGCTTCTTCTGCTACTTCTGCTACAGCTTCTTCTGCTACAGCTTCTTCGGCTACTTCTGCTGCAGCTTCTTCTGCCACAGGCTTCTTTTTCTTCAGCTACTGGCTTGTTCCTCGGCTGGCTATCAGTTTCTGTCTTGCAGTCTTCAGCTGGGCTTCTGTCTTGCTTGCTTCTGCAACAGCTCTGTTGCTCCTTCAGCCTGGCTTTCGGCTGCTTCTTCAACGGATCTTCGGCATTTGCCTCAGCTTCCTTTTTTGCTTTCAGACATTAGTAATTACTTTAAAATTAATAAGTTAGACATTATATTGATTTAAACAAGGCGCAAAGTTAACAAAATGACGTCTAAATCCCCAAAAAATGAGAGGCGTAAATCCCTGTGAAAGTGATTTTTGCAGTCTTTTCAAGAACATCCGGGCTATTTTGAAAACAGCTCAAAAACTAAAATACATCATTTATCGTTTTATCTTTAATAAATTAACTTTACATTTCATTTAATAAACCCTCTAAAATATGAAAATTGCAGTTGTTGGAACAGGATATGTTGGACTGGTTTCCGGAACCTGTTTTGCAGAAACAGGCATTACTGTTACCTGTGTGGATATTGACCAGAAGAAGATTGAGAATCTCAAGCAGGGAATCATCCCCATTTATGAGCCCGGACTTGAAGACATGGTCAAAAGCAATGTGGAAAAGGGCCGCCTGTTCTTCAGTACCAGCCTGGAAGAGAGCATTGTGGATTGTGATGCTGTGTTTATTGCTGTGGGAACACCTCCGGATGAGGATGGCAGTCGCCGACCTGCAATATGTGCTGGCGGTAGCCGATGAAATTGGGAAGTATATGCAGGATTACCTGGTGATTGCCACCAAAAGTACGGTTCCCATAAAAACGGCTGAAAAAGTGAGGAAAAAGGTTGCAGAAGCCCTGAAAAGAGACGTGGATCAAAACTAGAATTTGATGTGGCCTCCAATCCTGAATTCCTGAAAGAGGGTGCTGCCATCAATGATTTTCTGAAACCCGACCGGATTGTGATCGGAACCGATTCAGAAAGGGCCGAGAAAACTCATGAGACGGCTCTATAAACCCTTCCTGCTGAATGGTCATCCCATCATCTTCATGGATATTACCTCGGCTGAAATGACCAAATATGCTGCCAACTCCATGCTGGCCACCAAAATCAGTTTCATGAATGATATTGCCAATCTGTGCGAAATTGTTGGAGCTGATGTGAATATGGTCAGAAAGGGAATTGGAAGTGATACCCGCATTGGAAATAAATTCATCTATCCGGGAGCAGGATATGGAGGAAGCTGTTTTCCCAAAGGATGTGAAAGCCCTGATCCGAACCGGAGATGAATATAACCGTTCCCTGGAAATTCTGAAAGCAGTTGAGCTGGTGAATGAAAATCAGAAAGCTGGTGATCCCTGCCAAAGTAAAGGCCCATTTCGGAGATCGATCTCAAAGGAAAAAAACTCGGTTTCTGGGGACTTGTCCTTCAAACCGCATACAGATGATATGAGGGAAGCTCCCTCCTCTGAGGATCATTGAGGAACTTGTTAAAGAAGGAGTTGAAATCAGGGCCTATGATCCGGTTGCCATGGAAGAGGCAAAAAGGATTCTGGGAGATACAATTGAATTCTGCGAGGATAAATACGAGGCCCTGATTGATACAGATGGACTGATTGTGGTCACTGAATGGCCCGAATTCAGGGTACTGAATTACAATGTATCTGAAAAAGCTCATGCTGAGAGAAAGTAATTTTTGACGGAAGGAATATCTATGATGCCGAAGAATTGGCAGGAGTATGGATTTACCTATTACAGCATTGGAAGACAAGCCTGTTAAACCCTGATATTATTGAAATGAAACGAATACTGGTTACCGGAGGAGCCGGATTTATTGGATCTCATCTTTGTGAAAGGCTTGCTGAGGAGGGAAATGAAGTACTCTGCCTGGATAACTATTTTACAGGCAGCAAAAGAAATATTACCCATCTGCTGGACAATCCCTATTTTGAACTGATCCGGCATGATGTCACAGCCCCCTATTTTGTGGAGGTGGATGAAATCTACAACCTGGCCTGTCCTGCCTCTCCCATTCATTACCAGTACAATCCCATAAAAACCGTAAAAACCTCGGTGATGGGAGCCATTAATATGCTGGGGCTGGCCAAAAGGATCAAAGCCAAAATACTTGCAGGCCTCCACCAGTGAGGTGTATGGTGATCCCACCATTCATCCTCAGCCTGAATCTTACTGGGGAAATGTAAATCCCATTGGGCATACGTTCCTGTTATGATGAAGGAAAACGTTGTGCTGAAACCCTTTTTACAGATTATCATCAGCAAAACGGGGTCAGGATCAAGATCATCAGGATCTTTAATACCTATGGTCCGAAAATGCATCCCAACGATGGGAGGGTGGTATCCAATTTCATTGTGCAGGCACTTCGAGGACGAGGATATTACCATCTACGGGGATGGATCCCAGACCAGAAGCTTCCAGTATGTGGATGACCTGCTGGAAGGAATGATCCGAATGATGCAAACCGGAGATGAGGTTACGGGCCGGTCAATCTGGGGAATCCCATGGAGTTTACCATCCTTGAACTGGCAGAAAAAGTCATTGAGATGACCGGATCCAAATCAAAGATCAGCTTCCTGCCCCTTCCCCAGGATGATCCCGTTCAGCGAAAACCTGATATTTCCCTGGCAGGAGAGATCCTGGATGGATGGAAACCCGGTGATGGAGCTGGAAGCGGGACTGGAGAAAACAATTGCCTATTTTGACAAATTATTAAAAGAAGAGATATAAAAGAATGAAAGGAATTATACTAGCCGGAGGATCCGGTACACGGCTTTACCCCATTACCAAGTCCATTTCCAAACAAATCATCCCGGTGTATGACAAACCGATGATCTACTACCCCCTGTCGGTACTTATGCTGGCAGGAATCAGGGAAATTCTGATTATCTCCACACCCGAGGATCTGCATCTTTACCAGACCCTGCTGGATGATGGGCATCAACTTGGGCTTATCCCTTTCCTATGCCATGCAGCCCTCACCCGACGGACTGGCCCAGGCCTTTCTGATCGGTGAAGATTTTATTGGCAGATGATACCGGTCTGCCTGATCCTGGGAGACAATATCTTTTATGGACATGGATTTCGGCAGAACCCTTCAAAGTGCAGCTAGCTCTGAAGGATGGAGCCGATAGTTTTCGGATATTTTGTAACCGATCCGGAACGATATGGAGTGGTTGAATTTGATCAGCAGGGAAAGGCCATTAGCCTGGAGGAAAAACCAGAGAAACCCAAATCAAATTATGCAGTTACCGGACTCTATTTCTATGGCAATATGTGGTTGAAAAAGCAAAATCCCTGAAACCATCCAAACGGGGTGAACTGGAGATCACTGATCTGAACAGGCTCTACCTGGATGAGGGGAAACTCAAGGTACAGATCATGGGACGGGGAATGGCCTGGCTCGATACGGGTACCCAGGAAAGCCTGCTGCAGGCATCCAATTACATACATACCATTGAACAGCGACAGGGATTGAAAATCTCCTGCATTGAAGAGATTGCCTATAAGATGAGATTTATTGACAGGACCCAGTTGCTGGTTCTTGCCGAAATGCTGAAAAAAAGTTCCTATGGAGAATACCTGTTTCAAATTGCAAATGAAACCGTATTCGATTTTAACAAATAGGATTATCATGAAGATCAGGGAGACAGGCATTGAAGGCCTATTGATAATGGAACCAAAGGTCTTCAGGGATGAACGGGGATATTTTCTTGAAAGTTACCACAGGAAAGGCTGAAGAGCACTGGGCATCAACCATCATTTCATCCAGGACAACCAGTCCCGTTCAGTTAAGGGTGTGATCAGGGGCCTGCATTTTCAGAAAGATCCCTTTGCACAGACCAAACTGGTCCGGGTTACTGAAGGAGCGATCTTTGATGTGGCTGTTGATCTCCGGGAAGGTTCAGACACCTATGGATCATGGTTTGGTATTGAGCTCAGCTCAACAATCACCTTCAGTTGCTGATTCCCAAAGGTTTTGCACATGGATTTTCAGTACTTTCCCAGCATGCCACCATTCTGTACAAATGTGATACCATCTACCATCCGGAATCTGAATCCGGAATTCGCTTTGATGATCCGGATCTTAAGATCGACTGGAAGGTTGATCCTGGAATCGGCTATCATTTCAGAAAAAGACAGGAGTATTGCCCTATTTAAAAGAGATTAAAATCAACTAGCATGAGTAATGTACTTGTAACAGGAGCCAAGGGTCAGCTTGGGCGGGAAATAAAAAAACTGCGGAACATATTCAGCCAGATCTATTCCTTTACCGATATCGAAGAACTGGATCTCACCGATCTTGATGCAATTGAGAAGCTATTTTAACTCCAACCCAGCGAATTATATTATCAATTGTGCTGCCTATACCGATGTGGATGGGGCAGAATCAGAACCCGAAGGGGCCATGCTACTTAACCGGGATATCGTTGTCAACCTGGCAGATGTATTGGAAAATTTCCCGAGACCAGGCTTATTCATATCTCCACCGATTATATATTTCCAGGCAGGCTTCACCGACCCATCAGAGAAGATGACACGCCTGATCCACTGAGTGTATATGGCAGAACGAAGCTGGAAGGAGAGAAAGTATTACATGATCATCCCCGCGCCCTGATCATCCGAACCTCCTGGCTATTCAGTGTTTTTCGGAAAGAATTTCGTCAAAAGCATGATTAACCGAATGGATCAAAAAGAAGACCTGAGGGTGGTTTACGACCAGGTAGGAACTCCTACCTATGCAGAGGATCTTGCAAGAGCCATCATGCAGATCATTTCGGATGTGGAATCCGGTAAAAGACCTTTTGTCCCGGGAATATTCAATTATTCCAACGAAGGGGTATGCAGCTGGTATGACCTGGCCATGGAAGTATGCCGGCTGATCACCTGCGGCGGCAAAGTATCTGCCGGTGGAAACTTCCGAATATCCCCTGCCGGCCAAACGCCCGCCCTATTCGGTGCTGAACAAATCCAAGATCAAAGAGGTCTATGGAGTGGAGGTCCCCTACTGGAGGGAAAGCCTGGAGAAGTGCATTAAAGATCTGTTATAGCTTAGAACAGAAAATATTTAAGCAATGAGCAAGAATGAAGAAATCCTGAAAGAGGTAAGAGAAAAGAGCACAGGAATGGCTGGACAGTCCAATCGATGAAGCATCCAGGCAGGCCATCCTGACCATGATGAAAGAAAATGAAACTGAGCTTATTGAGAGTTTTTACCGTGACCTGGAATTCGGAACCGGTGGACTCAGGGGCATCATGGGTGTGGGAACCAACCGGATGAACATTTATACCGTGGGTATGGCCACCCAGGGATTGTGCAACTACCTGCTTGAACAGTTCAGTGACCGTGATGAGATCAGTGTGGCCATTGCCTACGATTGCCGGAACAACAGTCCGCTGTTCGCTGAGATCACCGCACAGATCTGCATCGCCAATGGCATCAAAGCATACCTTGTTTGAAAGCCTGCGACCCACCCCGGAACTCAGTTTTGCCATCCGGCAACTGGGATGCCAGAGCGGTGTGGTGGTCACTGCCTCACACAATCCCAAGGAATACAACGGCTACAAAGTATACTGGGAAGACGGGGGTCAGATCATCAATCCGCATGATGTAAACATTATCAGTGAGGTTCAGAAGATCAAATCCATTGGGGAAGTGAAATTTGATGGAGATAAAAATGAGATCATTCCTCTGGGAGAAGAGATGGATGCCCTCTATCATTGAAGAGGTGGCCAAACAATCCATTAATCCCGAGCTCATTGCAGCCCATCCGGATATAAAAATAGTCTATACACCCATCCACGGAACCGGAGTGAAAATGGTACCCAGGGCCCTGAAAAGAATCGGGTTTACAAATATCTATAATGTACCCGAGCAGGATGTGGTGGATGGAAACTTCCCCACCGTGGTATCCCCTAATCCTGAGGAATCAGCCGCCCTTGACATGGCCTTAAAAAGAGCCGATGAGGTGGGTGCCGACCTGGTGATGGCCAGTGATCCGGATGCCGACCGGGTGGGTATTGCCATCAGGGATAACCATGGAAAACTGGTGCTTGTCAATGGCAACCAGACCGCCTCCCTGCTCTCCTACTACCTTTTGTCACAATGGTCCGAAAGAGGAAACTTACCGGGAAAGAATACATCGTTAAGACCGTGGTAACCACTGAACTGATTGCCGATATGGCCAAGCATTACAAGGTTCCCTACTGGGATGTGCTGACCGGATTTAAATTCATTGCAGACATCATACAGAAGAATGAAGATAAGATGACCTTTATCGGGGGAGGTGAAGAGAGTTACGGATTTATGATCGGTGATTTTGTAAGGGACAAGGATGCAGTATACCTCCTGCGCCATGTTAGCCGAGATGGCTGCCTGGGCCAGAAGCCGGGGCAAAAGTATGTACGACATACTGATGGAAATGTACCTGAAGTTCTCCCTTTACCAGGAATCCTTGATCAATGTGGTCAGGAAAGGAAAATCGGGGGCAGAGGAGATCCAGCAGATGATGGCCGATTTCAGGACAAATCCCCCCAAAAGTCTGAATGGATCCCGGTTGATCACCATTCATGATTACCTGGAACAGAACAGTACCGATACGCTAACAGGAAAAAGAACCCCATTGATCTTCCCAAATCCAATGTACTGCAGTTCCTGCTGGAGGATGGCAGTAAAATATCTGTGCGGCCCTCCGGAACCGAGCCAAAAATCAAATTCTATTTCAGTGTCTCCGACAAACTGGAAAAGAAGGAGGATTATGGATTGGTAAAAGCCAGATTGGATGAGAAAATCCATCGAGATTAAAAAGGAATTGAAACTCACCTGAATCAGTTAAACCAGCATGAAATCATACCGAAAAGAACTCTGGTTCGACATCACCCAAAGAAGGGAGCTGATCAATATTACGCCCGAAGTACAGGACTTGCCTGATGGAGAGTGGCATTCAGGAGGGCCTGATCCTGGTAAATGCCATGCACATCTCAGCCTCCGTATTCATCAATGACGATGAATCTGGTCTGCACCACGACTTTGAAGTATGGCTGGAGAAACTGGCCCCTGAGAAACCTTACAGCCAGTACAGGCACAATGGCTTCGAGGACAATGCCGATGCCCATCTGAAACGCACCATTATGGGACGCGAAGTAGTTGTGGCAGTCACCGAGGGCAGAATGGATTTTGGACCCTGGGAACAGATTTTCTATGGCGAATTTGACGGCAAACGCCGCAAAAGGGTGCTGGTGAAGATTATCGGTGAATAGACTTTAATCAGGATCCATTATCAGCCATTTGCATGGAAGAAATGGCACGGTTTAAGCCTCGTTTGATGTCCTTTTCTAATTGATCTGTGGAGGAGGAGTCGGAAAGGGGATGCTGTTCAGCATCGTTTGCCAGGGAAGGGCTTTGAATTATTCCGAAAGTCAGAACAAAAGCCTGGGCAAGAAAAAGTTTATTCATGTCTGGTGATTAGGATTTCTCACTAAACATAACTGAATCCAAATTGATATTGAATATCAACTGTTAACAACAAATTAACATAGTTATCCACCTTGACAGGATTGCCATCACTACATTAATTATCAATGATCTGTGGGAAATTTGGCGGCCAGTGCCGCAAAGGGATACTCATGAAGATAATCGGGGAGTATATTCCCCAATTATCATCAGTAAAAGTTCCTAGTAATTGCTCTTTCTTGGCTTGGCCTCATTGACAACAATGTTCCTGCTCTCGAGCTGAGATTCATTCAATTCGGCAATTGCCTTCTTGGCTTCTTCATCATCATCCATGGTGACAAATCCAAATCCTTTACTTCTTCCACTGTACTTGTCAGTAATAACACTTGACGAACTTACTGCACCATATTTAGAAAATACGTTTTCCAGGTCATCTTCAGTTACCTTATAATCAAGGTTCCCAACATAAATATTCATAATCCTCTTATTTTAATGAGGTACAAAGTTAAACCAATATTTAACATAAATCCCTTCCTGATGATTTTCATCCCTTTAAGGACTTAATTCATACCTCTCCTGTGAGAACGAAACCATAAAATTGACTTACCCATAAATTCAATCGTACATTTGAATAGTCCCTTAAATAATTAGCTGTGAACATTTTACTAGTAAATCCAAGAATTCCTGATACCTACTGGAGTTTCAGGCATGCCCTCAGGTTTATCTCAAAAAAAGCCTCCAATCCGCCTCTGGGCCTGATCACGGTATCAGCCATGCTTCCCGAAAACTGGTCTAAAAAAGTCGTGGATCTGAACTGTCAGCCTCTGAAGGATTCAGAAATCAGGTGGGCCGATTACGTCTTTATCAGCGCCATGTCCATTCAGAGTGCTTCGGTCGCTGAGGTGATTCAAAAATGCAAGGCCTTGAATAGAAAAATCGTTGCAGGAGGCCCCCTATTCACCGGTGATCCAGAATCATACATGCATCTCGATCATCTGATTCTCAATGAAGCTGAGATTACACTGCCCCTTTTTCTGGCCGATCTTGAAAACAATAAAGCCCGAAAAGTTATACCGAAGCAATGATTTTGCCGACCTGAGTACCACTCCTGCTACCTGACTATTCGCTGATCAAAGCATCGAACTATGCGCAATTAAGCCTCCAGTATTCACGCGGATGTCCCCATCATTGTGAGTTTTGTGAGATCACTGCCCTGCTGGGCCATAAGGTCAGAACGAAGTCAAGCATGCAGATCCTGAAGGAGCTTGAAAATATCTTCAGGACAGGTTTCCGGGGAAACCTCTTTTTTGTAGATGACAATTTTATAGGGAACAAGCATAAGCTGAAAAACGATCTTCTTCCCGGCCATTTCAGAATGGAACAGGAAGCATGCCTATCCCTACACCTTCACCACAGAAGCATCCATCGACCTTTCGGACGATGCCGTTTTAATGAAAGCAATGGCTGGGGCTGGATTTGAAAAGGTATTTCATTGGCATCGAAACTCCGGATGAGGCAGCGCTGAAAGAATGCGAGAAGCACTTGAATATCAAGCACAAGCTCCTGGAGAGTGTCCAGAAGATCCAGTCGGCAGGCATTGAAGTTTCGGCGGGTTTTATTGTGGGTTTTGACAGTGACAATGCAGGTATTTTTCAACGCCAGATCGATTTCATCCAGCAAAGTGGTATTATTACAGCCATGGTTGGACTGCTGAATGCCCCCATGCGCACCAAATTATATAAACGGCTTAACAATGAAGGAAGGATTATTCATAAAAGCAGCGGTGATAACACCGACTACTCCATAAATTTTATCCCGAAAATGAATATGGAGATCCTGATGGAGGGTTACAGGAGCATCCTTACCAACATTTACTCCATCAAACCCTACCATCCTCGTCTGAAAAGTTTTTTGAAAAATTTTGAACCAGCCGTAAAATCAAAGGTGAGGATTACCAGGGGAAAGATAGGGGCTTTGTTGCGCTCAATCCTTTTCCTGGGGATCTTAAGCAAGGGAAGGATCTACTACTGGAGGCTGGTTTTTTGGAGCCTTTTCACAAGGCCCAAAATGCTCCCACTGGCCATCACCTACAGCATTTACGGTTACCACTTCCGGAAAGTATACAACATTGACAACTAGACTGATAGCCTTAGTCCTGATCCATCAGAGCTGATACAATCATCTCGATGGGCTCCAGGGTCTCTCTCATCCACCACTGGAAAATCATTCTTATAATTCCAGTGGGTCCAGCTGATATCCAGTTTTTCAAAAACTGAAATAATATCTTCATAATACTTATGCCTTAACTCCAGTGAGGTAGTGGGGAAGCAACCAAATTCACCGCAGTAAAGGGGCAAAGCATAGCGATCGGCTACGACCTTGGCCTTCATAAACTCAGACTCCATAAGGTCTGCATTCCAATTAGCATTTGATTCCCTTAGTTTTTGCACAACTTCCGGGGAGTATTCCACGTAAACTGCAGTATCAACAGGGAAGCCCGGGTAAATAACCTCACCCGTATAGTCCTTTAAACCCTTGCTCCACGGCGCCTTGTAATGAGTAAAAGCCATGGGACTGTAAAAATGAAAGCTGAGTATCAGGTTCGGATCATCTTCAGGAACCTTCAGATCCTTAAAAGTACCAACCTGCTGCCACTGATTGGAGCCCACCACAATCACACGCTCGGGTTCATTGACCCTGACAATCTCAATACCCTTGGCAATCAGCTTATTCCAATCTTCAGGATCGTTAGCAACCGCCTCATTCATTAATTCATAAGCCAGTTTATCAACCGGGTATTGTTTGAGCTCGGCCGACAACTCTTCCCAGAAGCCCCAGAACTGTTCCTGGGCCAGGGGGTCTGTCCAGAGTCTGATATCATCGCTGTTAAAATGATGTGAGCGAAGTACATGGAGATCAACGATCACACGCAACTCGTTGTCAAAGGACCAGTGAATGGCCTTATGCAGCAGCTCAAAAGCATCCTCGTTTCGTTTGCCCTGCTCATCCCACATCTGTTCCTCATCGATGGGAATCCGAACATGATCAAATCCCATTTCAGCGATCCTGGCAAAATCTTCGGCACCCATGTACTGAGCCCGTCTCCTCCCCTCTTATCTCGGTTTGAGACAACCAGTGACTAACATTTAAGCCTCGCTCAATGACGAAGCCTTCTTCGGTTTCAGGCATGGATTTCTTGCTATTTGTATTACAGGCTAAGGAAAAAATCACCAGGCTGATAGACATAAGGGGTGCTTTTTTCATCATTGAGTTTTTGTATGGATTTATTTTCAAATCTATAAAAAAAGTTCTGTACCTATGCCGGGTACAAACTCTTTGGCCAGGTTCACCAGGTAGAGTTGTTCCGATGCCCTTGTAAAAGCAGTATAGAGCCACCTCAGGTAGTCCTGGTTCAGCATTTCATCCGTAAAAAAACCCTGATCCAGAAAGACCGATTTCCACTGTCCACCCTGGGCCTTATGACAGGTTACTGCATAGGCAAACTTTACCTGGAGGGCATTAAAATATGGATCAGTGGATATTTTTACCGCCTTTTGCCTTCGGTTGCTTGCCTCAGGGTAATCCTCAGCGACTGACATGTAAAGGCTTCTTTTGTTCCTCTCTACCCAGAGAGGCGGTCTCCAGGTCAATCACATCCAGTAATACCTTCACCTGCAATTCGATATGCCCGTAATCGGGAAGGGAAATATCAACATCTGCAAATCTGTGGCCATGTACCTCTTCTGTTCACCAGTACCCGTTCCACCTTAACAATATCTCCATTGGCAATGAAATCGATCTTCTTTTCCTCATCCTTCCAGAAATAGTTGTTTTTAACCACCATGAGCAGATCGCCTGCAGATAACTTCTTCCTCACGCCAGAGAATCTGGCTCCGGATTCCCGGCATTAAAACGATTGGCACGTTTATTGGATCGGGTCACCACAATGGTCTCCCCGTCCATAACGGTCATAACTGGCATCTAATGGCCTCCAGCAAGTCGGCTCCAGCTACCATGGTAATATCCTCAAAGGAATCAAAATTAAATTCGGGGTAATCCCTTATCCGGCTGAGCAATCAGGTTTCTGATGGAAGTGGCATTATAAAGGATCCCCGAATCTTCGGCCTGTCTGATCACATCGGTCATTTCAATTTCGCGTACACGGTATCCAAATCTGCTCCAGTCTTTCCCGGTCCAGGGCCGGACTGATATCCAGTCCCACCGGCGGGAAGCTGTGCTGTATCTCCTACCAGGATAAGCCTGCAGGATGTACCCATCTCCACATAATCCAGCAGATCACGCAGCAGATCGCCCGAACCAAAAAACGCATCCGGTGATCTGTCTCCAATCATAGATGCTTCATCCACAATGAAATAGGTATTCTTATGAAGATTTTTATCCAGTACAAATTCCCCCAATCCATCCTTTCCGGATTTTTGCCTGTAAATCTTCTTATGGATGGTCCAGGCCGAAGTGCCTGTATAGGCGCTGAGCACCTTGGCTGCTCTTCCGGTTGGAGCCAGCAATACACTTTTCTGTTTCATGGAGGCAAGGGTCTTTAACCAGGCTGTTGACCAGGGTGGTTTTCCCTGTTCCGGCATATCCCTTTACCAGCATTATTTCGCCAGGATCATCCGATCGCCAGAAATCCTCCCAAGCTCCTCAATCATCTCCTTTTGCCCCTCAGTGGGTTGAAAAGCAAGATTTTCAAGTATTTTGGCAGCTATAAAATTTCTCAGCATGGCCTTCTGATTAATGCAGCCATTAAAAATATATAATATATTTTTTTTGCTAAATTTGTGCGCAAACTAAAATAGCATACCCCATGAGAAGAGTAATCCAGGTTCTGTTTGTTTTAATAATCATTGTCTTAGGTTATCTGATTGTTGAAAGTATCATGGAACCAATCCGATTTAACCAGGAAGTTGAAGTCCGGGAAACTGCCACCATCAAAAGACTGATTGACATCAGGGAAGCACAGAAAGCATATAAAGATATTTATAAGAAATATACCGGAAGTTTTGATACGCTGATCTCTTTTCTTGATACTTCTTCATTTCAGGTGGTAAAAGCCATTGGTGATATTCCTGAAGAGTGGCTGGACCAGATGGGATTTGAAAAGGCAAGTGACAAGGCACTTGCAGAGGGAATAATCAGCCGTGAAATCACCCAGGTTCCGGTGCTGGACTCACTTTTTGGAGCAGGTTATAATTCAGATTCCCTGCGATATGTTCCCTATACTGAAGGTGTTGAATTTCACAATGGAATCGGGTGAAATTCTAACCTGTTCCAACCTGACTGTTCAGGTGGTTGAAGTGTCTGTTCTGTACGATGATCTGCTGAATGGAATGGATCAGCAGCTGATTGCGAATTACAAGGACGAGCGAATGAAAATCGTTGGATTCGAAGGAGTAAAATTCGGATCCATGGAAGAAGGAACCCTTACAGGAAACTGGGAATAAGTCGAGAGATACCCATGCAGGTAGAGGGTATTATATCGAATACTATTACACAAGATATCCGACTAAAAGGTCATCAAGCCATCCGGTTTTCACCGGATGGATTTTCTGTTCTTGTATCAGATGCCAGTTACAAACCTGTTTTTCTGAAGCAATATTTATTACGATCCCTCGGTCCCGGCCTCCATGTTCCCTGCAGAATGCGGACGAATGCTGGATGAACATGCTCTTGCTCGATTTTGAGGGAGAAACAGTATTATCCTGGATTCCTGCTCTGCAACCCTTGTCCCCAAGCAGCTTTCGATGAATCCTGACTCCAGGTCTCTGCTTGAAAAAGCAGCTGATCTGCAGGAAGCTGACATTGTACGTCACCGGCTACATCAGGGACCGGGATCTGAACATTTTATATGCTGTTAGCTGCAGAACTTGAGAACTTAGAAGACAAGATTTGCGGCAGGGTGCAGATCCTTCATACCTCAGAATGCCTGCTTTCCCTTTCCGACCAGGTACAGGCCAGTGACCACCAGAGGGGATTTATCCTTCTGGAAGTTCAGAAACATACCCTTGAAATACTTGGTCATCCGGAAGGACAGGGTCAGGCTTGATGAACCGTTACACCCTTAAGGATCCTTCCGATTTCATCTATCATACCCTGAATACACTGAAGCAGCTGGATCTGGATCGGGAAACCATCCCGGTATACCTTTCCGGAATCATACACTGAGGAACATGAACTGTTTGGTCTTGCTGGGGAAATATATCCGGCAGGTGAAAACAACTCCCTATTACCTGGAAGAGCTTTCCAGAACACAGATGCTTCGCTTTATGATTCTTTCAGAAGGAAGCAAGTGCGCATAATCAGCGGCACATACAGGGGCAAACAGATTCACCCGCCAAAGAATTTCAAAGCCAGGCCAACCACCGATTTTGCCAAAGAAAGCCTCTTTAACATCCTGATAAATCAGTTATGATTTCGAAGAGCTGGATGTACTGGATCTTTTCTCAGGAACAGGCAGCATTAGCTTATGAATTTGCTTCACGGGGAGCCCGAACTGTGGTTGCCATTGAAAGAGAACATGCACATTTCTAACTTTATCCGAACAACCTGTCAGGAACTGGAAATGGATCTGGTGACTGTGATCAGGGGGGATGTATTCAGATACCTGAAGAGGCCATACCAATCCTTTGACATTATTTTTGCAGACCCGCCCTATGATCATCCCCTGCTGGAAACCCTGCCCGATCTGATCTTTAATACAGAGATACTGGCAAAGGATGGGACTTTCATTCTTGAACACCCGGGTAACTTTTTCCTTCACCTCCCATAATCACTTCAATGAGCACCGAAAATATGGCGGGGTGAATTTCACTTTCTTTAAGTAATTCTAGGGGATACTTTCTTGCAAGGTGCTTATTAGCTTCGCTAAAAATGCCAGCTTGCTTCCTAAGTATCCCTTGGAACTAGTATTCAACAGAAAAATTCTCTATTCCGTCTTAATAAACTTGCTTGTCCCCACCAGCTCTCCCGACTCAAATCGTCGGATGATATACATGCCCCTTGTCAGATGCTGGATATCCATATTGAAAATCTGATAACCCGGCTGAGTCTGAAGATTCAGAACCATCCTTCCACTCAGATCGTAAACCTCCAGTTCGCCTGGTTCTTCCGATCTGCTGCCCAGGTTCACATAGAGATAATCTTTGGCCGGATTTGGGTAGACCTGAAGCTCCCTTACTTTTGCAAACCTATCCAGAATACCGGTCAGAGGAGTTTTATAGTTCACAGCTGCCTGCAAGACCTCTTTTGTATTCCTATCCTGAACAAAGGCAACCACAACAAGATCGGCGACATCCTCCACATAGGGCTTGAAGGTCCACTGGTTTGACACATTCATACTAACCCCCTGGTACCAGTTTTGTCCCAGAAGTTTTCCACCGGTGTGGGGAGCATTTCCAAAGCCACATTCCTGAACTCAGTATCTCCATTTGTGCCTTCATAGCTGGTAACAAGGCTCTCCAGAACAACCACATAAAGCTGAATATATTCTGAATAACTCTCTGCTTTACAGGTAACTGTTGTATGGGCGGTCAGATCACTCTCCGTCCAATCCACCTCCAGGTCAATTTCAAAAGAGGGGATCCCCAGCGACAGCAGATCGAGGTCATTGGCCCCCGGGCTATTTTCAATACTGGTGAAATCGTAACGATGTGTGCTGCTGCCACCTCCATCAAGAACTGCATAAGGCACCAATCCCACTCCCAGATTTCCTGCCCTTGAGTCAACCATGCCAGGATTATTCTGGTTCATGGGATCATCGCCCGGATAAGCCGTATGATATTGAATATCTATCACCTCCGATCGGTTTGATGCCGCAAAACCATCCACATAAGTATCTGAATAGAAGGATTTTTCATCCGATGAATTTGTGAAGTACTCCAAAACAGCAAGTTTTGTCTTTTCTGATATCATCAGCTTATCAAATGCAAAACCCTGGTTCCCAATTCCCTGGGATCCGTTTGTGGCTATGGCCAGGCGAAGGCTTGCCATCCGCTTATCCCTCAGTGAACTTAAATCATGAGCTGTTTCCAGCCAATCCGTATCCGGATAGAATACATCCAGTCCCCAACCAACCGGGCTTCCTCCAGGCTTATTATAAATATTAAAGGAGTTATACCAGTTGATTCCTTCTGAATCGGCTCCCACGGTTTTCCATCCCTCATCCCTGTTGTCCATAAACTGGAGAACCGAACCATTCACATTGGGAACGAAACTTTTCATAATATCCAGTTTAATCATCGGTCGATCCATATCACTGAAATCAAAACAGGGACTTTGGATCCAGGAGTTTTCCACATACCCCGGACTATAGCTTTGTAAATCAGTATACCAGGAATTACCCTCTCCATCGGGAGTATAACCCGCAAAATCGGGAGTACCCCAGACCCAGCTGGCATTTTCGTCCTCCGATTCAATGGTCCATCCTCCTTGATTCAAATCAAATGCCTCCAGATATCCATCAGAATCCAATTTGTATGTAGGCCTTAATTCAACACTCTTTATAAGTGGTATCGGTACAGGCACCCTGATTCATAGTTTGAAGTCCTACCAGGTATGAAGCTGCATTGGGAAACTGGTATTCAACGGTATCTGATTCCGAGATTACTTCATCGATAAGATCTCCGGAGTCCGACATGAAAATCCATTTCATGGATTCAGCTGATGCTAATCCGGGGCTCAGGTTCACAAATTCTACACCCTGATAATCCACATAACAATCGCTGATCCAGGTGAAATCGCTAGTGGGAGTGCTGCTGAAAACAGTATCCACCTGAAAGCTTGAAACGCAGCCATCAAAGGTGGTAGCTGAAAGTGATATGGACCACTCACCCGGATAGGGATAGAAGTGCTCCGGATCAACTTCACCGCTGTAATTGTCAGCTCCGCTCAATGGATCTCCAAAATCCCAACGCCATGTTTTCACATCCAATTTCGATGTGCTTTTATTATTGAAAGAGACCAAACCGCCACCTTCGGGCAAGCAGGTACTGTTGACCGTAAATTTGGCCTCTGAAGCACTATGTACCACCAGCACCATTTCGGTAACTTTCTCACAACCGGCGTCGGAATAAATTTTACAGGAGAGAATTACATCACCTGCAGGAGCAGCAGAAGGATCAAAAATATATCCATCCTCAACATTTCCTGTAACACCCTCGCCATAAAAATAAGCCTCGGGATCATTGGATACCAATTGGATTGCGTCCTCATTCTGACAGAAGCTTGTGTTTTCTGAAGGTGACAGAATTTCAGGCTGGGTTAGATATATCAGTTCAAAATTCTTCCTGATATAGAGCATTACTGCATCAAAATAGGCGTATTCGATGGTATATATCCCCCCGGACAACAGAGCAGGATCAATGCTTGCCGTATTATCTCCATTGTCGACGAGCCCTGCTACTTCATTATCCAGACTATTAATCAGGGTAAATGAACCAATTGCTCCTGCAACATTAGAAGCTGTAACCAGGAAAGGATCGCTATAATCACAAACCTTTGTTTTGGGAATATAGATATCTCCCTCGGCTCCAAGGACAAATACAAGAGCACTATCCAAGCTTTCACAGCCATTGGGATTTGCATAAGTATAGTAAATCGTATGCGGAGAATTAATGGTATCTGCAAGAGCGGGACTGAAATAAGAAGTAGCACTATTAACCCCCGGTCCGGAGAAAATACCTCCAGGAGTATCAGCTGTAAGCTTAAAGGGTGGTGCTTCCACACTATAACCCGATTTCAGATTGGTAATGCTCACCGGGGTTGAGGCATTCACAGAAATCTTTACCGTTCCGCTTCCACTATTTTCCACCCCGTTCCTGTCAGTGATCAAGGGTATACTGTAGGTGGTAGCTTCCAAAGGCGACACCAAAACTTTATAGGTATCCGTATTAATATTCTCGATAAGAATGGTTGTATCGCCATCAGATAACTCAATGGAGAATGGATTCCTACCCACCAAGTATACAATGATCTCCGCAACTTCTCCCTCGCAAATCTCAGGCAGGGTGACCATATGAGTTAAAGGAAGCTGGGTGTAAATCTCCAATTCATTATCCTCAATTACGTCAAAGGGTTCGCCCACATTACCAGCCAGATCTTCCAGAATAACACTTATTTCCAATTTACCGGGTTCAACCACATTATCGGTAGCTGAAACTTCATAGGTTAGCGCGTAGAGGCCATTTGAGATTTCGGCAAAGTCCACCTTATTCGAACTTAAGGGAACGCCATTGATCAAGGTGCCGGATGCTGCTGTATAGGCAGTGCCATCTGCGGTGATGGTCACCACCACAACTCCTCCGACTCCAACTTCTTCGTTGGGAACTTCAATCCGCGAAACCACTGGAGCATTGGCATCAATCTCCACCTTGTTTACATTCCCAAGAGTAGTATATGGATCACCTGTGTTCCCCGACGGCTTCTCAAAGACCAGGGAGGCTTCAAACTCACCTGGGGCAATATCAGCATCCCCCTCAAGCACCTTATATATAAGCTGGTAATATCCCAGACCGATCTCAATGAATCTAATATTAGTCTCAGTAACACTAATTCCGTTCACAGTGGAGACTGGATCGATCATATAAGCGAGTCCATCGGTGTGGATATTAATTACAACCTCGTCCCCGACCTTATAAAGGCCTTCCACCAGATCTGCAGAAATAACAACTGGACGTTGTGCATCCAGAAGATCATTATCCTGGGAAATTGGAGTCGAATAAGGCAGGCTTGAGTTAGCACCATCATATACAACCACATTTCCCACCGGTATATTAGTCCTGGCCTCATAACTGTTCCCGCCTTCAATGATTAAGAAATTTGCGAGATATGTGGTGCTATTGATTCGGACAAAGCCCTGGAGAGGATATCCTCCAATAGCACCCGACAACAAGGTATAGCCAGTACCGCCATCATTTGCCACTTTGATGGTGGCAGTGATCACATCCCCTATCTTCATGGTAGCATTGGGTATGGTCACATTCAGAACTTCGGGATCCTTGATACTAACCTCAATATTGAATTCACAGTTTGTGGTATTTCCCACAAGGTCCTCTGCCACATAGGTAATCCTGGTAACTCCCAGTTGGAAGTTTGCCTCTCCAAGATAATTGATTCCTGTGAGGGGCGAAGACCCTGTAGTTGCCCCGCTCATCGACCAGGTCAATGCGGATACTTCACAGTTATCGGTAAATACAGGATTTTGAGTAATGAAAGTAGCCACGAGCTCATTTCTTTCTATTTCAATAAGCTCATCAGCCGGGCATAATGTAAATTCAGGATCCTCAATATCATCCACAGTAACGATCACTGTATTTGAAGTGGCGGAACCACATTCAAGGGTTGAAACCCTTTGATATTCCGTCGTAAAAAGTGCGCCTGCCGGCGGATTATAAGTAATTCCGGTAGCTCCTGGAATATTGGAGAACAGGGCAGGAGCAATTCTCGATTGCCATTGGTAGCTCCAGTTGTTGCTTCCTCCTGAAGGAGATACATCATTTAAGATACGGGCCGGATCCCCTCCCGGGCATATCATCTGATCAGACATAATCAGGCCCCCGTCTAAAGCAACTGAAAGTGTTACCATAGCGACATTGGAGAAGGTCTCTCCGGCATTATTGAAAGCCCTGATCCGGTAAAAATAGACTGTATTGTTCTCTGTATCGGTATCGGTATAGGCTTCAATATTTGGGGCCAAAGCCTGGATGGTCACAAAACCACCCGTGGGAAGGTTGGAGCGTTGGACCTCAAAACCTTGCTCAGTGCTGCTTCTGTCTCTCCAGCTTAAGCCCACTGAACAAATATTTGTTACAGAACCCAGCAATTGGTCGGGTGCCCTTGGCGGAAGCAATAAGGTAGTCTACTACCACTTGTCCAGGCTGACGGACCGGTGGCATTCACAGCACGTACACGGTAGAAGTACTCGACGTTCTCCCCAAGTCCGCTGTCATTAAAATAAGCGGTTGTGGGCGTTCCTATTCCAACATAACCACCTACCAGGGTAAGTGATCGCTGAATTTCAAAATTGGCCTCATTGGTGGAGTTATCCTGCCAATTAATCCTCATGGAGCTCTCTGTGACAAGGCTAAAGGTCATATTACTGGGTGCAGCGGGAGAGGCAACAATGTGGTCACATTTACCACATTGCTGTAAGCCGAGTTGCCGGTAGCATTTACTGCGTAAACCCTGTAATAGTAAGCAGTGTTATTTAGCAGACTGTTATCGGTGTAGGTGGTACTGTTCGCTGCAAGTGGCGGCAAACTGGTATAAGTGGTTCCATTAAGTGACCTCTGAACCACGTAACTCGTTTCGTTGCTTGCATTGTCGGTCCAGGTCAGTCGTACCGAAGTGGCGGTGATGTTTCCGGCGCTCAGACCCGTAGGTGCAGCCGGGAGAGGCAACAATGTGGTCACATTTACCACATTGCTGTAACCCGAGTTGCCGGTAGCATTTACTGCGTAAACCCTGTAATAGTAAGCAGTGTTATTTAGCAGACTGTTATCGGTGTAGGTGGTACTGTTCGCTGCAAGTGGTGGCAAACTGGTATAAGTGGTTCCATTAAGTGACCGCTGAACCACGTAACTCGTTTCGTTGCTTGCATTGTCGGTCCAGGTCAGTTGTACCGAAGTGGCGGTGATGGTTCCGGCGGTCAGACCCGTAGGTGCAGCCGGGAGAGGCAACAATGTGGTCACATTTACCACATTGCTGTAACCCGAGTTGCCGGTAGCATTTACTGCGTAAACCCTGTAATAGTAAGCAGTGTTATTTAGCAGACTGTTATCGGTGTAGGTGGTACTGTTCGCTGCAAGTGGCGGCAAACTGGTATAAGTGGTTCCATTAAGTGACCTCTGAACCACGTAACTCGTTTCGTTGCTTGCATTGTCGGTCCAGGTCAGTTGTACCGAAGTGGCGGTGATGGTTCCGGCGGTCAGACCCGTAGGTGCAGCCGGGAGAGGCAACAATGTGGTCACATTCAACACATTGCTGTAACCCGAGTTGCCGGTAGCATTTACTGCGTAAACCCTGTAATAGTAAGCAGTATTATTTAGCAGACTGTTATCGGTGTAGGTGGTACTGTTCGCTGCAAGTGGCGGCAAACTGGTATAAGTGGTTCCATTAAGTGACCTCTGAACCACGTAACTCGTTTCGTTGCTTGCATTGTCGGTCCAGGTCAGTTGTACCGAAGTGGCGGTGATGGTTCCGGCGGTCAGACCCGTAGGTGCAGCCGGGAGAGGCAACAATGTGGTCACATTCAACACATTGCTGTAAGCCGAGTTGCCGGTAGCATTTACTGCGTAAACCCTGTAATAGTAAGCAGTGTTATTTAGCAGACTGTTATCGGTGTAGGTGGTACTGTTCGCTGCAAGTGGCGGCAAACTGGTATAAGTGGTCCCATTAAGTGACCTCTGAACCACGTAACTCGTTTCGTTGCTTGCATTGTCGGTCCAGGTCAGTTGTACCGAAGTGGCAGTGATGGTTCCGGCGGTCAGACCCGTAGGTGCAGCCGGGAGAGGCAACAATGTGGTCACATTCAACACATTGCTGTAACCCGAGTTGCCGGTAGCATTTACTGCGTAAACCCTGTAATAGTAAGCAGTGTTATTTAGCAGACTGTTATCGGTGTAGGTGGTGCTGTTCGCTGCAAGTGGCGGCAAACTGGTATAAGTAGTCCCATTAAGTGACCTCTGAACCACGTAACTCGTTTCGTTGCTTGCATTGTCGGTCCAGTGTCAGTCTGCACCGAAGTGGCGGTGATGGTTCCGGCGGTCAGACCCGTAGGTGCAGCAGGCGGGGCCAGGCTTGTAGTGGCTGAAACCACATTGGAATAGCTCGATTCGCCTGCCGTGTTAATGGCCCTTACCCGGTAGTAATAGGTGGTCGTTTCACTTAGTCCTGTATTGGTATAGCCGGTGGCTCCGACCCCGGTTGTATGGATTAACCGGAAAAGGAGATAGGGTTTCCGGTAGTTGACCTCTGTATTTCAAAACCGTCTCATTGTCCGAATTATCATTCCAGGAAAGATCAATGCTTGAAGCAGTAAATCCTGTCAACAGTCAGCGAATTTGGAGCAAGCGGGATGGCCAGCAGTGTGCTTGTTGTTTCCGTGGAAGTGTAAAAAGATGGACCGGTCGCGTTGATGGCACGAATCCTGTAATAATACTGGGTTAAATCTTCCAGTCCGGTGTTGGTCCAGGAAGTAGATCCCGGGTCTGTTGTATGCACCAGGGTGAAGTCTCCACCCAATCCGGTAAGCGATCTTTCAATTTCAAAACCAGTCTCATTTCCGGAAAGATCATCCCAGGTGAGTTCAATGGAAGCTGAAGTTTCTCCTCCCAGTGAAAAAGTTACCCGGGATTGCCGGCAATACACTCATGTAGTCATCCATGGTAGTATACATGGAATCACCCCATTTTGTCAAGCGCCGACTGCAGAGGGATGAATTCCGTCGGGATCCATTTCCGTGGCATAATTAATTCCCGCACCACTTTCAAGATCCACTACCACTACATTGGGATCCCGCCTGTCGGTAATCATGTCATCGACGCTGTCATTATAACTCTTGTATTGATACTCCACTGTGCATTATCAGTTCTGTCGATGATCCCTGACACAAATACGGTCACATGATTTCCGCTGGAAAGTTCCCAGGCATCAATCTCATCCAGGATGTCCTCCACATCCACTAGCACTGGGAGTCGCCCCTGCACTGATGTCATTGGTTCCAATATGCAGGAGTACAATATCTGCAGGATACACATCCAGGTAGGGCTGGCCCCCGGTAATCTGTACACTATTCAGCTCATCGTAACCATCCTGAAGAAGGCGAAGCACATGTCGGCCCCTGAAACTGCTGATAGCCCCATGATCGGGATCGGCCATAAAGTGAACCTGCACTAGTATGACCGACAAAGTCGAACAGATATCCTTTGGCGCCAGCTGATCAGCAAAGTATCCCGAAAGACACGGCCTGATTCATGGGCGGAGATAGCCATTCCATCCCACGGTAATTGAGTTACCAAGTGGTAAAACCCGGTAGGTCTGAGCCTGGACCTGAGAAAGTCGCAAAAGTGAGAATGGTAATAAACAGGAAAACTATATGCTGGTAAGATGATTTCTTCATTTCTTGCCTTTTAATATCTGGACACTGATACTGTCTTAAATGGTTGTCTGAAAGTTATACAAAACTAAAACCATTTTCTTTATGATATGTTGATATTTGATAAAACTGATCATAATCTGCACTAATCATAAGCCGGGATGAAAAAAAGTGATTTTCAGAGATTTAACCTCCGTATATCGTTAATTATAAGCCTTTTACCGGCATAATATGGAAGCGTGCCCCAGGTCAGCAGACTGGAGTCACCTAGAGCCAGATAAATTGGTCACAAATAAACTACCCTCCACCCCCTAAAAAGCAATTTAGTCACAGAATATGTACGCAGAATGACTTAACGAACAACAAACTTTCCGGAATAATTTATGCTCTCCGGAAAGCACCCGGAAAATATAAAGCCCAGGCAAGAGATGATTACCTCCGGCATCCCTAACATCCCAGAGAATCCTCTCTGTCCCGGCCTCGGAAGCAGAATGCTGCAAAATTGAAACGAGAGTGCCATGTGAATCAACGATTTCAATCCGGATTTTCCCTGCCTTGTCAATCGGAATTTCAAACGTTGCCGATTCCAATACAGGATTGGGATATATTATAAGCTGAGTGTGATCCGTTCCCGTCTCCGGGACCATCGTAATCACATTTGACTCCGATGGAGTTGCTTGAAGAAACCGGGTCCAGGCATCAGAGCCATCGGGAATACGACCCCATGATAGATTCGGGCTGAGAAAGGGGTAAGAAACACTGTCCACTAAATGGCCCCTGTAGTCAAATATTCCAATCTCCTCACCGGTCTTCGCAATTCTAAAATCAAGATGGCGAATGCCCTGCTCAGCGGTGTTGTCTGCCCATAAGGTCAGATAACCATAAGGACGGATCGTTGTAGAGTCCGGATACTCGGTTTCAACCCGGAACTTATAAGGGATCTGCCAGACTGTCGGTAAAATACAAGCCCCCAATATCAA
This sequence comes from uncultured Bacteroidota bacterium, assembly GCA_963716765.1. GTDB lineage: Bacteria > Bacteroidota > Bacteroidia > Bacteroidales. Next base: position 7,750 of record CAVQUO010000033.1, on the reverse strand, counting down.
TGGGCATATCCCCTTTATTATATAATTCCATCCAGCTGTCATATTCACCGTGATCATCTTCACTCAACTGTCCTGTTGTAAGCCATAATCTCATTGATTAACAAGCCCTGACACATCCGGATAGATGTTTTCTCTACCCGGACTCGGCGGAATGGATAACCACAGGTCCTTCGTCCTCAATACGGCTGAAAGAGGCATCTTTAAATTGCTCCCGGTAGCTAAGTGAATCCAGAACTTCATCCTCATCGTAATGAATCAGTGCGATTTGCTCTCCCTTCTCTCCGTAGTCTGAAACCGCATGGTAAATTCCCTGTTCCTTTTGACCATCGGCAAAAATGATAAAGTAATCCCTGGGGCCGATGGTTGTTGAAGTGGGAGAATGACTTGGGATCCTGAATTTTGTCGGTGCATCCATGCTGTCAGTAAGATACAGCCCCCCCACATTTACACTGTAATTGTTAGCATTGTAAATCTCAATCCAGTCCTCAAATTCACCATTTTCATCAGGAATACTGTTATTTGATGTCATAAACTCATTAATGTACAATCCTGAAATAGTCGGTGTTGTATTGCTTGTACCGGGCGTTGGTGGAAAAATTTCCAATCTCCTGAATTATTTTCCCGGCTGTAAGAAAAATGTTTATACTGATTTGGAAAGATGACGGAATCAATGATATCAATCCCGCTGGCGTCCATAAGGGCAAGAAATTCCCCTTCTCCCTTTAGCTTGAAGCCCAAATGATTGACACCCTGCCCGGGCTGTCCATCGGTCCACAACATCAGGTGACCCCCGGGCGCTATGCTTGTTGAATCCGGTGCATAGGAGGGAATCCTGAATTTCCGAAGGTAATTCAATGCTATCCGTAAGATATAAACCCCCAAGGTCCACTTCAAAATCATTGTCATTATAAATTTCAATCCAGTCGTCATATTCCCCATACTGATCCTTAAAAAGCTCATTACCTGAGGCCATAATCTCAGAAATATAAAGCTTCTCCGTCGGCTTAAGGTAATTGGGCCTATCCCGGGGAGGCCGAAACAGATCTGAAAATGCCCCATTTTCCTCCAGTAAACCCAATGCCTGATCGTCCTTAAAGAGTGAGTAGCTCAGGGAATCAATAAATTGCTGGACCGTCGGCTTGTACAAGTCCGATCTCTTCCCTTGTCTCCCGAAAGTGAAAAGTCCAGATGAAGAACACCCTGGTCCTCCTGATTATCTGCCCATAATACAAGGTATCCATGGGCCGGAATGGTAGTTGAATCTGACACACCTGTTGGAATACGATGCTTTGTAGGGTATCCCAGGGAATCGGTAATAAAAGTCCCCCCCAGATCAACAGGGAAATTATTTTCATTGTAAATTTCGATCCAATCATCATACTCACCATATTCATCCCTTACAGAGGTCACATTCCTGGCCATAAATTCATTGATATGAAGGCCCTCCAAATGCCGAACATAATTAATTTCTCCCGGTGAGGCACTCACATACTGCAGATTGCTGTTTCCATCCGGGAAGACGTCCTTTGGGGATATCCGGATGTTCAAGCTGATAACTAAGGCTGTCGATTATTCCTGCACCGCCTGATAGAGACCAATCTGTTCCGATTTGCTGTCCAGTTTAAATCCCAGGTGCCGTACCCCCTGTTCCTCCTGTCCATCTGCCCAGAATAGAAGGTGACCATGACGCCGGAATGACAGTAGAATCCGGCTTGCCTGCAGGTACGCGGTACTTTGCAGGATCCGCCAAGTGAATCGGTAAAGAAACATTCCGCCAAGGTCCACGGGATAAGTCGTTCCCGTTGTATATCTCGATCCAATCATCATACTCTCCGTACTCGTCAGAAAGAGGACTCAAATTTTCGGCCACAAATTCGTTGATATGGAAGGCCCTCCATCCTGATAAAACCCATTTTCCGATTCCGGGACTGGCACTCACATATTGCAATCGTACTGCTTCCATCCGGAAGGCGTCCCAAGGGAATATCAGGAAATCGATCCTATAGCTGAGGCTATCAATCATCCCGGCTTCCAGCTGGTAAAGTCCGATTTGTTCCGACTTGCTATCCAGTTTAAAGCCAAGGTGAAGCACCCCCTGTTCCTCCTGACCATCGGCCCATAACAGCAGGTAGCCATGTGCGGGAATGGTTGTCGAATCCGGTTTACCTGTGGGGATGCGGTATTTTGAAGGATCCTCCAGGGAATCACTAAGAAACAGCCCCCCCAGATCCACAGGAAAATCATTTCCATTGAATATCTCAATCCAATCGTCAAATTCCCCATTTTCATCAGCTCTTGAACTCTATTACTGGCCATAAATTCATTGATGAAAAGGCCATCCTTGCAGATAAATACCATTCTCATATCCAGGGGTCGAACTTACATATTGGATCTTTTCGCTTCCATCCGGGAAGCGCCCATGGGCAATACCAGGATATTCATTCCTGTAAGTCAGGCTGTCTATAATACCGGCTCCTACCTGGTATAAACCGATTTGCTCCGATCTGCCATCCAGTTTGAACCCCAGGTGAAGGGCACCCTGCTCCTCCTGTCCGTCGGCCCAAAGTAACAGGTAACTTTTAGGAAGAATGAGCGTGCTTATATCTCCGGAGGGAATCTGATGCTTCAGTGGATCCTGAAGACTATCAGTAAGAAATAATCCGGCTATGTTTAAGGTATCGTCCGTGGGATTATAAAGTTCTATCCAATCATCGTTTTCATTACACTCATCCCTGTGAGAACCATCATTTTTGGACATAAATTCATTGATGAACAGGGTGGTGATACTTTGTAAAAGATTTGCTTTCCCGGGGGTGGGCATCAAATAATCCCATCGATCCACTTCGGGGTTACGTCCAAATGTAACATCCGTGAACTGATCAGAATAAAAGACCGAGTCAACAATGTTCAATGCTTCACCTTGCTTCTGAACCAGGAACAGGGTTTCACCCTCTTTACTCAGTTTGAAATTTGTATGCAAGGGACCCTGGGCGGACTCACCATCACACCAGATGATGAGATATTCTTTGGGCCCGAGGCTTGTTATTTCAGGCTTACCCATTGGAAACTGATACAACTTCAGAAAGCTAGCTGAGTCTGATAGGAAGCAGCCTGCCAGATCAATATCAAAATCATTGTCATTATAGATCTCAAGCCAGTCTTCATACTGGCCGAATTCATCTGTCACTATACTTAGGTTGGATGCCCCCAGCTCATTGAGAAATACATTTTCAATCGGGCTAGCAGGACCGAAGACAGCTTTTAAAGATTCGTCCGAATTAAATTCAAGGTATATGCTTGCACTGGTAGAATTTGAGGATCCCTCCCAGTGTGAAAATTTATAACCGGGCTGTGGAACTGCCTCCATCCGAAGTGGGTATATTCCTGAAATACTCGCCTGAAAACTGATCCGGCAGCCTCACTCCTGCCGCTTTTACATAGCCTTTATGGGGATCATCCACACTAAGCGAAAGTGTGTTAAGTCCGGGAATACCAAACTTATACTTCATATATTTCTTGATGCTATCGGGCCGGGTAGTGGCAAACTTCGGCATTTTATTTAGCGTTTGATAATCAAACTGGCCCAGGTCTGGCCTGCCCCATTTTTGTGCATGCCTGGGAATTTCAGCCCGCAAAATCCCGGCGATGCTATCCAGGACAGCTAAGGCAGTATCAGGAAGAAAAACGGTGTTCATAAAGCCCGCCATCCTTTGAATAAATTCATTCTTAAAATTCTCATTCTCAAGCAGGGCCCGGATTAACTTATCATCCGTAGCCCCTCGTGGTGGCCCACTGCAGGGAATTGCCGGAATTGGGAAACAAGCCCCATCCAAAATCAGTATCGAAAAGAATCCATCTCCATTTACCGCCTTCTCCGTGATAACGCCAGTACTTTATATTATTCTGAGGCCAGTCCTCATTTTCAAAATAGATCTCTGCCAGATAATAATTCAAAAATTCGTTCACATCCATCAAAGTGGAAACATGCTTATAATTGGCTTCCTGGGAAAAGTCATTCTGATCCACAAAATCGATAAGGTCTGCATAAAGATCACCCTACCCCACAGATTACCTCACCCCAATCAAAAAAGGCCTCTTTTTCCAGCATATCAATCTGCTCCGGGTCGATTGAATAATTACTGGCCACGTAATGCTCATTTATTTTCTCTCTTACATTGAGTATCCCCCAATATTCTCCATTGAGGAAAACATTCGCTGGCTGATAACCCAAATAATCAATATCCATCTTGTTCATCACAAGACTTTGCATAAATCCATCTCTGAGCAGTGAATAGCCTGCATCGTTACCTGAATTCCTTAAGACCAATCCTTTGAACTCGGAAATATCCTTGGAAGAAAAAAACTGATGAGAGAAACTATCATCTCCGTATCTCTTTCTTGCATAAAGGGCAAGGGATTTAGAATCGGCGGTACGTGAACAACCCCCAAAAATCTTTGTGCCCGCCATCTGGTTAATGACCTGTTTACCATCTGTGGTATAATACTCAATATTAATCGGTCTTTCCCAGTCACGATTCCAATTTACCGGAATCTCGGAACACAAGCCGGTTATTCCCCTGTAGCCCTCCACATGGATACCCTGGCCCCCACTTAAAAAATTATCTAGCATTGGTCGAAATGGAGATAATGGGAATTGTAGACTCCTCGTTCAGAAAATAGGTGTTCGTTTATTACATCTCCAGGTAATTTGTCTTCCTCATATACCCTGGCCCTGATCACCAGGGAAGTGTTAATATTGATGGGTGAACTGTATAAAGTTCGAGGCTTCAGAGGGCCAGGATCCATTTGTGGTATATCTGATCTCTCCTGAAGAAGAATGGCTTGAAAGGCTCAACAATCTGAGGGCCCGAATAGAGCCCTCCCGGCAGGGAAAAATTCAGTGAATCAGGAAATAATTCATCTGTATATCCCTGGCTATGGTTGGTTTCATTGGGAGTAGGATCCTTGAAAAAAGAGCCATTCTGAAGCTCCATCTGTTTTACGCCCGTATGAAATGTCGATATATTGCTGAGGGTAAGAAATGTTATCCATTAAATCGCCTGAAGAATTTGCAATGCATAGATCACCTCCATCCATATCCAATTTAAGTTGACCATAAAATCTGTTATCCGGATCGATCCATATGATAGCCCGATTCCCCGGGCTCACATAAATGTGTTCCGAAATCTGGTAGCGCCCGGGCTCCCCAGCCTGATCAGACAGGTAGTAATCATATAGGTCTATGGTATAGTTGCCCGCATTATATATCTCTATCCATTGTCTGAAGTTGACACTTGGATCAAGCGCGGTATTGATATTGGAAGCCTGAAACTCATTGATGAGAAGCTGGGGCTTTACAGGCAGTATAAAAACAAACAGAATGAAGAGAAGAATAGGTCCTTTGGGCATTCCCGGATAGCTTATGATAGTATTTATTGATCAGAATTGATCCAAAACTATCATTTTTCCTGCTACAATATTTGCGATTTTGATGAGCGACTGTTTGGATTGATAAGGCGTAAAAAGAAGAAGATACCCCCCTGTCTGCTTTTGTAAAAAGCCAGGGGCATTTCACCTACACTTTTAATCAATCGGTCACATGAAATGGTGGGATGGATAGCTTAAATGGCATTTGAACCTGCAGCCAGAAAAGGGTGAAAAATCGAAAATAATTCCACGAAATGCTAAGATTATCCATGGATGAGTAACTTACTTGCAATTGATCTGTTACCTACCACAAGCATCACAGCGTAAATTCCATCCTGAAGGAGAGAACTCATCTCAAAGGATTCTTCGATTCGTACGTATTCATCACTCTCATTGATCTCTCTCATATAGATCAATCGCCCATTCATATCCGTGATTCGAACGGATACCTGTGGGGCACCAATGTTCGGATACTCAAGGAATACTTTGAAATCACCATCGGAAGGATTTGGATAAATGGCAATGTATACGCTGTCCTCCTCAGGCCTTTGCAATACATTCTTTATTTCCAGGCTTTTAGCATCTCCATAGACCACACCCTGGTCAGTCCTGGCAAAGGGGGAAAGATCATAGGATCGGTTTGGCTCAACCGGGATATCAAGGGTAAATTGAATCTCCCCTGGCCCGGCCTGAAAATTCTGCATCACTTCCTGAGTGCCAAGAGCCTTATTATAAATGGCTGCGAGGTAGAATGATCCCACCCATGGTCTCTCCCCACCTATTTCATTGGTAAGTGACAAACGGTAATCGTCAGTCATGGAAGAAAAATCTCCATTTCTTATACCGGACATTAACTCCACCCCGTTTACAAAAATTTTTTCTTCCCCGTTGCTGGCCCGGGTATAGACCACATGATGTAGATTGAGACTGATGAAATTCTGGTCAGTGGTAATTTCGGGGGTTCCGTTCACATCCGTAAAAGTGGTATTTAACCTGCCCACATAGTTGTAGTATGCATTGTTTCCCGCATAGGCCAGGGTAGCAGCCCTGTGAAAATTATCCTTTGAAATGGAGATGAGCCGGGCCGGGCCATCCTGAAAAATCTTATCAGAACGAATCCATACTTCCATGCTTATCTCATTTGTTGCTGCCAGCGAATCAATGAGGCGCTGGGGCTTCTCTTCTGAATAAATAAGTGAATTGCCCTTTATACTTATTCCCTGTCCGGACAACCACTCAATGGTGAGTGGATCAGCGATCAAAAGATTGAGGGGAGTGCCAGAGCCTGAAATATCGCTCACCTGATTACCTTTTCCTTCTGAAAAATCAAAGAGGACCTGAAGATTTTTATTCACTCTTCCGGGATGCATCACCTCAGAATCTTCTTTGGTAGCATAAATGATCTCCTCTTCACCCAGGATGCTATCCACTTCTGAATTTATCACCATACCATAATCCCTCAGCTCTGTGTGGCCAAAGGAATTCACTGTCGTTTTCATGGTGGCAAAAGATGAGGCCGTGCGAAGCTCCACAATCTCCACAGCAGGTAATGCCGGAGCGGAGGTCTCATCCGGGTTCCTGGTGGTAATGAAAATTGGATTCGTGGGCAAACTCTCATTTAATGCGGCATCGTAAGCGGTGACTGAAACCGAATATTTAATACCCGGACTCAGTCCGGTTAATGTAAAAGAATTTGAAGGCGTTGATCTTGCCAGGGTTCCATTGAGAAAAACCCTGTAACCCTGCACTCCCACATTATCAGTTGAGGGATTCCAGGTGAGTCCGATGGAGTTTTGTGTCACCAGTGTTTCAAGTATTCCATTTGGTGTGGAAGGGGCTTCAGAATCCAGTTCCAGGGTACGTACTTCCAGTACAGAAGATGCAGCACTTTCATTAAAATATGCATCGAGGGCCGATACTGAGATGAGATAAGGGCTGTCCGGTTTAAGATCAACCATAGGAAATGATGTGCCCGGAGATGATCCGATCCAGTGGCCATCTAAATGGATGCGATATTCAGTAACTGCAACATTGTCTGTTGAAGCACTCCAGTTAATGGTCAAAGACTTTGAGGTATGATCGGTGGCAAAGAGTCCGCCGGGAACAGAAGGTGCTTCGTTATCCGGATCCAGGGTTCGTGCCGAGAGGACCGTGGAGGTTTGGCTTTCGTTACCCGAGGCATCAAAGGCCGAAATTGCAATATCATACGAGGTATTGGCCTGTAATCCGGAAAAAGTATAGGTAGTGCCCACCGAAGTTCCCACTTCATCTCCATTAAATATCACCCGGTAACCTTTAAGGAAAACATTATCAGTGGATGGAT
>CAVQUO010000032.1:0-116029 GCA_963716765.1 uncultured Bacteroidota bacterium | reverse complement strand
TGGTTTGTAATTGGGATGGTCAGTTCTGCTCCAAATAAAGAACTTTTTATGTGTGCAGGCATATCATCGGACCCCTCGAAAATATGGGAATACAGGCGGTGATTCTCAGGAATCAGATGATCCATGAATGATTCAAAGTCATCCCGTACCGATGGATCGGCATTTTCGTTAAGTGTCAGCCCGGCCGAAGTGTGTTGTATCAGTACATGCATGATCCCTGTCTGGGGCAGTTCACCCATGTGCTTCAACAATCCTGCTGGTGATAAGGTGAAAACCACGAGGCATTGGAGGAAGGGTGATACTTTTCTGATTGACCATTTTACGATAATTGTTAATATTTCACAAAATTAGCTCATAAATGAAGTGATCCGGGAAATCGCGGTCATTTTTTATACTATTTTTGCGTGATGAAAATGGAGATGCATAGGCCCATTCTGGTGCTTTTCATAGGTGTTTCACTTCTATTTTTCCGTAAAAACGATGTGAATGGGCAGCGTAAGAGTGATCCTAAGGAGTGATGACCTGGTTGAGTTTTCCGGATATGTGCGCGACCTTCAGCATAATCCCCTTGCCAATGTGAATATCATTATCCTGAATGAACGAAGGGGTACAACATCCGATTTCAGGGGAATGTTTTCCTTTGTGGTCAGATCCAATGACACCATTCTTTTCAGTCACATGGGCCATAAGGGAACCATTCATATCATCCCTGATTCACTTTATGGACAGCAGTATCCGGCAGATATATTCATGGTGAGTGACACCTTTCACCTGGCCGAAGTAAGAATCTATCCCTGGAAGACCTACGCAGGAGTTCAAGGAGGCATTCCTGGCCCTTGATCTTCCGGATGATGATGAACAGAGGGCCTATCACAACATTGCATTGATAAAGACCCAGATAAAAATGAACAGGACGGAGCCACCGCCAGTCCGACCATCGCTTTCAGGGAGGTTATGAAACAGCAATACAACCAGTTATATACGGCCGGACAAAGTCCCTACTACACCATTTTTGACCCCCTCCGCTGGGCAAAATTCTTTGAAGCAGTGAAAAGAGGCGATTTCAAGCAAGATGATTAGTATTCCATGTACAATTTTCAGCGCTATTGCTCAGTTAATACTATATTCGGGAATCCCTTTGGGGCTCGACGCAAGTAAACTTCTCATCGTGAAAAATCTCTTACCAACCTTTCACTTCTGCTGCTCTCTGCCGGATTCACTCCTGGTCAGGAGCGTGGAACTATAAAGGGTGTGGTCAGAGACAGCCTGGGTGTCCCCGTGGAACTTGCCAACGTGGCAATCATGGGAACCGGAGAGGGTACCATGACTGACAAAGCCGGAAGATATCAGCTGGAGGTTCCTGCAGGTCACTCCTTTAACGTGGTGATCTCCTGCGTGGGATACCGGACCTACCAGTTTGCCAGTCCGGTTACAGGCGGAGAGACCAGGGAACGGAATATATCGCTGTCAACCGATGTTCGGGCCATTAATGAGGTATCTGTAAGTGCACGCCAGGAAAGAGCCAGTACTTTTCAGCGAATCGATGTGGAGGACCTGACCTATATGCCTTCCACCACAGGCAAAGTGGAGGCCATTATCAAATCACAGGCCGGGGTAAGCTCCAATAATGAACTTAGTTCCACCTACTCGGTAAGAGGCGGTAACTTCGATGAGAACCTGATCTATGTAAATGACATTGAAATATACAGACCTTTCCTGGTACGGTCAGGCCAACAGGAGGGTTTAAGTTTTGTGAACTCCGACCTGGTCTCATCGGTCAAGTTCTCTGCCGGAGGATATGATGCACGCTATGGGGACAAAATGTCATCGGCCCTGGATATCACTTACAAAAGACCCAAAACCTTTGGAGGATCTGCCTCGGTCAGCCTCCTGGGTGCATCAGCCCATGTGGAAGGTGCCTCCAAAACCGAACGATTCACCTTCCTGGCCGGATATCGCTATAAAACCACCTCCTACCTGCTCAATACCCTGGAGACCAGCGGAGATTACAAGCCTCAGTTTTCTGATTTTCAAACCATGCTCACCTACAGGCCTTCACGCAAATTTGAAATCTCCTTCCTTGGCAATTATGGATCCAATAAGTACCAGTTTATCCCCAGCGAAACCGATGTGGAATTTGGCACCAAGGACCTGCCGCTGAACCTCAAGATCTATTACGAAGGACAGGAAATTGACCGCTTCGACACCTACCTGGGAGCACTCACCGTCAACTACAAACCCGTAAAGGGACTTTCCCTGAAACTGTACCGGTTCGGCTTTTCAGAACCTCCGAACAGGAAACTTTCGATATTCTGGGCCAATACTGGATCAATGAGCTGGACAACACCATTAACTCGGACACCTATGGCGACAGCATCCTGAATGTGGGTGTGGGCTCCTTGCTTACCCATGCCAGAAACTACCTGGAAGCTATTGTTGTATCAGCCTCTCATATTGGTAGTTACAGAACCGATGGCAGGCATCTTCAATGGGGCCTCTCCTACCAGTACCAGGAGTTTTATGACAAGATAAATGAATGGGAACTGCTCGACTCCATCGGGTTATTCAATCCCCTATAACGGTGAGGAGCTCATCCTGAGCGAATCCAAACGATCCAACAACCAGATCGCCTATAATCAGTTCAGCGCCTTTTTTCAAAATACCCGGGAGATAAATGCCGAAGGAGCAGATGTATTTATTACAGCCGGCCTGAGAGGGACCGTTTGGAATTTCAACCAGACCACCATGATCAGTCCCAGGGTTACCATAGCAACTCAACCCAACTGGAAACCGGATATGATGTTTCACCTTTCCGGTGGTTATTACTATCAGCCACCCTTCTACAAGGAGATGCGAAGGCCCGATGGATCCATCAATGATGAAATTGAGCCCCAGCGATCCATTCATTTGCTGGTGGGTGGTGATTACATTTTCACCATGCTGGACCGCCCTTTCAAATTACCGGAGAAGCCTACTACAAGTGGCTTAGCAACGTAATCCCCTATAAAATTGAGAATGTCAGAATTTCTTATGCAGGGGAGAATATATCCAGTGGATTTGCCCGGGGGATCGATTTTAAACTGAACGGAGAATTTGTTCGCGGGGCTGAATCCTGGATGACGATCTCTTTTATGCAGACCACGGGAGGATGTGGAGGGTGACTTACGCCTATGATTTTTGACGGAACACGAATTTGTCAGGAAGGAAGCCGGGCGAATTTCCCAGGCCCACCGATCAGATGTTTAGTTTCGGACTCTATTTCCAGGATTATTTCCCCAATAACCCCGACTATAAGGTCCATTTGAATGCCTTCTTCGGAACAGGATTACCCCTGAGCAGTCCCAATGATGATCAGTATTATACCCAGCTAAGAATGAGGCCCTACCGCCGGGTTGACATTGGCTTTTCAAAGGTGATTAAGAGGGAAGGTGCACAACTGGGTCCAAAAAATCCCATTGCGTTTCTTCGAAAGCATCTGGATCAGCGCCGAGATATTTCAACCTGCTGGGCATCAAAAATGAAGCCTCCTACATCTGGGTTAAAACCGTTACAAACCAGGCTGGTATACCCGGACAATTCGGAGTGCCCAACTACCTCACAGGCAGGCGATTCAACGTGAAAATTATCCCTCAATTTCTAAGGCTACATGGTACTGAGTGATACTATTTACATTTGCCCGAAACCAGAAATTTACTGATTTCCATCCGTGTGCGATCTCTTTTTTCCCAGGCAGCAACCTTCTCCGGCAACTGCGAAGGATCCCCCTTATAACCAATAGCCATCATGGCCGCAGGTTCATAACGTGTGGGGATTACGAGGACCTCCTTGGCCCTTTCATGGTCATATCCGCCATCTGGTGCACAAACAGATCCATGGAGGTCGCCTGCAGGAGGAGATTTGAAACAGCCATGCCGGTCTCATAGAATGCCAGCCTGTTTGGCCTGTTTTTATAGGTAGAGATCACCTGTGCCAGGGCAAGAACCAGCAGGGGGGCCGTTTTTGCCCATACCCTGTTCTTCTCAGTCATAAGGTCAAGAAAAATCTCATATTCAGGCATATCCCTGGTTGCAAAAATAAACCTCCAGGGTTGTGCATTGTTGCCCGATGGAGCCCATTTGGCCGCTTCAAACAGCAGATGAATTTTCTCAAACTCCACCGGTTTCGGATCAAAAGCAACAGGACTCCAGCGCTTAAGAATCAGTTCATTTATTTCAGCCATGTTAAATAAGATTTAAGGTGCAATATATACAATATATTACAGCCAGATGAGAGATATGTTTTATTACCTTTACGATTCTTAATTTTTGAACAATAAATAACAGGTGATGCTATGAACACACAAGATTACATCCAGAGAGAAGACAAGTTTGGCGCGCATAACTACCACCCACTGCCAGTGGTCCTTGACCGGGGTGAAGGTGTATATGTCTGGGACGTTGAAGGAAAAAGGTATTACGATTTCCTTTCAGCCTATTCTGCAGTAAACCAGGGACACTGTCACCCTAAGATTGTAGGAGCAATGATTGATCAGGCAAAGAAGCTAACGCTGACCTCAAGGGCATTTTACAGCAGTCCGCTGGGTGAATTTGAAGAATATATCACCAGGTTTTTCGGATATGACAAGGTACTTCCCATGAACTCGGGGGCTGAGGGTGATGAAACTGCCCTCAAGCTCTGCCGGAAATGGGCCTATACAAAGAAGGGTATTCCTGAAAATGAAGCAAAAATTATTGTTTGTGAAGGCAACTTCCATGGCCGGACCATTACCATTATCTCCATGTCCACCGATCCTGATTCATATAAGGGATTTGGACCCTATACTCCCGGATTTGTAACCATTCCTTACAATGATACCGATGCACTGGCCAAGGCCCTTGAGGATCCTAATGTAGCTGGTTTCCTGGTGGAACCCATCCAGGGAGAAGCAGGAGTTTATGTTCCCGATGATGGATTCCTGAGCAAGGCTTATGATCTGTGTAAAGCGAAAAATGTACTCTTTATTGCCGACGAGGTACAAACCGGCCTGGCCCGGACCGGCAAAATGCTGGCCTGCGATCATGAAGGAGTACGTCCCGATATCCTGATCCTTGGCAAAGCCCTTTCAGGAGGAGTATACCCTGTTTCTGCAGTGCTGGCCGATGATGAAATAATGCTGTGCATCAAACCCGGTGAACACGGAAGCACCTACGGAGGAAATCCAATTGCAGCCAAAGTAGCCATTGCAGCCCTTGAGGTACTTAAAGAGGAGAACCTGGCTGAACGTGCCCTTGAACTGGGTGAAAAATTCAGGTCAGCACTGAAAAAGATAGACTCCCCCATGATTGAACTGGTCAGGGGAAAAGGCCTTCTGAATGCCATTGTGATCAAACCCACCAACGGGAAGACCGCCTGGGATGTTTGCGTGGCTCTGAAGGACAACGGGATGCTGGCCAAACCCACCCATGAGCACATTATTCGCTTTGCCCCTCCCCTGGTTATTACAGAAGAGCAACTGATGGAGTGTGCAGGCATCGTTGAAAAGACCCTGAAATCCTTTCAGTATAGTGCTCAAGGGAAAAGTACAAAGTACACAGTAAAAAGAGCCGGGATCATCAAAGCGATCCCGGCTTTTTTTTAATCATGTACTGATACCTGTGAATCTACCACTATTCCTGATATATTTCATGGTTTCAATCCCCTTATTACCCTCAATATTAATCAGGTAAATTCCCTGATCCAACTCTGAAAGATCCAGATCCACCGTTCCCGAAACAGAAGTGTAATCTCTGAATTTAAGCATCTTACCGACTGCATCGTAAACCCTTAGCTGGTAATCGCCGCTGTAACGAAACTCGACTTGCAGGATTTCCATTGCCCGGGATTGGGATAAATGCTGGCCAGTTTCATTTCCAAAGATTCAACTCCGGTGCTCCCGGGAGTGTATGATTCCATCGTTTTCAACCACAAAATCAAGTTCCCCAACAATTGTATTATCAATGATCTCCACATCATAATTTTCTATCATGTTTAGGCCCGGGATATCCACAATCATATTATATTCACCATCGGGCACAAAATCGAAGTAGTATGTTCCAAATTCGTCCGTTTCAATATAAGCCACAATATCATCCTCCTGGGTACCCTTGCTGCTGGCTTTCTTCTTCAAGGATTACAGATGTCCCAGTAACAGGTCGGGCAAGTGTTCCCTTGGATATGAAATCATCGGCATAGCTAATATTTCCGGACATCTTGACCACTTCCATCCAGTTCGGTAAGTGGGTCAAGATGTGAAAGAGAGATATCCAGGAAGGTGGCCCTTGTGTCGGTGGCAACATCATAAACATCGGTTTGAGTGGCTGACCATGTAATTCCTCCTCCGGCATAGGTGGGCATACCATCGGGATAGGTATTCCTGTCCGGAATGGACACGAAGTGCGTAATTTCCAGGTGGAAGTCCTGTAAAGAGATAGGATCCTGTCATCATCAATATCGACAGTTTGCACAAGGGGATACGCCCCGGTACTGGTAATTTTATAGGCCCTGACCACTCCTGGGTAAAGAGGATTCCCGAATTTATCCGTGATCTTGCCTCCCAGCATGTTATCAGCACTCAGCGCTACCAGCAGGGTGGAATAAATGTCCTTGGAGGAAAGGGATGCTCCACCAATCAGCATGGGGTCAAAAACTGTTTTATAAAAGGTGGAGAATACCTCACCGCCTTTCAGTACCTCCAGATCACAACCATAGAATGTTGTAACCCAGATTCAGCATTGTAGGCATTATTATACCAGAGTGGTTTTCCCAGGTTATCCAGGCCCAGCTGGAAAATCAGATCTGTCCCATCCACAGGGTCACGGTTCCAAACCCTTCATACTCCTGAACACTACCGGTTCTCCCCATAAGGCTTACATTTCCACTTCCATCCAGGTCGAATCCGTGAAGGTCCGTCATGTCGGAAGAAAGTGAATAACCCCATTTTTCCTCTCCGCATCTCATGTCCAGTGCTGCCACAAATATTCCCATTCCCCATCCTATTCCCCAGGGGTCTCCCGGCCACTGCAAAAAGGTCACCGGTAAATTTCCCGGCCAGGTATAAGACCTCCTCCTTCCACCGGATGGCATCCCACTCCATTGAGGAGGTAAAATCCTCACTATCAGTCCCTTTTTTACCATGTCATAGGCATCGTCTCTGTTCTCAAATGGCTCTGATCCACCTTGGCTTTCCCTCGGGGGAGAGCCGGAATGCAAACATATTTGAAGCTTCCTGCTCCATTGGCATAATCGATTTTTACTTCTCCCAGACTAAAATGTCCGGTGGAGCTGGCTCCCACCATCACCAGATCCCCGTTTGACAAGGACATACCTTCAGAAATGCCACTGAAACCATCATAATCGTAACCCTTCAGCATCCCCTCCAGTACCCATTCTTTCCTGAAGTTCCTCATTCAGTTTCAAGGCAAAAACGCCCTGGCTATTGACCATCTCTCTTCAGGGTATCCCCATCTATAACCGGGGTCCTGTCCCCCACCCAGGTACCGGTAATAATCACACTTCCTTTTCCCCCGGGAGTGATCCTGAGATCCTCATAGTATCCATAATCACTGTTCTCTTCATCGAATCCGGCTGTAAACACACCTGTCAGAACCAGGTTCCTGTCATACTTAAGAACATAGAGATAGTCACTCATCCCCTTTCCGATCATTCCATGTCCCAACAGATTAAATGGCTGATAGGAGACGCCCGCCAGATAAAGGTCTCCGGTTTCAGTATCCATCATTGCCCTGGAATGTGGGATATTGAGCGGGATCCAGGTCCCAGACAGGCACAATTCTCTCAAACTGACAGAGGTCATTGTATTTAGCGATGAACTCCATTCGATCGGCAGCCCTGATAGGAATGGTATTTCCATTGGCTATTACATCGTTAGAAGCAATGCCCACCAGGGTAAGTCCCCCGTCCATGTGAAAAGGCTAGAAGGGAGCGCATTGGTCCCGCTGATGACAGCAGAAGCCAGGGGGTTTCCCATTTTATCATAGCGGATAAAATAGATATTGGATACATCGCTGAGCACCTTTCCGCTCAGCAAGGGATGATTAACCGAGGTGCCCTGGAAGGCTCCACCAATCCAATAGAAGTTTTCCGGGCCGGACTCAACGAGCAAGGGAGCGGTAGGAAAACCGGTGAAGTCAATCATATCGGAGTTCATGGTCACCAGGCCAGGATTCTGCCCGAACAGGCTCACAATATGAAAACATCGCCAACAAGAAATTCAGGTATATTTTTCTTCATCACTTTCAATTTAAGTTTCTAATTCATTCATATCGAATGCCCATTACCAGGATATCATCCACCTGGTCGACATCCCTCATCCAGTCCATTAGTTCATTTTCAAGTAGTCTTTGTTGTTCTTCCATGGTTTCTGCTGCTGATACTCTGAAGCAATCGTTTGAAAGGAAGGGACTTATACTTCCCTCCTTTTTCGCCACCAAACTGATCGGGGAAACCATCTGAAAAGAGGTAGAAAACATCACCCTTTTCCAACTGTATTCTCTGGTTGGTAAATGGGCTTTCCTCTCCCACATGTTTTCCCACTGGCATTTTATCTGCCTTATATTCTATCAATTCACCTTTCCTGATCATAACCAGGGGATTATATGCACCTGCAATATTCCATCATATTGAGCTGCCTGTCAATAACAACCAGGCAGATATCCATACCATCCATGGCCTGACTGTCCTTATGGGACATGGCATTGATAATATAGCTTCTTAAACTGTCAAGAATCTCTGAGGCCTTCAATGATCTCATCCTTATTCACAATTTCATTCAGGAAAGTGAGACCAAGAAGGCTCATGAAAGCTCCCGGAACACCATGACCTGTGCAATCGGCTGCACATACAATAAGCCGGTCATTTTTCTGTTCCACCCAATAGAAGTCCCCACTCACAATATCCCTTGGTTTAAAAAGGATGAAATGCTCTGGCAAATGTATTTTCAAGGGTCAGCTGTCCGGGCAATACCGCATGCTGGATCCTTCGGGCATAATGAATGCTATCGGTAATTCCCTTGTTCTGATCCGCAATCCGATCCCGCTGAGCTTCAATTTCCACTTTCGCATCCTCAATTTCCCGGGTTCGCTCTTTAACTTTCACTTCCAGAATTCTTTTCTCCTTCACCAACTGGCGTTCCCTGTATTTTATATAGCTGTAAATGAAGTCCGAGACCTGCCAAGAACGGCCAGGAAAATAAACCAGAAAGTTTTCCAGAAGGGAGGTTTGATTGTGAAGGCAAAGGTTGCATCCTCCTTGGTGGATACGCCATCCAGGTTATAAGCCTTCACCCTGAAGACATAAGAACCGCTGGGTATCCTTTCATAGGTGACGTCCGGTCTATTCCGGGTAGTTGACCAGTTCTCATCCAGTCCTTCAAGCATATAGGAAAACCTGTTCTTTTCAGGAATGGTAGTATGAATTCCTGTAAAACTGAACTCAATCGTATTATTTTTATAAGGAATTAATGGAGGTTCATCTGAATTATCGGATACTGCAATATAAGACTCTCCATGTATTTTGGGTGGATGAATGATTAAATGGGGAGGCTGAAGATCCATCTCATCATATTTGGGCATATAATGAACCAGGCCATCCACCGTACCAATCCAAAGATCATTGTCATTTCCCTTGCATACCGCTTTTTGATTGGTTTCCAGGGGATAAAAACCATCATCATAGCCATAGTACTTTGTGCTGCCACTAATGATGTCCATTCTCTGCAAGCCCCGTTCTGTCCCGATCCAAAGGGTACAGCTGTCAGAAAATTCCACAAAATATGTGGTATTGGAAGTGGGGCCGCTTTCAAAACTGAATTTTTCAATCGTGGCTTGCTCTCCAATACTCATTTTAGAGAGACCCTGATCCGTGGCTATCCAAAGATTACCCTCAAAATCAGAAACCAGATCAAGGCAAACATTGGAAGAAAGACTATCATCCATCGTATAATTCTTCAGATGATTTCCTTCCAGATCAAATACGCTAATTCCCCCTTCTGTCGCACAATACATAAGCTCCCCGATCTGTTCCAGGTCATTAACCATGAAGATCCGCAATATGATCCATCCCCGGGGGAGTCAGGACTTCTCCGTTTTTGAGAATCAGCAAGCCACTATCTGTTGCACACCAGAGTTCATCATTATTTGTGTACAAGAGGCTGTTAAATTGCAAGGAATTTTCCTCGTCAACTTATAGCCTTTGTATAATTTTGATTTCACTTCTGCGCCCGTTGTAGATACCATAAACCTCTATCTGATCCGATATAGATATTCCCATCCTTATCTTCAGCAAATGAAAGCGGCAAGACCAACTCCCTTCCTGGAATCCCTTCTCTCTCCCCAAGTGGATGATAGACTCCGTTGGAAAGATATCCCAGGTTTTTGTGCGTTCCACACCATATACGCCCCTGGGAGTCTGAAAACAAGGAGTAAACATAATTATCAGGAAGACCGGTTTCTGTATTGCTAATTTCAAAGATGGCCCTTCCATATTTACTGGCGCCACCCACGGTTGCAAACCAGATATTTCCGAATTGGTCCTCAATCAGCTCATACACTTCATTATGAGCCAGCCCCTTTTCCTCGTTGATCAGCGTAAATTTCTCTTCATCATACAAGCCAGACACCCTTCGTCACATATAATCCATATCCGATGATTGCTATCCTCAAAAAAGGAAGTTATTAACGGAACATCTCCGTTACCAAGGGTCACATGTCTGAACTGACCATCCTCATATATAAAAAGGCCCTTCATAGTAGGTTCCGCACCAGATCCGTCCCCTATGATCAACCATTAAGAGAAATAACAGTCATTATCTGTCAATCCCTTTTCAGCCCCAAGATATTTGGATTCCTCTCCAGCGTTGATCCTGATCCCAAGTCCCTGGGTGGCATAAAGGATGTCACCGTTGACAGCCTCATCAATGTCCCATATAAACTCGTCTTCCTCTTTTTTTTTATAAGTGAATGGATCCTCAAAAATGGTCAGTCCATAAAAGGGATAAGGTGGACACATGAACCCTTCCCCTGGAATCAACAAAGATCTTTCCAATCGAATTATCGCTCAGAGCCTCTCCCTTTGAATAGCGATATGATTGTATCCGGGTGTAATTACCGAAAGTCCATAGGCTGATGATGCCCATACATTTCCATCCTTATCCTCAATCAGCTGGTCAATGTGGTCGTTCACAAGTCCGTCGGCCTCGGTAAGTGAACTGATCCGGCCATTTTCCAGAACCGAGATACCTCCTTCGGTCCCAAACCAAATCTGGCCTGCCCTGCTCACCATCATGCAGTTCACATAATTATTTACGAGACCATTGGAGGTATTGATAGTATTCAAATTCATATCCATCGTAGCGGGCAGCTCCCACCTGTGTAGCAAACCAGATATAACCATCTGTCATCCTGAACAATGCTGAGGACCGTATTCTGCGGAAGTCCGTTCCGAATGGAAATATTGGCAAAAGGAATTTTCTGAGCGTGGGATGGAAGCAGGAGCACAGTTAGCAAAAGAAGACCCGTATAATAATTTCCTGATCATATAAATGATACTTTTTCTAACTTGCGAAATCAGCATTACAAAATCCAATTTATGAAAAAAACCCTGCTGTTTCTGTCAATGTTATCAATATTAACAAACTGCATGAATCCTGAGGATCGATCCTGGATTATTCCGGTTATAATTGATGACTCTGTTCTGGCTTATACGCCTGAGCAGAAGGAAGGTTTCCAAAAGAGAATAGCCACAGTTCTGGATAGCATGGATCAGGGTTATCTGATCCTTAAATCTTCAGATCAATGGAGCCAGAACCGGCATGAATTTCGAAGCAATAATTACTTCTACTACCTTACGGGATACGCCTCATCAGGAAGCTACCTGATCCTTGTCAAACAGGATGAGGAGCAGGTATTTCTCTCAAAACCATATACCAATCTCCGAATGGAGATATACAACGGGCGTCAGCCTTCTGCGAAGGAGATTCTGGATCAATATGGCGCTGATAGTGTACTCTCTTTTAATGAAGTAAGGATGATGATTGGTGATATTCTGAGCTCCGGGAGCCCGGTTTATTTGGATATGAAGAACCGGAGTTTGATGGATGACCTGAACAAACTGCAGGAAGATTTATCAAAGATTGATATGAGAGATGCGGGTACCATCCTGGATGAAATGCGGGTATTTAAAGAGCCCATGGAAGTGCTGCGCATGCAAAAGGCATGCAACATCACAGCAAAATCGCTTACCAAGGTATTAAATCAATGCAAGCCGGAAATGTTTGAATATGAGATGGAAGCTGTGATCGAAGGAACATTCCTGGAATATGGTTCACACATGCCCGGATTCCCATCCATTGTGGGATCGGGCCCCAACAGCACCACCCTGCATTATGAACCCAACACAAGGCTCATGGAGGATGGCGATCTGCTTTTGATGGATATTGGGGCCGACTATGGTTATTATTCGGCAGATATTACCCGCACCATACCCGTAAACGGGAAGTTTAGCACCGAACAGCGAACCATTTACCAGTTGGTCCTGGATGCTCAGAAGGCGGCCATAGAACAGATGATACCAGGAAATGGGGTGAGAGACGGGCACCTTGCTGGCAGGAAGGTGATGAATGAGGGACTGGCAAAACTGGGATTGATCACCGATCCGGATGCAAACTGGCAGATTCAGTTTTATTGCATCCATGGTTCTTCGCACTACCTGGGGATGGATGTACACGATGTGGGAGATTACGAAATAAATCCCCTATTGTCAGACACAGATAGCACGGGCAAATCGAAATCGGGACGAATCCTGGAAC
Organism: uncultured Bacteroidota bacterium; assembly: GCA_963716765.1. Lineage (GTDB taxonomy): Bacteria > Bacteroidota > Bacteroidia > Bacteroidales. The sequence continues at coordinate 103,188 of CAVQUO010000032.1, read as the reverse complement.
CTGGCATGGTGCTCACCATTGAACCCGGTATCTATATCAGGGAAAACGGTCTGGATCAGGCCTTTGAAATGTTTTCGCACCAGGCCGACTCCAGTGAAATAGCAGACTTTGTGGATCGTGTTGGACCACTTTATGAGCAGTACATGAACATAGGAGTCCGCATAGAAGACGACATACTAATTACCAGTGACGGTAACCTGGTCCTCTCAAGATATGCCCCTAAGGAGGTGGAAGATATTGAACAATTGATGAGGTAGGGCTTCCTAATCCTCAATAATCGTAATGGATGTAATTTTGTCACCCTGGCGAATGTCATCAATGACTTCGAGGCCCTCGTATACCTTTCCAAAACAGGTATGATTTCTGTCCAGGTGGGCAGTGTTGTTGCGGGAATGGCAAACAAAAAATTGCGATCCTCCTGTATTCCTTCCGGCATGAGCCATGGAGAGTACACCGCGATCATGATACTGATTTTCTCCATCCAGTTCACAATCGATCGTATAACCTGGGCCACCGGCACCAGTTCCGTCGGGACAGCCACCCTGGATCACAAAATCAGGAATAACCCTGTGGAAAGTGAGACCGTCATAAAAGCCATCCTTGGCAAGTTTGATGAAATTTTCAACTGTGCCGGGAGCATCCTTATCATAGAATTCAACCTTCATGACCCCTTTATCGGTATTTATCTCTGCCTTCTTCATTATTATTTTTTTTATTGAAGCACGAAATTAGTAAAATTTCCCCAATCGCGAACTAAGAGTGTCTTGATTCAAGGATTTTCTCCACATCTTCCAGTGCATAACCCTTAGCTGCGAGCAGGACCATCAGGTGGTACATCAAATCGGCTGCTTCATTAAGAAAAAGATTCATCGTTATCGTCCTTGGCCTCAATTACCAGTTCAACAGCCTCCTCTCCCACTTTCTGGGCAATTTTATTGATACCCCGGGCAAACAGTTTGGTGGTATAGGAGTTCTCGGGCATATCCCTCTTTCTCTGCTGAATCAGATCCTGAAGGGCAGTGAGAAAATCAACTTCCTTGCCGTTTATTTCATTAAAGCAGGTATCACTTCCGGTATGGCAGACCGGGCCGGCCGGCTCGGCCTTTATCAGCACGGTATCCTTATCACAATCCTTTGAATATCTCCTTCACATACAAGAAATTACCACTCTCCTCCCCTTTTGTCCAAAGGCGATTCTTTGTGCGGCTGTAGAAGGTAACCTTTCCCTCACTTTTGGTTTTCTTGTAGGCTTCTTTATTCATGAAACCCAGCATCAGCACCCGGTGTGGTTTTTGCATCCTGAATAATGGCAGGAATGAGTCCGTTCATCTTTTCGTAATCCATTTTATCTGATATTTATATGGTTCTTTTTTAAGTATGATTTTTAACTGAGGTATGGGGATTTCATTGTAGTGAAAAATACTGGCTGCCAGGGCAGCATCAGCTTTACCTTTCTGAAATACATCCACAAAATGTTCCTCTTTTCCGGCTCCGCCTGATGCAATTACAGGTATGGAAAGCTTGCTCCGATAGGGTACTGTAGCGCCTCACAGGCATATCCATCCTTGGTCCCGTCATGATTCATGGAGGTAAACAGAATCTCACCTGCACCCCTTTCCTGGGCTTCATGTGCCCAGCTAAATAATTCCTTATCAGTTGGAATTCTTCCTCCGTTCACAAATACGGTCCACTTTGCATCCTTTAGCTGTGCATCAATGGCCACCACAACAAACTGATTCCCGAAGCCACCTGCAATCCGGTCAATCAATTCCGGATCCCTGACTGCCGAAGAGTTTATGGAGACCTTATCAGCTCCGGCCGAAAGCAGGATCTCCGCATCACTCACATGGTTGATACCGCCTCCCACTGTAAAGGGAATGTTCAGGTGTTCTGCAATACGACCCACCAGGTCGGCAAACAGCTTCCTGCCTTCATGGGTGGCAGTAATGTCAAGGTAGACCAGCTCATCGGCACCTTCCAGTGCATATTTGGCTCCCAGCTCCACCGGATCTCCCACATCAACCACATTCTCAAAGTTTATCCCTTTTACAGTCTTTCCATTACGGATATCCAGGCAGGGTATAATCCTTTTGGCCAGCATGCTTAGCTGTTATTTAAAATATAATTTTCCAATACCTTCAGGGGAATCCTGTTCTCATAAATGGCCTTACCCACAATCACACCATCGATTCCGGCTTCGTCCAGTTTCTCAATCTGATCCATTTCACCAATTCCGCCACTGGCGATTAAATGGAGTGCTTCCATCTCACCTTTGATCTTCGTGATAGGTCTCGAACGAAGGACCTTCAAGCATTCCATCCAGGGCAATATCGGTACATATGGCTTTTCGGATTCCCTCATCCATATAGGAAGACAAGAAACTCCATTAAATCCAAGTTCTGTCTCCTCCTCCCAACCGGATATGGCAATAATTCCATCCCTGAAATCGGCTCCCAGAATGATTCGGTCCGGACCGTACTTCAGAAGCCAGTCCATAAACAAGCTCCCTGTCCGTCACTGCAATACTTCCACCGGTAACCATATGGGCACCCGATTCAAAAACAATGTCGCAAGATCCTCATCACTGCGCAATCCGCCCCCGGCATCAATCACCAGTGAAGTTCGGGAAGCGATCTTCTCCAGCAGACGATAGTTCACCACCCGTTTCTCCCTGGCACCATCCAGATCCACCAGGTGAAGCCTTTTTATCCATGATCCTCAAATTTTAGTGCCATTTCCAGGGGATCGCCATACTCCTTCTTTTGTGTGTAATCACCCTGACTGAGCCTCACACACTTACCGTTAATCACATCGATGGCCGGAATGATCTCAATCATAGCTTAAGAAAATTTGACAGGATCTCCTGTCCGGGACCCCCACTCTTTTCCGGATGAAACTGGGTTGCATAAAAATTATCCTTTCTGCATGGCTGCACTGAAAGGGTACAATATAGTTGCATACCGCTGCACTATCCTCGCAGGCAGGTACGTAATAGGAGTGCACAAAATAGACATAGGCTCCTAAAAGCGAGGCAGGGAACAAGCTCCCCGATACCTGGTCCAGGCTGTTCCAGCCCATATGGGGTACTTTCAGCTCGCCCGCAGGGAAACTGCTTCACAGGCTGATCAAAGATTCCGATGCACCGGGTATCACCCTCCTCCGACCACTGGCACATCAGCTGTTGTCCCAGGCAGATTCCCAGTACCGGCTGTTTGAGACCGGCAATCAGTTTATCAAGTTCCCTTTCCCTCAGGTAGGCCATGGTGCTGGCAGCCTCTCCCACCCCGGGAAAAATTACCTTATCGGCTGACTGGATCTGATCCGGATCATCGGTTATCTCGGCCGCTAACGCCCAGCCTTTTCAGAGCATGATCCACCGAGCGAATATTGCCTGCATTGTATTTTATAATGGCTACTTCCATAACTTCATTCCCTCTACAATTTCCTTTTGTGGTGGGAAGCGCATTGCTTTCCGGATCCAGTTTCACGGCCATCCTGATGGCCCTGGCAAAGCCCTTGAATATGGCTTCAATCATATGATGCTCATTTTCCCCTTCGGCCCTGATATTCAGATTGCACCTTGCTCCATCGGTAAAACTCTTAAAGAAGTGAAAAAACATTTCGGTGGGAACATCACCAATCATTTCCCTCTTAAATGCTCACATCCCACTCGATCCAGGGCCTTCCTCCAAGGTCCAGTGCCACGGTGACAAGGGCATCATCCATGGGAAGGGTAAAGGCATAGCGTTCGATACCCCGTTTGTCGCCCAGGGCCTCACGGAATGCCTCTCCCAGGGTAATGGCAGTATCTTCAATGGTATGATGCTCATCCACATGAAGATCACCCTTCACAGCAACCATCAGATCCATTCCCCCGTGACGCCCCAGCTGATCGAGCATATGATCAAAAAATCCAAGTCCGGTGGAAATATCAGTTTTACCCTCACCATCCAGGGAAATATTCCACGGTAATATCAGTTTCTCCAGTTTGGCGCGAAAGTTTACTCTTTCTTTGCTCGGAGCGAATAAAACGGTAGATCTCATCCCAGTCATTGCTTACCAGGTCAACCTAGTCCTGACAAGCCCATCTTCCTTCAATTCAGCAGCTCATGACCGGCAGGAGCAAAGAAAATGCCCCTTGCTCCCAGGTTTTTGCGCCAGCTCCATATCTGTCATCCGATCGCCTATCACCAGTGAGTTGTGCCAGGTCATAATCTCCCCTCCATATATCGGCTTAGCATGCCTGTTCCTGGTTTTCTGTTTGGGAGAATTCTCCTCTGGCATGGAAGGATCAATGTGTTCTGCATCAAACTCCACACCTTCATTTCTGAAAGCGAGTCAGAATCTTTATCGATGGGCTGGAATCATAATCCTCCATGGGGAAGGAAGCGTTCCCAGTCCATCCTGGTTGCTTACCAGAACCAGTTCATAATCTGTAAAGCATCCTCAACTTATACAGATTGCGAAAAACACCAGGGATAAACTCAAGCTTTTCCAGCGAATCGAGCTGGAAATCTTCGGGTGGTTCTGCAACCAGTGTACCATCCCGGTCCAGGAAGATGACTCGTTTTTTCATGGCTTGCTTATCTCCTTTTCTTGCTCATATTTTTCAAGAGCATCCAGAAGAAGTCCGTTCTCCTTGCTGGTACCCACAGTAATTCTCAGGCATCCCTCACACAGGGGAACAGATGAGCGGTCCCTGACAATAATCCCTGCGTTTTGAAGATAGGAATAAATCAGCTTAGGATCTTTCATTCTGACCAGCAGAAAATTCGAATCAGAAGGAAAAACCTTCTCCACAAAATGAAAAGAGCTTTCAGCTGAAGCAGCTAAGTCTTTCCCGTCTCCATCAGGATTCCTTCCACCCAGTGCTTCATCTGCTCCCTCTTTCCCCAGAGATCGTTCGGCCTCTGCCAAGGTAAGGCTGTTCACATTATATGGGTATTTTACTGCAGACATGTACCTGATTAATTCAGGATGAGCAAATGCCATTCCCAGCCTGATCCCGGCCATACCCCAGGCTTTTGAAAGGGTCTGCAGTACCACCAGGTTCTTCTTTTCAGGAACCAGGGACAGCAAGTCCGGCTCATTGCTGAAATCAATATATGCTTCATCCACCACCACCATACAGGGGGCCTTGTCCATAATTTCGAGCATAGCATCCATCTCCAGGGAATTGGAAGTGGGATTATTGGGAGAACAAAGAAAAATCATCTTTGTGCTTTCGTCCACAGCAGCCAGAACCGCAGCTGCATCAAGGCTGAAATCCTCCCTGAGAAGAACACTCTTACACTGCACATCATTGATGGCGGCACAAACCCCATACATACCATAGGTGGGATCTAACCGTAATGCACATTATCCCTCCCAGGCTCACACAATACCCTGAATAACAAATCAATTGCCTCATCACTTCCATTTCCCAGAAATAAGTTCTCTGTTTGCTGCTCCTCGCATGGATGCAATCAGACCTTTCAAGTGTGACCTGGCTTGGATCGGGATATCGATTCAGGGGTGGATTATGGGGATTCTCATTGGCATCCAGGTAAACAGAGGCTGAACCGGAATATTCATCCCGGGCCGAAGCATAGGGAACAAGCTTTCGAATATTCTCCCTGACCAGGCTGCTTATGGAATACATATTATTCATTGTCAGAATAATTCAGTCTGATGGAGACAGCATTACTATGGGCCTGAAGTTGCTCGGCCTCGGCCATTCTCATCACGGCAGTCACCTATGTTTAAAAGCCCGTACTTACTGATCTCCTGGTAGGTAATCTTTTTATAGAAACTATCCATATTCACCCCGCTGTAGGAGATGGCCCAACCATTGGTGGGCAGGGTATGGTTTGTCCCTGATGCATAGTCACCGGCACTTTCAGGTGTGTAGTCCCCCAGAAATACCGAACCGGCATTGACCACCTGCTCAGCCAGCTCTGCATAGTTCTCTGTCACGATGATCAGGTGTTCAGGGGCATAGAGATTGACCATTTCCATAATTTCAGTCTGGTCCTTTAGCAGAATCATTTTACTGTGATCAAGGGCAGCCTCGGCAATCTTTCTCCTGGGAAGCTTTGCCAGTTGATCTTTCAATTCGGCCTGCACCCGGCCGATTAACGCTTCCGAATCGGACAGGAGCAAAACCTGGCTGTCGGGTCCGTGTTCAGCCTGGGAGAGCAGATCGGAGGCGATAAAGGCTGGATTTGATGTGGCATCAGCCACAACAGCCAGTTCGGACGGGCCTGCAGGCATATCAATGGCCACCGTTTCCCGGCTGACAATCTGCTTGGCCATGGTAACAAACTGATTTCCGGGACCAAATATCTTATTAACGGCCGGAATACTCTCAGTACCGTGGGCCATGGCGGCAATGGCCTGTGCCCCTCCCACGCAGAATACCCGGTTTATTCCCAGCAGATCGGCTATGTAAAGTATGGTAGGATTCACCTTGCCTTCCTTATCGGGCGGTGAACAGAGGATCACTTCATGACATCCTGCAATTTTGGCAGGAATTCCCAGCATCAAAACCGTGGAGAGCAGGGGAGCTGAACCTCCTGGAACATAGAGCCCCACTTTCTGAATGGGCATGGGTTTCTGCCAGCAACGTACTCCGGCTGTGGTTACAATGGTTTCCGTTGGATGGACCTGTTTCTTGTGAAAGGTCAGGATATTCCAATGTGCCTCTTCAATGGCCTTCTTCAGAGATTTTTCCACCTTTTCTCCGGCTTTTTCATCTCTTCATCGGCTACCTCCAGCTGATCCAGATCCACCTTGTCAAACTGTTTGGTATAGGAACGAACGGCATCATCGCCATTCTTTGCCACATCCTTGATAATCTGCTGAACCTGGTCCTCCAGTTTACTTTGGTTCAGTTCAGGTCGCTTAAGAATGCCGGGCCAGGTTTCACGTTCAGGATATCGAATAATATTCATGGTCTGAAACACTTTATAATATCAGACAATCATTTTTTCAATGGGAATGACCAGGATTCCCTGTGCACCCAGCTCCCTAAGGCGGTCAATCACCTCCCAGAAGGTACTCTCCTTCAGGACCGAGTGAACGGAGCTCCAGCCCTCCTCGGCCAGAGGCATCACCGTGGGACTCTTCATCCCCGGAAGTACAATTGATGATCTCCTGCAATTTATCATTGGGAGCATTCAGAAGGATATACTTATTGTTGGATGCAGCCATCACACTGCGAATCCGGAATAAGCAGATTGGCCAGGATGGCTTTCACCCCATCATCCAGATTGCGGTTTGCAATGACCACTGCTTCAGATTTCATGGCAACCTCCACCTCCTTCAGGCCATTGCTGATCAGGGTACTACCCGAACTTACAATATCAAAAATCGCATCGGCAATCCCAATGGAGGGTCCAATTTCCACCGAACCACTGAGAAAATGAATATCAGCCGAAACACCATGTTCAGCCAGGAATTTCTTCAGGATCACCGGATAGGAAGTGGCAATTCGCTTTCCCTGCAGATCTTCAATGCCCTTATATTCTTCAGATTTTGGAATGGCGATGGAGAGTCTGCACCTGGAATACCCAAGCCTTTCCACCAGGTCCACCTCACACTCCTTTTCGGCATACTCATTTTCACCTACGATCCCGATATGGGCTACGCCATCCTCCACATATTGGGGATATCATCATCCCGCAGATAGATCACCTCCAGAGGAAAGGACTGGGCCACTGAACGCAGTTTCCTGGATCCATTATTTAAGGAAATTCCAGCCTCCATTAAGCAGCTTCAGAGACTTCTCGCTGAGCCTTCCCGATTTTTGTATTGCTATTCTTATTTTTTCCATTTCAAGTTATTTTAAACAAAAAAGGTCTGCAGAATCTGCAAACCTCACCTCAACATTAGGATTACATTGATCTGCACAGGGTCCTAACCAAGTCACGTGGTGATGGTTATGATGGACGCTATGCTGCCTGTAAATATTCATGTCTTTTTAATCCTCTGCAATATTAACTAATAATCCGTAAACTTCAAATCCAGTGAGATATTAAATTATCGTTAAATCATCTTAACTTCTATCAATTCAATATTATCCTATAAATCCTTCAGCAGTATATTGGAAGGCGACTCCCTTAAGGAGTGCATGAGGTGGTCATGGATCCTGGTTATCTTTTCCAAATTCGTCCGATTCGGTTACATAGAGATGATCACCACCCACCTTCTCAATCTGGCTGTAGATATACTCCACCGTAATCTTGTGTATGTCCACTGCAGGCACATAGGAGCGATCCTTGGGATTGCTTGCTGCCAGCTCCACGAGGATTCCCGCACTCACCAGTTCATAAACCAGTTCATTTAGCAGTCTGAGCGGAATGCCCAGCTGGTGACTCAGATATTCTGTATTCCGTGGTTCGCCTCCTTCCTCAAAATTCTTAATGATCTGATGTGAAGATCAGAAGGGTCAGTATCCGTTTGTTATCGTGACTCAGTTTTAATGCAGCCTCCTCATACTCATAATGCTCGATATTCTGATATGCGAAAGAGAGTTCGGCCCCCATGAGTACAATCAAGCCAGGTAATCTGCAGCCATAAAAGAAGAAGGGGGATCATGGCAATACTTCCGTAAAGGGTATTGAAGCGCCAGACTCCGATCTGAAGATCCTGATAGAGTGACTGGAAAAGCAACGCAGCGGTACCGGCAATCACACCGGCAATCAATGCATTCTTAAACTTCACCTTGGTATTTGGCATTACAATGATAAACGACCGTAAAAAGAATCCAGATGGAGACAAAGGGTACCGATTTGATCAGTAGACAATCAGGGGCCTCAAAAATTCAAACTGGTCAGCCATGGTTTCAATCTTCACCCTCATACTTCCCGAAAGACCAATGGCGAAAGGGACTGATGATGATCATGGCAAGGTAGTCGGAAAATTTCCTGCGCAGGACTCCGCGCCTTTCTTGATTTGCCAGATGTCATTGAAAGAGGACTCAATGTTGTTGAGAACCTGCACCACCGACCAGAATAAGAACAATTCCGCCAATACCCGCTACCAGGCCTCCTTTTACATTCAGAAGCAGGTCATCCACCAGATCGGTCAGCCAGTTTATAATTTCCTCCTGTCCGGCAGCATTATTATTGATCATCTCATCCAGCCGCCCCTCAAAACCGAAATTCCGCGCAATAAAAAACAAAATTGCAAATACCGGTACGATGGAAAGCATGGTGAAATAGGTTAGCGCAGCAGCTTTCACTGTGGCCCGGTCCTCAAAAAAACCTTTAAAAGCAAGAATGTATATCCTTATCTGCCTGATCACGAAGCTCCGCCTGGCTGACTTAGTGGAGAGGTCGTGCGACCAAATCTCCTCTTTGAAGAAAATTCTTATTTTTTTAAGCATGCAGCAGCTAGTTTCGCTGAACAAATATAATAAACTTGATGGAAGGATATTTAGGGAAAAACTAACTTTGCAAAAAAACAGGACCCCATGACAACATTGAAAGAGAGACTTACAAAATGGAAGGATAGCAGAACTACAGCTCAGAAGGTTGGAGACCTATTCTTTTGGGTATTGCTCATCCTTTTGATTATTCCCGGTCCAAGGAAGGTAATCTCAACAAGTATCAACCGGGTGGCATTAAACATAAAGAACTCCCTCAATGATCCCTGAGGAGAGACAAATGAGCCTGGGCGAAAATGACTACAACTGGATACTGCGTAAGGATGATGGTTCAGCTGTGAACTTTTCAGCGTTCCGGGAAAGAGCAGTTTTCCTTAAATTTTTGGGCCACATGGTGCCCTCCCTGTGTGGCTGAGCTTCCTGAAATTCAGAAAGCCTGGGAAAAACATGGCAAAGCGGTTGAATTTTTACTGGTCACAAACCAGGAGCCTGGCGTGGTGGAGGCATTCATGGAAAAACATGGTTATACGGTACCAGTCCACTATGCCACCTCGCCTGAACCCGGGGTATTCCGAGCACAGTTCCATCCCCACCACCTACATCATTTCTCCTGCCGGGAAAATTGTAGTTCATAAAAAGGGATGCCGTAAACTGGGATTCTAAGGGTACGGACCGGGTTTTCGACTACCTTATCAGGTAGTTTTCCTGTAATTTGTGATGGCCAGGGTCAAAATAAGGGTAGCGTAAACGCAAAGGCTGTAAAACTCCCTGCTGATATCAGTGAAACCGGAACCCTTGAGGAGGATCATCCGGATCACCCGCATGAAATAGGCCACAGGATTAAAAAGATTTAATCTTCTGAGCCCAGGCGGGCATACTGTCGGCCGGGGTAAATACCCCGCTCATCAGGATGAAGGTGAGCATGAAAAAGAAGGCCAAATACATCAGCTGTTGCTGGGTATTGGAAATGGTCGATAAAAACAGGCCAATCCCCAGTACCACAAGCAGATAGACCACGGTGAAAAGAAAGAGCAAACCCAGGCTTCCCACAATGGGAAGGCCGAAAAGAAGGCGGCCTATGATCAGTCCGAATGTCAGCTCAAAAAGGGCTATAACCATAAAGGGAAGTCAATTTGGCCATAATGAACTGGTACTTTCCGACGGGGGTAACATTAATCTGCTCTGTTGTGCCCATCTCTTTCTCCCTCACCAGATTCAGTGCTGTAAGCAGCATACCGATCAGGGTCACAATGATCACCAGTACCCCTGAAAACATATAGATCTTAAAGTCCAGTAGTGGATTATACCAGTATCTTGGAAAAATTTCAAGGACAAGCTGTATTGCCAGACTCCATCCATTTCAAACCACTCTGACCTTACCCGGCTGTTGAAAGCCGACAGATAATCTGGGTGCAGTAAGCATTGATCAGTCCGGCCTCAGTGGCATTGATGGCATTGACCACCAATTGCAGATCGGTCTGTTTATCCACGGTATAATTTCTTCTCAAAATCATGCTTCAAATGCAGGATCACATCCACCCGGTCACCGATCAGTTCATCCTCGGCCTCCTGGTAATTGTGGCTTACATTTTGATCTCAAAAAATGGTGAGCCTTCAAAGTGGGAGATCAGTTGACGTGATGCCTGGGAGTAATCCTGGTCCACCACTGCCATGTTGATCCCCTTCATCTCCAGGCTGGCTGCATAGGTCAGCAGGATCATCTGCACGACCGGAATCACAAAAATGATGGGTAGCATCAACTTGTTCCGGAAGATCTGCTTGAACTCTTTTATCAGTAGTGTATAATAGTATCCTCATATCCTTTGTGCTAATTCAGCCTGATTTTAAACCTTCTGACTGAGGCCAGAATGAAAGAAAAGTGTCATCCCAAATAAGAATCAGGGTCTCCTTCCAGATAAAAGCAATAGCCGGTACCCTTCAACATGATGTTCTTCACAATCACGATAAACCAGCGGGGAGGCATGATTGCAGAGAACCACTGCAATACTTTTGGCATATTGTCGATGGGAAAAATAAAACCCGAAAGCAGGATGGTGGGAAGCATCAGTCCCAGCATGCTCATAAACATGGCCATCTGCTGTGTCTTTACGCTGGTGGAGATCAACACTCCCAGTGAGAGGGCCAGGGTAATATAGAGCATGCACTCCGCCATCAACAGCCAGAGACTTCCAGCCACCGGCACATGAAAAACCAGGAAGCCCAAGAAGTAATGATGGTCAGTGCGTTGACAAAGGAGAGCAGCACATAGGGTGTTACTTTACCCAGGATGATCTCCCTGGGTTTCAGTGGTGACGCCAGTAGACAGTTCCATGGTCCCAAACTCCTTCTCCCGGGTAATGGTTACCGAGGTCATCAGGGCTGAAATGAGCATCAGGATCATCGCCATCAGTCCGGGTACAAACATATATACGCCCTGAAGCTCCTCATTATAAAACATCCTTGACTTCATATTCACGGTCCATGGCACCTTATACATCCGGATTCAGCGATTGAAAATAGTTCATCAGCACACCCTGCAGGTAGGTAAGTGAAAGCTGGGCCGAATTTGCATCAGAGGCATCGGCAATCAGATTGATGGCCGCACGGTTTTCCCTCAGAAGATTCCTCTCAAAACCCTCCTCAAAAACCACCACCACCTTTGCCTTTCCGCTGCGGAAGAGCTCCCCGATCTCCGCCTCATTTTGCAAGTATCCGGCAGATATAAAATAGCCCGAAGAGAATATATTCTGTGTGGCACTGATGGATGCCTGGTCCATGGAGCGATCCCAGATTCCCACCTCCACATCCCTGATTTCGGTGGTAACCACAAACCCGAACAAGAATGATCATCACGATGGGAAGTCCAAACAGGATCACCAGCGTACTCACATCCCTGAAGATGTGCTGAAATTCCTTCTTTACAAATCCAAAAAAACGCTTCACCCTCTTGCCAGTTTAAGAAATACCTCATTCATATTTTCTGATTCAAATTGCTTTTTCAAACCGGCAGGAGTATCCAGAGCATCGATTCGTCCATCCACCATGATAGACACCCGGTCACAATACTCCGCTTCATCCATATAGTGGGTGGTCACAAAAACTGTGATCCCCTCCTCAGTTGCATCATGAATCATCTCCCAGAACTGGCGTCGGGTAATGGGATCGACTCCGCCCGTCGGTTCATCCAGAAAAACGATATCAGGCTGATGAAAAATGGCCACCGAAAATGCCAGCTTCTGCTTCCATCCGAGTGGAATTTCGCTGATAAAGCGGCTTCGGATATGGGTAAGTCCCAGGCGCTCGAAGCAACTGTTCTTCCCTGGAAACAATCTGCTTTCTTCCCAGTCCATAGATACCGGCATAAAGATGGATATTCTCAGAGACGGTCAGATCCTCATATAGAGAGAACTTCTGGGACATATAGCCAATCTTCTGTTTAATCTTTTCCCTCTCCCGGTACACATCATGTCCCGCCACACTGGATCTCTCCGGAAGTAGGGTACGAGAGTCCGCAAAGAATCCGCATGGCTGTGGTCTTCCCTGCCCCATTTGCACCCAGGAAACCAAATATCTCACCCTCTCCACATGAAAAGTGAGCCTGTCATTTGCAACAAAGGAGCCAAACTTCTTAACCATATCCTTCACCTCAATGATATGTTCCTTGTTACCCATCAGTTAGTCTCCCCCTGATTATTTGATCCAGGCCTTCTTGCTCAATCATTCCCATGAAACGATCTTCTATGGAGGGAATAATGGATTTCCATTCGAGGGAGGGGTCATCCCACTGCTTCAGCTCCGATTTAATAATAGCAGCATCCTCCTTAGAAAAAAGCGTCACATGCAAGCGATCCCCAAATAACCAGGCGTGTTTACACCCTTCAAGATTCCGAACCCTGTTCAAGATATGCGTAAACTCCTTTGCTGCTGCGAAGAGAGTAAAGCAACTGCGTTTCATCCTGCATGTTTTGAGAGGATCCGAGATTTCCAGAACTCTTCCCTTTTGAATCAGTGCCAACCCGGTCGCACATCTCTGCCTCATCCATATAGGGAGTGGAGACCACAATGGTAATCCCCTGGGTTTGTATCTTCTTGAGTAAATCCCAGAATTCATGACGGCTTACTGCATCCACACCGGTGGTGGGTTCATCCAGGATCAGAATTTCCGGCCTGTGAATAAGTGCACAGGAGAGTGCGAGCTTCTGTTTCATTCCACCGGAAAGTTTCCCGGCCAGTCGTTTTTTAAAGGGTGCTATCTGTTCATACACATCGCGAATAAGATCGTAGTTCTCTTTCACAGTAGTTCCGAATACCCGGGCATAAAAAGCCAGGTTCTCCTCCACCGAAAGGTCCATATAGAGTGAAAAACGACCAGGCATATAGCCGATGATCTTCCTTACCTCCCGGTAGTCGGTCACCACATCGTGCCCATGCATGAGGCAGCGTCCTGCATCGGGTACCACCAGTGAGGCCATGATGCGAAAGAGGGTCGATTTTCCCGCTCCGTCGGGACCGATCAATCCGAACAGCTCCCCATCCTTCACCTCAAAGTCGACCTGAGAGAGGGCCCTTACGGCATCAAAGGATTTATCTATATGGTCAATAATCAGCGACATATTTTCAGCAATTATTTAAAAAATTACCTCCCCGGGCATACCTATTTTCAGTCTGCCATCATTGGGAACGACTACTTTTATTGCATAGACCAGGTTCACCCGCTCCTCCCTGGTCTGTATAATCTTGGGTGTGAATTCTGCACGGGAGGAAATCCAGCTAACAATACCCGTAGCTGCCTCCAGGCCCTGCTCAGCATCAAATTGAACCGTGACCCGGGCTCCGGTCTTCACAGATGACAACTGATTTCCGGATATATATGCCCTGAGGATCAATTCATCCATATTGGCCACCTTGCAAAGGGGCTGTCCGGGTGCTGCAAGCTCGCCCTGCTCCTTAAATTTGGTAAGGATGGTTCCATCAATCGGACTCCTCACCATGCTTCTGTCAATCTTATCCTCCACCTGGCTGATTTGAATATCAAGGGTCTTGACGCTCCGCATAAACCGATGCCTTCTGGGATTCAGTGGCCGAAATCTGCGCCTCAAGAAGGTTAATCTGTCCCTCAATATCATCCTTTTGTTTTGAAGTTGCAGCACCACCCTCCACCAGCTTATCAATCCTTTTCTTTCTCGCGCAAGAGGTTCTCCAGCTGAACCTGGCTGGCCTTTACCTGGGCATCCAGGGTATTGATCCTGGCGCCAAGGGATGATTTACCCGACTGAAGCTGCTCTTTTTGAAGAACAAGCTGAATGGTATCAATGGAGGCCACAAGCTGGCCCTTCTTTAGTCTGTCACCCTCCTCTAGCGGGAAATCAATCAATCACCCCGGCAGTTTCGGCAGAGAGAAGCACTTCGATGGCTTCAAAATTGCCGTAAGCATCGACCAGCTCTTTTTCATTGTTGCAAGAGATAAGGGGAATAAATACCAGCAGAATATAGGTGCGAATTCGTTTCATGATCGTTTTTTTTACAGGTTTCCTTGAATGGTTAAATAATTGGTAATGGACTGGGTAAGTCTGATCTCTGTGGGTGGCCAGCTTGTTACTTGAAAGGCTCTCCTTGTTCAGTTCTGTGATATAGTCAGTGGCCGTGATGGTCCCGTTGGAAAGCTTGGTCGCTGCATTTTGGGAAATCTCCCTCTGGAGATCCAGCACCTGTTTTTCAAGTTCCATGGATTGCCTGTACTGCTCAATTTTAGCCTCCTCCTGAACCAGCTTGGAGTGAGACCTCCTTCTGTAAAGCTTTCCCTTTGATTGTTTAATATCATCTGCTGGTTTTCGATCACCTGCTTCTCCTGGCCTGTGGCATTCCAGTCCCAGATGTTCCACTTTAAGCCAGCCCCGACCATGTAGTAGAAGTCCCAGGTTTCACTCATCATATTGTAACCCGGTTTTCCATAACCGGTCTGGCCAAAGGCATAGAGAACCGGCATTCTTTTCCGGCCGCTTAGCTCCTTTCCGGCCTCCAGCGAGGCTTCTTTCAGTTCAAATAGGGTGTATTCGGGGCGGTTTATCTCTTCCATGGAATATCCATCCAGATTGGGAAGCTGAAGTTCTGTATCACTCCCAAGGGTGGTTCCACAAAGGACATTCAGAGCGCTGATCATGGCCTGCTTTCGTGAATCAACCTCCAGGAGGGCTTGTTTTATCTTCAGAGACCTCAACTTCCATCACTTTCATGTCTGCCTCCAGCAGTGTTCCGTTATCAATGGCTGTTCGCATGGTTTCCTGCCTTGCCTTCAGGTTTTCCATATGGATGCTCCAGGTTAATGCCTGTTGGCCTGAAGCTCCAGGATGGCAAAATAGTAGAGATTCACCCGTGCCTTTAATCCATAAAGATCCACCTCCACCTGCTGCAGATCTGCTGCTGTCCTAGCCTCTTCAAACTGCTTTAACTTGCTTTGTGATCCCACCGTCATAAAGGTTCTGCCTCACATCCAGGTTCAGACCATACTGATCATGGGGAACCTGGGGAAAGGCCACCGGTATGCTTGGATCGGTGAGTGTCAACTGTCACCACATCGGACTGGTAGCTTAGTTTCCATTCAGATCCAGACTCGGGTACCAGTTTGATTTTGCCTGATCTGTTTTCAAGGCTCCGATTTGCTGGATATGCTCCCTGTCAGCAAGCCTGGGTGCATTTTCAATGTGCCTGACTGTGACAGTTCAAACAGGGTGATGGTCTCCTGTGCATTAAGCACCCCTGCAAAGCTAAATAGCAGGATGAAAACGATTGCTCTCATATTATTGGTTTTGACTCATTAATTTCAGAAACATCTCCGGAAGGATTTCTCTTCGCTGTTTCATGGCTGTCACAAAGGCATCATGATCACCATTGAAAAATAGGCCGGTGATAACCGGTCGGGCTGCAAAGGGGAATATGCAAAGGCTAATCAGGTTGATGATCAATTGCATAAAATAATTCCTGATCCTCCACCTTCCTGATAACAAGCTCAGGATCAACACCCATATTCCTTGATGACCTGGGGCATCCTTTCCGGATTGGAGGAGAGTTCCTGGAGCACAAAAATCGGAATCTGGGGATTGGCAATCATGGTATCGATAATGGTATGAATCAGTTTTGGCACAAGCTTCTCGAAGTCCATATCTGATTTGAACATGGCCGCTAGGCCGGGAACAAAACTACCAAGGGCCTTACGGAATACTGCTTCAAATAATATATCCTTGCTTCTGAAATAGTAGTTCAGAAGGGTCCGGTTGATCCCCGCATCATCAGCAATATCCTGCATGGAGGTGCCTGCCTTACCCTTCTGGTAAAAGAGTTTCTCGGCCGATACAACAATCTTCAATTCTGTCTCTGTTTGAAGTTCCATCTGGAATAATATATATTTTGACAAATATGTTTGACAAACATGTTAAACAACTTCGTAAAAGTATATATTTATTTCAATTCATGTCAAGTAGTTCCTTAAAAAAAGGAATAAATTGTATCTTGCTGACTTTAAACTAAAATATAAATATTGCAAGTCAATAGACTGAATAACAAGTATATACAATGAATCGTAAACTGTATTTTTTTCTGATAATCCCTCTATTTATCTCCTGTCAAAGCCGATTTGAGCCTGAAATCACCACCCCGGAAATCGAGGAACATATTTCCTACCTGGCCTCCGATGAGTTAAAAGGCCGCTATCCGGGCAGCGAGGAGGATGCTAAGCTTGCCGACTATATTACTGCGACCTATAAGGCAGCGGGACTGGACCTTTATGAAAAAAGCGGTTTGCAACATTTCGACATTGTTACTGATATTGAAGCTGGTCCGGGAAATAAAGCATCATTTTGAGGAAAATGACACTGGAGGCCGGAGTGGACTTTACTCCCAATCTCTTTCAGTGGCAATGGACTCCTTGTCACTGCCAACTGGTGTTTGCAGGTTATGGATTCAGTGTGAACGAAGAAGAGCTAAAATGGGATGATTACCAGTCCATTGATCCATCTGGAAAGTGGGTCATGATTCTAAGGGGCGTTCCCGGGAAACAGGAACCCTCCTCCCCTTATCATCAACTTATAGCGAGGACAGGGGCAAGGCGCTGCTGGCATCCGACCTGGGGGCCGCCGGGGTTATTCTGGTTTCGGGCGAAGCTTCGATCCCAAAGATGCACTGGATGAACTGAAAGGTAAACAACATGCCCTTTCCATCCCGGTGATCCAGCTAAGCCGCAATGCGGCTGAAAAAATTACTTGCTGCAGCCGGAAAGGATAGTCTTGCCGTCCTTGACAGGCAAATCACTGACGACAGGGAAACCAGCCTCCTTGGCCACCTCCATGGAACTTTCCATTTCAGTCGACCTGCAACCTAAGAAAGTGGAAACATCAAATACCCTTGCCTTTCTGGAAGGATCAGATCCGAAGCTGAAGGGGGAATTTGTGGTAATTGGTGCCCATCACGACCACCTGGGAATGGGTGGCCCCGGAAGCTTCTTCACGTGCACCCGACACCATTGCGGTCCACTCATGGTGCCGATGACAATGCCTCGGGAGTTGCCGGTGTGATTGAGATTTCCGAATACATGGTTTCCAGATCTCCTGCCAGGACCATGGTCTTTGCCACCTTTGGTGCTGAAGAGATGGGGCTGGTGGGATCTAAATACCTGTCCGAAAATCCTCCTTTTGATCTTTCCGAAGATTCAGGTCATGATCAACCTGGATATGGTCGGGCAGACTCAATGAAGAACGTCAGCTTCAAATTGGCGGCGTGGGCACCTCACCCGGATTTGCGAGCCCTCCTGGATTCCCTGAACAAGGATTATGGCTTCAGTCTGAAGTTCTCCAACGAAGGATATGGGCCTTCCGACCATGCTGCATTTTATGCAAAGGATGTGCCTGTACTCTTTATCTCCACCGGAGCACATGCCCGAATACCACACACCATCCGATGACCTGGCATCCATTAACATGGAAGGGGCTAAGGAGGTGATCTCCTATGTGGCAGATATTGCCGAGGCTCTGGCCAACAAGGAGGAACGAATTGCCTTTGTGGAAGCCGGCCCCAAAGTACGAGGTTCGTCGCGTGGACGCCGAGGGGGAATTACACTGGGATTGATGCCTGATATGAATTACGATGGAAGCGAAGGAATGCCGGTCATGTTTGTCACCGAAGGCAAACCCGCCGCTGTGGGAGGCATACAGAAGGGTGACGTGATTATTGCCATCGAGGGTAAATCGGTGGGCAATGTATACGATTATATGAGTCGTATGGGCCAGCTCAAAGAGGGCATGGACATTGTTGTTACCGTAAATCGCGGGGGCGATAAAATGGAAATACTTGTAAGAATTTAAAAATAAATATAGCGATGAATCTGAAATTGAAAAAAGTCCTGTTTCTGGGTGCTGGCAGTAGCAGTGTCCCTGGCAGCCATGGTTTACCAGAAAATGACTGGACCCACCTACCCTAAAAAATATGAAATTAGTTACCAGAATGAGGAAATCCACTTTGACCTTCCACGCTCCAACAATGGAAGACCTGGCGATTACCCGGTGGAGGTGCAGCTTCCCGAGGGCTTTTCTGCTAAACTAATCTGGCGACTTTTCCCCACAGAGAATCCATGGGATACCCTGGTGATGGAGAGGCAGGGAGATATGCTTAGCACAAGCCTTCCCCTTCAGCCCCCCGCCGGAAAAATTGAATACCACCTGGAATTGATGGCCGACGGTTCACTGATTGATATACATGATGGTGAAAATGTGGTCATCCGCTTCAGAGGTAGTGTGCCTGCCTGGGTACTGATCCCCCACGTGCTGATGATGGTGTCTGACCGTGATCTGGTCCATGGCTACCATTTTCTTTGCCCTGGCCAATTATGCCGGTCTACAAAAGATACGTGGGAATGACCCTGATTTTTCTGATCCTGGGTGGATTTATCCTGGGACCAGTTGTTCAGAAATTTTCCTTCGGAGCAGTTCTGGACAGGATGGCCCCTTGGGGATGACCTTACCGACAATAAGACAGCTTTCGCACTTGATTGCCTTTGTGGCTGCCTGGTTCCTCAGGAAGAAGTCCTATGGAAGGTGGCTGGCTATACTGGCCGCCCTGGTGATGATGGTGGTATACCTGATTCCTCACAGCATGAACGGATCCGAACTGGACGTTGAAACCGGAGAGGTGGTTACAGGAAGTCTGATTCTCTTGCTTAGCAAAGCGAAAATAACTCAACAGACCCAACAAGAACATGCAAAAATACCAGTGCACCATATGTGGATTTGTTTATGATCCTGAAGAAGGGGATCCTGATAGCGGCATCGCCCCGGGAACCCCTTTTGAAGATATTCCTGATGATTGGTACTGCCCTGTTTGTGGGGTGAGCAAGGGAGATTTCGAACCGGTCCAGTAAAATCCTGGTCTAAGTCTGCTGAGGAGACTTCTTCAGCATTTCCAGGAGAAATCTCCAGAATTTATCCACGGTATCTACCTCGATCCGCTCCTCGGGTGTATGAGCCCCTTTAATGGTGGGTCCGAAGGAGATCATATCCAGATCGGGATATTTCTGCAGAAAAAGTCCGCATTCAAGTCCCGCGTGAATTGCTTTCACCTCCGCCTCGGTCCCAAAGAGTCGCTGCATAGACCTCTCTGGAGATATTCAGCACCTCCGAATCCAGATCAGGTTTCCATCCAGGATAACCATCAGAATGTTTCACACTGGCCTCCAGCAGGCTGAAGAGTGCATTCCATTCTGTCGGAAATATCCCTCTTTGGCAGACTCAACACTGCTTCTCTGGCTGGTCACAATCTCAAGATGATCGTCTTCGAGAGCGCCTGATGGCTGCCAGGTTGGTGGAGGTCTCGACCATTCCGGGAATCTCCTGGCTCATGGCAATGACACCATGGGGAGCGGCATAAAGGGTATTGAAAAGTTTCCTTTGTTGCTTTTTCCGGATCATAAAATCCGGAATTTCAACCTTTTCGATGCTCATGGTAAATCCGGGCTCCACCTTTGCCAGTTCCCTGGAAATGATCTCTTTAAAAGAGTTAAAATAAACCTGGATCAGCTCCATCTCTCTTTCAGGTACAACAATAACCGCTTCAGCTTCACGGGGAATGGCGTTGCGTGCTTTACCTCCTTCAAAACTGGCCAGACCTATTTTAAATCTCCGGTTGGCATTCCAAAGAAAACGGTTCAATATTTTGATGGAGTTACCCAGGCCCAGATGAATCTCATCGCCCGAGTGACCACCTCTCAAACCTCCTACCCTTACTTTAAGGGCCACCTTATTTCTTCCTGTCCGCTTTCTGTTTAAGCTTCAGGCTTGCCACCGTATCGATCCCTCCTGCACAACCTATAAAAATCTCCCCCTCATCCTCCGAATCCAGGTTCAGAAGGATGGAACCTTTGAGAAACCCGGGCTTGAGTCCCAGGGCTCCGGTCATTCCGCTCTCTTCGTCGGCGGTAAACAAGCATTCCAGAGGTCCGTGACTGAATACTCATCTGAGGCCAGGATGGCCATGGCTGCTGCAATGCCTATTCCGTCATCAGCGCCTAAGGTGGTCCCACTTGCCTTGACCCAGCCATCTTCTAATAACAGGAAGTATGGGATCCAGGGTAAAATCATGATCAACATCAGCATGTTTCTCTCCCACCATATCCAGATGGGCCTGAAGAATCATCCCCTTTCTGGATTCCATTCCAGGAGATGCCGCTTTGCTGATCAGCACATTTCCCACATGGTCCACCTGGCAGTTGAGCCCTTTTTCCTGAGCAAATTCGCTCAAGATAAGCAACGATCTTTTTCTCCTGTTTGGAGATCCTGGGGATGGCCAGAATCTCTTCAAAATATGCCCAGACCTCTTTGGGTTGAAGGGCCGAAATCTCTTGCATGCAGGTAAGGAATTATGGCTTTTATGTTATGCAATACTTTTTCTTCAAAAGAAGATAAATCAACATTCCAATGACAAATATATCTTCTACATTCGCAAAGATAAGAATTCTTTAACCCCTTATAATCTGTTTATGAACATAGCAAAAACGTACCATTGTCGCTCTTCCCGGGAGACGGGATCGGAAAGGTTGTCCTTGAAGAATGCATTCGGGTACTTGAAAAGGCCGGCTTCTCTGCCGATCTATGTGGAAGGAGATATTGGATGGGAGTTCTGGAAGCAGGAGGGAAATCCCCTGCCCGACCGCACCATTGAGCTTTTGGAAAAACACAAGATCGGACTTTTCGGTGCCATTACCAGTAAACCTAAAGATGCCGCATTCGCTGAACTGGATCCCATGCTAAAAGAAAAGGGTCTGGTCTATTCAAGCCCCATTGTGGGACTCAGACAACATTTCAACCTGGATATATGCATCAGGCCCTGCAGGACCTATAAGGGTAATCCTCTGAATTTCATACGGCGCGGAGCCGGAGACAGCATTGAGGAGCCCGAAGTGGATGTGGTCATCTTCAGGCAGAATACAGAGGGCCTTTACGGAGGTGTTGAATGGAGCAATCCGCCTGACATCGTTTACCAGGGACTTGCCTGCCACCCTAAATTCATGAAGAATTTCGGAAATGTTCCCAGAGAGGAATTATCCATATCCACCCGCATCTTCACCAAAGGGGCTACTGAAAGGATTCTCAGGGCTGCTTTTTCGACATGCTCGAGAAATATGGATATAAGAGTGTAACTGTTTGCGAAAAACCCAATGTGATCAGGGAAACTTCCGGCATGATGTACAAGATGGCTCAGGAAATGCAGGCAGCCGATTTTCCCAGATATTGAACTGTGGAACACCAACATTGATGCCCAGATGATGTGGCTTACCAAGAATCCTGAAAGCTATGGTGTGATAGTGGCCGGGAACATGTTTGGAGATATTGTTTCCGATGGTTTTGCCGGTTTGATCGGGGGACTTGGTTTTGCATGCAGTGCAAACCTGGGAGAGGAGGTATCAGTATTTGAGCCTACACACGGCTCCGCTCCCAAATACGCCGACTACCCTGAAAGCATCGTCAATCCCATAGCCATGATCGAATCGGCATGTATGATGCTGGACCATATGGGTGAAGCGGAAATTTCTGGTCGAATCAAAAGAGCCATAGCCAGCGTGATTATGGAGGGTAAGGTCAGGACCTACGATATGAAGAAAATGACAGGCCGGGCCGATGTAATTCAAAAGGGTGCAGCCTCCACAAGGCAGATGGCCGATGCGATTATTGCCAAACTATAAGGAGAAAAAATGAAAAATATAGCTAAGGAAGTTATCGAATTGTGGCCCGAGATTCAGTGGATCACTAATCAGGACTTAAGGCAAAAAACAGCCATGGTATGGCAAAAGGCCCTTGAAAAAAGTGTATTAAGCCCCCGGGACCTGAATCGGATCCCCTTCACCCTGTTGTGCGGACCCGACCTGAAGGTCACGTTCATGGATCACAAGCGAGCCGTGGTTCATATTGCCCGTGACAGTGGGAACAAGATGAATGAGTTTTTCGGAGACGACTTACCTGTGGATATGGACGTACTGATTTCCGGTGCCATCCTGGCCGATGTGGGAAAACTTCTGGAATATGTGCTCGATGACCAGGGTAAGGCAGTGCAGGGCTCCTATGGAAAACTTCTCAGGCACCCCTTCTCGGGAGTTTCCCTGGCAGAGAGCTGTGGCATCCCTCCGGAGGTATGCCACATCATTGCCGCCCATGCCGGTGAAGGAGATATGATCAAACGCACCACCGAGGCCTATATCGTTCATCATGCTGACTTTATGACCTTTCTTCCCTTTAAATCAAAGATATAATTTATAATATATTTTGATTATAATATATTTTTATCATTAATAAAAGCTATTATTCTTTAAATATGGCAATTACTTTATCTCCGGCAGCGTTTCCGTAGGCGCGAAACATCCCGCTGGTGTTGGTAATCATGGCCGGACGTCCAAAACGGTCAAGACATATCACACCCCCGCTTCCACCCGCCTTTACCAGCTTCTCTTCCACCACTTCCCTGGCGGCTGTCTCCACATCATAGCCTTTGTATTCCATCAATGCCGAAATGTCGTGGGCCACAACCCAGCGAATGAAAAATTCGCCATGACCGGTGGCAGAAACACCACAGGTGGCATTATTTGCATATGTACCCGCACCAATGATCGGAGAATCGCCAATGCGGCCGTACTTTTTGTTGGTCATTCCACCGGTGGAGGTGCCCGCACAGAGATTTCCCTGGCGGTCAAGCGCCACACAGCCCACCGTACCATGCTTCTCCTCATCCTTCACGCGCTGGAGTGAATTATATCGTTTTTCAGTATAGAAGAAAGAGGGATCCACGATCTCCAGTCCGGACTCCCTGGCAAACTCCGATGCCCCTTCCCCCGAGAGCATCACATGGTCCGACTGCTCCATCACAGCCCTGGCTGCAGTGATGGGATGCCTGACATCTTTCACACCGGCAACTGCACCAGCATTCAGATCTGATCCCAGCATAATGGATGCATCCAGTTCATTCACTCCCTCAGCAGTAAAAACCGCACCCCTTCCCGCATTAAAAAGCGGATTGTCTTCCATGTATCTGATCACTACCTCCACTGCATCGATGGCTGCTCCTCCCTCCTCCAGGAGATCCAGGCCCAAGATGCAGCGCACTATCCAGGGCGGCCTTGTAAGCCAATTGTGCGGGCTCCGGAAGGTTTTCAAAGTTCATGGATCCCGCACCACCATGAAGGACAAGGGCAAAGTCATAGGGATCTGGGTCCGCTGCATTACAGGTAATCACAAAGAATGAGAGGGGAAGAAGGACAAAAAGGATGTTTCTCAGGGATTTCATGATTTTCAGGATTAATTGACCATAACGCAACAGTCCCGAAATTATGAAAATTTCGGGACTGTTCAGTTCATATTTAAATTTCCGTTTACTCAATATCGATATTGCCATACCTGGCATCGAGGGTGATGGAGCCTTTGGGAGCTGTGCCTACAGTTACCCCATATCTTCACCATGTTATTCTCCTTGATCTTGTTGAGTTTTCCGTCCATGGCCATATTGAAAGTTTCCATACCTGGCTTCTCCCTCAATTTTAAAGGATGCACCGTCTTCCATCTTCAGGTAGATATTACCATAGGAGGTTGTTGCATTGATTGACTTAAAATCTCGCGAAACATTATAAACCTTCACATGGGTATACTTGGACTCCACATCCAGTTTCTTATTAAGGGCGTCCAAGTTTAACACCTGAGTAACGCAGCTCTCCCACAAAATTATCCACTTCCTTGAAAATCGTATTTATCATAGGCACCTTCAGTGATAATTCCACCGGTTTTTTCGCCGATCAGTTTGGAATATTTGCTTTCACAAAAAATCATGGTTGAATTCTCCACTTCCATATCCGAATAGGCCAGTTCCAGCTCCATCCAGCCGGCAGATTCAATGGTGGCATCGGAATAGGCCAGGTCAATGGTTGTTATATGGCTTCTCATTCCCACGTGCCCAGTGTTCCGGACTGCAGATTTCCATATTTCGAAGTATTCAAATCTACCAAGTCCGTTTAGTTCCTGCACAATACAGATCCCCATAGGAAGATGACATGTCCAGGTTCAAATAGGCCGGTGCATTCACGATAATGTGGATATCAACCTTGGCATTCCTTGACCACCCTTCTTCCAGTTCAGTTATCAGGGAAATGACATTCCCAGATTTTCCAATTTTCACATCGATCTTGGACAACTGGTCCTCTGCCCTGCTGTTGGAGGAAGCATCCACCATGATCTCCACAAAGATGTCAACCACATTCTTATCCCAGCGTCAGCACCTCCACATCCGAATAACGGATATCGGCTGCAAGGGTAATGCCCTCGCTTACATTGAAGGATTCCGAAAATTCCTTCACTGCATCCTGGGCAGAGAGAGAAAAGCTTACTATTGTAATTGGGAGCAACAGGAGCAAACTTCTCAAATTAGATACTCTTTTTTTCATCTGTTTTTATCTGTTTCGGTTTTTAATTGATTTAATTGATATATAATCTGGTCCATAACATCCAGCTTCACCTGGTAATGATTGATTAAGGCATTAATTACCCGCTCATCGTCGGGATTGGCCTTCAAGATCTTTCATTAGCTGTTGTTGATAAGCATCCAGTTCTTCCAGTTCGTCGAGGAGCACCGTTTTCTCCTTCATCGTTATCAAAATCGAACTGTCTGATCTGATCCACCTTGTGGTTAACCTGGGTGGAGTAGTACTGATCTGCCTCCATAACCGATGCAGGAATCTCGTGTACGGCTACTTTATCACCGCTCCTGTTGGTACGGATCAGCACAAATGCCGAGGCAAGGATCACCGCAATGGATGCAGCAATCTGCAAGACATGTCGGAAATTCACCTTCCTCGCTGGCTGATAAGCCAGTTTCTGGCGAAAACGGTCCTCATGTCCCATCGCGGGAGCTATCTGCATCCAGCAGCAGCCTTTGTTCCCTTATATGTTTCTCAAGATCAATCATCTTGTTTTTTTCTCATTTTTTAATAATTCTGCAAGTTTCTTTTTTGCCCTGTGATACTGGGTTCTGGAAGTGGCATTGGATATCCGGAGAATTTCCGAAACCTCCTCATGATCATATCCTTCCAGCAGGATCAGGGAGAGTACAATCCGGTATCCCTCAGGCAAAGCGTACATGGCCCTTCTGATATCGTCTGCAGAGTAGGCCAGCTCGATCAGTTCCGGGGCATCATCGGGGATCTCTTCAAGTTCACCCACATCCTCCAGGGAGACATGCTCCCGTCGCAACCTGAGGAAATCCAGCGATTTATTCACCACAATCCGTTTCAACCATGCACCGAAACTAACCTCTCCCCGGTAGGTGCCAATTCTTGAAAAAGCCTTTAAGAACGCTTCCTGCATGACATCTTCCGCATCATCAGGATCCCTGACGATTCTCAGGGTAGTGTTATACATGGCCGAACTGTACAGCCTGTATAACTCAAACTGTGCTTTCCGGTCTCCCTTCTTACAAGCCTCGATCAGCTTCAGGTGCTTTGGGGTATACTTTCCGGAATTCTCAATCTCTGCCACAATGACGATGGGTTAAGGTGAATGTTGCATGAAAGATATAAAAAAGAGAAATGTGAAGCATGCTTAAAATTTGTAGGTTGTTCATGAATCCACTACTTTCGCGTTTCCCGAATCACTATTATTCACAAAACGACAAAATACGATGAATCTGCATAAATCATTTCCCCTCCTGATATCGTATGTTTTTTTCTTGCATGGCCAGCTCCTGCAATAAGGTTCCTGAAACCGATTTTACCTATAGTCCGACCGAAAATCCGGAAGCAGGTATAGCCATCGAGTTTCAAAATACAACGGTGGATGGCACTTCCTTCAGCTGGACCTTTGGGGACGGAGGCTTCTCCTCGGTGGAAAATCCCTTCCATATTTTTGACTGCCGCAGGGAGCTATGATGTTGAACTCACGGCCACCAATGATGCCGGGGAGCAGGCAAAAATCAAAACACTCACCATCAACGAACCAACCAATCTCAGTTTCGTCATATGTGACAGCACAGGTACAAGCTCCTGTCAGGTGCAGAGGTCTGGCTCTACGACAACCAGACTGACTGGGATAATTTTGATGAACCCATGCTTAGCCTGCGTTACCGATGGCGAAGGAAAAGTGCTTTTCACGAACCTGGAACCCATGGTCTATTATATCTGGGCTCTTGAAGAAGAAACCGGCGGAATTTGGGTTTCAGGTGGTTGGACTCCGGCCATTCGTTCAGAATGAGACCAGCCTCTTTCAATGTACCCTGCATATGGTTGGCTGACGAGGCAAAACAAATCCACAAGCACGGATGACCCTGAACCAGCGGAATATTATCCTCAAGGCCCCTGTAAGCTGGCGAACCACATCAATCACGGTTCCGTCCACCCATTTGATGGCTGCCACCACACGGTCGGAAACCCTGGTGGGTTCAGGCACCCCGCAGATCCTGTCAGCTTCGGCCTTTAATTCCTCAATGGTTTTAATGGGTAAACCGCTGTTGCTCGTCTTTTCAATCAGGTCCTTTCTGAGCGGATTGATGGCAATGCCCCTTTCTGTAACAATCACATCGATCAGTTCGCCCGGACCACAAAGTGTTGTAACCTCATCCCTGATCACCGGTACCCGGTCCCTGAAAAGCGGAACAGGCAGGATAACCGTTTTGGAAAAAAGGCAGTTTTGCCACCCCCCAATCCCATGCAGCAGGTAGCCATCCGAATGGGTGACCACATTTGCATTGAAATTCAGATCCACCTCAGTGGCTCCCAGGATGACCACATCCACCAGCTGGGCAAAATTACCCTTACCATGATAGTTGTAGGAGGTAAAGGGTGAGGTCCACACATGCGCCGGATTTTCGCCATGGATCTTACCCCTTCCAGATCGAAGGTCTGGCCGTCAAGAATATAATCCAGCAAGCCCTCCTCCAGCATGGAGACCAGGTATTTGTTACTGCCCCCCCTGGCAAAGCGTGGCCTTGATATTTCTCTTTATCATGAGATCCCGGAAATACTCTCCCACTGCCAGTGAGGTTCCTCCGGCTCCCGACTGGAAACGAGAATCCATCCTGTAATGATGCCTGCTGCATCACAAAACCTGGCTGTAAGTTCAGCCAGCAAGAGCCTGTCGGGTGACCTGGTGATCATGGTGGTACCGGAAATAATTTGTGAGGGATCACCCAGCCGCTCCAGCTTCAACCACAAAATCCACGTAATTTCCCTGGATCTGCCATGGAATACAGGGAAACTTCACCAGATTATCGGTGGCCATAATCACCCTATCGGCATACTGGGAATCGGCCAGGGCAAAACCCAGCAGTCCGCAGGCCGAATCTCCGCGCAAGTCCGTTTCCATTTCCAAAGGAGTCGGCCGTGGGAGCCCCGATCACCGCAATATCAATCTTTACCTCTCCATCCTGAATAGCCTGGTAACGTCCGCCGTGTGAACGCAATACACCTGTACCTTCCATACCTCCTTCTGAAACAAATTTCCCCAGGGGTCCGTTCATACTTCCTTCGATTCGTTGGATGGTCCCGTCTTCAAGGTATTTGATCAGGTGGGCATGGCAGGGAAAAGATGCAGAAGGAAACCACCTCAGTCCCTTTACTCCCATCTTTTTGGCGATATCGAATACCATATTGGCCAGGAGATCGCCATTCCGGAAGTGGTGATGGGTGGATATGGTCATTCCATCCCTAAGCCCGCAGCGCTCCAGGGCGGTGCGCAGGTCCTTCACCAGTTTATTTCCATCGTCCGGATAGTCAGAACAGGTGGCTATGGGAGGAGCATGCTTTGTTCCTTCAGGTTTGTATTTTCCCACACCCATGTAAGGTATGGCTTTCTCTCCGTTGAGGGTGGTTATCACCTCCCTGCCGGCGGCATTTTTTACCATTGACATATCTTTAAACTTTACGGACTTTTGACTATCACGGACTTTTTCGCTTGCCAAAGCGGTAGGCCAGCTCCATGGTTTGTTGCGCTCTTTTTACCACAGGAGGATCAATCATCTTTGTTCCCGATGGAGATCACTCCCAGTCCCCTGGCGCTTGCATCCGCAAAGGCCTCCACAATCTGCCCGGCCTTTTCAATTTCATCTTCAGTGGGAGCAAATCCTTCATGAATCACCTCCACCTGTCGTGGGATGGATACATCCCATGCCTTCAAATCCCAGGGATCTTGATTTCCTTACATTCTCCTTCAGGCCCTCCATATCACCCACATCCGAAAAGACCGAATCGATGGGCTGAATGCCAGCAGCCTTACAGGCATTTACCATCCGGCTCCGGGCGTAAAGTGATTCCTCGCCTCCGGTAGTCCGGGCCACTCCCAGATCAGCAGTAAAATCCTCCAGTCCGATGGCCATGGCTACCACCCTTTCGGAGGCAGAGGCGATCTCAAAGGCATTTTCAACCCCAGGACAACTCTCAATAATGGGCATCAGGAAAATCTCCCTTTTCTGATTCACCCGCTTTAATATGGATTGAATCCTTTCGTCCACCTCCCTCACCTGCTGTGCACTTTCACATTTGGGAATCAGCACCACGTGAACATAATGGGGAACAATGTATTCCAGGTCGTCCAGGCCGTGCCGGCAACTGGTTGATGCGCACCATCCTTTCCGCCCCGTAGAAATCAACCTGGCAAAGGGCGTTTCTTACCAGAAGACGGGCTTCAGCTTTTTTTGCAGGAGCCACCGAATCCTCCAGGTCCAAGAATGATGCCGTCGGGCTGATGAATACCGGCATTCAGCATCATGGCCGGATTGTTACCGGGCAGGTAAAGCCTGGAAAAACGGCTCCTGTCTTTCTTCGGATTCCGACATATTCTGTGGTAGGATATCCGGAATATAAGGTTTTTATTACTCCTTCTTCACCTTTCCAAGCGCGGCCTCAAGGCGCGCCGCAATTACAAAGGGAAGGGCTCCGGAATCCTTCATTTCCACCCTGGCATGATCCACATCAAGGCTATGGAGTACATCCTACACCTGTTTACGGATTTCTGTCCCGAACATCCGTTCCACCTTGCTCTCCAACATGAAGATCTAATTCCACCACTCTTTCTGATCTCCAGCCTGATTGCACAGTCGGAACGAATCTTTTCACCATAATTGCCAGAGAATTCAGTTTCTTTCATCATTTATCACAAATTTATGAATCCTTTTACTTCCAAAGAAAACTTAAAAGAATTCCTGCCGCAACAGCCGATCCGATCACACCCGCCACATTGGGGGCCATGGCATGCATCAGCAGGTGGTTAGTGGGATCCTCTTTCAGTCCCATACTCTGAACCACCCTGGCACTGTCTGGAACAGCTGAAACACCGGCAGCACCAATGAGTGGGTTCAGCTTATTCTCCTCCCTGGAGAAAAGGTTCATCACCTTGGCAAAAATGATCCCGCCGGCAGTGGCTACCATAAAAGAAACGGCTCCCAATCCAAAAATCACCAGTGAATCGGTGGTAAGAAAGCGGTCGGCCTGGGTAGAAGCACCCACGGTCAGTCCGAGCATAATGGTCACAATATCGATCAGACTGGTTCGGGCGGTATCAGCCAGCCGCTTGGTTACCCCCGATTCCTTCAGCAGGTTGCCAAAAAAGAGCATGCCCAGCAGAGGAAGTGAATTTGGTGAAATAAAGGTGGTTACCAAGCAAACCGATGAGTGGGAAGAGTATCTTTTCCAGTTTTGACACTGCCCGGGGGGGTTTCATGCGGATCAGACGCTCCTCGCGGGTGGTAAGCAGGCGCATAATGGGCGGTTGAATCACCGGAACCAGGGCCATGTAAGAATAGGCTGCTATGGCGATCGGGCCCGATCAGGTTCTTCACAAAAATAGGATCTCCGTTGGCGTGCAGTACCGATAATATCCACCCCGTTGGCCAGCCTGGAGGACAAGAAAAATAGCAGTGGGTCCGTCGGCCCCCCCGATAATCCCAATGGCTCCCGCCTCCTGTGGATGAAATCCCAGGGCAAGTGCTCCCAGAAAAGTAAGAAAGATCCCCACCTGGGCCGCTGCACCCAGTAACATGAGTTTTGGTTTGCTGATCAGTGAAGAGAAATCGGTCATGGCCCCGATCCCCAGGAAAATCAAGGGGGGATAGACTCCCTTTAATACCCCGAAATAGAGGTAATTGAGTACACTTCCCTCCTGGTAGATCCCGATCTGCATATTTACCCCTTCTGCCTGGAAAAAGGGGATGTTTCCAAAAATAATCCCTATGCCAATGGGAATCAGCAGCAGAGGTTCATAATCATACCTGATGGCCAGGAAAGATAAAGAATGAGTCCCACCGCGATCATAATCAGGTGACCGGCGTGGCATTCCTGAATCCCGAATACCTGATAAACTTTCTGCAATCCCTTTTCCTGCCAGTTCCAGACACTCTCTCCTCCGGTAGCCTGATTGTTCACTGAGCTGCATTCCTGGAGTGAGCTCTGTGGAAATCGATACGTGCATTTCACTGGCGGATACCCGGTTCCGACCAGCGATCCGGAGGCCCGCTCGGGAAATGCGATCCACCTGGCCAGTACAATAATCAGAAAAACGCCGAATAAGAGTCAGGGCTCTTTTCATATCAGACAATCTCCATGATTACATCACCCTGCAAAACCACATCACCCTGATGAACCCTGATGATCTCCACCACTCCTGCCCTGTCGGCCAGAACTCGATTCTCCATCTTCATTGCCTCCATAATTAGCAGAAGCTGTCCCTTCTTCACAATATCACCTTTTCCAACTTCCAGTTTTGTAATGGCAGCCTGGCAAAGGGGCCAGGATGGAATGGGATGAACCTCCTTCCCTCTTTGTAATATCAGGTACTGACCTGCTGCTTTGATGGCCGAACGCACAAGGGTGGGAGTTTTGGAGGACTTTATCTGCCTGTGAAGTTCCACATTGTATGGGGTGCCATTTACCTCCAGACGGGCCAGGTTCTCCTCGATGCCATGCACATCCACCGCATAGTCATTGCCGTTAATGGTAAACTTAAACTTCTTCATAGCTATCTCTTTTACAAACGGTTAAACTGATTTCTTACCGCGTAAATCTTTGAACTCCATGGAGAGTAGTTTTTGGATATTCTTCTTGATGGTCAGACACACCACTCTCCTCATCATGAATCTCATTCAGGTACAGATGCAGGGCCATGGCAATGGCTGCAGTGGTCTCCCCCGAAATCACCTCCCCCTCTCTTGATGCACAGGTGATTTCCCCTGCCCGCCTGCTTTTTTGATCTTCCCCAGTGCAATGAACCTGGGAACCATACTAAAGAACCAGAATAGTAAAAGCACCAGGGCCACAAAAACAATCAGGTATCCGGCCGCAGCAATCACAAGGGATTCCAGGTTGATATTGTTCTTAAGAAATATCATGATCGGGATCATCAGAGTGGGATATTGGTGTGTTTTTTAGGTGGATTCATCTCCTTTTTGGAAGCCAGGGTCTGCATGGCCCGAATAATGCGGAAACGGGTATTACGGGGTTCAATCACATCGTCGATATAGCCATACCTGGCTGCCTCATAGGGATTGGCAAACTTTTCCTTATACTCCTGCTCCTTCTCCTGGATAAATCGCTGTGCCTCCTCCCTCTCCTCAATACTTTTCAAAGCCTTACCTTCCAGTATTTCAATGGCTCCCTTGGGACCCATTACCGCAATCTCAGCAGTGGGCCAGGCATAATTAATATCACCTCTCAGCTGCTTGGAGCTCATCACATCGTGTGCACCTCCGTATGATTTACGCAGGGTGATGGTGATCTTAGGAACCGTTGCCTCACCATAGGCAAACATCAGTTTGGCCCCATGCAGAATAATCCCTCCATGTTCCTGTGCACTTCCGGGCAGAAAGCCGGGAACATCCACCAGGGTGACAATGGGAATGTTGAAACAATCACAGAAACGAACAAACCGTGCTGCTTTGCGGGATGCCTCAATATCCAGAACACCGGCCATGTGATTGGGCTGGTTGGCCACAATACCCACCGGCATGCCATTAAATTTGGCAAAACCAACCACGATATTCATGGCATACTGCCGGTGGATCTCAAAAAATTCATTGTTGATCCACCAGGGTAAAAATCACATCCTTGATATCGTAAGGTTCATTTGCATTATCGGGAATTATCTCATTAAGCAGGTCATCAAGCCGGTCGATGGGATCATTGCACTCAGTTACCGGTGGATCCTCCAGGTTATTCTGGGGCATATAACAGAGAAGTTTCCGGATCATCAGTAAACCCTCCTCCTCATCCTGCGACACCATATGGGCAACACCTGAGCGACTGGCATGCATCTGTGCCCCTCCCAGTGCCTCGGTGGAGATGGTCTCTCCGGTTACCGTTTTTGTCACCCGGGGACCGGTCACAAACATATAGGAGGTCTGGTCGCTCATCAGAATGAAATCGGTAAGTGCCGGAGAGTAAACTGCACCTCCCGCACAGGGACCGAAAATGGCCGATATCTGCGGAATCACTCCCGATGCCAGGATATTACGCTCAAAAATTTCCGCATATCCTGCCAGGCTTCTGACCCCCTCCTGGATACGGGCACCACCACTGTCGTTGATCCCGATTACCGGAGCACCAACCTTCATGGCCTGGTCCATGATCTTGCATATTTTGGCCGCATGGGTTTCGGAAAGGGATCCTCCAAATACTGTAAAATCCTGGGCATAAACATAAACCACACGTCCGTCAATGGTGCCGTGTCCCGTAATCACTCCATCGCCCAGGTATTGCTGCTCCTCCAGTCCGAAATCGTGGGAACGGTGGGTCACAAACATATCATACTCTTCAAAGCTCCCCTCATCCAGCAGGATGTTGATCCTTTCACGGGCAGTATATTTTCCCTTTGGAGTGCTGTACCTCCATCCGGTCATCGCCTCCACCCTCTTCGGGCTTTTTCGCGCAGATCGATCAGTTTCTTGATTTTGTCCTGACTACTCATGACCACAGAATTCGGTTAAAACACCATGGGTTGATTTTGGGTGAAGGAAGCCGATCTGTAAGTCCTTCAGCACCCTTTCTGGGCAGCTCATCAATAAGCCTTACACCCTGTTCCTGAGCGTGTTTCAATGATTCACCCACATTATCCACTGCAAAAGCCAGGTGGTGAATCCCGGGTCCCTTTTTCTCAATAAACTTCCCAATGGGACCCTCTGGATCGGTACTTTCCAGCAATTCTATCTTGGTATCTCCAACTTTGAAAAAGGCGGTTCTGACTTTCTGATCGGCCACCTCTTCTATGGCATAGCACTCCAGTCCCAGTACTTTTTCATAATAGTTGATGGATTCATCCAGATTGGCCACTGCAATCCCGATATGTTCAATGTGTGTTGGTTTCATAAATAGGTTAATGGTTAATGGGTTAGTGGGTTAATGGGTTAATGGGTTAATGGGTTAATGGGTTAGTGAGTTAGTGGGTTAGGGGTTAATGGGTTAATGACGCTATAAAATTAGCCATTCGCTTGACCTTCCCATATGACAAAACTCAAAACTAAGAACAATAAAGTGTGTTATGGAGCAGCTATTGGATGATTGCATCATAAATGACCTGCTGGACCCTGGTCCGCACATTATCATCAATGAGCTTCGTATTAGCCTGGTTTGGATGGATGCGGTTGGAGAGAAAAATATAGACCAGGTCGTAATCCAGGATCGACCCAGGCCAGGGTACCTGTAAATCCCGAATGACCGTAACTGCTGAGGTGAGGCATCATCACAGGCCGGACCTGCATCGGATTCATCGGTGACGGGCGGTCAAATCCAAGTCCCCTACGATTCTCATTCTCACAATCGTAACAGGAGGTATAACTGGCCAGGGTGGATGAATCAATAAATCGGTCCTCCCCATACCAGCCATCATTCAGGTACATCTGCATCATCTTGGCCAGGTCATTGGCACAGCCAAACAGACCGGCATGACCGGCCACTCCGCCCAGCATGGCTGCCCCGGGATCATGCACATAACCATGGATCAGCTGTCGCCTGAAAAACAGATCATTTTCTGTGGGAACAATCCTTTCCCTTGCGGAAATCGGTTCAGGGGCAGAAATCCCAGGGTATTCGCCCCCATGGGTGCATAGAACTTATACCAGCAGTAGGGATAAAGCATGGTATCGGTTTCCTGTTCTAATACCTGTTGAAGCATATAATATCCCAGGTCACTATAAAGATATTCGGGTTCCGCCAGGGGTGATTCGCATATCATCCGGTAAACCGAATCCCTTCTGTCGCTTCCGAAGATAAAGGTCCTCGGCCACCTGAATGGGATAAGCCGGAGAATAGGATTTTTCATACAGGCTATCCACATACTTCACATTCCGGTTGGCATAATTGGAGGGACCTATCTTCAGTGCATAGGTGGGCGACCAGTTATGGCTCAAGAGGCCCTGGGAAGTGTCCAGTGGTTCCAGAGTACTCTGGTAGAAAGGGATCCAGGAGGCCAGTCCCGCCTGGTGGGAAAGGATATCCGCAATGAGCAATCCGGCCTTGTTACAGCTATCAGGAACGGTATGATAAGCAGCCCAGCAGGGAATCCTCTGAAAACCTTCCCTGGTCACGCAGGCATCATTAAAGCCGGAATGGTGGCGGTGATTTTTGTAATGGAAGCCAGGTCATAAAGATCGTTGCTTAGTACCGGTCGTCTGTTCTGGTAGGTATGGTAACCATAGGCCCTGTTCCATACCACCTGTCCGTGACGGGCCACCAGTAGCTGGCAGCCGGGCATGGCCTTATTCCGGATCGCCTCGGCTATCAATGTCTCCATTTTCAACAGGGTATCCGGATCAAGACCAGCATCCAGGGGTTCGCCATAACCAAGCCTGACAGGTCGTGCCGGTCTCCACTCCCTCCCCTGCCCTGACAGAAGGGCCGGCCGATACCGGAAGTTTTCCACTGAAGGAGCGTCCGCCAAATATTCGCCTGTAAGGCATAAGACTGTGCAAGAGGATCATCACTATAGGAAAGTAAAACAGCACTGATATGCTCCAGGCTCGGGAAATCGCTCCAGGGCATAGGGGACTCCAGCCACATTAAGAATCACCCTTTGCCTGGGATCAAGAGATTCAATAAATCCGACAGTTTCCTGGGTGATCCCAAATTTCCGGGAAGCATATGAGCTGGTATTCAATATACTTACGATGATGGTATTATATTTCACCAATTTGGAAAGCAATGCAGATATGCTCAGCAGGATCAGCCGTTCGGGAGAGGGTATAGTGATCCCCGGCTGTATAAAGATCTGTTGTGGCTCCATAGCTCAGTGATCCGCTTTTACTGATGGTAACTGTGGCAAGTTTAATCTTCTCCAAATCCTGCAAGGGAAGCAATGGAATCCCTGGTTTTTCACAAGGGTCAGGCTATGGGCCATAAGTTCCCGTCGCCTTTGTTCAAATAGGGGCTTATTCAGATCCTTGAGCAAGCGATTGTGGTCTCCACAGGCCTGCAAACTCGCCCAGTCCAACCCAGTACTTGGCCAGCAGGATCTTCCTGCAGCTCTCATTGATCTGTTTTTCAGTGATCTCGCCCCTTTTTACAGCCTTTTTAATTTCTTTAATGGCCAGTCCCACATCGGAAGGCATGAGCAAGATATCGTTGCCGGCTTTAACAGCCTCCACTTCCCTGAGGCCCGGCTCATAATAATGGCTCAGCCCCTTCATATTCAATGCATCGGTGATGATTAAGCCCCTGAAATCCAGCTCCTCTTTCAATAAGCCGGTCACCACCCTGTCCGATACTGTGGCAGGCCTGTTCTCCCTTTCGTCCAGTCCGGGCACCTGCAGGTGAGCCACCATGATGCCGGTAAGGCCCCTTAATATGGCCTCCCGAAAGGGAAAGAGCTCCAGGGAATCGAGTCGCTCCCTGCCATATGGAACCATGGGCAACGATTTGTGCGAATCAGTATCCGTATCACCATGCCCTGGAAAATGCTTAGCTGCCACAAGAAGTCCTCCAGCCTGCATTCCACTGCTCAGGGCCACTACCTTTTGGGCCACATTCCTGGGATCTTCTCCAAAGGATCGGGTATTGATCACCGGATTTGAGGGATTGTTATTCACATCAGCCACCGGTGCAAAATTGAGATGTACACCCAGACGCCTCATCTGCCAGGCAATATCCTCTCCCATCTGGTGGAGAAGGGCATGATCAGCTAATGGCTCCAAGAGCCATCTGCTGAGGATAGCTAATGGTGTTTTTCAGCCTCATACCCAGACCATTTTCCCCGTCAATGGCAATGAGCAAGGGAGTCCTGGACTGTTCCTGGTAACATATTGGTAAGCCTGGCCTGGGAGAGTGGGTCGCCCTGGAAAAAAGCAATTCCTCCCACATGATGCTTTGAAATCATCTTGCTGATAGACTTCTCATGTGACTCTCACTCATATTGGAATAGGCCTGAACCATCATCATCTGGGCAATCCGGTCCTCCAGGGAAAGCTCACTCAATAACAGAATCAGCCCAGTGATGATCCACCTCCAGAAAAGGCGGGATACTCAGGAAATATCGGGCGTGAAAGAGAACCTGTTCCTGACTGGATGGTCCGGACATCCCGCGAAACCAGAAGAATAATGGCCAGAATGGCAATCTGTAAGAGCTTGTTTTTCATTTGAACACAAAGTATATACTAGTTCCTGCAGCTGAAAATTGAATTATCAACACCTTGCCTGGTTACCTCGATTCAGGGCATGATCGAACTATATACTTCGCATGTATACGAGAAAGTCTATGATTACGTTGCCATTAAGCTCATTGAAAGAATGCAATGCAGGAATAGGGCCTATAATCCCAATTTGGCAGCCAGGGCCTCAGGAATGGCATCTTTATGCACCATGAAGAAGATGGTCTTTGGCCCTCATATAGCTTTCAGAAGCATAGAGATAACCCTCATAGATATGATTGCCTGTTCCCCAGGAATTTTTCACCTTATAAAACCTTTTTCCATCCTGATCAGTGGCAATGGCCAGTAATATGCATCAGGTGGTCATCGGTGGTCTGGTAATTATCAAACCACTGCTGCCTCAGTTCCTGGCTAATCTCCTTTTCCTTTCTTCGGGGTGGAAAAGTCATAAAACAGGGCTTGCTGCTCCTTTTCCGACAGTTCGTCCCATCGTCCACGCTCCGATCCGCTTAAATCCTCAATTTCCATGGATGGAATCAGTGCCAGTCCCGACTTCCATTCAAAGCCCTTCTCCCCCACATCGGCATCCCAGCAAACGGAATATCCGGTATTGATGGCATGATCGAGAAGCTCCATCAATTCATCCAGGGGAACATTCTGAATGGATCCCCAGATCCAGTTGTCCGGAATCTCAAGGATGAAAGGCTCATAAAACGGATGATGGGTAAAGGAACCAACAGCAATGTAATCGTCAGGATTGAGTCCCGGTTTCATCGGCAAAGGAACGGGGTGTAAAATTCTCGCCATTGTATTCAAAACTGGAAGGAACGACACCTGCATAGGCATCGAGGATACCATTAAATCCATCTTTCCAAACCTTGGTCAAACTCCCGTTACGGTTCCTGATCACCTGGTCAACATATCCCTTGAGAACCGCATCCATTTCACCGTGAACCGGCAGGGAATCACCCTGTGCATTTCCGGGATAGGCTTCCTGGGGCAGCATGCCATCCTCCTTCCAGATGTGGATCATATCATGGGCCAATCCTCCGGCCGCAAAATTGGTCGTTCCGTGCATCCTTACATATTTCACGGCCTTCAATTCAAAGGCCTTGCGGACATAGTACATTTCAGAAAGATCGTAGCTACCCTTCCCGGTCCTGAGTAACTCGGCTTCAATAAAGCTGGTGGTGGCAAAACACCAGCAGGTGCCGGAACGGTGCTGATCCTTCACCGAGGTAACGGGCACCTCTTTCTCAATGGTAAAACTGTAGCCTTCGGGAGCCTCTTTTTGTTTCTTTTTCTGGGCTGAAAGACTGGTGGGAACGATCAGGAGCATGGCTGCCAAAAGCACCACGAAGCATGTGAGTCTTTTTCATCATGTTTGGGGTTTTAAGGAAGAAACGAATTTAGCAAAATTTCATAAGTCACATAAAAACCTGCTGCAAAAAACATTTGCTCCTAAATCGATACACGATTCAGGAATGCATGCACATGTTCGGCATATGATTTGGATACCGGAAGGCGGATCTCAGTCGGCAAAATCAAGATAGATGTAAAGGTTGGTAGAGATCAGTTTCACCTGCTTGATGTTCTCAAAATTAACCATATAGGAACGGTGACAGCGCTGAATCAGGGTTCCTTCAAGCTCCTTTTCCAGACGTTTCATGGTATTTCGGAGCATCACCTTTTTTCAATTTACCTCTCATCCTTGGTATGTACGGTAACATAATTATCGGTCGACTCGACAAAAAGAATATCGCTCGATTTGATGGAAAACCTCATTTTCTCGGTCTCATCCCTGAAAGTGATCATTTGCCTTTCCTGGAACTCCTGGGAGGTGTTTCGCGTGTGATTCTCCAGCTTTAATCGTTTGTCCTTCAGCGAAAGCCATAACCAGGACAGGGAGTAAGGAATGGCTAAGACCAGAAGGGTAATGAAAAGCAGGCTGATAAATCTTTCCACCAGTTCGGCCCCCGATTTTAACAATAAAAGATCCACCACAAGGTAGGCAGCTGCAAGAAGAATCACCTCCATCAGGTTCCAAACTCCGAACCAAAAGTAGGAAAACCGGATCTTGCTTGCCAGGCGCACAAAGATCATCTTACTGAGAACAATGACCAGCATTCCTGAGAGAATCAGCGCACTGGAATAAAAGAAAAACTCAACCCTGCCTCCTTCGAACCAGGATGAGGCATTAAAGGGTGAGTAAATATTGATGAAAATCAAGGCAAAAATGGAGACGTACATCACCTGGGTGATGATGGTATTTTTATCCTTAAGATAATCAGGTATTTCCTTGAAGATCATTTTCATTGCCCGATCTCAATTATTGTCAGTTCGGTTCTTCTGTTCATGGCCCGGCCCTCCTCACTATCGTTTGTCGCCACCGGCTTCCTGTCACCATATCCCACTGAAATCAAGCCGTCTTGCCTCAATCCCACTGGGAGCTAAGATAGCTCAACCACTGCCTCTGCCCTCTTTCCGGATAAGTCCTGGTTGTGCTGCGCAGAACCTGTATTATCGGTATGACCAGCGATCTCAATCGGTCACAGTTCCGGATTCTCTTTCATAAAGATAAGCACCCGATTTAATTCGGCCATGGAGCCAGGAAGCAAAAGATGGGAATCTGATTCAAAAAAGATATTATTCAGTACCACACTGCTGCCTACCACCATCCTTTCAAGGGCAATGTCACGCCGAAAAGGATCCCTTGTGCGAGTGTTCACCCCTGAAGGAAAAATGATCTGAATAGAAGAGATAGCCTTCTGCCGCCACATTCAGCGCATAATCCCGGTCGGTGGGAAGGGTCACCAGGTAATCACCCTCTGTGGGAAAGGAGGGCTGACTCAACCACCACCTCTTCTGTCTCCAGGTCAATAAGCTGAATCAGGGCCGAAACCCCCTTCATGTTCCTGGAATCATAAACCCTGCCGGTGAGGTAGGAAACCAGTACCGGTCTTACATCCATGGGTAGCTCAAAGGTGAAGATATCGGTATTATGTCTCTCCTACCCGGTCTGAAGCAAAGTAGGCCCTGTTACCCCTGGCATTAACACTCAGGCCGATCTCATCGTTAAAAGTATTGATGGGGTAACCCAGGTTGACCGGCTTGCTCCAGTCATCCTTCCCGCTTCGTCTTGTCAAAAAGAGATCACCCTGTCCCATGCCCGGCCATCCGGTGGAAGAAAAATAGAGTGATCGCTGGTCGGGGTGCAAAAAAGGTGATTGTTCAAGCCCTGCGGTATTCACCGAATCACCCAGGTTTTCAGGCACACTCCATGCGGTTCCCGTTCCACGAAGATCTCCAGATATCATAAGATCCCTTTCCTCCCGGTCGACTGGAGGTGAAAAAAAGCACTCTGCCATCGGCCGAAATGGAGGGATGTTTTTCGCTGTAACGGGAGTTCACCGGTGAACCCAGGTTCACAGGTCTTGCTCCAGCTTCCATTATCCCATATGGATGTATAGATGTCGCATTGTCCCATCCCATCCCTCCGGTTACAGGCCGTAAAGAAGAGCATCCGGCCATCGGCTGTTACCGTGTGTGCTCCCTCGTTGTCCAGGGAGTTCAGTGGTGGACCTGCATTTTCTCTTTTGGTCCAGTGCTGTGCCAGATCGTTTTGAGATGTAAAAGTCTTCCTGCAAGGGCGAATCCTTCAGATCGGAATTCAGGGGGAGCATTACCGTAAACATCAATTGCTTTTCATCCACCGAAAGGCAGGGCCAGTACTCATTCAATTCAGAATTAACCGAATCGCCCAGGTTTTCGGGCTCAAATGGAACCGGGTTATTGATGGCCTCAATGGCAAAGAGGCAGCTGGCTTTCATGAGAAAGCGCCCCGTCCATGTTCGTGACCTCTTCAGGTGGAAAAGAAAAAAAGTGCTCAAGCAGCTCCAGGGCCCGGTCATAATCGCCGGTCCGAAAACAAGGCCGGCCAGGAGCCTGTAGCCGTCAGGGTT
The DNA here is from genome assembly GCA_963716765.1 of uncultured Bacteroidota bacterium. GTDB lineage: Bacteria > Bacteroidota > Bacteroidia > Bacteroidales. Next base: position 61,728 of record CAVQUO010000032.1, on the reverse strand, counting down.
CCCCTCAGGATCAATCTCAAGGGTGGTGCTGTAATAAAATATGGCCTCCTCGATACGCTTCGACTCATAGCAGATCTGTGATAATAATCCATAGGCTTCTATAAAACCTTCATCCTTTGCAATAGCCTTTTTCAGGGCCACTTCAGCACTTAAGGGATCTTTCTGCTGGTAAATATTCCACAGCCTGATCAAACAGTTTTATGGCCTTTTTGGATTTAGTGCTATAGCTCTGTGCATGCATGATTCCAGCCAGCAGCAGTAAGGAAAATATAAGCCAGGCCCTTTTCATTCCTAAGGAATTCTCATGTATTTGTGGGACTGAAGGGAAATCATCCACCTGGGATTTTCCTTCGCAAATTCGATGATTATGGGAAGGATCTTTTCCCGCACGCTCCATTCGGGTTGAAGATAAAGTTTACACTGGGGACCAACCTTCCGGCTGTTCTCAAGGGCCCATTCCAGGTCCTCTGCCGAGGCCACAATCATTTTTAACTCATGTGCTGCTGTGAATATCTTCCCCTTTGCCGGATAGTTTTTCTTGGGTGAAAAGCAGATCCAATCCCACTCACCGCTCAGTGGATAGGCTCCACTGGTTTCAAGGAAGGTTTCTATTCCTTGCTTCTTCAGTAAACCTGTCAGGTAATCCATGTTCACCATAAGCGGCTCGCCGCCGGTCACCACCACAGCTGCAGCGGGGTGAGAAAGCACATGAGAGACAATTTGTTCGGCAGGCACCACCGGATGAAGATCGGGATTCCATGAAAATTTGGTATCACACCAGCTGCACCCCACATCGCATCCGCCAATCCTGATGAAGTAAGCCGCTTTTCCAGTGTGATATCCCTCGCCCTGAATGGTATAGAACTCCTCCACCAATGGTAGTTTCCTCCCCCCGTCAAATGTTTCCTTTTCTTTTCCCATATCTGATTCTGAAACTGTGTCGGATGCAAAGGTAATGATCCATCTTTAACGCATTGGTCTTCCCACCTTGAAAAGGGTCTGTTTTTTTAATCCAAGCTCCGAAGAAATCCAAAGTGAACCTTCAGAATCATAGCAGATACCCTCCACCCACTATCCAGCGTATTTTGTTTAACAAGCCTCCCGGGTAGCGGGTAATCACAGTCAGATTGATAGAAACGATAGCTGCATGAACTGAAAAGTCCTGCTGTAAGAAAGATGAAAAATGTAAGCCTTGTTTCAATCTTCATCACTTTGCGCCGAAGTTAATGTTTTTAGCTAATTTTAGGAAAAGATACTCCCACACATGAATATGATAAACACTGCGCTTTGCTCCTATGGAATGTCGGGAAGAGTTTTTCACGGTCCGCTTTTGCAGTCACATCCCGGATTTAAAATTACAAAGATCCTTGAAAGAAATAAGGAAGAGTCCTCAGGAAGGCACCCGGGTGCTGAATTGGTGAGAACTTATGAGGCCATCCTGGAGGATGCAGATGTGGAGCTGGTGGTGGTAAACACGCCCGATTACCTTCACTATGAAATGGCGGGAATGGCCCTGAAGGCCGGGAAACATGTGGTGGTGGAGAAACCATTCACGCTCAGGACGCAAGATGCTGACGAACTGATCGCACTGGCTAAAAAACATGGGGTCCTGCTCACCGTATTTCAAAACCGGAGGTGGGACGGCGATTTTTTAACTGTAAAAGAGATTATCAGAAGCCGGAAAGCTGGGCAGACTGGTTGATTTTGAATCTCACTTTGACCGCTACAGAACCGGAGATACAGGAATCGTGGAAAGATCGTTCCACCGGTACCGGAACCCTTTATAACCTCGGTTCCCACCTGGTGGACCAGGCCCTTCAACTTTTCGGGATGCCCGAGTATCTTTATTGCGACAGCCGAATGCTGCGTGATGGGGCCCTCACCGACGACAGCTACGACCTTTTTCTCCATTATCCGGATGTTAAATGCTTGCTAAGAAGCAGCTTACCTTGTTCGAGAACCCGGCCCCAGGTTCATCCTGCACGGCACCACCGGAACTTATCTTAAATGGGGCATTGATCCCCAGGAAGAAGCTTTAAAAAATGGCGCATTCCAGGATCACAAGGATGGGGTGAGAAGAGGAATCCCGATCTGGGGGAGAATTAATGCCCGGAGGGTGAGGGATTCTGTAAAAGGGAAACACACCACCATAGCCGGATCTTACCTGGATTTTTACGAAAATCTTTATGAAGCCATCCGAGAAGGGGCTCCACTGGCCGTGGATCCGGAAGAGGCCAGGAATGTAATCCGCATCATAGAAGCTGCCTACCTGAGCAGCAGGGAAAAGAGGGTGGTGAAACTGGACTAAGGGGCTAGTGGGGTAAGGCGCGTTTTACGGTGAAAACATATCCATCCCTTTCGGAGAGGATTTCCAGTTGGGGATATCTTTCCAAAATGGCCTCCTTCTTATTCACCTGGATCACAAAATAGGCATCCCGGTCAAGTTCATTCTCCATCATATCATCCACTGTCAAACGGGCTTCTCCAGGCTGTTTATCAAAATAATACAGATGGGAATAACTTTTGAAGCCCAGTGGCCTCACATAGACCTCCTGGCCCCGTAATCCCTTATAAAACTTAATGGATACCCTTTGCGTATATTCTTCAATTCTTCCGGTAAAAATGTAGAGCGATGCTGTCACAAACAGGAGTACCACCACATGAAGGATTAACATTCCCCTGGTATTTCGTCGAAGGATCTGAACCAATGAAACGATAACACCCACAAACAGAAACAATCCCACCATCCATTCGGATCCACTCCAATGAACATTCCTCTGAAGGGCAGCCCTGGTAAACTCATTGATGAAAGAAAATCACCCCCTTGGAAAGCCAATCGGGATGACTTGCCAATCAGGGGATTAAAATGACCAGGCCCGAATAAAACAATGGCAATCAAAAAGATCAGGATCACCTGCCATGTTCCGATCTCTGTCTTCCGATCGACCCATTTATCCCATACCCAGGCAGCCAGAAAGGTCAGTGGAAAATAGGCCAGTGAAGAGTAGTTTAACAGTTTGGTCCTTGCGATGGAATAGATAACCATGACCACCACGATCATAATATACATCCAGTGTTTAAAAAGACTTTGCAGATTCGGTATTCTCAGATTTTTTTGTAATACTTTTCATGGCAATGACGGAAGCAGGAAATACACCCAGCAGCAAAATCACCAGGTGATATCCAAAAAAACCATCGTGAGCGGTCTTCTTCTGGAAAAGGATATCCAGACTGTAATGAATGAATTCGCGCAGCACATAACCGTTTCCAATCAAAAGCTGGTAGAAATACCAGGATCCGCCCACCAGCACCAAAACTGCTGAAAAAACAGCTGCCTCCGGAAGGTCATTTTCAATTTAAATCGCCTCAGAAGCAGAAATATGATCAGGCAAATGAAGAATACAGTCACTGCAACGGGACCTTTGGTTAGTACAGCCAGTCCCAAGAAGAGAGCGGAAAGTGCAATATTCAACATCCTGGTCCCCTTCCTTTCGCCATGCATGTAGAGTATAAAAAGGGCAATCCCGAAAACAGCAGGAGGTTGAACCAGGGGTCAATGATTCCCGATTTAAAGAAGAAAAAGGGCAGAATGGCAGATCCAAAGGACAACACCCAGAACAGACCGAATCGGTGTCCGTATATCCTTTTGCCAAGAGAATAAAGAATCATAAGGGTCACAATGCCACAAATGAAATTGGGGAACCTTGCTGCAAATTCATTGATACCGAAAATCTTCATTGAGATCACCTGAAGCCAGAAAAATAGCGGCGGTTTTTCAGGGAAGGGTTGGAAATCAATCTGCACATTCAAATAATCGCCTGTCAGAATCATCTCCCTGGACGATTCGGCATAGTTTACCTCATTGCTGTCGAAAAGGTTGACCGAACCGAGGTAGGGCAACATGAAAAGTGCCGCCAGCAAGATAATCCCAAGGAATACAAAGAGGGTTCTCTTTTTCGGATATGAAACGGAGTGCATGTTAGCGCATAAGTTACCTGACTGCAATGAGGCCTGAATAAGATGGCTATCGTCTGATGAGGGCCCCACAAGTATCTCGTAGAGGCCTTTTTCAACCCGATAATCACCCGTATCAAGGTTATATACTTCAAGTTCATCGGGACCAAGGATCATGGTAACCACCCTGGTCTGCCCCTTGTTGATAAAGACCCGTTCAAATCCCCTCAGATCCTTAATGGGTCTGAGTACTTCTGATCCGGGTTTGCGGATATACATCTGCACAACCTCTTCTCCATCGTATGGCCCCGTGTTGGTCACTTCCACACTAACGGTCAATCTCCTCATCCTGGGTGATCTCATCCCTCTCAAGGATCAGCTTATCATAAGCTGAAAGGAAGTATAACTGAGTCCGAATCCAAAGGGATAGAATACTTCGCCGCTGAAGTAACGGTAAGTTCTCCCTTCCATATCATAATTCTCAAAATCGGGAAGGTCATCGACCGATTTATAAAAAGTAAGTGGTAATCTGTCCTGCCGGATTATAATCTCCAAAAAGCACATCGGCCACGGCACTTCCAGCCGATTCACCTCCATACCAGGCCTGCAGAATGGACGGGATGTGCTGATCTTCCCAGTTTATGGAAACAGCAGACCCGGTCATCAGCACCAGGGTCACCGGTTTCCCTGTGGCAACGATCTGGCGGATCAATTTGCTTTGGGTTTCGGGCAAGATCCAGCGAGGTACGGTCGCCCCGGTAGAATCCTTCCAGATCAAGCCCAGCTCATTTCCTCTCCTTCCAGACGGGCTGTCAGTCCCATCACCAGCACCACATGATCGGCCCACCTGGCCAGTTGAATGGCCTCACTTGAACGGGCAGGGTTGGGTTCATCCCAATGAATGATAAGGGGCGCGTCGCCATGCTGATCTTTCATTACCACCTTCATCCGGTAAGCTTTACCGGCCTCAAGATCAATCCATTCGATAAGTCTTATTTGGATGATGGATATTATTCATTACCCAGCAGGGTATCGCCTTCAAAGATGAAGGAGAAATACTTTCCTTCCACCCCGATGGCATGTTTTCCACTGGTGCGGGGTATCAGGTAGCCGGTCCAGGTGACCGAGTAATTGTCATCCTCCAGTCCCTCCACGGGTGGTTCGCCATCCCACCAGTAGTAATCAACAGTGGTCTCGGTACGATTCAATAGCGGCTTCGCCCTGTGCTTCCAGATTTGGATAGAAACTGGCGTTCAAGCCAGGCTTGCTTCCCTGCGGATCGGTAAAAAAGAGTCCTTCGGGTACAGGGACCAGGTAGGGCAAACCATCGTGGTGGGGTGTTCCAAGTGCATACCTCACCTGGGCCTGTTCTCCGAGTTTTTCTTTAATTCCGTCCAGTACGCTCACCGGATTCACCGGTGAACCGTTGTAATTTCCATATTGTACATCCACATTGTCTGCATTGGGACCAATCACAGCCACTTTAGTAAGCTCCTTACTCAGGGGAAGTGCTTTACCTGCTCATTCTTCAGGAGTACCATGGTTTTCCTTGCCATTTCTGCTGCAACCTTTTTGTGAGCCTCTCCTGCTACCTCATCCAGGGGAAGGGTCGACCACGGAAGCATCTCATCCGGGTCGAACATCCCCAGCTTCATCCTGGCAAGCATCAGCCTTTCAACGACCACGTCAATTTCAGATTCCAGAATAAGTCCCTGTTCCACTGCTTTAACCAGGTAAGGATACTGCTGTGCCACAATTCAGGTCAGTTCCGGAAAGTACTCCCTTTGCAGCAGCCTCCTCAGGAGTCTTTACCACATTATGACCTGAATGGAAATCACTGATGGCGCCACAGTCGGAGACGATATAGCCCTCAAATCCGAGTTCTCCCCTGAGCAGCTCCTCCTGTAGGGGAATACTGCCGCAGCATGGCTCTCCCATGTACCTGTTATAGGCACACATTACCGAATAAACCTTACCCACCTCAACGGTTTTCTTAAAAGCCGGCAGATAGGTATCCCTGAAATCTCTTTCATCCAATCACGGCATCGAATTCGTGTCGGAGGGGTTCAGGTCCACTGTGCACCGCGTAGTGCTTGGATGTGGCCACCACCTTCAGGTAACGAGGATCATCCCCCTGGAGTCCTTTGATAAACTGAACCCCCAATTCGCCTGTAAGGTAGGGATCCTCTCCATAGGTCTCATGTCCCCGACCCCACCTTGGATCCCTGAAAATATTGATATTTGGAGACCAGAAAGTGAGGCCCTGGTACATTCCCCGCTTATCGCGGGATTCAAAATCATGGTACTTGGCCCTGGCCTCGTCTGAGGTCACCTCGGCCATCCGAAACATCATATCCCTGTCGAAGCTTGCTGCCATACCAATGGACTGGGGGAAAACGGTGGCTTTCCCGGCCCGTGGCCACGCCATGCAGACACTCGTTCCACCAGTTGTACTTGGGAATACCCAAGGCGCTCAACTGCACCGGCATAGTGGGTAAGCTGACTTACCTTTTCCTCCAGGGTCATGCGGGAGACCAGGTCCTTGGCCCGCTTTCTCAAAACTGAGTTTGGTATTCTGATAAGGGTATTTGGGTCCCTTGCCACAGGAGACAAGCAGGGCCAATAATAACAAGGATTGATAGAGATTTTAAATTCATTGAGCCTAGGGTTTAATTCAGTGCTCAATGATACAAATTTTGAGTAAGACTTTCCCTACTGCAATACGAAATTCTACCACAAGGATAATGCCATTATTTGCTTGGACGATAGCTTCACGATCTGCTCCTGGAAGGTTCCCCGGTTATTGGAGAACTCCAGGAGATAGGAACCATCGGAGAGGGAGGAAAGGTCCATGGTGGCAGGATTTTCCAAATCGCTCATCATCATCATCTCCTGGGCCGCCATATTGGTAATACGCACCGTTTCAAAGGGCCCGGCATTTGGAAACTGGAGGAAAAGATCGCCGCTTACCGGATTGGGTCCATAACGATAGGCCGTCTCAACCGGAAGTTCCTGAATTACGCTCGGAAGTTTCCAGAAGATAATTATCCGGATCGAATATTACATCCTCCATCCTCCCCTCAACCTGGATTGAAAACTCCTCCAGGTTCTTATTCTGCATCAGCCTGATCCTTTTTCTTTCGCCTCCTGCGATAAGCACGTCCATTTCAAAGGGCACCTGGAAAAGGGAGGTAACATCCGGAGCAGAGGTGGTTTGTTCGCTCTTCATCTTCAGGGTATCTCCCGTCTGCTGCCAGTAAACTCTTAAACCTGGGAAATCCCTCGCCATAATACCATTGCTGGAAAAAAGCAGAGAAATCCTGCTGACTTTCAGCCTCAAGCACGGCCTGAAAATCGGAACCCCGGGCCAGATCCGCTGCCATAGTGCCCAAGGTAGTCCTGAAGTACTCTAAAAAAGAGGGGGTCATCATCCAGGATAAACCTGATCATATGAAGCAGGATGGCACCCTTTTTATAAGCTGAGCCCATAATCAAAGAGACGGTAGGTATTCTCCACTCCTCCTCCGGGACATAAACCGATCCTGTGGTCTTCCGAAGGGCAATGGACATGGCATTGTTCATCCACTCATCGGCCTCATCCTGCCCCAGTAACTCCTGGGCAGCAATAAATTCCATGTAGGAAGCAAAACCCTCATTTATCCAGATATCCTGCCAGTTGCCGCAGGTGACATGGTCCCCAAACCACTGGTGGGCCAGTTCATGGGCCACCAGGAAAAAATCAAAATCCTGGAATGGTGGTCATGGTCTGGTGCTCCATTCCACCCCCCATGGGGGCCATACAATGTCCATACTTCTCCCTCGAAAAAGGGTAGTCCACCAGCAGATCCGAAAAGGAGCTGATCAGTGGAGCTGTCCTACGAATATCCTCCTCCCAATCAGCATAGACCTCATCCGAATTGTAGATGAAGTTCTGAACCAGCACAGAGTCACTTTCCCCGGAAAGGGGAGCATAAAATGAAAAATCCCTGTAATCGGCCACCGCAAAGGAAAGAAGGTAGTATGCCATGGGATAGTGAGTTTTCCAGGTAAAGGTGTGACTCCTGTTATCCTCTGTCACATCCACCAGGATCCCGTTTGAGCCTGCCATCAAATCCGTGTCACAGGTAATTCGAAAGGTCACTGAATCGATCTTGTCTTCCAGCACCTGCTTGACCGGGAACCAATCGCTTGCATTCATGGGTTCCGACAGTGTATAGGTGACATTAAAGTCCGTAGTTGTAATCGGCTCTTGATGAAATACCTGCAAAGAAGCCCCTGTCCTGTCCTGCATCACCCCCATAAGCAATACTGATGTGAATCTCCTCACCCTCCGAAAAGGATCGTCAAAGCTTAATATAGAGCACATCCTCGCTGTGCTCAAACTCCAAGCAATGGCTGTCAGAGATCACAGAACTTACATTCAGATCATCCTGCAACTCAAAAACCAGGGTATCGATTTTGCGGATGGCCTCCACAAGGATGAAGGCGCTTCCATCTATAACTGTGTTAAGGTTGGAAACCGTAAGTGCCAGATCATAGCTTTTGACGTCATAGGCCGACAGCCACCGGGCATTGAGCGGGTTTTCATACTCGTAAATCCCATGAATTTCATGGGAACAGTGTTTGGACAACTGCCCCGAAACCATGGGAAGCACAAAAAAGAGAAGCAGCGTTGACTGCAGCCACCTCCTCTTAAGAGCTGAACCTGTATATGGTAACTTCATCAAAAGTTTCTCCCGGCCTTAATACTGTGGATGGAAAAGAGATTTGATTGGCGCTGTTGGGATAATACTGTGTCTCCAGGCAAACAGCACAATGCTTTTTATAAATTAATCCGCCCTTTCCCTTAATATGATCAATGTAGTTTGAGGTATAAAGTTGCACGCCCGGCAGGGTGGTCAGGACCTCCATGGTCCGCCCCGATACGGGATCATGCATGGCTGCCACACGGGTCAGTTCACCAGAAGGATGGTCCAGTACATAGTTGATATCATAACCCATGCCAATCTCACCAATGCGATCGCCAATGGAAGAAGATAGCCTGAAATCATAGGCGGTCCCCTCCACGGGGATAAGCTTGCCTGTGGCAATACTCTCCTTGTCCAGTTCACAAACTGTTTCGCTGTCTATGAAAAGTTCATAGTCGTAAACATTGCCCTGGCAGTTGTTCAGGTTAAAGTAAGAGTGATTGGTCAGGTTCACATGGGTGGGCTTATCGGTTTTAGCCCTGAAACGGATCCCCAGCTCATTGTCATCGTTGAGAGAGTATTCAATCTCCACCAAAAGGTTACCCGGATATCCCTCCTCACCGTCCTGGCTCTCATAGCCCAGGATCAGGCTGACCTGATCGGGGGTTTTAGCGGTGGAGCCAGTCCACAACTGCTTGTCGAATCCTTTTTTACCGCCGTGAAGCTGATTGCTTCCTTCATTTGCAGTAAGAGAAAAAATCTTTCCATCCAGCTCAAATCGAGCATTCCCGATTCGATTACATACCCTTCCGGCAACCGCTCCAAAATAGGGATGATCACCCAGGTACTCCTCAAGGGTATCAAAGCCCAGCACCACGTCGCCTGGCTCATGCTTTTTATCGGGAACCCGAATGGCGGTAATAATTGCACCATAGTTAATGATATCCACCTCCATGCCTTTATCATTTTTCAGGGTATAGCGGCTTACCTCTTTTCCCCCAGGCAGGGTACCGAACAGCTCTTTCTCAATAGTCATCTTATACGCTCTTAAATTTGGAAGGGATAAAGATAGAAAGATTCCAACAGGAAATCCTATATTTATGTTCTGAGTAAGACCTGAAATGATGAAAACCCGACTCCCTTCCTCCCTGATGCTGATGATCATATTCCTCCTTTCTTCCACCCTGAGGGCACAGGAGAACAGGGAAGCGGAGCACAGCTGTTTCAGGCTTGAGAACGAGAGGGTAATACCCCTAATCATGGAGCTTTCACAGGAAAACAGCAATCTGTTCCACAAGGAGTTCATCCCAGCGAAAAAGTGGGCAGGAAAACAAGTTTTTGCTACTATTCCCGCCATGGGCCAGGCCTATTTCATCACCATAAATGGCTTCCGCTTTGGCAGTGACCCAGGCAGTGGAAGAGCATCGGAATACAATATCACCCCCTTTATTCAAGATCAAAGCAATATCCTTGAGTTGGAGATTAGCCCTTCGACTGGACAAAAGAATGCTGCAAGTATGGTACCAGCAAATCTGCTGATCAGGGAAAACATCTATTGTCGTGACCTGCAGATCTCAAACCATCCGGGCACACAGGAAAATGAGGTCCTGGTGAGGTTCCAGGTCTTTCTGAAGAGTTACCTGCAGGAAAAGAACCCGGGACGAAGCCTTCTCCTGGAAGTTAGCAGGCAGGGTGAAGAAATGATTTTCCAGGAAACCCTTGAGCTGAGCACTCCCCTGGCCTTCGGGCAGGAAACAGAAATGATCATTGATATGTCCCTGGAAAATCCTCATTACTGGTTACCGGGGGCCCCTGAATACTATGAAGTGGAGCTCTCCATCGGGGAAAAGGGGAAAGAGAAACCGGAGCTTATCTCAACCCTTTTTGATATCAGATCCTTCCACACAAACGACTCCCTCTTTATTCATCAGGGAGATAGCGTGCCACTGGTGTACCCTTCCGGGGACCTGGCCACCATCCTTCCCGATCTCCCGGAAAAGGAGGTTTCAGATATTATCGAGAAGCTTGGCATCAATGCCATCCGTCTGGATACGCCCCCATCCTGCTCCCAGCAGGAATTTTTTATAAAAAATGGAATTCTGCCTGACCGATAAATACCTTCCTGTCACATTAAGAGGAAAAGAACGTGCGCACCGTTCGGGCGTTAGCCGAAAAGCCATCTGAACAGAGTAGGCATTCTTAACACTTTTTGAACATGAAAACTGAACTAGCGCTGGAGGGATTCAGCGAGATTTCACTGTCAAGAACAGCAGGAGATCAATGGAGGAATTTGGCCGATCGTAGCCCGTATCGTTGTGGGAGTAGCTATTGCAGCAGCAACAGAAATCATCGACGACTGGGATAACTTTAAAAATGGTCTCCAGGGACTACCGGAACAAAAATAGTCTATAACCTTAAGCTAAATATGATGAAAAGCAACTTTGAAAACTTTACTGGCCTGGGCGATAATGAGCTCATGGAGACCAACGGTGGTGGATTTGCCCATGATATGGGACGGATCGTAAGATTTATTGGTCTTGCATTACCCTTAAATGCCCCTTCTCTTGCTTATGCTATTTCTGACTGGCAGATCAATGAAATGATTAACGGCTGATTCATGAGTTATGAAACTTAGAAAACCTGACGTAAAAGATATCGTGATTATGATAGAGACATTCATCATCTTCCTGCTTTTGTTCCATTACTGGGACGAGGTGAAGGCCTTCATTGCCGGAATCTTTACCTGATGGATCCTCTCGAGGGAACGACACTGGAGCTGATTCACAGAAGACGCGTCACTACCTTCTACCCGGGGTACACAATTATTCTCCTTGTGCTGGGAATCATTGTGGCCCTGCCCCTTGTGAAGGTGGATGTGATATCCACTTCGGGAGGAATGATCAGGCCCGGCACGGAGCCAGTAGAGTTATTCTCATCCATCACAGGGATTGTGGACAGCACCCTGTTATTCGATCACAGGGATGTCAGCACAGGTGACACCCTGCTCTGGTTGCGGAAAAGCCTGCCCGAAACCCGAATGAAAGAATTGCATCAACAAATCCAAAGAAACACACTTTATTTCAATGATATTGAATGTATTATCAAGGGAAAAGAAGCTCTGCTTACTACAAGATACAGGCAATCATACCGGACGTTTACCACATCAGGTAAGCAACTCATTTTACAGAAAAGCTTCCTGCAGGATGAATTCACTGCTGCAGGCATCCTTTTTGATCAAAAGGTGATTCCAAGGAGGGAGTTTGAACACTCCAGGAGTGAGTACCTTGTAGCCTGCGCACAGCTTGAGGATCATCAGGAGCGCTACCTTAATCAAATGGAAGACGAAATGAACCGGCTCCGTATGGAAACCCTTAGACTTGAGGGTGAGCTGGAAGAGATCAGGACCTCGCTGCAGAATTATCACATTGTTGCCCCTTCCTCCGGCAGGCTTTGTCAATGCCGGGGCATTATGACAGGTTCGGTAATCCAGCCTGGCAATAGTTTAGCATGTATCTCACCAGGTGGATTCCTGGTGGCAGATTGTTATGTGGAAACCCGCGATATCAAAGAGATAAGGGAAGGTACTGAGGTAAGAATCCGTATGGACGGGAAAAGCCAGCGGAAAGTCGATTATCTGGAAACGCGGGTAAGCCAGATTGATCCGGATATCAGGCTAATTAACGGCCACCCCATTTATCGTGTTCGCTGCAATATAGAGACAGCAGAGGGTCTTATTCCGGGCATGACTTTCTCTGCCAGCATGCTGCTATACCGAGCCAGTCTTGCTTCACTTCTTAGTGAAAAACTTAACAGGCATTTTAATCCCACGCTGGCTCAGAAACAAATTCAGGTCAAATAAATGTCATCAGCCACCCAAATCAGGCAAAGGGACAACTCCGACTGCGGACCTTCATGTATTGCTTCTGTGGCCGGCCATTATGGTAAACGTTTCCCTGTCTCCCGGATCCGCCAGGAGGCGAGAACAGATGCAAATGGAACCTCCATGCTGGGCATGGTAAAAACACTGGAGAAACTGAATTTTGAAGCGCGCGGATTAAAGGGAAGCGCCCAATACCTGGGAAAGTTGCCCTGCCCCTTTATTGCCCACCTTGTCCAGCCGGGCGGACTACACCATTATGTGGCTGTATACCGCGTCGGTAAAGGATCCCTGCGTATCATGGATCCAGCCTTTGGCAGCATGAAGCGCTGGAAACGAGAAGTATTTGAAAAACAGTGGAGCGGTTCTGTGATTGTTTTGGTACCCACGGGAACAGAGCCGGAATGTGTCCCAGAAGCTAATGGAGGCAAACGCTTCTTTGCCCTTCTTCAACCCGTGTGGCGACCGGTGGTCCAGGCCATCATTTCAGCCATTCTTTATACCCTTCTGGGACTATCCACCTCCATTTACCTGGGCAAACTTAGTGACCACGTTTTTGTTACCCGCAACGAGGGACTCCTCAACCTCATGAGTATCATTATGTTAGCCATCATCGTACTCATGCTTTTTCTCTCCGCCCTGAAAAACGTCCTCATGCTCAAAAGTGGACAGGTAATCGATAACCAGTTGATTGTCTCCTACTACCGCCACCTTTTCAGGCTGCCACAACGCTTTTTTGATTCCATGAAGACCGGGGAGATCATCTCCAGAATCAACGATGCCGTTAAAATCCGGGCCTTCATCAACGAGGCTGCTGTTGGTATTTTGGTCAACATACTGATCCTGCTCTTCTCCTTCACCACCATGTTCCTGCTGAATCCAAGGCTCTCGGTGATCATGCTGAGTTTGATTCCCTTTTATGTACTCATTTATATCTTCTTCAACCACAGGAACAAGCGAATCGAACGAAGGGTAATGGAGCAGGCTGCATCCCTGGAAGATCAGTTTGTTGAATCGCTTCGGGCCTCAAGGCACATCCGTCAGTATAACCTGGTGAAAATGGTCCGCGAAAAAACGGAAGGCAGACTGAACCGCTTACTCGATTCGGTTTACAAATCAGGAATTAATGCCATCATTGCCTCCACCGGAAGTGAAGCGATCAACCGCATTTTTACCATTGTATTGCTATGGACAGGATCCTTCTTCGTGATCAGGGAGGACATGAGCCCGGGAAACCTGCTCACCTTTTATGCCCTGCTGGGCTACCTGACGGGTCCGGTGAGCAGCCTTGTGGGGGCCAATAAGGCTTACCAGAATGCCATGATAGCAGGTGATCGTCTCTTCGAAATCTTTCAACTCTCCGCTGAGGAAAAAGGGGGTCTTCAGCCCTTCAAAGCTGAGGAGTTCGGATCCATCCATCTGAGTGGTGTCACCTTTGCCTACGGCTCCCGTGGAAATCAACTGGAGAATGTTGATCTGTGCATAGAAGCAGGGAAAATCACGGCCCTCACGGGGAACAGCGGATCGGGAAAATCGACCATTTCCAAGCTGGTGCAGCATCTCTATTCGCCAGACCAGGGTCGGATCACCATCAATGCATGCGACACCCGCTACTACTCCCGGGAGAGCATTCGCTCCCTCATGGGGCTTGTTCCCCAGCAAATCACCTTCCTTTCGGGTAGCATACTGGAGAATCTCGCTCCCGGTGAGCCTGAACCCGACCTGGTGAGGATCACATTTTTATTGAGGGAGCTGGGGCTACTCCCTTTGGTGGAGTCTCTACCCGAAGGTCTTGCAACCGAGCTCACAGATAATGGCGGCAACTTTTCCGGAGGTGAGCGCCAGAGACTGGCTCTGGTAAGGGCACTGTACAGGAATCCCAGATTGTTGATCATGGATGAGGCGACCTCGTCCCTGGATCAGGAATCCGAGATCCACATCAACAGGCTTCTTCTGGCCCTCAAAGAGCAAGAGAGGACCATCCTTCTGATCACCCACAAGGCCCACATGACAGTTATAGCCGACCATATTTATCTTATGGAAAAGGGGCGGGCCACCAAAGTGAACCGCCCCTGAAAATCAGCTTTTCCTTTCCGGTCAGGATCCCTTCTGTCCGGCAGCAGTTCGGTCCTCCTTTGCAGGAGCCGGGGTCATTGTTGGCGGATTTCGCTCCAATAACTGCAAAACCTCAGTCACGACCCTCTCCATTTGAGGATCACGCCCCTGGATCAGGATGTTGGGATCATCCCACACTTCGATATCGGGAGCCACACCTTCACCCTCCCAGAACCAGTGTCCGTCGTTATCATAGAGCCTTGCCCCGGGAACGGTAATCCCTCCATTGTCGATCAACTGGTGACCTGTTGCTGGCCCCACCAGGATGCCAAGGGTACGTTCTCCCACAATGGGTCCGGCCTCCAGCTCCTGGAAAGCCCACGGCAAACCGTCGCCTCCAGATCCGGCCCAGCCGTTGATCAGCATGCCCATGGGGCCGGTATTGGTCTTGGAGGGATGAGTCTGATCCTTCCCGTGCCTCCAGTGCAGGTTATAAACCACCGGACGCTGCAAAAGCTCAAGGAAACGATCGGCCAGCTGTCCACCCCCGTTAAAACGTTCATCGATGATGAAGCCCTTCTTGTCGAGCTGACCGTAAAACATGCTGACCAGCTCCAGCTGACCACGACTGGATGTATTGGACATGTATACATAGCCCAGCTTGCCATCGGAAAGTTCCTCCACCATTTTTCGATTATTTTCGATCCACTCCAGGTACCTCAGGTTTACCTCTTCGCCCGGACTGAGACACTTCACCACCAGGGGCTTCGCATCTTCTTTGTTTCCCGACTCACTGCACATCAGCACCACCGTTTTCCCCGAAAGCCCCTCGAAGGCCGCATAGGGATCCTTCTCCGGATCCAGGGGGATTCCATTTACCGAATGGATGCAGTGGCCAACTTTTACCTCCACGCCGGGAAGGTCAAAGGGGGAACGGGTCTGTGTATCCCAAATGGCTGGTTTAACGATCCTTTTTACCTTGTATAAGTCAACATCCAGTTCCCAGTCGATCCCCAGGAAACCTGTGCTTACAGATTTTACCTGCTCCACGTCCCCACCAAAAACATAGGTATGGCCGGCACTCAGTTCGGCAGCCAGGCTGGAGGTGATGTTACTTACATCCCAGCGTGAACGGGCATCTTCAATCAAGGCACCATACTGCTCCCTCATCTTTTCCCAGTCAACTCCCTGCATGTCAGGATCGTAGAAAAAGTCCCTGTGCCTGCGCCAGGTATCATTGAAGATCTGCCTCCACTCCTCCCTGGGTACCAGGTCCATCACCAGGTCGCCCGTGGGAACCGGTTTTTCAACCTTTTGATTCTCTGCCGGCTTGATGATCCCATATTTCCCTTTGATGTTCACCATCATCATCTTCGCCATCGGCTGTAAGCTTCACTTCATTCACATCCGAAATGATGCTCTTCTCCTCACGCTCCTCCAGATCCCAATACATCAGTGTGGATGAGCGTGAACCTGAGCCCGTATTGGGTCGTCTCAGGTAAACCAGTTTGCCCTTCAAAGGAGGCAAGCCATCCGATATTTCCTGCTTTTATGGGGAGGATGCACTACCCTGTGATTCCAGGTTTTCCAAATCTATCTTCACCTCCACATCTTTCTTTTCTTCTTTCTCATCATCTTCCATCTTTGTCACCTTTATCTTTTTTCTCTTTCTTCTTTTCGTCCTTTACTCACCATCCTTATCATCCTCCTTCATCACCCTCCTTCTTATCCTCTTCATCACTCTTTTTCAGCTCATCATTCTTTAGGCCTGAAGCAAGGAAGGAGTCTCGGCCAGCAGGGCAAGGGCCGCCACCTGGGTGGAGTTGGGATAAACCCAGGTTCCATCACCCATATCCGAATAGGTGGCCTGCATATTGCGATTGGTAAGGAAATAGAGGTACTTTCCATCTTCACTGAAAACCGGATTTGAATCATCATAAAATCCAGAGCTTACCTGGTGTCGCCATTCTTTTCATCCAGGTTGTAAAGGATGATGGCATTATGTGTATTATCCAGTCCTTCGGTAAAGGCCAACCATTTGGAATCGGGCGACCAGGCAATGGGATAAGAAATATCTTCCGCCATGTCCATAGTTCCACCTGTAATTTCCGGCAATCAGATTACTTCCTTGCTCTCCACATCCAGTACCGAAATGTCGTTGGTTTCGTCGATGATAGGCAATCTTTTTACTGTCGGGCGACCAGTAAATCTGGTAGCCAAAGCCCTTGCCACGGCTGGTCAGTTGAACCGCGTCCTTCTCCTTATCCGGATCCTGCAGGTAAAGTTCATACTCACCCGATTGGTCGCTCCAGAAAGCAATGTTTTTGCCATCGGGCGACCAGGCAGGCAACATATCAAAGGCACCGCTGGAGTGGGTCAGGTTCAGGGTATACCCTTCCTTTACCGGTACATTAAAAAGCTCTCCGCGTGCCTCAAATACAATTCTTTTTCCCTCTGGTGAGGCCGAGAAATTATGAATTTTTTTGCCCACATTCTCACTCCTGGGCATCTCAAGGGAAAGGTCGCTGACCACAGAGGCTTTCACCGGAACGTAACTTTTTGTGCCCGCATCCATCAGGTAAAGTTCTCCTCCAGCCTCAAAAACCAGTTCTTTGCTATCTGCTGAGAGGAAAGAGATATCAAAATCCTTCAGAAAGGTAAGCTGTTTGGCACTTTTCTGCTTTGTGTCGTATACCCATATATTCAAGCGCATATTCTCACCCTGGTCCGACAGGTAGAAAATCTCATCACCCACCCAGGCCGGTTTACCGTCGATGGCATGACTATCGGTGATGTTCTCGGCAAGGTTTTGTTGACCAGATCGTATACCAGGATATCGGAAGCTCAGACCTCCCCTGTAACGCTTAAACGGATAGTTTTCAGTGATTTTTGTAATATAGGCCAGGGAATTCCCGTCAGGTGAATAAGCTGGCCAGCTCGCCATAAGGAATGCTTAGTTTCACCGGCATTCCACCATCCTTGCTCACCAGGTAGAACTGGGAGTAGGACTGCCTGCCACTCTCTCTTTTGGAGGCAAAAAGCAGGTGCTCCCCATCGGGATGCCACTCAACCATTCTGTCGCCCATGGACTGGTAGGTAATTCGCGTGGGCAAACCTCCTTGCACTGGCAAAACATATACGTCCTGGTTCCCATTATAACTGGCCGTGTAGGCAATGGATAAGCCATCGGGAGAAAACTTTGGGCCAGCTTTCCTCTCCGGGTGAATGGGTCACCTGGATGGCTGTACCACCAGCCTTGGGCATCACCCAGATATCACCTCCGTAAACAAAGGTAATCTGGGTCGTCTGAGACATCCATATAACGCATCAGTTTGGCGCTAATCTGGGCAAAGGTCATCTGGACAGCAAAGAGTACTGTCAGAATCAAAATCAATCTTTTCATTGGGTGAATATGTTAGGTTGAAAAAAAAAGAAACACTAAGATAATAAATAACACTGGACTTTGTGAAGTCGTTCTAAATAGCTAGTTTCACCTAAATCAAATCCATTTTCAAATTTAAACATCAGAATATGAAAGACCGGCGTTTTCTTTTGATTGGCCTTTGTTTATTAGCATTAGCGACGACATTTCTAAGCTCCTGCACAAAAGATTCTGTGGATCCTGAAACCGGGTCGAATGCTTCCTTTTTAATCGGGAGTAAGGGAGGTGATGATATAACAAAGGGTTTGTATAGTGTAAAACCAGGTAGTGATCCGGTTTTTATTACCCACCTGGTTCCATATAACTATTCTTCCTATTATGTCGATAAAAACAAGGAAGTTATTGCCTTTTTAGTGTCTAGCAATCAAAAGGAAAATACCTCAGGAATTGCTTACATGAGGACAGACAATCTTCAGGATGTCAGATTTGCCCCGGTTCCGGGTGCTCCTGAAGGATATTATTATTCTGTGAGTTCATCCACCCCACCAAGGGTTTTGGGAGATGGCAGGATCGCTTACCTGGTTGCCCTGGAAACAGATAGTCCCTATGATTACTGGTTTGCCGGGATGATAGCGATATTTAATCCTGCAGATGGAGAAATTGAATTATCGGGTGATCCCAGCGAATTTGTATTAAATCAGCCGGAAATAGGAAATGACACAGAGGATGGAACAATGAAAACGGGATTTATCATATCCCCGGATGACAAATATGCCTATTGCGAGGTTTATGGTTATGGTACTGATGGAGGAGAAGTACACAGGGATTATTCATTTATCGTCAGATACACCATTGGGGTGCCCGGCTCATATGAACGCCTTGCACAAATGACTGCCACGCCGGCAGCAGTTACAGCCGATGGGAATTCCCTCCTGGTGGCCAGCGGAAATTTTGGTGAAAAAACCATCGATTTGACAACCAAGGCAGTTACACAAACACTGGATTACTACTTTACGCCCTCATCGGGACAAGTATCGGGCAGGAGTTCAAAAATGATAAGAGGATGGATTGCTGCAGGATCATACGGGGCAGGCTTTGCTGAACTTGATTTTCGCCAGTCGCCGGTTGGATCCATTCATATCATTGATGAGGATGAATTGGATTCCCCCAGGAATTATTATCCCAGCCTGGCACTTGGGGTTCAATACTCGAGTGATGAAACTCAAATTTATTTTGGGGTACACCGTTCATCCCAGAATGATAAATATAAAATGATATGCTCAACACCCATTGTTGAATTAAACGAGACTCCCGATAGTTTAACCTCCTTTCATGCCGATTATAACATGAATGTCCTCCTATTTCTGGGGGAGTAGAGAATTTATTAGTAAAAGGAAAAATGAATCATGAACTGCTTATTGCAGTATTGCTTGGCCTTATAGGAGGTGTAATCCCAGGGCCGGTGATCACCGCCGTTTTCACAGAGATACTTCAGTCGGGATTCCCAAAGAGCCTGAGGATCATATTGATCGCCATGGTGACCGAAACCTTGGTGGCCCTGATCAGCCTCCTCCTTTTTTCGGCCCTGGGTCTTCCTGAATCCTTCTTTCGGGGCCTTTCACTGCTTGGAGCTGTGATCCTGATCTGGATTGCCACAGGCATCTGGAAGGTGAAATCCCTGGATTCGGGTAAAAGGGTGCATTTCAGCATCTGGAAAATTGTCATCATGATCCTTTCCAACGGGGTATTGTGGACTTACTGGATTACCATCTGCATTCCCAAAGCCATCCTTTTAAATGAACAGATTAATCTGGGAGCCTATCTTTTTATGGGACTGGTGCAGATGGGATGGCTTATATCCACCCTGCTGGTGGCCTTTATCTTTTCCCGTTTCCGCAAGCTTCTTTCCCGTCCCCGTATCATCCCCGTCATTTTTAAAATTTTTGCGCTGGCCTTTGTGTATTTTGCCATCGACATGGCCATCAAAAGTATTCGCTTCTTTATCTCTTAGCATGAAAAAATATCCCGACCACCCCATAGATGTGTGCATCCTCACCGATCCGCAGGTGTGTTGATCCCCCCAGGGAAGATCCTTATTTTCAAAATGTCCTCAGGGAAGATGAATTTGGTCAGGGAGCATCTTGAGCAAAGGGGACTCACAGTGGAGAGGCGCGCCTGGGACGATCCGGATTTTGACTGGAACCAAACGGCCTTCATCATCTTCCGAAGCACCTGGGACTATTTTGACCGTTACCCTGAATTTTCCGCCTGGCTGGAGAAGGTGAAAAGCCTGACCATGCATGATAAATCCTTACGAAATCATAACATGGAACCTGGATAAGCACTACCTGCTGGATCTTGCGGCAGCCGGAATCTCTATTCCCCCCACCCTTTTCCTGGAAAAGGGAGAAACGGGAAGTCTTGCAGAAAAGGTGGCCACAAGAGACTGGAAGGAGATCATCCTGAAACCGGTGGTTTCGGGGGCTGCCAGGCATACCTACAGGTTTCTGCCAGGAGGAAGCGGAGCAGCTTGAAGATTTGTACCGGGAGCTGATCAGGGAAGAAGCCATGATGATCCAGGAGTTTCAGGAGCAGGTTCCCCTGAAGGGTGAAGTGGCCTTCATGGTTTTCGACGGCAGGTTCACACACGCCATTCTGAAAAAAGCCAGGGAGGGTGATTTCAGGGTACAGGATGATTTTGGGGGAAGCGTTCAGACCTATGAGCCCTCACCCGAGGAAATCAGCTTTGCAGAAGAGGTGGTGCAAACGCTGTGGCCATGACCCGCTCTATGCACGGGTGGATGCCATCTGGGATAACCAGGGCAAGTTGGCTGTTTCAGAGCTGGAACTGATCGAACCAGAATTATGGTTCCGCTTCCATCCTCCAGCCGCCGGCAGCTTGCCGATGCCATTGTCAAACGATATTTTACAGATTAAATGAAGAACATGCTAAATCCCAAAGCGTTTAAAAAAGCATCTGATCCCATCATCGACTGGATCGACAACTATCTGAAAAACATTGCTGACTATCCCGTGAAATCAAAGGTAACAGCCTGGCGATATTTACAAGCAGATTCCTGAAGCTGGCTCCGGAGGATTCAGAATCCATGGAGAAGATCATAAACGACCTGGAAGAGGTCATCCTTCCGGGGATCACCCACTGGCAACACCCCAATTTTCATGCCTATTTTCCTGCCAATAGTTCGGTTGAATCGGTACTGGCCGAATTTGTCACTTCTGCCATTGGGGCCCAGTGCATGATCTGGGATACCTCCCCGGCGGCCGCTGAACTGGAACAAAGGATGATGGAGTGGCTTCGCGATGCCATGGGTCATGCCCGGATCCTTTGAAGGGGTGATTCAGGACTCTGCCTCATCCGCCTCCCTGGTGGCCCTGATCACGGCCCGTGAGGTGGCCACCGGATTCAAATCCAACGAGGAAGGTGTTCCTCGGAAACCTGCGGGTATACTGCTCCACCGAAACCCACTCCTCCATTGAAAAGGCAGTAGGTGTTTGCGGCATTGGAAAAAGAAACCTGGTCAAGGTCGCGGTGGACAAACAAATGCGTATGATCCCGGCAGAACTGGAAAAGCAGATCATGGCCGACCTGGAGCAGGACCTTGTCCCCTGTGCAGTGGTAGCTGCCATTGGTACCACCGGGACCGTTGCAGTGGATCCACTGAAGGAGATCGCCGCCATTTGCAAAAAATATGACATCTGGCTCCATGTGGATGCCGCCTTTGCAGGATCAGCCCTGCTGCTTCCCGAATACCGGTGGATGATCGAAGGTATTGAGCAGGCCGATAGTTTTGTTTTTAATCCCCATAAATGGCTCTTTACCAACTTTGACTGCTCGGTCTATTTTGTAAAAAGCGATGCAGGCTGCTCATCAAAACCTTTGAAATTTTACCCGAATACCTGAAAACCTCTTCCAGGGGCATGGTGAATGATTACCGCGACTGGGGAGTCCCCCTGGGCAGACGGTTCAGGGCCCTGAAACTCTGGTTTGTGATCAGGAGCTTCGGACTGTCGGGGCTGAGGGAGAGATTACGGGCACACATCCGGCTTAATGAATATTTCTGCAAGGAGGTGGTAAAAATTCCGGGAATGGAGCTGGCCCTTGAACCATTCCTGAATTTCAGCTGTTTTAAATTTAACCCGGATGGTATTAGAGGATCCGGAATTGTTAAATGCTCTGAATGAACAACTTGCTCGAAGTCGCTGAACGAAAGGGGTCGCGTATTTCTTACCCATACAAAGATCGACGGCTTCCTCACGCTTCGAATGATCATTGGTCAGACCTATGTGGAAAAGAAGTCATGTGGAGCTGGCTCTTGCAAGAGATTAAAACAGTAACTGATGGCTTACGATAACTATCTTTATGAACGCATTGCCAATACACTTCGCAAGCGAAATACAAGCTTCGAGGAAAAACGTATGTTTGGCGGAGTGGCTTTCATGGTTGATGATAAGATGTTGCCCTTGAATTTAATCCCAGGGCAAAAGCCAGTAAAAAGAAAAAATCCTAACCCATGCCAGATATGATGAAGGCCATCCGGCAAACGAGGCCGGGGGAAAACTGAAAGTTGAATCAATCCCCCTGCCTGAACCAGGTCCGGGAGAAGTGCTGGTAAAAATGTCTGCGGCACCCATAAATCCGTCTGACCTGGCCAACATTGAAGGTACTTACATGGTAAAATCATGGCCCTTCACACCCGGGCTGGAAGGATCGGGAACCATTGTTAAGGCAGGAGCCGGACTACTGCCCCGCCTGCGCCTGGGTAAAAGGGTGGCCTGTTCACCCAATGCGGTGGTGATGGCACCTGGGCCGAATATATGAAGACCTCCGTCATGAAAACCGTCCCCCTTCCAGGTAGATATCGACCTGGAGCAGGGTTCCATGATGCTGGTCAACCCCATGACTGCCATGGCCTTTATTTACTTGTGAAAGGAGGGAAATCACGCTGCCATGGTGAATAATGCAGCGGCCAGCTCCCTGGGGAAAATGCTGATCCGCCTGGCTTCAGACCGGGGCATTCCCCTGATAAATATGGTGCGAAAAGAGAATCAGCTTCAGAAGTTGAAGGAGATGGGTGCCACTGTATGTACTGAATAGCAGCAGCGATTCATTTGAGGACGAGCTTAAGGACCTTGACGCTCAGCTGGGTGCCACCCTTATCCTGGATGCAGTGAGCGGAAAGGAGAGTGGCCGCCTGCTCAGTGCGGCTCCGGAGGGAGTCAAACCTGGTGGTCTATGCCCGTCTTTCAGGTGATCCCCTGCAGGTCGACCCCTGCTGATCTGATCAGGCATGGAGAAAAGCATCAGCGGGTTTCAGCTGGGAAAATGGCTGGAAACAAAAAGTACAATCTACAAACTCCGCTTCCTGGGCAAAGTCAAAAATGAGATGCAGCGCGATCACTTTACTCGCATATAAACCGGACTTTCCCCCTGGAGCAGATTCACGGGGCCATAAAGCTCTACAAGGAAAATATGTCAGAAGGCAAAGTTCTGCTTCTGCCTTAACAGGACAATCACTACCTTTGGTAATACACTCCAAACCTACGATGATGAAAAGATCACTACCGTTTAACATATTATGGCTAAGCCTGATGATGCTGCTTATCGGCTCCTGCTCCGAGGGAATAAACAAAGCAGGAACCCGGCAGCCGCACCTCCTTTTGTCTGGGAAAATGCCAACATATATTTTCTTCTCACCGACCGTTTCCTGAACGGTGACCCCTCCAATGATCTCAATTTTAACCGGAACGATGAAACCGCTGTCATGAGGGGATTCCAGGGCGGCGACATTGCCGGGGTGATTCAGAAACTGGAGGAGGGCTATTTTAATAAACTGGGAGTGACTGCCCTCTGGCTTACACCCTGGTTTGAACAAATCCATGGAAGCACCGACGAAGGAACAGGCGTCACGTATGGCTACCATGGATACTGGACCAGCGACTGGACCAGCATGGACCCCAATTTCGGAAGCGAGGAGGAAGTGGCCCGGCTCATCAATATAGCACATGCACAAGGTATCCGGATTGTCATGGATGTGATTATAAACCACACCGGTCCTGTCACCCCCTTGGATCCAGCCTGGCCCGAAGAGTGGGTTCGTACTGAACCTGCATGTGATTATAAGAGCTACGAATCAACCCTGAACTGTACCCTGGTGGAAAACCTGCCGGACATACGGACCGAATCCGACCAGGAAGTGGATCTGCCTCCCACCCTGCATTGAGAAATGGGAGAAAGAAGGAAGGCTTGAACAGGAAATGGCCGAACTGGATGCCTTTTTCCAGCGAACAGGCTATCCAAGGGCTCCCAGGTATTACATCATCAAATGGCTCACCGATTTAGTCCGGGAATACGGCATCGACGGCTACCGGCTTGATACGGCACAGCATATTGAAGAGGGCGTATGGAAGGAATTATTCGGCGAGGCATCGAAGGCCCTGGCAGACTGGAGAATGGAGCATCCTGATAAGGTGCTGGATCACAATGATTTTTACATGGTGGGTGAAGTATACGGCTACGGAATTTCTTCTGACCGCCTGTTTCACTTTCCCGACACAGCGGTTGATTATTTTGCAGAGGATATCCACAGCCTGATCAACTTCGATTTCAAATACAATGCCACCGGCGGATATGAAGCGCTCTTCTGCCAATTATTCCGAAAAACTGCACACCACCCTGAACGGGAAAGGGGTGCTGAATTACCTCACCTCCCATGATGACGGAGGTCCCTTTGACAAGGAGAGAATGAAGCCCATGGAAGCCGGAACCAAACTCCTGCTTTCGCCGGGATCGTGCCAGATCTATTACGGGGATGAGAGTTGCCGGAACCTGGTAATCCCCGGTGCGACGGGTGATGCCACCCTCAGAGGGTCCCATGAACTGGGATGAGATTGATCAGAACATAAGCCGGAACGGGTATTCCGTAGGCCAGGTTATTGAGCATTATCAAAAGCTGGGACTATTCAGGAGGGATCACCCCTCCGTGGGTGCAGGGAAGCACCGGATGATCTCGGAGGACCCTTACTTGTTTACACGGACTTACGATCGTGAAAACTACAGCGACCGGGTGCTGGTGGGCCTGGACCTGGAAAAGGGAGAAAAAAAGCTGGTCGTGGATAATTTCTTTGAGGATGGCACAAGGCTCTATGACTATTATTCGGGCAGGGAGGTGAAAGTAGCAGGGGGTGAAGTAAACTTTGACTCTGAATTTGAAATCGTCCTTCTGGGACAAAAATAAGACAGTGGAGCGCTATTCCATCGATCCTGAGCAGATTAGCCTTGCGGCACTTTTTGAAGCTGACCAGATCTAAGAAACTGATTCCCAGCCGAATATTGCTGCAGGATGGAATTGACCAATATTTCCTGAGTCCTGGAGGAAAGGGGGATCCAAAACCTGAAAGCAGCTCAGCAGGGCACTGGGAAACACTGAGAAAATTAAAGAGTTTTCCGTGGAAACGCAGAATTCCTGAAACTTACCTGATCCTGCTTAAAAGAGAAGCCGGAAGTTACCGGAGCAGGCCCATGCCCCTTTCCGATTTTCCCGGCATACCACTGGAATACACAGAAGTGCTCAAGGCAAAGGGTATTCGTAATTCACGTGAATGCTTTGAATCGCTCCAAAGTCCGGGGCAAAGGCAAGAAATGGGCAAAATTAACAGGGATTCCCCTTAGCAGACTGGCGAATTATTAGCCCTGTGTGACCTTTCCAGGATCACCGGGTGTGGGAGGGATATATGCCAGGATCATCTACCATGCCGGCATTCGGTCGGTTAAGGCAATTTGCATTGACCTCCACTCTCACGCATCATGAACTATACCTGGAAATCCTGGAAAAGCTTGACTACCCTTTAAAAGCACTGGGAGAAGAAGACCTGCACTACTGCATCTACTTACGCGCAACTCCTGTGGAAATCAATTCAAATCCGGACCAGGCATGAAAAGTCATTTGATCCTTTTTCTGATCCTATTGCAGCTCACCATGCCCCTTTGGGCACAACGCAACTTCTCCTCCTCGGATATCACCAAAGCTGGTTCTTCTGGGAACAGGAAACCCCAACCCCTCGCCCAGCCCAGTCGGGTTGCTCACTGGCACTTGCTTGTGAACCAGACACCCTACATCATCGACTTTCGGGCCCGGACTGATCCGTAAGGCTGCCGGCCTTACAGGCCCGCTATGGATGGCCCCCTTGAAGACTTTCATATCAAGGAAATAAAAACTGGCCTTTCCTTACCCATCTGCATTCGGACCATACCACAGGCTATCCCGACCTGATCCTGACCCCCTGGGTGATGGGCAGGGAAGAGCCCCTGAAGGTTTTTGGCCCGGAGGGTACTTGCCTCCATGAGCTCACATATCCTTGAGGCCTACCGGGAGGACATCCGCTACCGGGTCTATGGTGCAGAGCCTGCCAACAACCAGGGATGGAGGGTGGACTTGCACTGAGTTTACACAGGAAGGAGAGATTTACAGGGACTGCAACATTATGGTGGAGGCCTTCCCCGTTCATCCACGGGACCTGGCCGAATGCATGGGGATTTCGATTTACAACTCCAGACAGGGTGATTGTTGTATCGGGCGACTGCAAACCATCTGAAAAACTGGTGGAATATGCCACGGGAGCCGACATCCTGGTGCATGAGGTATACAGTCAGGCTGGCTACCAGAAAAAAGAGTGATTCCTGGAAAAGTCTACCATGCCGATCACCACACCTCCAGCCTTGAGCTTGCTGAAATTGCGGACAAAACCAGGCCCGGCAAGGTGGTTCTCTACCACATCCTCTTCTGGGGTGCCACCGAAGAGGACCTGCTTGGGAGATCAGCTCAGGTCTATCAGGGAGAGGTGATTGTGGGCAGGGACCTGGATATTTATTAATTTAAAGATGTTTAAACCAATCCTGGTTTTCCTGGTCATTTTGACGCTGATTCTCTGCAGCGATTTGCAGCGGCAAGCGGCCTGCCGATTCAGGCAAGCCGGTGCTGGTATACCTTTTTCCCGGACAGGGTGCCGATTACCGTCAGTTCAGGGACCTTCGCTTTCCCGCTGGCTTTGATACGGTCCATATCTCCTACCCTGTTCCCGATAAAGAGTGAATCCATGGCACACTTTGCAAGAAGATTTATTCCCTTGATCGACCAGGATCATCCCTATATCTTGCTGGGAGTCTCTCTGGGAGGAATGATCTGTACAGAACTGGCTGATATCCTGCACCCGGAAAAAGTGATCCTGATATCCAGTGCAAAGGGTGGTTTTGAACTCCCGGGACGCTATACCTTCATGGCAAAATCCCATCATAAACCGGATTATTCCCAAAGGTCTCGTGAAAGCAGGGGCCAGAACCCTCCAGGGCATTGTGGAGCCTGACCGGAAATACGATCCGGATACCTTCAGGGATATGCTTAAGCAAAAGGATCCCCTCTACCTGAAACGCAGCGCAGACATGATTGTATGCTGGGAAAGAGATAGTCTTACCCGGAATCCATCGTTCACATCCATGGAGATGCCGACCATACCATTCCCATAAAAAATGTGAGATATGACTATCTGATAGAAGAGGGCTCACATATGATGGTTCTGACCAGGGCCGATGAAATCAGCGAGATCATTGGGGAGATTCTGAGGAAAGACTATCCATCCATTTTTTAGTAGATTTGCAAGCGCACCTAAAAACGAAAATTGATAATGAAAAAAATCATCCTGACAGGATCGCTGATCCTGATTGTTTTTGTTGGCTACTGCCCAGAAAAAAGAGTATCAAATCCCTCAGCGATGCCTTTATGTCGGGCATGTCCCTCAGGGGAGAGCCGGGTCCCTCCGAAGTGAACTGGATCGGTGATGGAAGCACCTATTCATTTACCAAAAGGGAGGGACGTAATCAGCAGATATGGAACTATTCCATTGAAAAAGAGACTGAAGAGCTGGTATTTAACACGGGCGACCATCGCTTTCCCGGAACGGAAGAAACCTTTAGCTACCGCAGTTCACAGTGGGCAGGGGACTACCAATACCTGCTTTTTCAGACCAATTTTGAAAGGATCTGGCGAAATTCGGGAAACGCGGACTATTACTACTTTTCCCTGCAAGACCAAAGCATGATGCCCATCGTGGAGGATGCATTTACAGCCGAGGTATCACCCGACGGAAAGATGGTGGGATATGGGAAAGAGGGTAATCTCTTTACCTTTGATCTTGCTTCGGGTAAACATACCCAGCTGACCAATGACGGAGCTGATAAATATTACAACGGACGCTTTGGATGGGCCAACGAAGAGGAATTCGGACTGGTTCAGGCCTGGGAATGGTCAAACGACAGCAAGTACATCGCCTTCTGGCAATCCGATGAGCGGGAAGTTCCCATCTATCAGCTCACCGATTTTTCAGGACAACATCCCGAATACCTGGAGATCCCCTACCCCAAGGTGGGTGATACTCCTCCGGTGGAGCGGCTGGGTATCCTGGATGTGCAAAGCGGGGACCTAGCTGGCTCGACCTGGATCCCGAGGGAGGATATATGCCCAGGATCTACTGGACAGCTCAGGAGAATACCCTGGCAGTGGTTTGGATGAACCGCGCCCAGAACCACCTGAAGCTCTATATGTTCGATGTGCTTAGCGGTGAGAAAAACATGATCATGGAAGAAAAATCCGATACATGGATCGATATCTTTGACTTTTTTGCCGGTGAGATGCACCTCTTCTATTTCCCTGCCGATATGGAATCCTTTTTCTGGATCTCCGATCGCACGGGCTACTCACACATTTACCAGTACGACTATGAGGGAACCTTCTCAACCAGAGCACCGAAGGTGATTACGATGTGGTTAGCATCAAGGGTATTGATTCAAAGAAAAAGGAAGCTCTATTACCTCTCCTGCGAAATTTCCCCCCTGGAGCGGAACCTCTACAGCTCAAAATTTAACGGCAAAGGGAAAAAAAGAGTCACCACCGCCCCAGGAAACCACAGGGTCAATATGTCGCCCAATGGAAACTATTTCATCGATAGCTATTCCGATATCTCAACTCCGTCGACAGTCGATCTGAGAGATGGCAAGGGAGAACTGATCACCAACCTTGCCGGCCATGAAAGGGCCACAGCCCACCTGGAAGCATACGAATATGCAGGTAAAGAGCTATTTACCTTCACCAACTCCGATGGCCAGAACATCGACGGCTACCTGATCAAACCCATGAATTTTGATCCGGCCAAAAGCTATCCCCTGATTATGGATGTATATGGCGGACCCGGGGCACAGGGTGTTTATAATACCTTCGAGACCAGTGGCTGGCACCAGTGGCTGGCTCAGAATGGATATGTGGTGGCCAACATCAACAACCGCGGTAGCGGTGGATATGGAAGTGCTTTTGAAAAGTGCGTCTACATGCAACTGGGGGAACTGGAAACCAAAGACTTTGCCGAGGCAGCACTATTCCTGGCGGAGAAGAGCTGGGTCGATGGGGAGAATATTGCCATCATGGGTCACAGTTTCGGTGGTTTTCAGCCGGAATATCCCTGCTTACCCATGGGGATGTTTTTAAGGCAGGTATTGTAGCCTCGGCCACAGCCAATCACCTCAATTACGATAATATTTATACCGAACGCTACATGGGGCTCATTGATCAGAATGCCGAAGGTTATAAGCAGAGTTCCATGATCACCCATGCAGGCAAACTGGAAGGAGAGATGATGCTGGTTCATGGCCTGATGGATGACAATGTGCATCCACAGAATGCTTTTCAGTTGGTAAAAGCCTTGATCGACAAGGAAAAGTCCGTCGATCTGAAGATCTTCCCTCCGGGAAACCACGGGGTGGCCTATGACATGAAGAGCCGGATCTTCCTTTACAGCGAGTACATGAAATTCTTTGAAAAGAACCTGAAGTAAGGACCCATCAGTTGATTTGCCTATGACCTTTGTACGCTACCTACTCATCTATGCGGAATTTTTATTCTTTCGGCCTGCCAGCCGGAAAGGAATTCCCCCTTTTCGGTCGATACATCTGAGGGTAGCTTCCACTCACCAGGAGGATGGCCTGTCCGGACCCTTCCGGCTTGAGCTCAACGGCGTCAGTGTCCTGGAAAATGGTCATCTATTCCAGGGCAGTGACAGCCTGGTGGTGATCAGCTCAGTGAGTGGACTGGATCTTATTTCGGTATTTAAGGAAGCACACGGGCAGGCTATGATGCATATCTAAGGTCATCAATCCCACTGACAGTTCCCTGGAAATAAGCAGCCTGGATCTTTTCCACACCCCGGGCAAGGGATTAAAGGAGAATCAGCTTCTTTTTAGCCCCACAGGAAAGACAGAATCCCTGTGGCAGTGGGCAAAGGATGACCCGAAAGCTGGGATGTTCACTGAAGCTCTCCGGATCATCCATCCTTCTGCTGCCCGAAGAGCGGATCGTGCTGCCTCCGCTTCACTTTTTTTCCCATCTTTGTTCTGAATAAAGCTTCTCCATGAAATACATGGCCCTTCCGCTCACCTTTTTGTTGCTCATTACCTCC
Source organism: uncultured Bacteroidota bacterium (assembly GCA_963716765.1). Lineage (GTDB taxonomy): Bacteria > Bacteroidota > Bacteroidia > Bacteroidales. The sequence continues at coordinate 31,253 of CAVQUO010000032.1, read as the reverse complement.
TGTGCCACCCAGGAAGTGTGTGATGATGACAATCAGTCCTATCTGGTGGCCAAGTTAAAAACCACTTGGGAGATGGATAAAACCATGGATACCATTGTGGCCGATTTTAGCATCTACGGTATCAGGGAGGGAAAAGCAGACAGCCTGATCTATAATCACAGTATCCATCAGCAGGCTTGAATTACCCCTGGACCCGAATCAGTGAGATTACCCGTTTTGTATTAGCAATGAATTACAGCAGGATACCCTCTCTCTCTCACACTCCAGTGAGGTCTACCTGATCAACTACACCTGCGGATTTGCTTCCAGGTTTATCCTGGAGCAGTAGCTCTGCAGGGAGACTGGATAAAGGATCTTGATGTTGAGAGACGCAAAAATTGATGCAGAAATGAAACGCAATGAAGAGCATCTCTGGATATATTTTTAGCGGATTGCTGCTTCTGCTGCTGCTACCGCTCGCTCCAGGGGCAGGATACCCTGCGCACCTATGGACCCAGGATTGGGGTCAACCTGGCTCCGCTTGTTGGGCCTGTTCACCGATCCAAAGATCATTGGGTGCGGATGCTTCGCTGGATTTTGAACTCTTTCCCAATATATACCCTGTATTTGAACTTGGATTCAGCTCCTTGACATGATTCGCTTGAGGAAGTTTCCTACGCCTCCGGGTGGAGCCTTTGCCAGGCTGGGTCTGGACTATAACCTGCTGAAGCTGAGTGACCGGTCGCAACACCACACCATTACCGCCGGCTTTCGCTATGGTACTTCTGTTTTCAAACACAACGCCGAAAATATTACTGTGGTAAGTGATTACTGGGGCAACTTTTCATCTGGAAAATTATGAGAACAACCTGAACGGACACTGGATAGAACTGGTGGGCGGGATGAATGCCGAAGTGGCCAGAAACTTTTTTCTCGGCTGGACGTGTGCGCTATAAGATCCTGCTGAATCCGGATATGGATCCGCAGATCGTTCCCCTTCTGGTACCTGGCTACGGGAAGGGAACCCTAAACCGGGTTTTGGATTCACCTACTCCATCTTTATAAAATTCCACTTCTAAAAAAATAGAAATATTAAAACCATCAACTATGAGCTACTTTGCATCCTCCGACCGGTATAATCAAATGAAATACAATCGCTGTGGAAACAGCGGACTTGATGCTTCCCGCAGTTTCCCTTGGACTGTGGCATAACTTCGGGGACGTGGAGATCCAGAAAATATCAAGGATATCCTCCTCAGGGCCTTTGACCTGGGAATTACCCATTTCGACCTGGCCAACAACTATGGTCCGCCTCCGGGCAGTGCTGAATCCAATCTGAAAAAGGTATTGCAGGATGGATCTGGGCAGGTACCGGGATGAACTGATCATCTCCACCAAGGCAGGCTACCTGATGTGGGAAGGTCCCTACGGTGAATGGGGCAGCCGGAAATACCTGATGGCCAGCCTGGACCAGAGCCTGAAACGGATGGGACTCGACTATGTGGATATATTCTATTCCCACAGGCCCGATCCGGACACACCGCTGGAAGAAACCATGGATGGCCCTGCACAGTGCGGTGCAGATGGGAAAGGCACTCTATGTGGGCATCTCCAACTATGATGCAGAACAGACCGTTCAGGCAGTGGATATTCTGAAGAGCTGGGAACCCCCTGCCTGATCCACCAACCCAGGTACAATATGTTCGACCGCTGGGTGGAAGATGGATTGCTGGATGTGCTGGAAGAAAAGGGATGTGGGATGCATCCCCTTCAGTCCCCTTGCCCAGGGCCTGCTGACCGACCGTTACCTGAATGGGATTCCCGAGGGTTCCAGGATTGCAGGGGAAAGTATTTTCCTGACGGAGGAGAGCCTGGATGCAGAACCGATGGTAAAGATTAAGGCCTTGAACCAGCATGCCGAACAACGGGGACAGACCCTGGCCCAGATGGCCCTGGCCTGGATCCTGAGCCAGGAAACAGATTACCTCGGTCCTGATCGGAGCCAGCTCGGTATCACAGCTGGAAGCCAATGTGGCCACCACTCAACAACCTGAAATTCACCAGGGACGAACTGGCATACCATCAGACAATATCCTGGTCCTGATCACTGTCATTCGCTCCTGCATGGGATTGGAAGCTCCTCCTCCCCGGATGACGAGCTTCTGAAAAGCTCAAAACGGTTCTCCTCGATCATCGGGGGGCCAGTGATTGTTACTCAAATCGCAGTCGGCTGTTTCCAGGAAGGGATCCAGGGTTACACCCTGACACCTCTTTCTTCAAGTAGGAATACCTTGGAGGTCTTCAGATTATTCTGGCTCCATATCTCTGCCGGAATCCGTTACCAGCTCTGAGCTTCCATCCGCATAAGTTCAAACTGGATCACCAGGGGCATGACCATGCCTCCCACGTTGGAAAAATCCAGCTGGTAAAAATATTCACCCGATGGCACGCCATGCCTTCTGCTCTGGTCGGAAGTCCTGGATGAGATAAGCGTTATAGGCCTTCCGATCCTGATTGTTCGGTTGCATAGGGATCATAAGTCATCGTAAAAATCCTTCATGGCCGGATCTGATCTCCACCATGGACTTCATGGATTGCTCGGTTTCGCTGAACCGCAATGGTCTTCAGGTTTGGCTTGCTCTCCTGCTTCTCCAGTGCTTTTTCTTCGGCCGGATTCCCGGAGCCAATTGTCATAGCGCTCACCGCTATCCAGGGAGATATCCACATGATCGGTACTATAGAACCATCCTCTCCAGAACCAGTCCAGATCCACCGCAGATGCATCCTCCATGGTCCGGAACAGATCCTCGGGAGTGGGATGCTTGAACATCCAACTCTGGGCATATTGCTTGAAGGCAAAATCGAAAAGCTCCCTGCCCATAATGGTCTCCCTGAGAATATTCAGGCCGGTGGCAGGTTTGTTATAGGCATTGTTCTATGAAACTGCATCAACAGATCCCCATTGAGTCATAATGGGCGCAATATTGGATCTGATCGCCTTTCATATAATCCACAATATCTGCATGGTTTGCCCATTGGGGAAGGATGATTGTGGTCCCATTCCCTCTCGGCAATCCCCTGAAGAAAGGTGTTGAGCCCCTCATCCATCCAGGTCCACTGGCGTTCATCGGAATTTACAATCATGGGGAAATAGTTGTGTCCCACTTCGTGAATAATAACCCCGATCATGCCCCATTTGGTTCGCTTCCGAATAGGTTCCATCCGTTAGGGGCCTTCCCCCGTTAAAACAGATCATGGGATACTCCATTCCAATCTCGCTTGGTATGGACCGAATAGGCCACCGGATAAGGATAATCAAAGGTAAATCGGGAATAGACCTGGAGGGTATGTGCCACCACCCGGGTGGAATACTTTTCCCACAGGGGATTTCCCTCCTTGGGATAGAGGGAGGTGGCCAGCACTTTGCGATCTCCGAATTTCACAGCCATGGCATCCCAGATAAATTTCCGGGAAGATGGCAAAGGCAAAATCCCTCACATTTTCTGCCTGAAATTTCCAGGTCCGGGCTCTGGAGGAGGCCTTTTTCTTCTCAGCTTCTAGCGCTTCTTCCTCTGTTACAATGAACACCGGTTCCTCAAAAGATTCATGGGCTTTATCACAGCCGCTTAAGCTCTGTCTTACAGCACCTCATCAGCATTCACCAGTACCCCGGTGGCTCCTACCACATGATCGGAGGGTACGGTAATCTCCACCTGATAATCGCCAAATGGCAGAGCAAACTCGATCTTCCGGTAAACTGATGGTTCTGCCAGCCCTTCCACATTCACTGTATACTGCCATCCTGGGAAAGAACTGTGCAATGGTATAGATGTAATTATCATCTTCAGGCGAAATACTCCATTCCGGAACGGCCACCCGCCGTCTTTCATGCGATCGTTTACATTGTACCACCACTTGATCTCCAGATCCAGGTGCCCCCAGGCTCCAGGGGCTCGCGGAAGATCAATCCGCATCATGGTATAATTGATGGTATAGGGCAGAGCCTTCCCCTCTGCCGTCGCCCACATGCTCGATCTTAAATCCCCCATCAAATTCACTTCATAAACATCGCTCAATCATAGTAGGGATGCATAGCGTTGCCATCCAGACTCAGGGCAGTGATTGAGCCTGGTAAGGCTACTCTTTCTGCCTCACATTCTGGTCCAGCTGGACCCAGAGATAATTCAGGGTGATCGGGTGAATTATTGATATACTCAATTTCCTCCTCACCCCTGATTTGCTGCTTCTCATCATCCAGTGCGATAGCAAATCTGATAATTGGCCTCCTGCTGCCAGTATAGTTGTCCGGGTGCACCCGAAGCCGATCCTGTAGGCATTTGGGGTTGAGAAATCAGTACCCATCTGCCTGAACTGATTTTTTGCGGGGTCGAAGTCCTTCCTGGGCCGAAATATTGAGGACTACTGCCAGAAAGAGCAGGAGAAGTGCGGCTTTTTTCATTTTTGTCGGGGTAAGAATGAGGCGCAAAGTTAAAAAAGAATTGTCATATTTGTGATGTAAAATTGATCGGGTGAAAAGAAAAAAGCTCCTTAGTCTCTTGATAATCATGATGGCCCTCCTCTTCTCGGGTTTTTCCATGATTCATAAATTTTATGTGAGTCTTACCGAGATACGGTACAATCCCGTATCAGAACGAATGGAAGTATCCATTCGCATTTTTCCGGACGATATGGACCGTGCCATGGAAGAACACTTCGGCATTAAAAGCACCTGGTAACAGAACTGGAACCTCCAGAAGCCGACAGCCTCCTGGGGATCTACCTGAAGGAGCTTTTCGGGGTAAAAGTAGATGGAAGTCCTCTTCCCCTGAATTACCTGGGGAAAGAAGCCGAATCGGATGCCATCTGGTGCTACATGGAATCGGAGCCTCTTGAGAAGCCCGAAAAAATTGAGGTTTATAACGCCATCCTTACAGAGGTTTTTGAGGACCAGGTAAATATTATCCAGGTCTACGTGGTAAATGGAACAAGGGACTCCTCCTGAAAAGAGAAGAACCCAGGGGAAGCCTGGTTCTTGGAGAATAATCAGCCCAGGTCCAGACTCAGGTCCTCCAGGGACCTGTTGATCAGATCCATCTCCTCCGGGAAACTTCGAAGGCGGCATGCGCATTCTGCTTAACCTGCTCCTCATTTCGTGCACCCACCAGTGCCACGGATATTCCCGGACGCTGAAGGGTCCATCGAATCACCAGCTGAGTAAGGCTTACCCCCTTCTCATGGGCCAGGGGCCTGATCTTATCCAGGAACTGATTGGTTTTCTGCAGGTTATTCATTTTAAAATGAGGCAAGACGGGTCTTGAATCCCCGGGAGCAAAATTGTATCAGGGCGTGATCTTTCCGGTAAGCAATCCGCGCTGAAGCGGACTGTAAGCAAGGATTCCGCATTCATTTTCCAGACACCAGGGAACGACATCCTCCTCAATTTCCCGGCGTACCATGCTGTAGGGAACCTGGTTGGAAGCCAGATTCACACAGGCTGCGCCTGTTTCATCTGTTCCACAGAATAGTTGCTCACCCCGGCTGCCCGGATCTTTCCCTGGTCCATCAAAAACTGAAATGCTTCCATGGCCTCTTCAATGGGAGTTGATTCATCGGGCCAGTGAATCTGGTAGAGATCAATGTAATCGGTTCCCAGTCTCCTCAGGCTTTCTTCACACTCTGCAATCATGCTCTCCCTTCCGGAGTATTTATAAACCTCCCAGGATGTTCCCTCATTATCATTGGTGGTGAAATAATGACCCCTTTGGTATCTTCCCAGCGCATTCCGCCTTGGTCAGAATTTCGTACTGCTGACGCTTGCCCTTAATGGCCTCACCCACAATCTCTTCCGATAATCCAAATCCATAAATGGGAGCCGTATCAATGGAGCTAATCCCCTGATCCAGACAGGCATGAATGGCCCTATGGAATCCTTCTTTTCAGATCCACCCCACATCCATCCGCCGATGGCCCATGCTCCAAAGGCAATGGGAGATAACTCAAGATCTGTTTTACCTAATTTTCTTTTATTCATTGTCACTTCTGTTTTTTTAACTTCGTCTGCAAAATCCAGGGGAAGGTAGTTGTCGTAACTCAGGCAGACTTCCCGGGAGAAAGCTGATGGCCCTGTTGATCAAGGCCTCCCACTGCAGCCGGTCCAAGCTTTCCCAGCTGATCGCGCGTATATCCTTCAAGGCTGATCCCATAAAGAAGACCTGCATTAAAGGTATCTCCTGCTCCAATGGTACTTAGCGGCTCAATCTCTTCCACCTCCACTTTGAACTCCAGATTGCTGGGTGATCAGATGCACCCCATGGGCATTGGCAGTATAAATCAGGGCACACAGCGGGATTCCATTTTCTCCCAGGCTTCGTGCGGATTATCCACCCCGAAAATATTTATCAAGATCCTCATCCGAAGCCCTTACGATGGTGGCATAACTCCATATTTTCCAGGATCACGTCAATCAGCTCATCTCGCTCGGCCAGGTGAGAACTTCTGAAATTGGGATCATAAATAATGGTCGCTCCTGCATCTTTGGCCTTCTCCAGCAAGTTCCTTCACCCTTGGCCGGATCCCCGGATTCAAGGCATAAAAGGAGCCAAACATCAGCAGGTCATCGGCCTTAAATTCAGGAAATTCCACATCCAGTCGCTGGTGGGGATAATCCTTATAAAACTGGTATTCGGCATCGCTTTTCTCATTGAGAAAAGCCAGGGCAATGGCCGATTGTCCCTCTTCATACCTGGCTTATATAAGCTGATTCCACCCCATTTTTCTGCAGAAAGTCCTGGATCAGATCCCCCACCCTGTCATTTCCCATTTCACTGATAAAAGTGATGGGTGCACCCAGTCTGCCCAGGGTAATGGATGCATTGAATGAAGATCCCCCGGGCCTGGCAGCCTGGGCTGCCCATCTTTGAAAATAATATCCAGGATGGTCTCTCCTACCGCATAAATCTGTTTCATAGACAGTCTATTTTACCAGACGGGAAATATTGTTTAAACTCGTGCTGTTCCGGCCACCCTGGCATAGTTCAAATAGAATTGATTCGCTGGTGGTGATCATGGCACCTTCTGAACGCATCCGGTCCAGGGCCACCCTTTTATCTTCCGGGTTCCGGGAGGAAATACAATCCGCCACCACCACCGGGGTGATATCCCGATTTCTAAAAGATCAACCACGGTTTGCAGAACACAAACATGGGCCTCAATACCACAAATAATCAGCTGTTTTTTATCCGGTTCTGTTGAAGGGCCATAGAAATTTGGCTTCTCCGCAACAGGAAAAGGAAATTTTTTCAATGGGCTCGTTCGGCTCCATAGCATTTCAGCTTACCTGTGCCAGAGTTTTTCCCAGTCCCTTGGGATACTGCTCAGTAAGCAATAGCGGAATTCCAAGAGCCTTCAGTCCCTTCCAACAGAATGAGTACCCTTTCCAGGAGATTTTCCTTTCCGTACATATGCGGGAAAGAGTCTCTCCTGGATATCCATGACCAGTCCGGCACACTCGTCTGCTTTAATTCGCATCTCCCTTTTCCCTTGATTTTTGCCCCAGATAACCTCCATGATGCCTGTGGGCATAATCCAGGGGTGTAAATCCGATCCTTTTCATCATCAGCACCACCAGCACATCACCAATCACAGTCATGGTCGTGGCCGAAGTGGTGGGTGTAAGTCCCAGGGGACAAACCTCTTCCGGGGTTCCGGTATGAAGAACCAGATCGGATTGTCTGGCCAGCGGGCCCTCAGTGTTCCCTGAGATAACAACCACCGGAATGCCCGGATAAAGTGCATGGGTCAGTTCCACAAGCTCAATGATTTCACGTGGTTTTTCCCGAATTGGAAAAAACCAGGAGAAGATCATTCTCCCGGATCACACCCAGGTCGCCATGCTGGGCCTCACTGGGATGAATAAAAAGTGCCGGAGTACCGGTGGAACTAAGGGTGGTGGCAATATGATTGGCCACATGACCTGCCTTTCCCATCCCGCTGGCAATGACCTTACCCCCTTTTTCATGTACCCGTTCATGGATCAGCTCCACCACCTTTTCATAATTCTCACGTTACAGGGATGGAGCTAATGGCAGCAGCCTCCCTGTTCAGCAGGTCTCTTAATCTTCATTTTCAATACTACTCATTTATTATTTCTGGCTTAAAACTATTCACGTAAAATTTGATCAAAATTCTCCAGTGATCTCTTCGGTGGTAATCACCCTGCGCATAGTTTCCCTGGAGGGTCTGGATGGTGGAATAGTGAACATTTTTTGCCGGGATGATCTGCTCCTCATATTGCAGCGCCCTGGTGGCACAGGCATCCTGAACCACAGTACAGGCAAATCCAAAATCATGAGCCGCCCTGACTGCGGCCTCCAGACACATGTGGGTTTGCATTCCGCAAATTACCAGGGCTTCAATGGAATCTGCATGAAGGGCTTCCAGCAAACCGGTATCGAGAAATGCATTCACCTGGTCCTTGGAAATGACCTTCTCCCCCTCCACTGGCGTCAACATAGGGATGGATATCTCCCCCAGGTTCAAAATTATGCCTTACATGATAAACAGGATATTCCCTTTTCCTGAATTGCTCCAGAATCAGACCTGCATTCATTCCGGCCTGTTCCGGATTCTCCAGTTGCATCCTGCCTCCCGGGAAAATAAAATTCCTGAATATCGATAAGCAATAAGGCTGTTTTCTGTCCCCTGAAGGAGCCGGCGGACCCAAAAGCAGCGCAAGCAGAAAAATATGGAATAATAGCTTTCATGAGCGTTGCGCAATTTAAGGAAAGTGATGCAATCTGCCAAGTGATGGCAATCTCACACTATAATATATGAATAAAATAGGGGGTCATTTCATTATTATATGCTTATTTAAATTTTACCCCCTATTTTTATGGGGTCATACATTGTTATTTAATATTTTTTTCATTTTTACCCCCTTTTTTATTAGGGGTTGTAAATAAATATATCTATTTTTGTTTCGAATTGATATTAATCTAACCTAAAAATTTACAGTTATGAAAAGAAAAGACCTTATTAGGTGGAGTAATTGCACTCCTGATGGCAAGTATGATAATCTCCCCAATGAATCTGAATGCACAGGAGGAGAAATCATCACCCTTTGATGTGGGAGGCGACCTGGTAAGCAGCTTATCTATGGCGTGGTACCAAATTTGGAACCGGTCCTGCCATTCAGCCTTATCTGTCATATTGCAGTGGGTGGTTTTGAAATTGGAGGATGGGGATCCTACTGTTTTAGCAGCCATGAAGCTGCCGAAGCAGATCTTTACCTTTCCTATGGATTTGATTTTGGACTGAGCATCGGATTGACCGATTATTATCTTCCGGGAACCAAATATTTTGATTATTCCACGATAACGGATCTCATGCCTTTGAAATCAACCTGGGCTATGAAATCAAAGGTTTCTCCATTTCAGCCAATTATATCCTGAATGAAGCAGGTGGTGCCGGAACCGCAGGGTGGCGATATGTATTTTGAAGCTGGATACAGCTTTAAGTATTTTGGCGTGCTATGTGGGAGCTGGAGATGGCTGGCATACCTCAGACGGGCAATTTTGAAGTCTGTAACATTGGTCTTACCGCTGCCAAAGAAATTCAGATCACTGACAAATTCTCACTGCCAGTAAGCGGAGCACTCATCTGGAATCCCGCAAAGAGAGCAGTTTCATGTGGTAGTAGGTGTATCATTTTAAAACATATAAGCAATGAAAAAAATTGAAGCAATAGTTCGAAAGACCAAATTTGAAGAGGTGAAAGAAACCCTTCATGAAAATGGCATTGAGTTCTTCTCCTTCTGGGATGCCCGTGGTGTGGGCATGGCCACGGGAAAGCCGGGTATACCGGGGAATTGCATATGATACCAGCTATATTGAAAGGCTCTACCTGCAGATCGTTGTGCGGGATGTAAACCTGGAGAAAACCATTGATGCCATTCTGAAATCTGCTGCCACCGGCGAGGTGGGTGATGGAAAAATATTTGTCTCCACCCTCGATGAAAGCATCCGGATCAGAACCGGTGAGAAAGGCGATGAATCGCTGTATATAAAAGACTGATAAGCTAATTGATAACAGAATAAAAATATATATCATGGAAGATTTAACAACAGCCGTATCCGAATTTACAGTCTCCATAGACACCATGTGGATCCTGGTTGCAGCCGTACTGGTGATGTTTATGCAGCCTGGCTTTGCCCTGGTGGAGGCCGGATTCACACGGTCCAAAAACACCGCGAACATTCTTATGAAAAACCTGATGGACTTTTCCATCGGTTCCCTGATTTTCTGGCTACTGGGTTATACCCTGATGTACGGAGAAGATGTGGGAGGATTTCGTGGGAAAAATCTCTCTCTTTTTTAGCAGCAATGAAATCAATGGCGTGCCCGATAAAGCATCCCTGATGTTCCAGACCGTATTTGCTGCCACAGCTGCCACCATTGTTTCCGGAGCAGTTGCTGAAAGAACCAAATTCTCAGCCTACCTGATTTTCTGCATTGCCATTACCGCAGTGATCTATCCCATCTCGGGACACTGGGTATGGGGCGGTGGATGGCTTTCAAGCCTGGCCACTCCTTTCCATGATTTTGCCGGATCCACCGTGGTTCACTCGGTTGGTGCATGGGTTGGCCTGGCATGGATGCCATTGTAATTGGTCCCACGGATCGGGAAATACACCAAAGACGGAAAAGCAAGGGCCATTCCCGGCCAGAACCTGGCCCTGGGTGCCCTGGGTGTCTTCATCCTCTGGTTTGGATGGTTCGGTTTTAACCCCGGATCACAGCTGGCAGCTGCCGGCAGCGAAAATGCCTCCGCCATTTCCCATATCTTTATTACCACCAACCTGGCTGCTGCTGCCGGTGCAGTTACAGCCATGATCGTCACCTGGATGGAAATACAAGCGTCCCGGTCTGTCCCTGACCCTGAACGGAGCCCTGGCCGGACTGGTGGCCATTACAGCAGGTTGCGATGTGGTCAGTCCCGGTGGAGCAGTCATCATTGGTATCCTTGCAGGTATCCTGCTGGTATTCGGTGTAGAATTCATCGACAAGGTGCTGAAAATTGATGATCCGGTAGGTGCTGTATCGGTGCACGGACTCAATGGTGCCCTGGGTACCATCGCTGTTGGATTGTTCTCCACTTCCAACGGACTATTCTATGGAGGAGGTGCTGCCCAGCTGGGATCACAGCTGATCGGTGTACTGGCCGTTGCAGCCTGGGCCATGGGACTTGGCTTCCTGGTATTCTTTATCCTGAAAAAGACCATTGGTGTCAGGGTATCCAAACGAATTGAAGAAGAAGGCCTGGATATTTATGAACATGGTGAATCTGCTTATAACTAAGCCTGAACCTAAATAAGTTGTGTCAAGGAGGGCTGTCTCAAAGAGGCAGTCCTTCTTTTAATTTGAGAAGAAGTAGTAAACAGGACATCCTCTTTCATTTTATAAGATATTAACATATTTTTGTGTCAAAACATAACAAAGCCATCGCTCTCCTGTTTTGATTCGTAATTTTATTGCCTATATTTGCACATTAAAAAAGAGTATGAAATCTCATTCTCATCAGCGTGAAAAAGTATGAAACAAAGAGGATTAACCGATCCGGATGAGAATGGTATGAACTGAATCACAGAAAGCCGTTCTCAAGATCAAAGGAGAACGGTTTTTTTTCATAATATCACAGTAGCGGCTATGAAAAAAGAAAGACCAGAAAAGGCAGGATTATACAGAAGCGAATTTGAACATGACAATTGCGGAATTGGATTCGTAGCCCATTTGAAAGGGAAGAAATCACATGATATTATCAAGCGGGGACTGGAAACCCTGGTAAATATGACCCACCGGGGAGCAGAAGGAGCTGACAGCAAAACCGGAGATGGCGCAGGTGTGATGATCCAGATCCCCAGGGATTTTTACCTGATCCAGGGATATGCGATTCCCCACGAGGGTCAGTTTGGAACCGGACTTGGTTTTCCTTCCCAGGATCCAGGCTGAGGCCAAAAAATGTGAAGAGATCCTGGTTCAGATTGTGAATGATGAAGGAGTCAGACTCATCGGATTCAGGGATGTGCCCAGAGACAACAGCACCATTGGCGAAATTGCCAGGGAGTGCTGAACCCATTATCAAACAGATCCTGCTGGGTGCTGATCTGCCCCAGGATGAACTGGAGCGAAAACTATACATCATCCGAAAACGGGCTGAGAAATATATTGCCGCTTCCAACACTGAAGCAAAAACGCTATTTTTACATCCCCAGTCTTTCCACCAAGGTTCTGATATATAAAGGAATGCTTACCTCCGAGCAGCTGGGGGAATATTTCCTTGACCTGCAGGACAGCAGGATGGAGAGTGCCATTGCCCTGGTTCATTCCCGGTTCAGCACCAATACCTTTCCCAGCTGGGACCTGGCTCAGCCCTTCCGGATGCTGGCCCACAACGGTGAGATCAATACGGTTAAGGGAAACCGGTTCTGGATGCAGGCCCGTGAATCCATCCTGAAATCGGATGTACTGGGCGATCTGGAAAAGATCTACCCGGTTATTGAACCCGATAAGAGCGATTCGGCCTCACTGGACAATGTGCTGGAATTCCTGGTCATGAGCGGAAAATCGCTTCCCTATGCCATGTCCATCCTGATTCCTGAATCATGGAATGAAAAGAATCCCATTTCCCCTGAATTGAAAGCCTTTTACCAGTACCACTCCACCTTTATGGAGCCCTGGGATGGACCTGCTTCCCTGATTTTCAGCGATGGCAGGTACATTGGGGGAATGCTGGACAGGAACGGACTGCGGCCCTCCAGGTATGTGATTACCAAGGACGACCTGATGGTGATGGGTTCCGAAGTGGGTGTGCAGAGCTTTCCTGCCGGAGGAAATCCGGGAAAAAGGGAGGCTGAAGCCGGGTAAAATCATCCTGGTGGATGTGCAGGAAGGAAAAATATACAGGGATGAAGAGCTGAAAGCCGAACTGGCCTCAGCACATCCCTATCTGAAGTGGATCAATAAGAACATGGTGAACCTGGAGGAGATCCAGACCGGAAATGTGGTTCCCCCGGGACTTGGGAGATGCATTATCAATGAATACCTGACCTCCTTTAACTACAGCAGGGAGGATATTGAGACCATTATCAAACCCATGGCCGAAACGGCCAAGGAGCCCATCGGATCCATGGGAAATGATGTACCCCCCACCGTTTTAAGTAAAAAACCCTACAGGCTGTTTTACTATTTTAAACAACTCTTTGCCCAGGTAACCAATCCGGCCATTGATCCCATCCGGGAAGAGATGGTCATGACCCTTACCGGCTACCTGGGATCACTGCAGACAATGTCCTGGATGACACCCCGATCATGTAAAAATGGTAAAGTTCAAAAGTCCGGTCATCAACAACACCTATTTCCAGGTGGTCAAGAATCTGCGCTATAAAGGATTCTCCAACCGGGTCATTCCCATGCATTTTGATGCCAGCGAGGGAGCTGCAGGGCTTGGAAAAGGCTGTTGATGAATATCTGCCGTCAGGCTGAAGAGGCAGTGGATGAGGACAATAATTACATCATTCTGACAGACAGGGATATCAGTGAGGAAAAGGCTCCCATCCCCTCCCTGATGGCTGTATCGGCTGTGCACCACCACCTGATCAATTGCAGGAAAACGGATGCAGATCGATATTGTGGTTGAATCGGCCGAACCCAGGGAGGTGATGCATTTTGCCCTTCTGTTCGGTTATGGAGCCAGTATTATCAATCCCTACATGAGCTTTGCCGTCATTGAGCAACTGGTGAAGACCAGGGTAATCCAGCAGGATTTTGAAAAAGCCCAGGAGAACTATATCCAGGCCATCAACAAGGGACTGCTGAAGATCCTGTCAAAAATGGGGATCAGCACCCTCAGAGTCTACCGGTCTGCCCAGATTTTTGAAGCCATCGGGATTCATACCGATGTAATTAACAAATATTTTGAAGGAACCGTCTCCCGCATTGGTGGAATCGGAATGGAAGAGATCGCCGAAGAAGTACTGATTCCTCACCGAAAGGCCTATACCGAGGATGTACACTCCATGATCCTTACCGAAGGGGTTTACTCCTACAGGAAATATGGAGAACAGCATGCATGGAATCCTGAAACAGTCGGCCTGCTGCAGTGGAGTACGCGAAACAATGATTATGCAAAATATAAGGAGTATGCAGCCTGGTGGATTGTGAAACTAGCCAAGCCACCTTTCCTGAGGGGAATGCTCACCTATAAGCGAAATCCCATTCCCATCGAGGAGGTGGAACCTGTTGAGGCAATCATGAAACGTTTTGTGACCGGAGCCATGTCCTATGGATCCATCAGCAGGGAGGCTCATGAAGCACTGGCCATTGCCATGAACCGGATCGGCGGAAGAAGCAATACCGGTGAGGGTGGTGAAGATCCCGCAAGGTTTGAACCCATGGAAAATGGTGATTCCAAACGAAGTGCCATCAAACAGGTGGCCAGTGGACGATTTGGAGTAACCACCGAATACCTGGTCAATGCCGATGAAATCCAGATCAAGGTTGCCCAGGGAGCAAAACCCGGTGAAGGTGGACAGCTGCCCGGACATAAGGTGGATAAGATCATTGCCAAAACCCGCTATTCCATTCCGGGAATCACCCTGATCTCCCCTCCACCACATCATGATATCTATTCCATTGAGGACCTGGCTCAGCTCATCTTCGATCTGAAAAATGTGAATCCACAGGCAAAAATTTCGGTGAAACTGGTTTCGGAGACCGGTGTGGGAACCATTGCAGCAGGTGTGGCAAAAGCATCTGCCGACCTGATTACCATCAGCGGAGCCGAAGGAGGCACGGGTGCAAGTCCCTCCTCCTCCATCAAACATGCAGGATTGCCCCTGGAGATTGGACTGGCTGAGACCCAGCAAACCCTGGTCATGAATAACCTGAGAAGGAAGGTGGTACTTGCAGGCCGACGGACAGATGAAAACCGGAAGGGATGTGATCATGACTGCCCTGCTGGGAGCCGAAGAATTTGGATTTGCCACCAGTGCCCTGATGGTGCTGGGCTGCGTGATGATGCGCAAATGCCACCTGAATACCTGTCCGGTGGGTGTTGCCACCCAGAATGCAGAATTGAGAAAAAAATTCAGGGGAAAGGCCGATTTTGTGGAGAACTTTTTCCGCTTTATTGCCGAGGAGGTAAGAGAATACCTGGCCGAACTTGGATTCCGGACCTTTGATGAGATCGTGGGCCGTTCCGATCTGCTTGATCAGGAATGAGGCGGTCACCCACTGGAAAATCAAAAATCTGGATCTGAGTGATCTGACTGCCTTTCTGCCGGCGGCCAAAAGAAATCCGCTTCACCGGACCGAAGCACAGCATCATAAAATTGAAGGTGTACTGGATCATGAGCTGATTGAGCAAGTCCAAGGCAGCCATTGAAGATAAAGAACCGGTAACCATTCATATGCCCATTAAAAATACAGACCGGACCACCGGAGCCATGCTTATCGGGAACCATTGCCAAGAAATATGGAAGCGAAGGGCTTGCCCGACGGAACCATTAAAGCACGCTTTGCCGGTTCGGCCGGACAGAGTTTCGGGGCCTTCCTGGTTCCCGGTGTGGAATTTTACCTGGAAGGTGATACCAATGACTACCTGGGTAAAGGACTTTCAGGAGGCCGGATCATCGTCGTCCCACCCGAAGGTTCCACCTTTGAATCGGATCAGAACATCATCATCGGCAATACAGTGCTCTATGGTGCCACCTCGGGTGAGATTTTTATTTCCGGGGTGGCAGGAGAACGTTTTGCAGTTCGAAACAGCGGAGCCACTGCTGTGGTTGAAGGTGTTGGAGACCATTGCTGTGAATATATGACCGGTGGACGGGTGGTGGTACTGGGAAAAACCGGACGAAATTTTGCAGCAGGAATGAGTGGCGGGATTGCCTATGTGCTTGGATGAAGAAGGTGATTTCGACTACTACTGCAACATGGGAATGGTGGAGCTTTCCCTGGTGGAGGATCTGAATGACAAAAAAGAGTTGACGGATCTGATTTCCAGACATTTTGAACTGACCGGAAGCAAGGTGGCTGAAAAGATCCTGACCAACCTGGATGAATACATGGAACGTTTTATCAAAGTCATTCCCTATGAATATAAGAAGGTGCTGCAGGAACTTCAGCTGGAAGAGATCCGGAAGAAGCTGGCCGCAGTGGAGAAAGATGTGGAAATGATCGAGGACTATTTAAAAGATTGAACATATGGGAGATCCTAAAGGATTTTTGAAAATAGGAATGAAACCGGCCGGAAACCGGCCGATTCATGAACGCACAGGCGATTACAGCGAGGTGGAACAGGTGCTGAATTCGGAAGACCGCATGCTTCAGGCATCCAGGTGCATGGATTGCGGTATCCCCTTCTGTCACTGGGGATGTCCGGTGGACAACCTGATTCCCGAATGGAATGACCTGCTTTACCAGGGCGACTGGAAGGGAGCCAGTGACCGATTGCATTCCACCAATAATTTCCCGGAATTTACCGGAAGAATCTGTCCGGCACCCTGTGAACACTCCTGTGTGCTGAATATTGATGAAGAGCCGGTAACCATTCGGGAAAATGAAGTGGCCATTGTGGAGCGGGCCTTTGCTGAAGGCTATATCAAACCCGATCCACCCAAAATCCGAACCGGCAAAAAAGTGGCAGTGATCGGAAGCGGACCGGCCGGTATGGCTGCAGCAGATCAGCTGAATAAGGCGGGTCATACGGTAACCCTTTTTGAAAAGGATGAAAAGATTGGGGGACTGCTCAGGTATGGGATCCCCGATTTCAAACTGAACAAGCGAACCATCGACCGCAGGCTGAAGATCATGATGGCGGAAGGACTTGAAATCAGAACCGGAATTGAGGTGGGAAAGGATATTCCGGCAAAGGAGATTGTTGGATCACTATGATGCAGTCTGTCTTGCCATCGGAGCCATGCAACCCAGGGATCTGCCAGTGGAGGGCAGGGAACTGGACGGGATCCATTTTGCCATGGAGTACCTCACCCAGCAGAACAGGGTGAACGATGGTGCCTATGTGGCCTATGACAACCGGATTACTGCCGAAGGAAGGAAAGTACTGGTCATTGGCGGAGGCGATACCGGATCGGATTGTGTGGGAACTGCCATCCGGCAGGGGGCTGAAAGTGTGACCCAGATCGAGATCCTGCCCAAACCACCGGATGAACGGGCAAATGACAATCCCTGGCCCTACTGGGCAAAAACGCTGAAAACCTCCACCTCCCACGAAGAGGGATGTGAAAGAAGGTGGAGCCTTTCAACCCTTCGGTTTATTGGGATGCAACAACGGGTTACCCATGCCGAGGTGGAAGAGGTAACATGGAAAAAAGTGAATGGCAGCTTTACCATGAAAAGCGTTCCCGGACACCAGGAAGAAGATTGAAGCAGATCTGATCCTGCTGGCCATGGGATTTGTTCATCCCGTTCATGAAGGCTTGCTGACAGAACTGGGAATCTCGAACTTGATCCCAGAAAGAATATCAGGGTGGATCATCAAATGGCACCAATATGGAGAAAGTTTTTGCAACAGGTGATGCTGTCAATGGGGCCAGCCTGGTGGTAACTGCCATTGCCTCGGGACAGAAAGGCTGCCAAAAAAATCGATGATTATCTTATTCAAGTAGACGATCATATAATATAATATTTCCTGCTACACCCCTATATTTTATATATCATCTTATTTTTTATTATTTTTTATAGATTACCCCCTATATTTTTAGGGGGTATGCTTATATTTATTATATATTTGTATGAATATAATAAAAATCATGTTCACTATGAAAAAACAATGGCTGTTTGCACTGATTGCATTTGGGATTATTGCCCTGCTGGGAATCATCTTTCCCATTAGTTTCAATACCGGTGACACTTCCGGAATTGATACCGGGCGATACGGCCTGGATGCTTGCTTCCACTGCCCTGGTATTTCCTGATGACCCCGGGACTGGGATTTTTCTACGGAGGCATGGTAAAACCCAAAAATGTAATCTCCACCATCCTGCAGAGTTTCATTGCCATGGGGCTGATCAGCATCCTCTGGGTGGTATTCGGATTCAGCCTGGCCTTTGGAGAAAGTGTGGGAGCTGAAGGATTTGGATTTTTTGGAAATCCTGGCCACCTTCTTTATGTTCAAAGGAGTTGGTGGTGCTCCCGATCCCGCATTTTGCAGCCACCATTCCCCTGGCGCTTTTTGCCCTGTTTCAGTTGAAATTTGCCATCATCACCCCTGCCCTGTTTACCGGTTCCTTTGCCGGAAGGGTTCGGTTTACTTCCCTGATGATCTTCATGGTCCTGTTTATGATCTTTATATACGCTCCCCTGGCCCACTGGACCTGGCATCCCAATGGTTTCCTCAGAAACTGGGGTGTACTTGATTTTGCCGGTGGTACCGTGGTACATATGTCGGCCGGTATGGCTGCCCTGGCAGGAGCCTTCTTCTTTGGTCCGCGCAGGGATTATGCAAAACCCTCCTACCCGGCCAATATTCCCTTTGTGCTGCTGGGAACCGGACTTGCTCTGGTTCGGATGGTTCGGTTTTAATGCCGGATCGGCCCTTGGAGCATCAGATGTGGCTGTAAAAGCCCTGCTGAATACCAATACAGCCTCTGCCTCTGCCCTGCTGGTCTATATCTTCTTTGACGGAGTTACGAGGCAGGAAACCTTCTGCCCTGGGTGCCTGTGTGGGTGCCGTGGTGGGACTGGTGGCCATTACCCCGGCAGCCGGCTTTGTCACCGTGGGGGCCAGCATCTTTATCGGGGGAGCTGCAGCCATCGCCAGCAACCTGATGATCTATTTCTTCTCCCGCAGGGGTGTGGACGATACCCTGGATGTATTTCCCGGCCCACGGTATCGGGGGAATCGTGGGTATGTTCCTGACCGGCGTTTTTGCCGAAGAGGTGGGACTGATCCATGGTGAAACCACCACCTTCCTTTTCCACCTGCTGGCCCTGGTGATTGTTGCTGCCTTTGCATTTGGAGGTTCACTGCTGCTCTTCTGGATCACCAATAAGATTGTTCCCATGAGGGTTCCCAGCCTCTACGAGGATGTGGGACTGGATATGAGTCAGCACGATGAAACCCTTTTCTATGAAAATGATGAAAAGGTAAAGATCCGCAAGGAGAAACTGAAGAACTATTCTCCCGATTTTTATCCCCGCAGAAATAAACAGGAATAGCTAAATCAGGGTATTTTCCTAAATTGCGATCATGAAATGTCGTGAAGAATTGCGGTGCCTGCTGCATTGCTCCTTCCATCTCCTCTCCCATTCCGGGAATGCCTGACGGAAAACCTGCCGGAGTACCCTGCATTCATCTGGCGAAGATTATCAGTGCCTGATCTATGGTCATCCCGACAAACCGAAGGTTTGCAATGAGTTTCAGGCAGATCCGGAGGTGTGCGGAACCAGCCGGGAAGAAGCGCTGATCCTGCTTACAGCCCTTGAGAATGGAATCTTTTCAGCAGGATCTCCCTTAGAGTTCCAACTTTACCTCTTCCATATCCAGTGGCTTTCCCAAGCTCCTTTTCCATGGAAGTTACTCCCTTGGTCTCAAATCCACAGGGATTGATGTAGGTGAAATAGTCCAGGTTGGTATTCACATTCAGCGCAAATCCATGCATGGTCACATACCGGCTGGAGCGAACCCCGATGGCACAAATCTTCCGGGCTTTTACCGGATGATCCACATCCAGCCACACACCAGTGGCTCCTTCCATCTGGGTGGCGATGATCCCATATCGCCTCAAGAGTTCAATGATGGCATCCTCCAGCAGGGTGATATACTGTTTCAGTCCGATCCCCAGCACTTCAAGGTCCAGAATGGGATAGCCCACCATCTGTCCCGGACCGTGATAGGTAATGTCACCTCCCCGGTTGGTCTTGAAATAGGTGGCATTGATCTTTTGCTAAGAAATCCTTATGGATCAACAGATTGGCTTCATCCCCGCTTTTACCCAGGGTGTAAACATGGGGATGCTCACAAAAAAGCAGGTATTGGTCCGGGCTGCTCCTTCCCTGCCGGATCACGTTTATAATCCACCAGATTGTTAAAACGCTCCTCCTGGTAATCCCAGGCTTCCCGATAATCGATCAGGCCCAGATCCTGATAATATAATTTATTGCTCATGTCCATTTTCACTTTCATCAGACTATGCTTTTGATTGTTTCACATGTTTTTCTGCATGGTAGGAAGAACGAACCAGGGGACTTGATTCCACCTCCCTGAATCCTTTTAGAAGTGCCTGTTCCCTGTAAAACTCAAAGCGATCGGGATGAATATAGTCCACCACCGGCATATGTTCCAGGGTGGGCTGCAGATACTGTCCGAGGGTCAGCACCTCACAACCCACCTCCTGCAGGTCATCCATGGTTTGAAGCACCTCCCCCTCGTCTTCTCCCAGTCCCAGCATCAATCCCGATTTGGAAGTTAGGGGTGACTCGGCAATCTGCCGGATCACCTCCAGGCTGGTACGGTATTTCGCCCTGGAACGAATCTGCAGGAGTAAGCCTTTCCACAGTCTCCAGGTTGTGTGAGATCACCTCGGGGCCTGCATCAATGACCAGTGAAACCCATAGGGATTGGCATCAAAATCAGGAATCAGGGTCTCCATGGTCAGATCGGGCAGCTCCTCTTTCAGGATCCGGATGGTCCTGGCCCAGGCTCCGGCTCCTTTATCAGGCAGGTCATCCCTGTCCACCGAGGTAATTACCGCATGAGTGATTCCCATGGTCCGGATGGATTCAGCCAGCCTGTAGGGCTCATCCTGGTCCACCGCAAGGGGCTTCCCTGTTTTTACAGCACAAAACTTGCAGGAACGTGTACAAATCTCACCCAGGATCATAAAGGTGGCAGTTCCCGCAGCCCAGCACTCCCCGATATTTGGACAATTCCCACTGGTGCAAATGGTATGCAATCCATGCTTATTCACCTGCTCCTTTACATGCATATATTTTTCACCTCCCGGCATCTGCATGCGCATCCATGCAGGCAGTCTTTTCCGGTCGGACAATTTCTCCTTTTCCTTCCATTCTGCTTCATGCCGTAAAGATAATCAGAAAGACAAGCCTTTTTACTACTTTTAAGCTTTTCAAAACAGAAAATACTGATGACAAATGAGCTTCTGACCCTGGCCAAGAGAGTCCAGGCCATTGCTGAGAGCGGACTTCACTATACTGAGAGTGACTGGGACATTGACAGGTATAAGGACCTGGAGAAGATCGTCATGGGAGATGATCTCAAAGATTACGAATCAGCCCATTGAAGTGCTGGAAGTGGCCATCCCCGAACGCTATGGTTATAAAACCCCAAAAATCGATGTCCGTGCGGTCCTCATCAACCCGAAGGATGAAATTCTCCTGGTAAAGGAAAGGGTGGATTCACGCTGGTCCATGCCCGGTGGCTGGTGCGATATTGGCTTTACCCCCAGTGAAGTGGCTGAAAAAGAGGCCAGGGAGGAAGCCGGGATCGATTTAAAAGCAGGTCGGCTTGCTGGCCGTTCTTGACAAGAAATGCCATGACCACCCGGAGGACCTGCATTACACCTACAAAATCTTCATTGAGTGTTCAGCGGAGGACTATACCATTACCACCGGTATGGAAACCCTGGATGTGGGTTTCTTCACCCAGGATCAGCTCCCTGAACTTTCCACCCCCCGCAATACAAGGGGACAAATCGATTTAATGTTCGACTTCCACTACAAGCGCCTGCACTGGCCCCTTGACTGATAACCAGTATTCTTGAGCTGGAAGGGGTAAATCACCTTCCAGTCCTTCTTCATATCGATCACGGTCCACCCCTTCTCCCTGGCTTCATCCAGGCCCTTATCCAGCCGGCCAATGTGAGATTCCCTGTCATAGGCCCATTCCCTTTCTGCATCGGTGTGATGCAGATAGAGCATAAAGCGTGATGCCTTTGCCCGAATCGGTATACTGCATCATCTGCAAATCACCATCGGAATTCCCGGAGCAAAAAACGGGTTTGCGGCCGATGAACTTATTGAATACCCACGGGCTTTCCTTCCTTGTCATCGATAAAATCCAGTTCTGCCAGTCTCCGGATCTCCGGAATCCCATCCACCATCACAAATTCGGTTTTAATGCTGCTTCCCACCACCTGGTCGCGTGGAATCCCATATACCTCTTCCACCCATGGACGCATAAATTCAATCCCCCCTCCCGAAACAATGAAGGTCTTAAAATCATTGGCCTGCAGGTAGGAAATCAACTCCAGCATGGGCTGGTAAACCAGATCCGTAAAGGGTCTGTCAAACCTGGGATGCCTGGCCGTTGAAAGCCATTGCTTCACAATCCCTTCAAACTCCTCAGTTGTATTTCCAGCATGTGTGGCCATGACTACCTCCAGTATTCCATGCTCCCCAAAAGAGGCAAAGGTCTCCAGATCATCCTCAAGAATGGATTGAAAGGGCTGCTGTGTCTTCCACTCCGGATGATCTGTCGCCATCTCCTTCACCCTGTCAATGGCAAAGAAGAGCTGGAAATAGGCTGGTTGCTCCGACCAGAGATTACCATCATTGTCAAATACGGCAATCCGGTCGGGAACAGCCACAAAACAATCACAGGTGGGATTGGTCACATCCTCCACAAAGTCCAGTGATGGCCTGCTTGGTATCTCCCTCATTCCATGAGGGCAAGGGGATCCATCTGCTTCTGAAGGATCTGACGGAAGCAGTGAGTCTTACAAGCTGAAAGGCTCAGGCCATCAGCATAATGGCAAAAATCTAATTGCAGTTATATATCATCAGGGCAAAGACTTATACTTAAATCAAGTTGCAGCGAAATCTACCAGCTACTTACTGTGCACCCGGATGAGACGACAATGACTGCACCACTTTGTCAATTCCAAGGGATGAGCCCATTACCGGAGGGAAATCCTTGAAGGTTGCCAAAAATTTCCCGGTGAGTTCCTGAGCCGGTACAAACAACCACATGTTATCGCCCATCCACCTGGTATACAACGCCGACTGCCATGAAACCTCATAGGGATCGGCCCTGAGGTTGATTACGATGGGCCAGGAAGGGGTTTTCCGATAAGCCTCATTGATGGTACCTTCCATAATTGTGAAATGGAGCTTCCAGTTATTGTATCGGACGGCATTCAGGTTTCCGCCGGCATCGAAATAGAAAATCTCATGCCTGGGACTCTCTGCCACTTCGCCTTTGAAAAATGGCATCAGGTTGTACCCATCAAGGTGAAGCTTAAAGGTTTTATCACCAGCCTGGTATACCGCTAAGAAGTTTTTCCTTTACATCGGGAACTCCGGCAGCCGCCAGATATGGTAGGCAGCATATCCTCATGTGAAAAAATATCGTTGTAAATGCTTCCCGGTTCGATGACGCCGGTCCACTTAATAACACTGGGAACACGGAATCCACCTTCCCAGGTGGTTCCTTTTTCACCTGCAAAGGGAGTGGTTCCACCATCGGGCCATGTGAACTTCTCTGCACCATTGTCGGTGGAGTACATGATCATGGTATTGTCATAGATGCCCAGCTCCTCAAGCTTTGCAAGCACCCTGCCAATGGCCTTGTCATGTTCAACCATGCCATCGGGATAAAGACCAATGCCGGTCACCCCGATGCTCTCCTCCTTCAGGTGGGTCCACACATGCATCCTGGTAGCACTTAACCAGACGAAAAAGGGTTTACCCTCCTTATGCGCCTTTTCAATAAATGCGATCGCAGCATTGGTAAATTCGTCATCGGCTGTCTCCATGCGCTTCCTGGTCAGTGGGACCTGTGTCCTCAATTCTGCCATCGGAATAGGAGTGTAATACACCACGAGGTCCGTATTTCTTATGAAATTCCGGATCTTTAGGATAGATAATAGGTCTCAGGTTCCTCCTCGGCATTCAGGTGGTAGAGGTTCCCGAAAAATTCATCAAAGCCATGATTGGTAGGCAGGTGCTCGTCACGGTCACCCAGGTGGTTCTTCCCAAACTGTCCGGATGTATAGCCCAGAGGTTTCAGGAGTTCTGCAATGGTGGCCTGGTTCTCCTGTATGCCCTGTTTGGCACCCGGCATCCCTATGGTAAGCAGTCCGGTCCGGAAGGGGTGCTGTCCGAGAATAAATGCAGCCCGTCCTGCTGTACAGGATTGCTGTGCGTACCAATCGGTGAACATGGCACCTTCGTTGGCTATGCGATCGATGTTGGGGGTTCTGGTAACCCATCATCCCATGGTTGTACTTGCTGACATTGGCCCAGCCAATATCATCTCCCCAGATCACAAGGATGTTGGGCTTTTCATTTTTTTTCTGCCCATAAGTAAACAGGGCCATGAAAAGCAGTGCAATAATGGAAACTGATTTTTTCATTTGTGTAGATCGTACAAATTTAAAAATGTCTTTACACGATAAACAAGTTAAATCAAAATCTTGTTCAACAAAAATTAAAGAGAACTAAACGCTACAGTTTGTATTCAATTCCCAGCAGGGAAACAGCCCAGTCATTTTTTTCTGCTGTGGTGGACAGTGGCCTGCTGTCAAAGCTGTAATAGAAGGTCCATTTCAAGTAAAAATCATGGAAAATCTCCCAGGAAATGTTTGAATCCACATCTGCCCTGACCCTCCCCAGATCACTAAGGCTGGGGGCCAGTTGGCCGGAAAGGTTGAAGGTCAGCTTGGGTGAATCGTAAATGAACATGGAGTAAGTGGCCGCGACAAGGCCTTCCAGACTATTCTGAACATCCCCCTTCGAAAATTCCCTGGTTGCCTGCAAACCGCTACCAAGGAATAGATTGGCCTTGTTGGTATTGATCAGGCTTTTACCTCCCCCAAGGGCAAAACCGGTCCTGAGATCAAGGTTCTGCTCCGAGTTGCTTTCGCCATTCAAGGCTGAGACTATGAACCAGTTGTTGGAAAGAAACCTGCGGAACACGAATCCACCACTTTGCCGCTGGTCCGGGGACAATGTATCCTGGTGGGTCAATATACCATCATAGTTAAGCTCGATCTGATTCTTTTGGGCAATATATTTTATTGCAGCGTTTAAATTAACCTGCATAATATCGCTGGCCTTGGTATAGCTGAATCCGGAGCTAAGGCTGCCGCTCAGCCTGGCAAAAAACTTATCTTTAAGAGGCGATAATAAAACTACATCAGGTAAGAGGGTCAGCCTGGGATCACCTATACTTCCCCAGATATAAGAGCTGCCCTTCTCGCCTGAGGGCAGTAGTTTCCCATAAAAAATCTGACCATCCTCCAGCACAATTCTCATGTTATTGAGGATCTTTACGCTGTCAATTTTGTTCCATTCGATGGAAATGATACTCACATCATTGGTGGAGAGTCTTCAGGTAATTATTCTGCAAGGATTTCACCTCGCCCGTCATCCTGTCCCCCTTTTGAAAATAGATGGTATCAATCTTTTGTGCCCGGGTGTTTTCAGCAACAAGGAGAAGGAGGAAAGATATGATCGTAAAAAAATATTTCAAGGATTGATATTTTGCTGCAAGGTCATGATTTTCATTAAAAAATCCACAGATCGGGCCGAAGAATTTTAATGGGCCTCTTCAGGTGAAAACGCCTGACTACATTGAGCCTGATATTTCCGGTGGCATAAGTAAACCAGTCGCCCTCATCCCACACCATATTCCTCATGGAAAAACGAATCGCACTGAGGCCCACATAGAAGTTATTGGAGTTATATCCAAGAGCCAGCCTGTAGGAGGAGGTCATACCAAATGTTATACCGGTGAATTGAGTGACCGAAGAGTTCGAATTATGTATCTGGTTATTGCCTGCAGAAAGGCCAACGGTTCCGGAAACTGAGAGAAAGAGGGTCTCCCTCCAGACAAAGGTATAAGCGTAGCCCCCATTGATCCCCATATTGAAGATATCCACCTGGTTAAAGCCGACATCGCCCAGAAAACCATTCGGGGGAATTTGTGGAATAATCATCGCCGAATCGGTCATAGCCAGCATCCAGTAAGCCTCAATACCTGCTATGGGCGAGCCTGCACTCTTTTTCTGAAATTCATTTTGCAGGAAGGCCGCCTTATATGAATACCGGGATGAATTAAAGAGGTACTGAACGTTTAAGCCAATAAGGTTGGAACGCATATCCCCTCTCTGGGGATTGGCCTTCTGTAAACCCCAATTGGGCACTAAATCTTCAGGATTAGAAATGTAATATCCTTTGTTCCACTGGAGGTAAAGATCCACAATGATACTTCTGAATATTCCATGGAGGGTTAAATCGGTATACTTCGATTTCCCGTAGATAT
The DNA here is from genome assembly GCA_963716765.1 of uncultured Bacteroidota bacterium. Classification (GTDB taxonomy): domain Bacteria; phylum Bacteroidota; class Bacteroidia; order Bacteroidales. Next base: position 4,972 of record CAVQUO010000032.1, on the reverse strand, counting down.
CATCGTCGTTGTTGATAAATGGCATCTTCACCCCCAGGTTAATGGTGAGGAAGGTGTAGGTATACCCGATGCCCAGCAGGAGATTGTCATTGGTTCTGTATTTCAGCCAGGGCGACACCAGTCCTTCTGAGAGATGATAAGCATTTTGTTTCCTGGACAGATAGACCCTGGTGGTCAGTTCATCCTTGTAAAACCTGACATAGTTGGTATCATACTGCACCCTTTCAATTCCTGCAAATTCCTGGGCACTTGCAGCTTCGGAGAAAAAAGAGAGAATCACAATCAGGACCAAAGAAAATAAAACAGCTTTCATCAATGTAAAAATAGTCGTTTCGTGAAGAAGCCCCTCACAGGATTATGCACAAACACGAAGATAAGTGAAAGCGATCAATTTAAGCCCTCATTTAAATTGAGTTGATTTATTTTGTAGGTTTGTGGGAAAATTAGAAACCCATGAGAAAATTTATACTAAAATCTTTTGTTGCAGCCTTCCTGCTTGTAACATTCATCGCCACTGAGAATGCCTCTGCTCAAATTGTTGAGATCACTCCTTTTGCAGGATATACCCTGGGCGGCAAAGCCAATCTTTATGAAGGCGAATTCAACATCGATGATGCCATGGCCTACGGTGGTAAGCTTGCTGTCGGTTTGTCCACCACTACCTTTGTGGAGTTTACTTACTCGCGCGTAGATACTGATGGACAACTCAGATCCTTTAACGGCGGAATATTAGGCGAAAAGATTCCGCTCAGTTCCAATTATATTCAGATTGGAGGGCTCCAGGAAATGGATATGGGCGTATTATCCCCCTTTATCACCCTTACAGGCGGACTGGCCGTTTGGGGTACTTCATCCGACCAATTCAGTACTTATACACAGTTTAGTCTCACCTTTGGCGGAGGAACAAAAATATGGATCACTGACAATATCGGGATCAGGTTGCAGGCCTCCATGTTAATGCCCATGGTTTGGGGCGGAGCCGGATTTGGATTCGGTACAGGCGGCGCTTCAGCAGGCGTTTATACTCGCATCACCCCCTTCCAGGGAGAGTTTATCGGTGGGCTGGTTGTAAAGATTAACACTAAAAAGTAGGGAGCTTTCAGCAAACGAATACAAGAAACCGCATGTACAGAGTGACTGATATGCGGTTTTCTTATGATTTATATACTTTTGATCCAATCATTTTCAAATGAAAGCATTTTGGACTAAAAAGCATTTTTCGGCCATTGTAATAAGGTGCATTTTGGGCATGGTTTTTTTGCTTTCCGCGCTACATACTCATGCTCAGAAAGATACTGCACATAAAAATACGGTGAGGTTTAATCTCACCAATCCCCTGATTTTCGGAACTCATTCCTTGCAAATCGGATATGAAAGGCTCATCGGAACGAATCAATCCTTTTCGGTCAATATCGGTACTTCCTCTTTCCCGATATTGACATTCGGGGACACCGACACAACCATTGGATTAATCACTAAAGATTATGAAGATCGTGGCTTTCATATTTCGGGCGATTACCGTTTTTATCTGAAACGCGAGAATAAATACCCTGCTCCGAGGGGAGTCTATATAGGCCCCTTTTACTCCTATAACTACTTTAACCGCAAAACACCTGGAGTTTGAATACCGATTCTTTCCAGGGGTCGATTCAATCTGACCTATCACTTAATATTCATACAATTGGGTTCGAGCTGGGGTACCAGTTTGTTTTCTGGAACAGGTTATCGGTAGATTTATTACTCATGGGACCGGGAATAGGATTTTATGGAATAGATGCAAAGCTCAACACGAGTCTAAGCCCGGAGGATGAAAATGCATTTTTCGAGGCCCTGAATTCGATTCTTTCAGAAAAAATTCCCGGTTACGACCGTGTGATTGGTTCCGGTGAACTGAAAGGCAGCGGATCCAGTCAGAACAACAGATGTCGGTTTTCGGTATATGGTGATGCTTGGGTTCAGGTTTTAACGGGAACCCTGAAGTTACTTTCAAATTTTAAGGAAATCGTAGAGATCATATTAAATAAGATTACAAAATGACTTCAAACAAGGAACAACTTACCAGCAAACAGGCCTGGAAAGCCCTGGTGGCTCATCAAAAGAACGGCATACCCCACCTCAGGGAGCTCTTCAAAAATGATCCTGCTCGTGGTGAGAAAATGACAGCTGAAGCTGAAGGCCTCTTCCTGGATTATTCAAAAAACAGGATCACCGACGAAACCTTCCGCCTGCTCATGCAACTCGCAAAAGATTCAGGACTTAAAGACCGGATCGAGGCCATGTTCGGGGGTGAGAAAATTAATATTACCGAGGACCGCGCTGTTCTTCACGTGGCTTTGCGTGCACCCGCGGGGGCATCGATCCTTGTGGATGGTGTCAATGTGGTACCACAGGTGCATGAAGTAATAGAGAAAATGACAGGCTTTGCTACCAGGATCAGAAGTGGTTCATGGAAAGGTTTCAGTGGCAAGCAAATCAGAAATATCATCAATATTGGGATTGGCGGCTCGGACCTTGGTCCTGTGATGGCCTTTGAGGCACTTAGACACTATAGTGACCCCGCCCTGACTTTCAAATTTGTATCGAACATAGATGGAACCGATTTTGCTGAGGCTGTCCGGGATTTGAATGCGGATGAAACACTATTTATTGTATCCTCCAAGACCTTCACAACGATTGAAACGATGACCAACGCCCATACAGCTCGTGAGTGGTTATTACAGGCATTCAAAGGCGATGAAAAGGCAATCGCAAAACATTTTGTCGCAGTTTCGACCAATGCCAGACTGGTGGAAGAATTTGGAATTGACACAGCCAATATGTTCGGATTCTGGGACTGGGTCGGGGGAAGGTATTCCATGGATTCCGCAATCGGCCTGGCAACCATGCTTGCCATCGGACCACAACACTTCAAAGCAATGCTTGATGGTTTTCAGCAGATGGATGAACATTTCCGCAATGCCCCCTTTGAATCGAATCTGCCGGTAATAATGGGGCTTCTGGGGATTTGGAATACCAACTTTTCTGGGTGCTGAAACGGTGGCAGTACTTCCTTATGAGCAGTACCTTAAGCGATTCCCGGCCTATCTTCAGCAACTGACCATGGAAAGCAACGGGAAGCATGTCACGCTCAGTGGAAATGAAGTTGATTATCAAACCTGTCCGGTTTACTGGGGTGAACCCGGCACCAACGGTCAGCACTCTTTTTATCAGTTGATTCACCAGGGTACCAGGCTGATTCCCTGCGATTTTATTGCTTTTGCCGAGCCGCTTAATCACCTTGGCCGGCACCATGACATACTTATGGCCAATGTATTTGCTCAGGCAGAGGCACTTGCCTTCGGCAAAACGATAGAACAGGTGAAGTCCGAAGGTGTCCCAGCTTGGCTTGCACCCCATAAGGTATTTGAGGGTAACCGTCCATCCAACACCCTTCTGGCCCAAAAGCTTACCCCAGCGATGCTTGGAAAGCTGGTTGCACTTTATGAACATATTGTATTCACCCAGGGTGCCATCTGGAACATAGGGTCATTCGACCAGTGGGGAGTGGAATTGGGCAAGGTACTCGCTCAGCGAATCATCCCGGAACTGGAAAGTATAGAAGAGCCTGTTCTTGAACATGACACTTCAACGAACAATCTGATCCGGCATTACCGGAAAATGAAGGTATGATGAAAAATCTCCTTAGAATCGCAATTATCTTAATTGCTCTCTCGTTCTCTGCTGCAGCAAATGCCCAGGTGCTTATCACCCTTATATTTGGTGATGCCCTGAATACAGAAAAAATAGAATTCGGCCTTACTGGTGGCATGAACCGCTCCTATATCCTTGATATCAAGGAATCTCAGGGTATGAATAATTTCAACCTTGGATTCTATTTTCACATCCTCTTGAAAGAGAACTCCTTCCTGAGTACCGGCGTCCTGGTTAAATCCAATGTGGGAGCCAAAGGCATGGATCCCTATTTCATCGGGGATGATGATTTTGATTCAGTCTATCAGCATTCGACCCTGACCAAAAATATTCCCGTCTTTTATGTTCCCATCCTGTTCCACCAGCGCTTTATTCAGCGTTGGTACATTGAAGCCGGACCGCAACTTGGCTTAGTACATCAACCATCGGAAATTTTTACGGCATCTGAATTTGACGGGGATCTCAGCTATGTAACGAGCTCAAGGGATGAATATAAGTATATCGATGCTGGCCTTTATGGCGGAGTAGGTTATAAATTTAACCAGCAAACAAAAAGCATCAGTGTGGGAATGGGCTATTATTATGGTCTTGTGAATGTGAGCAAAAACCCGGATTACAAAATAAGGAACTCATCCCTTTATTTTTTTGTAAGAATCCCCATCATACCTGGAAAGAAAAAGAATAAAGAGCAGGATTAGGAAACACAGTTCCTACATTAAACCTCTCTCCTTGAAACCGAAGATCAGATCGGAAATACTTTCTTTCCCTGTCTTTTTCAACATGTTGCAACGATGCGTATGCACCGTATTCACACTCAGAAATAATTTCTCGGCAATCTTTTCACTGCTCAATCCCTGCTCAACCAGTTTAAGGATTTCAAATTCTCGTTTCGATAATAGCATACCCATCTTCAGGAGCTTCTCATCCGGAAATCTGAAATAACTCAGATCCTCGCCTATAAAGTAATGGAAACCAAAACTTTTACTATTCCACCAATCTATATTCGTATGCAGTTTTAGGAAGAAGACGGTTTTTCTGGGCACAGCGGCATATACCAGATAGCACTGAATAAGTATATTGGAGTATGAAGCTCCGGGATTCCTCATCCTGAAATTGGTGGAGAGCAACCTGGCTCCTTCCTTTGCTGTATACAGATCCTGAGCCAACTTAACTATTTTGGGCCTCCCAATATTCAGTCTCTGTAAGTCATCTGGATGTGTTAACTCCATGAAGTGATAAAAGCTTAATTCCTCAGGAGGGATTCCTAGCATTCGCGTGCTCC
>CAVQUO010000031.1:0-54797 GCA_963716765.1 uncultured Bacteroidota bacterium | reverse complement strand
GTTACGGTGAATCCAACCGGGCGAATAGAGCTGCTACTTTCAGGAGGAACAGTCAATACACTGGACGATTATCGGGTTTATGGTGAACGAAGTTGTAAGGGAGCCCTACATCTATGATCTTCCTGCGGGAAGCTATGCAATCGAGATTCGGGACCTGAACGACTGTTTAGCCGAGACAAGTGCTGAGCTGGAGGATAACCCACTATTGGAGCTGACATTTGATACTGAAGATGCCTATTGTCCCGATGCAGTGGACGGGCAGCTCACCCTCTATATTGAGGGGGGATCTCCGTCTTACTTTATAGATTGGAATCAGGGTCTGCCGGCCAACGAGCAGTATTTTAATGATCTCAGGTGGGGTGATTATGTCGCCACGGTAACGGATGCAAACTTTTGTGTTACGACTGATACAGTTTATGTGGGATATACCTATGAGAGCTGCCTGGTGATACCCAACGCCTTCTCACCCAATGGTGATGGCTTTAATGACCTGTGGGTCATTGAGAATATTGAGCTCTACGACCAGGTGGATCTGAAGATATTCGACCGCTGGGGTAATATGGTTTATATTACCGGTAACGCTGCTGATGAACCATGGGACGGAACTTACAATGGGCGTGCGCTTCCCATCGATTCCTATCATTATGTGATTGATCTTAATTTTGGAAACAATAATCCTCCTCCGGGTAATGTAACCATCGTGCGATAAGAAATAAAGAGAAAAAGTGAAAAGAGCCTTTAATTTATATGCTGATTATTTTTCCGCTCCTGCTGGCAGGGGAGCTGAAGGCTCAGCAATTACCCCTCTATTCACAATACCTGATGAATGGCCACTTGATCAATCCGGCCATGGCCGGCTATGATGGATATACGGCCTTCAATCTAACCTACCGGCAGCAATGGCTGAGTTTTCCACAAGCCCCGAGAACTTACTCGGCCTCCTTCCAGACCCGTCTGTTCAGGAAATCCCATAAGATCACGTCCAAACCCTTCAGCAGTGGAAATATGTTGATCCCCAGCACAAAGGGACGAGTGGGACTGGGAGCTTACGTCCTTAATGATATGAATGCCAATATGGGCAGTACAGGATTGGCATTTACTTATGCTTATCACATTATTCTGGACAATCAACAGCTTTCATTTGGACTTTCGGCCAAGGTTTTTCAATACCGCCTTAACAAAGATGAGCTTGTGTTTGGAGTTAATGGTGACCCGGTGCTGAATAATGATTTTGTGAGTGTGGCCTATGTCCCGGATGCCGATTTTGGGGTCTTATTTAACGGAAGGGATTATTTCGTGGGCTTTTCCATCAGCAGCCTTCTGCAGTCGTCGGTTACACTCGGGTCCAACCAGGTGCCAGACTTTCAAAACCAACCGGACCTACTGGCTGATGGGGGGCTACCGTTTTAATGTGAGTCGTGATCTTGAACTGGAGCCGGGAGCACTCTTTAAAACTGCAGAAAACTGGACCCCCCAGGCAGATCTCACACTTCGTCTTTATTATTTGCAGGATTTCTGGGCCGGTCTTTCCTACCGAACCAATAACAGCATGATTGCCCTTGTCGGGGCACGAGTGGACCATATATTTTTCGGGTACTCCTTCGACTGGAGCTTCTCCGAAATTGGGAATTACAGCGATGGATCGCACGAAATTGTTATTTCGGTGAAGCTGGGTGATAATTCCCGCATTACAAAATCGAAGGGGGTCAGGTACTGATGAAGGTACTGCATATAGAGGACCGCTTTCATCCCGGTATGGGCTACCAGATTAACTTCTTTGCCAGGTACCATCATCCTGACGATGAGTTTGTTATTCTTAGCTCGGATTCTTCCAGGTTGTGGTCGGCCTCGGATGATGCCGCAGATCTTCGTACAGTTGATCAGGAGTTTGAAAAAGCCTACAATGTATCCATCATCCGGCTGCCCACCGCACTGGATCGAAGAAACAGGCAAAATCTCTGGCTGAAGGGTTTGATCCGGACCATTGCTAAGATTGATCCGGATATCCTTTATGTCCATACCATTGAATCCTATACTTCACTCAGGGTATTACTGAGTCGGAGGACCCTCTCCAGGTACAGGATATTCTTCGATACCCATACCCTCCTGAACCAATTTCAAAGCGGATTAAAGTTCAAAGTCCATCTCTGGTTTTTCAGGAAGATTGCAAGCAAGCGCCTGGTGCGATATGATGGGAAAGTATTTGCAACGGTTCCCGAAAACCGAATGATTCTTGAAAAGGAGTATGGAATTCCGGTGGACAGGATACTCTATTCACCCATTGGAACCGACCTGGGAATTTTTAAATATGATCCTCAATGGCGAATCTCCTTAAGGGAGGCAGAGCAGGTCGACCAAAAGGCATGTGTCCTGCTCTATACCGGGAAGATCAATATGCGCAAAAATCCTCACCTGATCCTTGAATCCCTGGCTCTGGTGGAGGAGCAAATAAAAAGTCCCCTCTTTATATATTTTGTGGGCGCTGCCGATAAGGATTACCATGAGGCGAAAATGAAAATCGGTTTTAGCAACAAGAACATTTATGTTAAGTTTGTTCCTGCAGTTCCGGTTGCGGAGCTTTTCAGGTGGTATTCCATGGCCGATTTTGTTGTTTTTCCCGATGAGAATACACTGAGCGCTCTTGATGCCCAGGTATGCTGTCTGCCGGTAATCATGCAGGAGGATATGACCAACAGTGAACGTTTGGAGCACGGGGGTCTCACCTATAAAAAGGGCGATCTGATGGATCTGGCGGAGAAAATTTTGTGGATGATCCGAAATCCCGAGGAGAGGAAGGAGATGGGACTCAAAGGTGAGAAGCATATAAAGGCCACCTTTGACTACCGCAAGATTGTGGAGAAGATGGAGATGGATCTAAATACATTAAAAGCGTAGCCATTAAGATGAAAATCCTTATCATCGGTAAGCATCCAACTACCGGCGGAGCGGCCATTGCCTCCTCCAGGCTGATGGAAGCATTGTCTGAAAAGGATGTGGATGTGAGCATGCTTGTTCAGGATGGTGAAAATGAGGGAAAAGGGATTCATTCAACCACTCATGGTCCTATAAAGCGGTGGATCAACCTGTATCGCTTCATCCTTGAGCGCCTGGTTTTCCTCAGGCAGGAGCGTTCATCGAGCATCCGCTTCCTCTTTTCCCTGGCCAATACAGGGGAGAGCATCGTCCGGAATCCTTATTTTAAGGAGGCAGACGTGATTCACCTTCACTGGATCAATGCTGGTTTCCTCTCACTTAAAACACTTGGTGAGATACTGCAATCCGGGAAACCAGTGGTGTGGACCTTTCATGACATGTGGCCCTTTACAGGAGGCTGTCACTATGCGCTGGAATGCAGTGGGTATACCAGGGAGTGTGGGGAGTGCCCCTACCTTAAAAGGCCCGGTAAGAGAGATCTTTCCCACCGCATCTGGAAAAAGAAAGAAAAACTTTTCAGGGACAGTCTGGTAAATGTAATTACGCCCAGCACCTGGCTTCAGGACTGTGTGGAGGAAAGTTCCCTCCTTCGCCACTGGCCGGTTTCCACCATTCACAACCCGGTTTCTCCCCGGATCTTTAAACCTGTTGACAGGGCGGAGGCCTGTGCTAAACTGGGACTTGACCCAGCTAAGAAATACATCCTGTTTGGGGCCGCCACCATGAAAAATGTGCTGAAGGGTTTTAATTATTTCCTTGAGGCCAGCCGTATTATTGCCAGCGAAGCGGGGCTTGGAAAGGATGTGGAGATTCTGCTCTTTGGAAAAACCAGGGAAAATGTGGCTCAGTCATTCCCCCTGAAAACCCGAAATATTGCCTTTGTTGAGTCCATCAGCACCATGGTTGAACTCTATAGTGTGGCACATCTCTTTGTGATCCCCTCCCTCCAGGATAACCTCCCCAATACCATTATCGAATCAATGTTATGCGGAACACCGGTTGTGGGATTCCATGCCGGAGGGATCCCCGAGATGATCGAGCACCACGAAAACGGCTATCTGGCAGTGTATAGATCATCCGAAGATCTGGCCGCAGGGATGAGCTGGGTGTTGTTTTCGAAGTCCTATAAGCAGCTTTCGGCCGATACGAGGGAACTGGCACTGGAACGTTTTTCAATCGATCGCTCAGTGGAGATGCACATGGACCTTTACAGGAAGATTTTAAGCAAAGACCCTCTATCTAAATGAGCTCCCCAAAAATATCTGTAATCACAGTAGCTTTTAATGCAGAGAAGCACATTGGCAGGACCATTGAAAGTGTGACCGGGCAGAGTTATGAAAATGTTGAATACATCATCATTGATGGCAAGTCAACCGATTCTACCCTCGAGGTGCTTGCCTCTTATGAGGGAGTCGATCAGTTGATCAGTGAGCCGGACAGCGGTTTGTACGATGCCATGAATAAGGGTTTGAAACTGGCCACCGGTGATTATGTGTGGTTTTTAAATTCGGGCGACCAGGTTTTTTGTACTGATACCATGGAGAAGATGGTGGCTGGACTTGAAGGGATGCCTGACATTATTTACGGGGGTACCATGATTATCGATGAGCAGGAGAATGAGATAGGCGACAGGCGACTGAAACCGCCTGATAAGCTTTCCTGGCGTTCCTTCCGGCAGGGTATGGTGGTTTGTCATCAATCCATCATCGTGAAACGTGAACTGGCTCCTCAGTACAATATGGACTACCGCCTGTCGGCCGATATCGACTGGGCCATCAGGGCCTCAAAAAAGGCGGCCCGGATTCACAATTCGGAGCTCATCCTGTCCAGATTCCTGGAAGGGGGACTCACTGAAAATAACATTAAGGCAGGCTTAAAGGAGCGCTTCCGGATCATGACAAAGTATTATGGACTTATCCCCACCATTCTGCGGCACTTCCTTTTTGGAATCAGGCTCACCAATTTTTACCTGAAGCACCGAAGGTTTTAATCCCTGCCGGCTTCCATCCTTTCCTGAATGGACCGGCCTGTGAGACCCTCCATACCCCTTGCCTTGCAGAGATCAAGGATCCCGGTATAGTGTTCGGTGATCCCGGCAATTTCCCTCTCATCGAAGAAGTGGTTATGCCAGAGCAAAGAAAATACGCCATTAAATTTGCAGACCTCCTCCACCAAAGCTTCAATGGAGGCCCTGCTGCTGACCAGGTCAAGTTTGCGGTAGTAGAAATGGGTGCCCTCCATTACAGTGAGAGGAATTTCCCAAAGATCCAGACAACGATCCTTTCCGAAATCATATAATCTGTAGGGCCAACAGTATGAATGCCGGAAGCCATCGTGTTCTGCAAATCCCAGTGAAGCATCATATTTGAGCCCGGCCTTTTCCTGGATTTGTCCTGTAGTGCCTGGTTTGAACTTCAGGTAGTGCTGCCTGATGCCATACACAGGCTCGGGAGATGCCTTTCTCAGATTCTCAACTGTTCGATCCATTGAGTCCTGGCTCTGGGCCGATTGCAGGGTCCCGTGGATACCCACTTCGTGACCACGATCCGAGAGTTCATGAAACAGCTTTACAAACCTCTTTTCATTAAACCTGTACCGGGAGTTCTCATTCCTCCCTCCTTCCTTTTCAAGGAAGTAGTAGGTGCCTCTGAAATTACGATCTTCCTCCCATTTCATAAGGGTTTCGAACGTCCAGTAGGGATCTTTCCTGGAGAATGGATTCAAAAAATAGAAGAGGGAAATAAAAGCATCCTTGATCATCTCCTTCCGACTCAGTGTAGCCTCGGCAAGACCCATTAGCTGTTTGAACCTGAACCCGGTTTCAAAGAAGCCATAACCCAGGGTCCTGTCGATATCATGGCTAACCATGAGCAGGGGATTCATTAATTTTGGATTTCGCTCAAAGGGAATGCTATTTTCCCTGGCAAAGGCCTCAATTCCCTTCAGGATAATTTCGAAATAGTAATTCACCACGGGCTTCCCTGTGATCCCCAGTTTAAAGGGTAGGGATTCTTTGTAAGGAAACCTTCCGTAGAGATCCAGGGAACCATTCCTCCATTCTTCGTAACCCGATAAAAGGTGAAATATCGATTTAAAAAGGTCGTGGTGGAAAATCAGCTCTTTATCCCTGAGGGTATAAAATCCAGCGCCTGGATCCGAGCCGGGATAGAGAACGGGGATTTTTTCGATCCACACCACTTTATCAAGTTCAAAAGGATTTTCAGAACATGGGAAGTGAATGGAGCCCTTCTTTTTTGTTATCTCTTTTTCAAAACTAATGCAGGCAATAAGCTCCTGACCGAGCCGGGCATGATCACCCAGGTGGTCAAGTACAAACTGTTTTTGCGATGGTGTAAGCCAGCCTTTCATCTTAATTATATAACTTGCCGTTCGGTCTAAAAGTTGACTAAAGATAGTGAGTGTGGGAATAATTGAAAAACAAACCATCAAAGGAAGTTTCTTTTCTTACCTGGGTGTTGCGTTCGGTTTTATAACGGTCGGTATACTTTGGCCGAAACTACTAGATACTGAGGAGATTGGCCTGATCAATTTTCTAATTGCCATTTCAGCCATCCTGGCACATATTGCAAGTCTTGGAATTAATACGGTAATCGTAAGGCTATTTCCCTACTTCAGGGACGATAAAAACAAACACAGTGGCTTTCTCTCCCTGGCCTTGATGTTTGTTGCCAGCGGTATAATTCTCATTCTGCTCTACTATTTGATCTTCAATGAGAGGATTGTGGAGAACAACATGGGTAAGTCCACCCTGGTGGCTGAGTATGCCTGGTACATTGTGCCATTCACCATCGCAACCCTGCTTTATAACTTATTTGACAGCCTTCATAAGGTAACCTACAATGCTGTGATAGGCGTTTTTGTGAAGGAATTCCTTTTCCGGGTGCTGAACCTGGTTCTGATTGGGCTTTATGCCTGGTTTTCCATCAGGTTTCAACTCTTTCTCAAGCTCTACTTCATCCTGTTTTCTTTTCCGGCCCTGGTGCTTATCATTGCGCTTTACAGGGGACATCAATATAACCTGAAATTCAACTTTGGTTTTATTAACAGGGATCTGGGAAGAAGCATCGCTGATGTGAGTTTTTTTGGGATTCTCGGGGGGATGGGGACCATAGCCATTTCGAATATTGATAAGATCATGATTAACCGTTTTATTGATCTTGAGGCCACCGGCATCTATTCCATAGCCTTTCTCTTTGGATCGATCATTACCATACCTTCAAGGCCCCTCAGTAAAATTGCCACCACCATTATTGCAGAATCATGGAAGAAGGATGATATGGCTACCATTCGATCCATTTATAGCAAAAGTTGTCTGAACCAGTTTATTTTCGGGGGACTGGTATTCCTGCTGGTATGGATGAATCTCGACCTTGTATTTATGCTCATCCCGCCTGAGTACGAAGCAGGAAGATTTGTGATTCTTTTCATTGCCCTGACCGGAGTGGTGGAAATGGCCACTGGCCTGAACGGCATGATTATTTCCACCTCGATATATTACCGCTACCAATCCATTTTTATCTTTATTCTTTTGCTCCTGGTGGTCACTACAAACCTGATTTTTATTCCGAAGTTTGGGATCACCGGAGCGGCACTTGCTTCATTATTATCCGCAATCATATACAATCTGGTGAGGGCAGGGTTCCTGTTCCAGAAGTATAGGATGCAACCATTCAACTACAGGTTTCTGCTGATCCTTGGAGCCATGCTTCTGACCCTGCTTGCCGGCCTCCTGGTAAAATCGGTGGAGCACTGGTTGACCCGTACCCTGCTTAACGGCTTGCTGGTGCTTGTTTTCTTCCTGGGTCCCATTCTTTTCTTCAGGATTTCGGATGAAATCAATGATTCATTGTCAAACAACATGAAGCACTTCATGAAAAGGCTCAGGAGTAGAAGATGATCTTTAATTCCATAGAGTTTGCCATTTTCCTGCCAGTGGTGTTTCTGCTTTACTGGTTTGTTTTTCAGAAAAACCTGAAGATGCAGAATATGTTTCTGCTCCTGGCAAGCTACTTTTTTTATGGCTGGTGGGACTGGCGCTTTCTCTCCTTGATTTTCTTTTCCTCGCTGGTTGACTTTTTTGTGGGTTTGCAAATGGCTAAGACAGAACAGGGAGGAAGAAGAAAGCTGCTGATGCTGATAAGCATCGTGGTGAACATCGGCTTCCTTGGTTTTTTCAAATACTTCAATTTTTTTGCGGAGAGTTTTGCGGAGGCATTTACCCTGCTGGGAGTTCCCTTTGAAACTACCCGGCTTAATGTGATCCTTCCTGTTGGAATAAGCTTCTATACCTTCCAGACATTGAGCTATTCAATCGACATCTATCGTAAGAAGTTTGAACCTACCCGCGATGCGATTGCATTTTTTGCCTTTGTCAGTTTCTTCCCTCAGCTTGTGGCCGGTCCCATTGAACGGGCAAAAAACTTGCTTCCCCAGTTTTATAAGACCAGGAAGGCCGATGTGGGTAAAGCAGTGGATGGATTGAGGCAGATCCTCTGGGGCCTGTTTAAGAAGATTGTGATCGCCGACAACTGTGCCACCTATGTGAACGAGATTTTTTCAAATTCCGATGCCTATTCCGGAAGCACGCTGGTTTTAGGAGCCATTCTTTTTGCCTTCCAGATCTACGGTGATTTTTCGGGATATTCAGACATCGCCATTGGCACTGCCCGCCTTTTCGGCTTTAACATCATGAGGAATTTTGCCTTCCCTTACTTTTCAAGGGACATGGCCGAGTTTTGGAGACGCTGGCACATCTCCCTGTCCACCTGGTTTCGGGATTATCTGTACATACCCCTTGGCGGAAGCCATGGGTCTACCCTGCAGAAGGTGCGCAATATCTTTATTATTTTCATCGTGAGCGGATTCTGGCACGGGGCCAATTGGACCTTCATTGCCTGGGGGGCCTTAAATGCCCTCTATTTCCTTCCCTTGTTGCTTTTGAAAAGGAACCGTCAGAACCTTGAGATCGTGGCCCAGGGCAGGCTTGTGCCCGGCTTCAGGGAGCTTGGTGGAATGCTGCTTACTTTTGGTCTCACCGTTTTTGCATGGATTTTTTTCAGGGCCGAAAACATGTCGCATGCATTCAGCTATATTTCAGGAATATTCTCCTCCTCCCTATTTACCCTGCCCAATTTTTTTAATATGGAGGGAATTGGCTACACCCTTGTGCTGATCCTGTTTTTTGTTGTTGTGGAATGGCTGGGTCGGGAACATCAGTATGCCATCGAAAGGGTGGGTATGGGGTGGAAAAGATACCTCAGGATTGCATTCTACTATGTCCTGATATTTATGATCTTCTATTTTTCAGGAGAGCAGCAGGATTTTATCTATTTTCAATTTTAGCTCATGCGTGGTCTGACTATAAAAGTGCTTCTTTTTCTGCTTCCGGTAATGGTGGTTTTTGTGCTTTTGGAGATCGCGCTCCGGGCAATGCCTAACGATTACAAGGTGAAAAGTGCATATCTTGAAGAGCATGCCGAGGAGATCGAGGTACTGATACTCGGAAGTTCCCATGCCTATTACGGAATCGATCCGGAATACTTTTCCGATCCCTGCTTTAATGCGGCTTTCTATTCACAAACACTCAGGTACGATCTTGAAATCGTAAAAAAATATCAGTCGCGTTTCGAACACTTAAATACAATCATATTGCCCATTTCTTATTTTAGCTTGTTTTCTCAGCTGGAGACAGGCAATGCTCCTTACATGGTGAAGAAGTACAACCTTTATATGGGGATGGATGTCTCACCTGCCCTGAAGGATCACATGGAGCTTCTTGGTATTCAATTACGGAAGAACCTCAGAAAGCTTGGCGACTATTATTTAAGAGGCGAAGATCCCATTACCTGCACTGAACTGGGATGGGGCACGACACATAATTCTATTGATAACCAGGACCTTGAAAAAACAGGAGCCTCAGCTTCTCTCCGGCATACCTTACTTATAGAGAATGCTGCGGGGGAGCAGGAAAAGGAAAACCTGGAATCCCTTCGTCAGCTGACCGGGATATGCCATGAAAAGGGGATACATCTGCTTCTGGTGACCCTCCCCGCTTATGAGACATATGCCCAGCGTTTGAAAAGTGAGCATCTGGATTATATGCAGGAGGCTCTTAACACCCTGATCGATGGAAATGCGAACTTGCTCTACCTCGATCTGTTAAATGATCCTGCCTTTGCCAGGGAGGACTTTTATGATGCCGACCATATGAATGAGAAGGGAACGCAGAAGTTGTCCCTTATTCTTAATGAGGCGCTGGCAACCCTATTTTAAAAGACTCTTAAGACTTAAGGCAAGCTTCATGAGTTTTCCGCTTTTTTGAATTGAATATTGAGGAACAAGCGGAAAATTGAGGGTTGATTTATACCTGGCGATGGTTTCGGTATCAGCTCCCACTAAATCAAAACTTTCGAAATTTTCATCCTGGTACTTCTGAATCACACGATTCATTAAAAGCTGGTTTAAACCAGTGGGAAGATAATCCTTATCAGCCCCGGCCATCCAATAGTATGCGGCCTTTTTTACAGCATCCTGGATCATGATAATTGAAGCCACTGATTTTTCATCATGGTCAATGGTATACACCTGTGCTACATTTTCCTGGACAAGTTTCTGTACCATCTCAACAAAGCTGCTCCTGTCGTTAGATTTTTGCTGGAAATTCTGCCTTTGAAAGGATTTTTGTTCCAGGTCCCATGCCTGGCCTATATAATGTTCAGAATGGTCTTCAAGATATTTAAACGGTAACTGAGACGCTTTTTTTATCCGACGGCTTATATCAGACTCAACAATAGAAGGCAAATCAAAATCATCCGTAAAGAATGTTCTGTAGCTATAGTGAATGGCGGTACTAAAACCTTCCCAGGCATAGGGGCGGATATCGGAAACTTCAGGAGGGAACTTGGAATAAAAAAAATGATATTCCGACATCAGAAATGCAGTTAATTCCTTTACGGTCGTTTGCACCTGTCGTTCTATTTTTGATCTGTATTTTGTGTTCGTGTAGGAAATGACAGGCCCGAAAACAGGCGTTTTCAGGGGCATCTGGATCACCGGAATCCTGCCAAATTTCTTTTTCCAGGTAAAAGCCATTCCACCAATCATCTTTCCTCCTTTGAAACAGGCGACAATGGAAAAATTTAGCTTCTGCCAAGCTGAAATGGGTTCAAGCCACTGGGTTTTGTGGAAGATGGTTCCGTCTCCGGATTCATCCACGAAACGATTCCAGAGTGGATATTCGTCGGCTTGCAGGTACCTTGTCTCGATATTACTGGCAGCTCCCATTTTTTTAATGATTATGTAGTTCCCATTGGAGGGAATGAATATGTTTTTTTAGCTTTTCAATCTCATCCCCGGGAAGAATGATGCGGTTTTGTGTCTTTATCTCAGGCAGGGCCATCGGGGACTTATGAACGATACCTGGTCTGCAAAGCTTAATAACATGTTCGAGTGTGGAATCAAGATTTTCCCCCAACAGTTCATAATCCACGTACAATACCTTTTCAGCGGGAATCTTCTTCAGGTCGGTAAAAATCTGTTTTTCAATCTGGTTCACCTGCCTGACCACCATCTCATGGGGATCAAGTCCCTCCAGCTCTTTGAAATCCTTTGGAAGGATTCCCCAAACCTTATTTTCGGGCTGATGGTTATTTCTCATCCCCAGCAAGATAGACTGAGCGGTATAAAGAGGATCGCGCCTAAGCACCACATACCTTGCGTCCGGCATAAATTCCCGGAGAGCCTGCAGGCGAACGCTAAAGGAAAGATTTTTAATCACCAATGGCTTTTCAAGCATATTGGTAATTCCATAAATGGTTTCATTCAGCGCTTTAACCTGTTTCGGGTTGAGGTCGGAGGGTACGGTATAGTGCCGGTCTCCTGGAAACCATTTGTAGAAAAAGAGCGCCTCGGCAGGAGCATGCAATCCGCCTTCAGTTGTCCGGCCGTAGTTTGAACTAAAACTCTGATGACTTTTCCCGCGGAACAGCGCCCGGCTCAGCTTCATCCCGAAAAAAGGATTATTACGGGCCAGGTTCGCCAGGTTGTCAATATATGAAAGATCCAGTAAACTCGTAATAAGCTGGTAAAAGATGGTTGATCCAGATCTTGGAGGACCAATGATAAAAATGCATGGATGGTCCCCTTCCCGGCTCCCATACTTTTTTATAGCGCTTTTCTCCAGCGAGGAGATCAGAGGACTCCCATACTTAAGTATACTTCGTAAAAACCACCACTTCTGAAACATCTTGTTTATTCAGGTTTTCTGCTCATTGTCTGGTAAGCACCATATCCCAATCCGCCCAATAAGAGGAGCAATACAAGGATCGATCCTGCAAGGGAAACCTTTTCGCCAATTTCAAATGGTTTAAAAATGAATTTGAATTCAACTGTATGCGTTCCTGCTTCAACAGGCAGAGCCCTCAGCAGGTAGTTAGCCCTGAGATGGGGCACGGCCTGACCGTCAATGAAGGCATGCCAGCTCTCTCCATAATATACTTCTGAGAAAACGGCCAGTGATTTCTGACTGGCTGTTACCTGGTAAGTCATGTGGTTGGGCTTGTAAGAGGTTAGTTTTACACTGCCGGTGATATCAGGGTGTCTCATATCGTCCGATACCAGGGAGCTGAAGCGTTTGTCTACGACGGCCACATTGTTAAGATTGGTGCTGGCCAATGACAGGTATTCCTCATCGGCATTCTCTACCATTTTGATATCCTTAACCAGCCATCCGTGGCCCATGGCCGAGGGGTTCATAAGCGGTTGGGAGGCAGGGTTGAGAATAAAATACTTGGTATTGATCATATTCAGTACCTGCTGTGCGGCCAGGACCGAATCTACCTTCTGAGCAGTGGGCCGGGATTGGAGTACCGTCACAACATTTTGAAGTTCCGGAGAGAGGTATCTCTCTATCAGATCCTGGTACCTGCGAAGTTTGACCCCGTGATAGCCTCCGATTGATTTATGGTGATAAGATGTGGTGCCATCCGACCATGGTGATTTGGTGAGATTAACCACCCTGTAATGAATATCAGGATCCTGAAGAATGAGATTATCAGCCTGGGTGGCTGCCACTGTATTGTCTTGTTGTTGCTTGGTAATAAAATTGTCACTGTTCAGGTAGCGACGATCCACCATCCACAGGTCGACCGTGACCAGAATGGCCAGTCCGGCCAGGAACCAGGCTGTTTTTAGTTTTTTCTTTGCAAAGTACCAGGTGAGAGCGAAAGCCAGGGAAATAAATACAAAGCTTCGGATGGCATCGTGCCGGAAAATAGAGATCCTGGCGGTTTCCAGTTCATTCATAAACTGTCTGAACTGAGATGCATACTGTGGATCTGCGCCGGCCAGCTGCTGGTTGAAAATTTGCTGTTCCTGGGCCGAAAAAAACGAAAAAATACCCGGGATCAGAAAAAAGAGCAGAGAGAGCCCACCGGTTAGTCCGAATGCAATAAAAACCTGCTTCCTGTTTTTAGTGAATAAATCCGGTTCCTTTACGATGCGGTTGACCATCAGGAAGGCAAGCAGGGGGATGTTGAAGCAGATAATCACCAGGATCATCTCCACGGTCCGGAACTTATTATAGAAGGGTACGTGGTCAAGGAAGAAGTAGGAGAGGGACTGGAAATTATTACCCCAGGCCAGCATGATGGAGAACAGGCTGGTGATGATGATCCACCAGCGCATGGGTCCCTTGATCAGTAAGAGTCCCAGTACAAAAAAGAAGACCACAATGGCTCCCGAGTAATTGTCACCTGCCGTGGAAGCTTTGGCTCCCCAGTACTGGTTCTGGTTTGCTATGGTCTCCCTGAGCTGTGGACTCACCTTTTCCATGGCTTTTTCGTTCTCTCCGATGGCCCCCGTTTTGCCACCGGTCATATAGGGAATCATGAGTGAGAATGTTTCAGCTTTTCCATAGCTCCAGCTGAGTGCATAATCCTTATCCAGACCCGAAGTCTGATTCTCCTTGTTAAAGGTGAGCTCGGGTTTCCCGCGTGTGCTCTCTTTGGCAATTTCATAATTGGTCCAAAGGCTGGAGAAGTTTGGAAGAAGGGCCAGGATGGCGGCTGCAATAAGAATTCCGGAGGCCACCAAAAACTTTTTGAACTGTTTCTCCATCAGGGCATATATCCCCATACTTCCGACAATGACCAGGGAAGTCAGGAGCAGGTAATAGGTAATCTGTAGATGGTTTGTATAGAGCTCAAAGCCAAGCCCTGCCAGAAAAAGAATGCCCCCCAGAAGATATTTACCCCTGTAAGCCAGCAGAATTCCACCCACGACCGGGGCCATGTAGGCAATGGCATAGGCCTTTGTGAGATGCCCCGGTTGTAAAATAATCACGTTGTAGGAGGAAAAAGCGAAGGCGATGGCTCCGATGGCTCCTACCCAGGGACCCACCCCCAGGGCAATGAGGAGCACATAAAAACAAAGCATGGTCACAAAAAGGATGGCAACGGGACTCTTGTAGCTCATCCAGAGTCTGACCACCTTTGCCAGTTCTTTGAATACGGTTGTTTTTTCACCTGCCGGCCCAACGTGAAAAGCGGGCATTCCCCCAAAAGTGGAATTGGTCCACTGGGAATATTCGCCGGTCTCCTCGTGGAATTTTTCCAATTCATTTTTCATCCCGTTGAACTGCGTCATGTCGTGCTGAGACAGTACTTTCCCGTTCAGGACCGGGTTCATGTAGGCTAAGGCCAGTGCCAGGAACCCAAGAATGATGATCAGGTGGGTCCTGGAAAAGGAGGCCAGGGAAGCTAGCAGGGCTTTTTTCATAATGTGCTGTTTATGCTGTAATATTTTCAAATAGTGTGCGCATACTCACCTTTTCACCGATGATTTCGTTCAGCTTTGTCCACTGGAGACGCTCCTGTTCCATGGTGTCCCTGTAGCGAATGGTAACGGTGTCATCTTCCAGGGTTTGGTGGTCGATGGTGATGCAGAAGGGGGTTCCAATGGCATCCTGCCTCCGGTATCTTTTCCCGATGGAATCCTTTTCTTCATACTGACAGTTGAAACTGAACTTCAACTGGTTCATAATCGTTCTTGCCTTTTCGGGCAAACCATCTTTTTTGGTCAGGGGGAATACGGCCAGTTTGACCGGAGCCAGAACCGGGGGCAATTTTAAGACCACTCTCGAGTCTGTCGAGCCATCTTCCTTGGTGAGGGTCTCCTCCTTATAGGCCGCAGAGATGATCTGCAGAAACATACGGTCGACCCCGATGGATGTTTCCACCACAAAGGGAACATAGTTCTTATTAAGCTCAGGATCGAAGTATTGCATCTTCTTCCCTGAATATTCCTGGTGACTTCCCAAATCAAAGTCGGTTCGTGAATGAATCCCTTCCACCTCTTTGAACCCGAAGGGGAATTTAAATTCAATGTCGGTGGCTGCATTGGCATAATGGGCCAGTTTATCATGGTCGTGGAACCTGTAATTCTCATCACCAAAACCAAGGGCCCGATGCCACTTCATCCGGGTTTCTTTCCATGATTCAAACCATTCCAGTTCCGTTCCCGGCGGCACAAAAAACTGCATCTCCATCTGCTCAAATTCTCGCATTCGGAAGATAAACTGCCTTGCCACAATCTCATTTCGAAATGCCTTTCCAATCTGGGCAATCCCGAAAGGAATCTTCATCCGCCCCGATTTTTGCACATTCAGGTAATTCACAAAAATCCCCTGGGCAGTTTCAGGACGAAGATAAATCTTATTGGCACTTTCAGAGGTGGATCCCATTTCGGTGGAGAACATCAGGTTGAACTGCCTCACATCGGTCCACTCGCGAGTTCCCGAAATGGGGCATACGATCTCCTCGTCGAGGATGATCTGCTTTAGTTCAGGCAGGTCAGAATCGTTGAGGGCCTTTACAAAGCGGCTGTGAAGCTTGTCCAGCTTCTCCTGGTTGGCCAGAACCCTCGGATTGGTGCTAAGGAACTGGGCTTCATCGAAGGAATCTCCAAAACGTTTCCTGGCCTTCTCAACTTCCTTATTGATCTTATCCTCGTATTTGGCCATCTGGTCCTCGATCAGGACATCGGCGCGGTATCTCTTTTTAGAGTCCTTGTTATCGATGAGAGGATCATTAAATGCATCCACATGGCCCGACGCTTTCCAGATGGTGGGGTGCATAAAAATGGCTGAATCGAGTCCCACTACATTTTCATGAAGCAGCACCATGGAGTCCCACCAGTATTTCTTGATGTTGTTTTTTAATTCAACGCCGTACTGGCCGTAGTCGTATACAGCTGCCAATCCGTCGTATATTTCGCTGGAGGGAAAAACATATCCGTACTCTTTACAGTGCGCTACAAGTTTTTTAAAGAGATCTTCCTGGGCCATATTTGATTTTTGTTAAATATCTGATTAAGCTTCTTCCTTTTTGAACTCACAAAAGTAATTCAATTTTGTAAGACTAGGTTCAATTTGTTTGACTACTGCCAATTGGACCCTGTGAGTATTTCCAATATCCCGTGGGCTGCCTTCCCATCTCCAAAGATGGGAGGATAGCTGGCGGGTGGATTGTCAAGGAATTTATAGCTGGCATTGACAATCTTCTCCTGGTCCGGCCCGGTTAGGATCCCGTTCCCGGCCTCTATGATTTCAACCCATTCGGTCTCCTCACGCAATACCACCACCGGCTTTTCCATAAACCAGGCCTCTTTCTGAACACCTCCTGAATCGGTCAGGATCAGGCTTGATCCGGCTTCAAGTCTGATCATATCCAGAAAAGATACTGCCGGAATAAGGCGGATCATTTCGTTGGATCGGATCAGGTTCATGCTCTCTCTTGGATTCGTCTCTCTTAAGGATTGCTATGGTGCGTGGGTGAAGAGGAAGGATCATCTCAATCTTTTTTTCCCTGGCAATCCGGTCAATGGCCCTTATGATGCTGGCCAGGTTTTCGCTCACATCCGTATTTGAAGGTCGGTGGATCGTGGCCAGAATAAAGGCTTTGTTTTCAAGTTTAAGATCTCTTAATATGGGAGAATTAGCTCTTGCAATATCCCTGAAAAACAGTGTATTATCGTACATTACGTCCCCGATGTGATAAACCCCCTGGCAATCGAAGGAAAGGGTTTGGTTTTCGTGGTGTACAATTCCTTCCTGCTCCAGGTTTTGTATACCGGTCAGGGTAGGGGAGAAAAGCAGGGTGCTCATATGATCACAGGTAATACGGTTGATCTCCTCGGGCATCTGCTTGTTGAAGGAACGCAGTCCGGCCTCGATGTGGATCACAGGGATGTGTAGTTTGGCAGCAGCAAGTGCCCCGGCCAGGGTGGAGTTGGTATCTCCGTATACCACAACACCTTCCGGTCTTTCCTTGAGGATTACCTCCTCAATGGCTTCAATCATTTGGCCGGTTTGAGAACCATGACTTGCCGATCCTATTTTCAGGTTATAATCGGGTTGGGGGATTTGCATCTCCCTGAAAAATATTTCTGACATGGAGTCGTCGTAATGCTGCCCCGTATGCAGGATCACTTCAAGTACCTGGTCGCTGAAGCCTTCTTTAATGGCCCTGCTCAGAGCAGCGGCTTTGATAATCTGAGGCCGGGCTCCGATGATGGTAAGTAACTTAATCATAGGATCAAAAATAACGGATTTATATCATTCTGTGTAGCTTTTTCTATATTTGTCCTGAATCCCGTTCGCTTACCCCAAAGCATTGCTTCGGCTTAAGCTTTATTTATGAAGGGCTGGAACTTATGGATAAAAAGTATGATTTTCTGGTGATTGGTTCAGGTCTTGGGGGTTTGAGCTATGCACTGAAGGTGGCCGAACATGGATCTGTTTGCCTGATTACCAAATCTCAGCTGGAAGAGACCAATACGAGGTATGCCCAGGGAGGGATTGCAGCGGTCATCTATGAACCTGATAGTTACGAGAAACATGTGGAGGATACCCTGATCGCCGGAGACCACATCTGTAACGAGAAGGTGGTGAAGATGGTGGTGAAGGAGGCCCCGGCCCAGATTCAGGAGCTCATCCAGTGGGGGACCAATTTTGATAAATCATCCTCAGGAAAATATGACCTGGCCAGGGAAGGCGGTCATTCCGAACACCGGATTCTTCATCATAAGGACAACACCGGGGAAGAGATTCAGAGGGCTCTTTCTCATCAAATTCGTAACCATCCACAAATCGATGTGCTGGAAAACCATTTTGCTGTGGACCTGATCACTCAGCACCATATGGGAAAACTGGTGAAACGGCATATGGACAACATTGAGTGTTATGGGGCTTATGTTCTGAACCTCGATTCGGGTGAGATAATCACGATTCTTTCAAAAACGACCCTTGTTGCCTCCGGAGGAGCCGGTCACCTCTATTCCACAACCACTAATCCTCCCATTGCTACAGGAGACGGAGTTGCCATGGTTTACCGGGCCAAAGGGATCATTGAGAATATGGAGTTTGTTCAGTTTCACCCCACCTCCCTGTATAACCCCGGGGAGTCTCCTTCCTACCTGATCACCGAAGCCATGAGGGGTTATGGCGGGATTCTGAAGAACCAGCTGGGTGAGGAATTTATGAATAAATATGATGAAAGGGGAAGCCTGGCTCCCAGGGATATTGTCGCCAGGGCCATCGATAACGAGATGAAAATCCACGGACACGATTTTGTCTACCTTGATGTGACCCACCTTGAGGAAGAGGCCCTGAAGATGCACTTTCCAAACATCACTCAGAAATGCATGTCCATTGGAATCGATATCTCAAAGGATATGATTCCGGTAGTCCCGGCCGCTCACTATATGTGTGGGGGAATTAAGGTCGATATGGATGGCCAGACAGGAATCAAAAGGCTTTATGCAGTGGGGGAAGTTTCATCTACCGGATTGCACGGGGCAAACAGACTGGCATCCAACTCGCTGATCGAGGCCATCGTATATGCCAACAGGGCTGCCAGGCATGCAGTTTCCGAATCTCAAGTTCTTTCATTTGCCGAGAGGATTCCGGACTGGGATGATAGCGGGACCACCCACCCCGAGGAGATGATCCTTATCACCCAGAACCTGAAAGAGGTGAAGCAGATCATGTCCAATTACGTAGGCATCGTTCGTTCTGACCTGCGCCTGGAGAGGGCAGTGGTCAGACTGGAGATTATCTACAGGGAAACCGAAGATCTGTATAAAAAATCCAGGCTGTCGCTTCGAATCTGCCAGCTTCGTAATCTGATTAACGTGGGTTACCTGGTAATTAAAATGGCACAGGCCAGGAAGGAGAGTCGGGGATTACACTACAACCTGGACTATCCCAAAAGCATGGAAATATCCTGAGACAGGATAGGTCTTGCAGACTAATTCTTTTCCCAGAACGAGCCCGAAGCGTCGGGTCTTGAATCGCCATAATTCTCCCTGATCTACTTCAAGAAGGCTAAATATCTCCTGCACATCCAGGGTGGTTAGCAGCTTTAATCTTATCTCCTTAAAATGTGGGATGCCCTTAAAATAATTTGAGAAGTGTCTGCGCATTTCATAAATTCCCACGGGCTCTGACTTAAATTCCAGTGATTTTTCAAATTGAAGCCTGGCCATGTCCACCTTTTCTGAAACGGTGGGATCGGGAAGTTCTTCACCAGTCTTCATGTAGTGCTTCGTATGCCCAAAGATCCATGGCTTCCCCACTGCTGCACGGCCAATCATAATCCCGTCGACCCCATAACGATCAAAGGCCTCTTTGGCTTCAAGGGCTGTGGTGATATCGCCGTTCCCGATGATGGGGATGCTCATCCTTGGATTATTTTTCACCTCCCTGATGAGTGACCAGTCGGACTTTCCCCTGTACATCTGGGCACGGGTTCTCCCATGAATCGTAAGCGCGCTAATGCCCAGGTCCTGAAGTTGTTCGGCCACATCAACAATGATCTTGCTGGATTCGTCCCAGCCCAGGCGGGTTTTCACGGTAACCGGCAGGGGGGAGGCCTCCACAATAGCCTTTGTCATCTCCATCATCAGCGGGATATTGGCCAGCATCCCTGCTCCTGCGCCCCTGTTGGCGATTTTTCGTACCGGACAACCATAGTTGATGTCAATGATCTCGGGTCTGGCCTCAACAGCCAGGTGAGTGGCCTCCACCATGGACTCAATAATATGCCCGTAAAGCTGGATTCCCATAGGGCGTTCGTAGTCGAATATATCCAGCTTCTTCACACTTTTTGCACCATCGCGGATGAGTCCGTCGGAGGAGATAAACTCGGTGTACATCACGTCGGCACCCGATTTTTTACACAGGTAGCGGAATGAAGGATCGGTGATATCCTCCATTGGAGCCAGGAAAAGAGGGCGTTCGCCAAGTTCAACTTCGCCGATGTGCATGGTGAATAATCTTTGTAGGTTTTAAGAATTCAAATTGCTTTCTTTGTGGATCAAATCTGCTGCAAAAATACAAAAATATGCAGGCAGATATTAAGCCACATGGACAACCTTAAGTATCCTTCATCAAAGCATGCCTTGCTTGCCGGACTGAAGCCGGGAGAGAAATTTCTTTTCGTGGTTGTCATATTGTTTATTCTTGGGCTCCTGTTCCAGTTCCTGGGTGCATTTCTTGCCAGTATATTTTACGGATTCAGATTCTCCGACATACTCGCCATGGGAGCATTTGATGATCCGGAATATGTGGCGGCCTCCAAGTTGATTCAGATCGTAGGCTCGGTGGGGACTTTTATCGTGCCAGCCCTGCTTTTCTCCTACCTTTTTGCGGGCGATTTGTTCTCCCTTTACCACTTTCATGAACCGGTAAACTGGGTCGCGGTCTTTCTTACAGTGGGGATGATGGTTTCAGTGATCCCCCTGATCAACTACCTGGCCGAGGTCAATATGAGAATGGAATTTCCCATTCAATCGATCGACCGGCTCATGAGGAGTATGGAGGCAGACGCCGAAAAAATAATGAGGGCTTTTACGGCCACCAAATCGGTGTGGGGCTTGTTTGTGAATCTTTTGATGATCGGTGTTTTAGCAGCGGTGGGAGAGGAACTTATCTTCAGGGGACTCTTTCAGAAGCTGCTCACTGAGATGGTCAGGAATCCCCATATTGCAATCCTGATTACCGCCTTACTTTTCAGTGCATTTCATTTCCAGTTTTTCTCTTTTCTTCCACGCTTTATCCTGGGCATTGTCCTGGGTTACCTTATGTACCTGGGTCGTTCCATATGGTTTCCCATCATTGCCCATTTTGTAAATAATGCAATGGGGGTAATCTATTATTATTTCAATTCAAAGGGAAGTGCTGATGATATGCTTGAAGAAATTGGGACCAGCAACATGTTACCCATGACTGCTTTGATCAGCCTGCTGACTTTTGCAGTCTTTTTTATTGCCTGGTTCTACCAGGTGCGAATGGTCGCTATCCGGTCTCCCCGATCCGTGGAGTCTGGAAGAGGTTAGGATTTATCAGTTCGTTTCTTCCTGAAAACATAAACCAGACCATATTCAGTCGCCTTTTCCCTGCGTATCTCTTCAGGAAGGTCATTGAAGGTTTCCTCCACTTCGTTCCATATCTGCTGGATTAAGTTATCGACCTGTGCGCGTTGAATGTTGAGCTGATCCTGTGCACGCTGACTCCGGTTCTTTAAGCTTTTCTGGTAATTGTGGTATTCTAAAAATTTATCGTAATGAACCTTCAGCACTGCAATGGTGGGATTGGTAATGGGGCTCAGTCCCATGCTCCTTCTTTTCTTCTCACCCTCTATCAGTTGTTCGCCCCAGCTGATCACTTCTTCTTCAGAGTGAAGGGAGGGAATTCTTTTCTCCTCATCATCAAGTCCGAAAAAAGTAAGTGTTTGAGCAACCAGATCACCCCTGGAGATGGCCATGCTTACAACCTGTATAAAATGGGATATATACAGCCTGACTTTTTTTAAGCGTTTCTGATACTCTTTATTTTTTTCCGCCTGTATATTTAGTGAATTTCTGTGCTCGTGAATCGCATTTTCAAAACCCGGGAGCACCGATTGAATCTTCCTGTAAGATGATGCAGTGAATGCCAGTTTAAATGGGGGGGTGTCTTTACCTTTTTCATGCGCAGATTTTAAGGATTTGAGACGGGCTGTGTCGGTGTTGGGGAGACGACGATACGGCATGTTGGTAAAATTGTTAATAAAAAGTTAATAAAGCGATGGCAATGTGCGAATATAGGAAAATATTCTTACCAATCAATGCTATTCGCAATTTTTTACGCTATGAGGATGAAAAGGTTACGCCAAAGCAAAGTTGTTTTCACAATAATGCCTTGATTTTTGTATTTGTGATTTAGAACATGCTGTTTCCAGGCTGATGTTTTTTCCCTTTATCCGTCGTTTGTCAAAATTTGAGTTAATTTTAAATTCATTTAAATCGTAAGCATATGTTTCCAAAGGAAATTTACTGGCAGAGGAGAAAGCAATTGCGTGAACTTGTAGGTGAGGGTTTGATCCTGATCTCTGGTAATGAGGAAAGCGCAATGAATTATAAGGCAAATACATACCATTTTCGCCAGGATAGCAGTTTTCTCTATTTTTTTGGAATTAATAAGCCTGGATTCTATGGAATCTGCGATGCTGATTCGGGAGTCGATACCTTGTTTGGGAACGATTTTGAAATGGATGATATCATCTGGATGGGGGAACAGGCTCGGGTAAAAGATTTGGCTTCCATGGTAGCACTTGAGGCCTCTGCTTCATTGTCAGATCTTGAGTCGGTCCTAAGATCGGCCATGAATGCAGGTCGGAAGATTCATATGCTTCCTCCATATAGAGGTGACCAGCAGATCGCTCTTTCTAAACTTTTTGGTTTAAGTATAGAAGGGATAGAAAAGTTTGTATCCCAGGAGCTCATTCGTGCGGTTGTAAAACTGCGCGCAGTAAAAGACTTATATGAGATTGCCGAGATTGAGAAGGCGATCGAGGTGGCCGGAATCATGCATACCACTGCCATGAAGATGGCTTTTCCAGGGAATTTTGAAAGGGAACTGGCTGGCGCCATTGAAGGGATAGCCCTTTCTCACGGCGGACCGGTATCCTTTCCGGTTATATTGAGCATGGATGGACAAACCCTGCACAATCACTATCATGGTAACGAGCTGCTTGAAGGCCGGATGGTCGTTTGCGATGCGGGTGCTGAATCCGAATTGTGCTATGCCAGCGATATCACCCGGACCTTCCCGGTGGGAGGAAAGTTTTCTCAGCAGCAGAAAGACATCTATAATATCGTTTTGAAAGCCAATACGGAGACCATCAAGGCCTCTTTACCAGGGAAAACCTACAGGGAGGTCCATTTACAGGCGGCAAAGATTATTGCCAGTGGATTGAAGGATCTGGGAATCATGAAAGGAGATGTGGATGAGGCTGTGGCGGCCGGAGCACATGCTCTTTTCTTTCCACATGGTTTAGGTCACATGTTGGGTCTGGATGTTCACGATATGGAGGGTCTTGGAGAGAACCTGGTGGGTTATTCCGAATCGGTAAAACGGTCCGATCAGTTTGGACTGGCCTACCTGAGAATGGGTCGGGAACTGGAACCGGGCTTTGTGATGACCAACGAACCGGGATGCTATTTCATCCCCGCCCTTATTCAGCAGTGGAGAAGCGGAAAGAAGTTCCAGGAATTCATCAACTACAATGAGGTGGATTCTTACATCAATTTCGGTGGGGTAAGGATCGAAGATGATGTGCTGATCACCGACTCCGGAAGCCGGGTACTGGGAACACCCATTCCTAAGACAGTGGAGGAGGTTGAAGCCACGGCTGCGGCAAATTAAACTCGTCGCTGAACCCAGCCTGCGGCTGGCTTAGGCTCCAGTCCCTTAACATCCTACCTTTGCCAGCAAGAAAGGCTTCCTAAGAGAGGTATATCTGATTTCGAAGCCTATAAACATTTGCTTGCAAAGGTTTTAAGCGAGAAATTAGATATACCGACTATAGTTTTGCGTAATAATATTCGCGGTTCAGCCTGGCGATGTTGGTCATTTTAATTCCTTTGGGACACTCGGCTTCGCAGGCACCGGTATTGGTGCAGTTTCCGAATCCCAGCTCATCCATTTTTGCCACCAGCTTCAATACCCTTTCCCTGGATTCTATTTTACCCTGCGGAAGGAGGGTCAGGTGAGATATCTTGGCTCCTACGAAAAGCATCGCGGAGGCGTTTTTGCATGCGGCAACACAGGCCCCGCAACCGATGCATGCTGCTGCATCCATGGCCAGGTCGGCGTATTGTTTTTTCACCGGGATACTATTGGCCTCCGGGGCACTACCGGTATTTATGGAGATATAGCCCGACTCCTGGATCAGCTCGTCAAATGCCGAGCGGTCCACCATCAGGTCCTTGATCACAGGGAAGGCCCTGGCCCTCCAGGGCTCGATGACAATGGTATCGCCATGCTTAAACTTTCGCATATGCAGCTGGCAGACGGTAATGAGGGAGTCAGGGCCATGCGGTCGGCCGTTGATGTACATCCCACAGGTTCCACATATGCCTTCCCTGCAGTCGTGGTCAAAGACAACAGGCTCCTCATTGCGGGCGATCAGTTGCTCGTTCAGAACATCAAGCATCTCCAGGAAGGAACTATCGGGAGATACATCCATCAATTTGTAGTCCATAAATTTTCCCCTGCTTTGGGAATCCTTCTGACGCCAGATTTTCAGTTTCAGGTCCATACTCTAATGCTTATTCCTTGTTACTTATAGTTTCTTTGCTTCAACTCAACATTTTCAAACTTCAGGGGCTCCTTGTGAAGTACGGGCTCTTTGTCCTCACCTTTGAATTCCCAGGCGGCCACATAGGTAAAATCCTTGTCGTTTCTTAGCGCCTCTCCTTCACCGGTCTGGTATTCCTCCCTGAAGTGCCCGCCACATGACTCTTCCCTGTGAAGGGCATCCTTGGCCATCAACTCTCCAAGCTCCAGGAAGTCGGCCAGTCGAAGGGCTTTTTGAAGTTCCGGATTCAAATCATCCATCTCGCCCGGGATCCTCACCGAATTCCAGAAATCCTCTTTCACGTTTTGGATTTCCTCAATGGCAAGTTCCAGTCCATCTTTGTTCCTTGCCATTCCCACATAATCCCACATGATCTTTCCCAGTCGCTTATGAAGGGTATCCACCGATTCGTTGCCTTTTATGGCCATCAGATTTTCCAGTCGCTCGTTAACCTCATTTTCGGCTTCCTCAAATTCCTTTGTATCGGTGGAGAACCTTGGCGTATTGATCTCGTGGGCCAGGTAGTTCTGAATCGTATAGGGTAAAACAAAATAGCCGTCAGCCAGTCCCTGCATGAGGGCAGAGGCTCCAAGCCGGTTGGCACCATGATCAGAAAAATTCGATTCGCCTGTGGCGAAGAGTCCAGGTACGGTGGTCTGTAATTCGTAATCCACCCAGATGCCGCCCATGGAGTAGTGAATGGCCGGATAGATCATCATGGGCATCTCATAAGGATTGTCATCGGTGATCTTTTCATACATCTGGAACAGGTTCCCGTATTTAGCCTCGATCACATCCTTACCCAGTCGGGCAATGGCATCCTTAAAATCGAGAAAAACGGCCAATCCGGTTGAGTTGACCCCATAACCGGCGTCGCACCTCTCTTTGGCTGCGCGTGAAGCCACGTCCCTTGGAACCAGGTTTCCAAATGCGGGATAACGCCTCTCCAGGTAGTAATCCCTGTTTTCCTCGGGAATATCACTTCCTGTGAGTTCGCCCTTTTGTAATTTTTCAGCGTCTTCCTTATTTTTTGGAACCCAGATGCGTCCGTCGTTCCTGAGACTTTCACTCATCAGGGTTAGCTTGGACTGGTATTCTCCGTGGACGGGGATGCAGGTGGGATGAATTTGAACGTAACAGGGATTTCCAAAAAGGGCCCCTTTCTTGTGACACTGCCATGCTGCGCTCACGTTGGAACCCATGGCCATGGTGGAGAGGAAAAATACGTTTCCGTATCCACCGCTTGCCAGAACAACAGCGTGTGCACTGAAGCGCTCCAGTTTGCCGGTAATCACATCTCTGCAAATGATTCCGCGGGCTTTTCCATCGACCATTACCAGGTTAAGCATCTCCATTCGGGGATACATTTCAACATTTCCCTGCTTGACCTGGCGGCTCAATGATTGGTAGGCACCCAGCAGAAGCTGCTGCCCTGTCTGTCCCCTCGCATAAAAGGTTCTTGATACCAGCGCTCCACCGAAAGAACGGTTATCGAGGGTTCCCCCATATTCCCTGGCAAAGGGTACTCCCTGGGCCACACACTGGTCAATAATCTGGTTACTCACCTCTGCGAGTCTGTAGACATTTCCCTCCCTTGACCGGTAATCTCCTCCCTTAATCGTATCGAAAAAGAGCCTGTAGACACTGTCTCCATCGTTCTGGTAGTTCTTGGCTGCATTAATCCCCCCCTGGGCCGCAATACTGTGTGCCCTCCTGGGACTATCCTGGTAACAAAACGATTTAACCTTGAATCCCATTTCAGCCAGCGATGCTGCAGCAGCTCCTCCGGCAAGACCGGTTCCCACCACGATAATGTCCAATTTGCGTTTGTTGGCCGGATTGACAAGATTCTGATTGGATTTAAAGCGGGACCATTTTTCTGCCAGTGGCCCGTCGGGTATGTTGGAATGAAGTTTATCCATAGCGAAAAAATTGTTTTATTAGGAGAAGTAGATCATCAATGGGATCATGGTGTAACCACCCACTATAAGCACCGAATAGATGGTGGCAAGGGCCTGGATTATCGGGGTAAAGCGTTTGTTTTCAAGGCCAAGGGTTTTGAAGGCAGACTGAAATCCGTGAACCAGGTGAAAACCCAGGAAAATAAAGGCGGCAATATAAAACACCACAAAGGGAAGCATTTTGAACTTATCTACAATTTCGGTGGCGAAGTCATGGTATAGCACCCCATCCACGATAATGGTCTCGGAATGCCCAAACTTGGCTTTGAAGTAGAAGTCTACGAAATGAATGGCCAGAAACACCAGGGTAATGATCGCAGTGTGGATCATAAATTTTGAAAAAAATGAGGTGTTGGAATAGTTGGCTTTACTATACCTTTTTGGTCGGGCGATCCAGTTTTGGATCTGCAGGATCAGTGCATAGATCACGTGCAGAAGGATTCCGCCAAACAGCACGATCTCGAATATCTTGATCAGCACGTTTGAACCCATAAAATGTGCGGCTTTGTTGTACACCATGGGGTCATCATAAATGATAATTAGCAGGTTAATCCCAAGGTGAACCAAAAGAAAAACGATGAGGAAGATCCCTGCCAGCGACATCATTAGTTTCTTTCCAATGGAGGAGGTGAAAATTGTTGACATACAGGTACAATTAAAATAAGTTACTTAAATTGCGTGGAGTGCTAACAAATATAGCATTTCTGTATTGTCATTGCAGGATTGAAAACATTTCTTACAACATTTTGTCTACCTGTACCGTGTAATTTTTAGTGTGCCATGAGATCTGTTCCCATCTCTTCTGACCTATTTAAACGGAACCGTTCGAAGCTAGTTAATCGCTTACCAGACAGCGCTTTGGCAGTGCTTAGTTCCAGTCCCCGGATGCCTCGTAATGGCGACCAATTTTACGTTTACAGACAGCATTCAGATTTTTTCTATTTAAGCGGAATTTTTCAACAAGAGAGTATTCTGATCCTTTCTTCGCGGAGTGAAACCCTTTTTATAAAGAGTCCCGATCCAAAAATACAACTCTGGTCAGGTTCTCTGCTCACCCGGGAAAAGGCCGTGGCTCTATCGGGAATAAAGGAGGTAAGATGGCTCGATGAGGTGGATGGATTCCTGGAAAAAGAGCTGCAAAATTCGGGAAAACTTTACCTGAGTCAGATTCCCGGCGTTCCAATATATGAGAGCATTGAAGCACGTTTTCCCTTCGTTGAACGAATCAGCCTGGGTCCCATAATGACCCAACTCAGGATGATCAAGGAGCCCGAGGAGGTGGAGGAGATTCGAAAGGCCTGCGCCATTACCCGTTCTGCATTTTTCAAGGTGGTGGATAAAATTAGACCGGGTATAATGGAATACGAGCTGGAGGCTGAACTGGGAGCAGAATTTATCCGCAATGGTGCGCAGGGACATGCTTTTGAACCGATTGTCGCTTCCGGGTCAAATGCCCTGGTCCTCCATTATGTTGAGAACGACAGGCGCCTTGAAAAGGGCGATCTGGTATTAATGGATTTCGGGGCCGAATTGAATAACTATGCTGCCGATTGTTCACGCACCCTGCCTGTGGGAGGGAAATTTTCAAGAAGGCAGCGGGAGCTTTATGATGCAGTTTACCAGGTCTTTCTTCGGGCAAGAGAGATGATGGTCCCGGGTGTTATGATGGACGATTTCCACAAACGGGTGGGTGAATTATGGATGGAACAGCATATATCATTGGGACTCTATACCAGGGATGAGGCCACGGAAAGCATTGAGTCAGCACCTCTCTGGAAGAAATATTACATGCACGGGACATCCCATTCCTTGGGGATGGATGTTCACGATCCCTTTGAGCGGTCGGAACCTTTTGCGCCCGGAATGGTCCTCACCTGCGAACCAGGAATTTATATCCGGGAGGAGGGTATTGGGATTCGGATCGAAAATGATATTCTGATCACAAAAAACGGTCCTGAGGATTTGTTGGCCGATATCCCGATGGAGGCCGGGGAGATTGAGGATCTGATGCAATCAAACATGAAGTAGACAATGAGAAAGCTTATTCGCTTTAAAGGAGTTGAAGTCTCATATACCGAAACGGGGTCGGGGCCCTGTATCTTTCTTTTACACGGCTACCTGGAAAGCGGGGAGATCTGGAAGGATTTTATACCCTGGCTGGCAGGCCGGTTCAGAGTAATTTCCATGGATCTACCCGGACATGGCAGATCGGGCACCTGGGGGAAGGAGCACTCCATGAACGATCTGGCAGAGTCGGTAAAATTAATTATGGATGCAGAATCCATCGGGAAGATTGTCCTGGTGGGGCACTCCATGGGAGGTTATGTGAGCATGGCCTTTGCAGCGCTTTATCCTGAAAGGCTGTCGGGATATGTCCTTTTTCATTCCACCTGTTTTGCTGATAATGATGAAAAAAAGGTAAATCGTGAACGGGAGATCAGCCTTATTTTATGCGGCAGAAAGCGGCAGATTATTAATGTGAATATCCCAAAGGCCTTTGCTGATTCCAATATGGAAAGTATGGAGAAGCAAGTGAGGCGTTGCCAGGAAATAGCAGACCTAAACGACGACCAGGGTATTGTGGCTCTTTTGAACGGAATGAAAAACCGGGTTGACCTTTCTCCAACTCTGGGAAATCCCTCTCTCCCCCTGCTATTGATCGGAGGGGAGAAGGATAACTATATTCCCTTGGAAGTATTTGAGAAACTGACCTTAATGGCGCCTCATGCCTCCGTGCTCCGCCTGAAGGAAAGCGGACATATGGGCTTTATCGAGGAAGCTGAACGATCGGCGGAAGCCCTTATCGAATTTTGCCAGCAAGCATTTGCTTCTGGTCCAGCTTCATAAGCTGCTCATCCGTAAGAATCTCCCTGAAGGCCAGTTTCTGAGTCAATTGCTCTTTTCGTATTTTATTTATCAGTTCGGTCTGCTGGTCGATGACTTTATACAATGCTTTCACATCGACTTCCTCCTGCGACATCAGGGTCCTTTCCCTGGCCTTTAGCTCACCCATTTCTGCCCTCATGGGTTTCATTGTTTTATACTGTTGGACCCTGAGGGAAGAGAGTTGCGCCTTCTGGTCTTCGGTCAGATCCAGGATGGCTTGTTTATGTGGGCCAAAGGCCTCAGCTCTTTGCTTGTAAGCCTCACCTTCCCCCGGACGATTGCCCTGATGAAGGCCAGGTCCATCACCCTGTCCACATGGACCTTTTCCTTTTCCACCCGGAACCTGGGCATTTACTCCTGCTGTCATGATCATTGCCAAGACCAGAACAGTCGTTGTTCTTATCCATTGGTTTTTCATATCTCTTGTTTTTTAATTATTAAACGATTCACCCCTTTGATGATGGGGATGCTGAAAGGTTTAATAAAAGACTTGAGATAGTTGGTCCGCTACAGCGATGATAAGGTATCGATGGCAACTGTCAGGGTATTGTCAATATCGGCGATAATGGGATAGAAGCCATCGTTGTCGATGATATTTCGGGCAATGTAGGCCTTGATTGTTTTTAGCAGTACCTCACGGGAGGTAGCGATATCTTTTTTGTCAGGTTCCAGTCCCTTCCCCTTTGCATATTCAACGAACTCGGGTAGGAGGTTCTGCTTATCCAGGAATCCTTCAATCTCCCTTGCTGTGGTGTATGGCTCAAGGAGTGAGCGTTTCTGGTCAGTGTAGAAGAAGGCAAAGCGGTACATCAATCCCAGGCTGCGGACCCGGTTATAGTATTCCGAAATACCTGAAGTATCGATGGGTACAAAAACATCGGGCATGATACCCCCTCCGCCATAGACCACCCGACCGCCCGGGGTGACAAATTTTTGGGAATCGTCGAACTTGATGCTGTCCGAATACTCCAGCTCTCCATTCATGATCCTGTCGTGGAAATCTGAGTAATAATCTTCAGTTCCGTTTTCGTAGGAACGCTGAATGCTTCTTCCTGTAGGGGTGTAATACCTGGCAACAGTGAGCCGCAAGGCAGAGCCATCCTGGAATCTCATCTCTTCCTGCACAAGACCCTTTCCGAATGACCTTCGCCCGATGACCAGTCCACGGTCATTATCCTGGATGGCGCCGGCAAGAATTTCACTGGCCGAAGCACTGGATTCATCAATGAGAATCACAAGCTTGTCATCTTTCAAAATACCCCGCGATGTGGCGTATTCGTTCTCACGAGGACGGGTGCGTCCCTCGGTGTAGACGATGAGCTGACCCTCCTGCAGAAACTGGTCTGCAATCATGGTTGCAGCATCCATAATTCCCCCTCCATTGTGTCTGAGGTCGATAATTAGTTTATTCACCCCCTGCGATTTCAGGGTCTCAATGGCCTGCATAAATTCCCTGTAAGTGGTTTGTGCAAACTGGTTGATCTTGATATATCCGGTGTTTTCGTTCACCATATAGGCTACATCCACACTGTAAAGCGGAATATTATCCCGTGTGATTTCGAAATCAATGGGATTCTGCTCCCCCCTCCTGTAGATGGTAACCTTCACCTCTGTATTCCTGGGTCCCTTCAACATCTTTACAATATCGTCGCTGGGCATTTTTACACCCGCAACCAGGGAATCGTCTACCATAATGATCCGGTCACCGGCCATTACACCCACCCTCATGGAGGGTCCGTTTGGAATGGTATTAATAATGGCCACTGTATCGTCTGTCATATTAAATGAAACCCCGATGCCGCTGAAATTCCCCACGAGTGGTTCAGAGACGCGTTGGAAATCACTGGCTGGTATATAAACTGAGTGTGGATCGAGTTGCTCGACCAGGTCAGGCATGATCACCTCGGTGAGATCGCTTATATCCACCGTGTCCACATATTCGTTTGCGATATACTGCAGAGCTGAATTGAGCTTGTTTCCTTTTGGGCTTAGTGAGAATCCTGATCCCGAATTGGCCCCGGGCCTGATGGAAAAGTTTTGTCTGGAAACTTCGTTGGTGACGATGCTTCGAATGCGTATGCTTGTAATCCAGTTACCCAGTAAGATCCCTACCAAAACGGCAAGGCTGATAATTACCGGCAAAAAGATGACTAGTTTTTCTCTCTTAATCTTCATTATTGCTCCTCCGATCCTTCAAGAGGATCTCCTCAAATTTCTTCAATATGTATTAGTTCGATCTGTGAACGCTCTAAAAGATCCAGGCCGTCTGTGATCCTGTACTTTTCCTCGTAAACCACCCTGACGATTCCGGCCTGTATAATCAGCTTGGAACATTCGATACAGGGCGAAGTGGTGATATAGAGAGTGGAGCCATCACTGCTGTTGTTGGATTTCGCAACCTTGGTAATGGCATTGGCTTCGGCATGAAGAACGTAGGTTTTGGTTACTTCATTCTCGTCTTCACACTCATTTTCAAAACCCGACGGCGTTCCATTGTATCCGTCGGAGATGATCATTTTATCCTTAACCAGTAAGGCACCCACCTGTCTCCTTTTGCAATAGGAGTTGGAAGCCCATATCCTGGCCATCTGCAGGTAGCGTTTATCGATGGCCAGTTGCTTGTCTTGAGAGGTGGATGTATCTGACATTCAGGAAATGAATTGTGCCCAGAGCCGGGATCGAACCGGCACGATATTGCTATCACTGGTGTTTGAGACCAGCGCGTCTACCAATTCCGCCATCTGGGCATGAAGTGCTCAGTTCAGAGAACTCATTGCTTCAATTATTCAATATTTTTTTAAGAACCATGGCCTCATTTTTTTTACCTGAGTACTATGCACTATGCACTATGTACTTCCTTTTAAGGCGCAGCGAAGTTAATGCTTTTCGGCAAATATGACAAGCTTCTTTGATCCTGCTTTCAGGCATGTTCTAAAATATCTTTTATAAAGGGATGCATTGCTAATTTTGTAGGACAAATCTTACAGTAAAATATTTTTTATGGAACGCAAATTCGAGGAAAGTGTGATCGGTGTTTTGGGTCGCTTAGGCATCAAAGAAATTAATCCAGGTGCAACTACCGGCCTGACCTGGTTGGATACAAAAGGTAAGGTGACCGAATCGGTCTCTCCCATTGATGGTGAAGTGATTGCAAAGGTAAACAACGCCACTGCCGAGGATTATGAAGTGGTAATGAACAAGGCCGCAGAGGCTTTTTCCAAGTGGAAAACGGTCCCTGCTCCTTTGCGTGGAGAGGTGGTCCGTCAAATTGGACTGGCCCTGAGGGAATCGAAGGAGGACCTTGGCTTTCTGGTCAGTCTCGAGATGGGAAAGATTCTCCAGGAAGGTATGGGTGAGGTTCAGGAGATGATCGATATTTGTGATTTTGCAGTGGGACAATCGAGGCAACTCTATGGTTATACCATGCAGTCGGAGCGCCCCCAGCATCGTATGTATGACCAGTATCACCCCCTGGGCATCGTGGGCCTGGTAACGGCATTCAACTTCCCGGTTGCTGTCTGGGCATGGAATTCGATGATCGCTGCAATTGCAGGCGATGTGGTGGTTTGGAAGCCCAGTTCCAAAACGCCGCTGACAGCCATCGCAATTCAGAATATAATTCAGAAAGTGTTGAAGCAAAATGATGTGCCCGAAGGTGTATTTAACCTGGTGGTTACACCTTCGTCGGTGATGGGCGATAATTTTGCAGGTGACAAAAGAATTCCTCTTTTTTCGGTCACCGGTTCAACTGCCGTTGGGAAGCATATTTCAGGGATTGTGGGAGAGCGCCTGGGAAGCTCCATCATGGAGCTGGGCGGCAATAATGCGCTCATTATATCCAGGGAGGCCGATCTGGAGATGTCCATTCCTGCCATCGTATTTGGTGCTGTGGGAACCGCTGGACAGCGTTGTACCAGTACACGAAGGGTGATTGTTCACCATGAGGTTTATGAAGCTGTGAAAGCCAGACTTGTGAAAGCTTACCAGCAGGTGGCCGGACGCATCGGCAATCCTCTTGATGAGCATACCCTGGTGGGGCCCCTGGTGGATAAGGGTGCCGTAAGGCTCTTTAGCGATGCCATCGAAAAGGTAAAAAAGGAGGGCGGATCAATTTTGTTTGGAGGAGAAATCCTGAGAGGTAAGG
Source organism: uncultured Bacteroidota bacterium (assembly GCA_963716765.1). Lineage (GTDB taxonomy): Bacteria > Bacteroidota > Bacteroidia > Bacteroidales. The sequence continues at coordinate 21,174 of CAVQUO010000031.1, read as the reverse complement.
GTTACGAATCAGGATGTTATGTGGTACCGGCTCTTGCCGAGGTGGAAAACCGCTACCAGATCGTACAGGACGAAACCTTTGCTCCCTTGCTTTACCTGATCAAATACAATGATATTGATGAAGCCATAGAGCTGAACAACGATGTGCCACAGGGGCTCTCATCGGCTATTTTTACGCTGAACCTTCGCGAGGCAGAGCTTTTCCTTTCCGGAGTGGGTTCCGATTGCGGCATTGCCAATGTGAATATTGGTACCTCCGGAGCAGAGATTGGTGGAGCTTTCGGCGGTGAAAAGGAGACCGGCGGCGGTCGTGAATCGGGTTCCGATGCCTGGAAGGCTTACATGCGCAGACAAACCAACACCATTAATTACGGAACAACCCTTCCTCTTGCCCAGGGCATCAAATTCGATCTGTCTTAGGTTTTCGCTTATGCCGGATTTTTGCTTAACCGTATGCTTTGCATCCGCTAAGGCTTCAAATCCGGCATAAACTTCAAATTAAGCAAAAGCCAAAGGCAATGAATTTACGAATGCATGAAGGTGATTCAGCTATATTTTTTGCACTACGTAAAAAATGGATTGAGGGGCTATTTTATTCACCTTTCGGCTTGCATGATATTTAACGTTTCCTTTTAGCAGGGATGATAAATATTTATCAAACAGAATATAGCTTTTGTAGGAGTAGATGGGTTTTTTAAAAAGGGATCCTAAGGATTGTTGGATTAATGAAGTCACTGTAAAGCAATACTCTTTTGAAACGACCTCGATTGGATACTTGCTAAATTCCGAGTCAAAAAAGGACACCGGGATTCCGCGTTCATTTTTTGTTAATCCTCTTCTCGGGTTACGCCAGTCGCCCATTGAGATGATGGGCTCTCTCAAAAGTAAGTTTCCATCAGGTTTCAGGACCCGAATCAGCTCCCCTAATACCAGTGATACATTTGGAATATGATGCAGTGTTCCAAAGCAGGTGATAAGGTCAAATGAATTGTTTTCAAATGGTAAACGACCATCAATATTTGGCTTCACATATTTTGGAGTCAAATCGCCAATTTTATTATTTACCAAATGATCGGAAGGTTCAATAATGGTCAAATGGCTGATCTTATTGATAATGGGTTCGAATTCGTAGCCCCAGGCTGAACCAAAACCCAGAACATTATCAAATTGTGTTTCTTTTAATTTTTTGAATCCATGTACTTGATTCAACATGTGATATCCATAGGAGTAAGAATCTTTTTTCTTACTTCCTAAATCTGCATACCCTTCAGTTTCTTCATCATACCATTGTTTGATCTGATCAAATGAAAAATCATTCCCATACAATTTATTACCATTGAAATATTCAATCATTTCCGCATTCATTTAAAAATTATCCCGAGATTATACTGCCCTGGTGAGAATCTTGGAGCGAACCATACTCTTAAGGGCTTTAACGATTCCGGCTGTGTCAAAACCGCATTCGGTAGAGCTCTTCCTGTGTTCCGTGTTCCACGAACCTGTCGGGGATACCCAGGCGGAGAACCTTGGCTTTGTAGCTGTTGTCGTTCATGTATTCAATCACCGCACTGCCCAGTCCACCCACAATGGAGGCATCCTCCAGGGTAATGATCTTAGTGAAATCTGGAAAAGATGGTTTTCAGTAATTTATTATCCAGGGGTTTGAGGAAACGCATATCGAAATGAGCCACACTGATGTGTTCCTTTTCCAGGAGCCTCAATGGCCCTGGTAGCCTCATTTCCAATGGGGCCCAGTGAAAGAATGGCCATATCAGTTCCATCTTTAAGCTGCTGTCCCTTTCCAATTTCGATCTCCTGGAAGGGCTGCTTCCAGTCCACGGTCACTCCCCGTCCCCTGGGATAGCGGATCACCATGGGGCCCTTGCGGGCCTGAGCTGGGCGGTATACATCATGTTCCTCATCTCCACCTCGTTGAGGGGTGAGGCGATGGTCATTCCCGGGATACACCTGAAAAAGGCCAGGTCGTAGGCGCCATGATGGGTGGCCCCGTCGGATCCTACCAGTCCGGCCCGGTCCAGGAAAAAGACCACAGGTAGATTCTGGATGGCCACATCGTGAATCACCTGGTCGTAGGCCCGTTGCATAAATGAGGAGTAGATGTTGCAGAAGGGGATCATTCCCGAAACAGCAAGTCCGGCCGAAAAAGTGACCGCATGCTGTTCGGCTATCCCCACATCGTAGGTACGGTCGGGCATCTCATCCATCATGATCTTCAGAGATGAGCCGGTGGGCATGGCCGGAGTGATCCCGATAATTTTCTTATTGATTTTTGCCAGTTCCAGGATGGTCTCTCCAAATACATCCTGGTAAAGTGGGGGCTGCGGCCCGTCCGTGCACCTTCTGAATAATCTCCCCGGTCTGGATATTGAACCTGCCTGGAGCATGAAATTCCGTCTGGTTCTCCTCGGCCCTGGCAAAGCCTTTGCCCTTCTGGGTAATCACGTGCAGCAGTTTGGGACCGGGGATATCTTTCATATCCCTCAGGATCTCGGTCAGGTGAAGCACATCGTGCCCGTCGACCGGACCAAAATAACGGAAGTTGAGCGACTCGAACAGGTTGCTCTGCTTGAGCAGGATGGACTTGATGGCATTCTCGATCTTCTGGGCATAATTCCTGGCATGGGGGGCTATCTTGTTCAGGTAACCCAGCAGGTTCCACACATCGTTTTTAACCTTGTTATAGGATTTGGAGGCGGTAATATCCAGCAGGTAATCCTTCATGGCACCGACACTCGGGTCGATGGAGATATTGTTATCGTTGAGGATCACCAGCAGGTTTTTTCCGGCATGACCGGCATTGTTCAGCGCTTCATAGGCCATCCCCCCGCTCAGAGCACCATCACCAATAACAGCCACTACCTGGCGGTCCGCCTCATCGCGGTAATCATTTCCGGCAGCCATGCCCAGTGCTGCAGAGATCGAGGTGGAGGAGTGTCCCACCCCAAAGGCATCGTATTCACTTTCAGAAGGTTTGGGAAATCCACTGATTCCGCCATATTTTCTGTTGGTATGGAAAACATCCCGTCGCCCGGTAAGAATTTTGTGACCATAGGCCTGGTGTCCCACATCCCAGATAATCTGGTCGTAGGGAGCATTGAAAACGTGATGAAGGGCCACGGTAAGTTCCACCACACCAAGGCTTGCACCAAAGTGCCCCGGATTGGTCGAAACAACCTCAATGATAAACTGACGTAAGCTCTGAACTGAGCTGACGTAACTGCTCCGGGCGTCAACGACTTCATGTCGTCCGGACTCCCTATGGTTTCAAGTAATTTGTATGATCCCCCGGTCTCTGACATCACCTTTTTTCAATGCTGCAAAGTTACAAATAATTATGGATGTTAATATCTTAAACAAGCGAGGGGATAAAATGGCAAACTTTGGCCCTCATTTTTATGTAATTTTCTCCAATTGAACCGTTATGTAAGATATGATGAAGAGGATTTTATATATAGTTGTGGCAGCTGGGCCTTCTTGGCTCCTGTGTCCCTGCAGGTGAATTCACCCGGCTTGCCGAAAAAAGCAACTCCCTTCAGGTCGAAAGAGATGATCTGATGGCCGAGAATGAACAGCTGACCGTTGAGAACCGGGAGATGATAGGCGAAGATCGACCAGGTGGCCGAACAGCAGAAGAAATTAACCGAGGACAGTATCAGGATTCACTCACAGGTTGAAGAACTGGAAAAAGAGATCGCGGAGCTGGAAAGAAAATATGCCGATCTCCAGGCGACCCATGATGCACTTCTGCGGGGCAATGCAAGGGAGACCCGCAGGCTGCTGAATGAACTGCAGACCACCCAGGAGGATCTGACCAACAAAGAGAGACTGCTGAAGGAACTGGAAGCAAATGTTGCCGGTCAGAGACAGGATGTGAACCGGCTGCAGGCTGAACTGGAAGCCAGGAATGCACGGCTGATGGAGATGGAGGAAATGCTCCATCAGAAAGACAGGATCCTGGATGATCTCCGGGAAGAAAGTAGCCGATGCCCTGATGGGATTTGAGGGGCAGGGCCTTACAGTAACCACGGAAAAACGGAAAAGTCTATGTATCCATGGACGAAAAATTACTGTTTCAATCGGGGAGTACGGTGGTGGATCCCAATGGGGTTCAGGCCTTGAAGCAGCTGGCGCAGGTTCTGGCCAGGAATCCTGAAATCAGCATTATGATCGAGGGGCATACAGATGATGTTCCCTTCAGAAAGGGCTCCTCCATAAAAGACAACTGGGACCTAAGTGTTTTGAGGGCCACCTCCATTGTGAGGATCCTGCTGGAGGAGCTCAAACATTGATCCCACGCGCCTGACGGTGGCCGGGAGGGGTGAATTTCTGCCGGTGGATCCGGCCGACACGCCGGAGGCAAGAAGAAAGAACCGCCGGACCGAGATTATCCTTTCACCCGATCTCTCGGAGATATTCAGGATCCTGGAATGTATTTGCCTGGGATTGGTCTTTCGGAGCTGGGAATCAGATGGTCATGATATCCTTATCCTTGGCTTCCACGATTTTCTCCACCTTTTCGGTGAATTCGTCGGTGAGCTTCTGAATCCTGTCTTCGGCAGTCTTGGCCTCATCTTCTGAGAGTCCGTCCTTCTGCATGCTTCTTATACTCGTCGTTGGCTTCGCGGCGGCGTTCCTGATGCTTACACGTGCATTCTCTCCTTCTGTTTTCACCTGCTTGACCAGTTCACGTCGGCGTTCCTCGGTAAGCTGAGGGATGTTCAGGCGGATCACCTCCCCGTTGTTGGACGGGGTGATTCCCACGTTGGAGTTGCATCAGTGCCTTTTCGATGGTATCGATCATGGATTTCTCCCAGGGTTGGATCATGATGGTCTTGGCATCGGGAGTACTGATATTGGAGACCTGGCTCAGGGGGGTGGGTGTACCATAATAATCCACCAAAACTCCGTCCAGGATATGCACATTGGCCTTTCCTGCCCTGATTCGAATCAATTCATTGTCAAGGTGCTCAAGGGCTTTCTCCATACGCTCTTTGGCCATTTCATAGACCATTTGGACTTCTTCATTCATGATCTCCTGATTTTTGTTCGGCGAGCCTAATTTATTTAAATTTTGACTAAAGTTCCAACTTTTTCTCCCGAAAGAAGTTTTTTCAGATTTCCTTTCTCGTTCATATTGAAGACGATAATGGGCAATTCATTCTCTTTGCACATGGTAAAGGCGGTCTGGTCCAGGATCCGTAATTCTTTCTCCAGAGCTTCTGTAAAGGTGAGTTCTTCATACTTTATGGCTTCCGGATCTTTTTCCGGATCGCTTGTATACACTCCATCCACCCGGGTGCCTTTCAGCATCACATCGGCTTCCATTTCAACGGCCCGGAGTGTGGAGGCCGTATCGGTCGTGAAATAGGGATTTCCGGTGCCCCCCGCGAAGATTACAATTTCATTGTGTTCCAGGGCCTCAATCACCCTTGGCTTGTAATAGAATTCCGCCACCGGCTCCATGCGGATGGCTGTAAAGAGCCTGGCTTTTTTTCCTTTTGACTCGAATGCTGATGCAAGGGCCAGTCCGTTAATCACCGTGGCAAGCATGCCCATATAGTCCCCTTTTACCCGGTCAAATCCGGCTTCCACCCCTGATATTCCCCGGAAGATATTACCGCCGCCAATAACGATGCCCACCTGGATTCCCAGGGTTGATACCTCCATGATCTCAGAGATGTAATTATTCAGTCGTTCCGGATCAATTCCGTGAGACCGGCCTGCCATCAATGCTTCTCCGCTCAGCTTTAATAGGATTCTTTTGTAAACCATGGGGCTTGTTTTTTTCTTAAAAGTAGGAATTAAATCTTTTCTATCCTTAGGGTATTTCCCTCGTCGCTGAATTTCTTTACTGCGTAAATAAATATAGACTCCTCGGGATATACCCTGAAGGAAAAGAATATTAAGAAACGTAGGAGAGGGCAAAAAAAACCGCCCTGCGTTGGCAGGACGGTTTTGACTATATATAATTCTCAAATTATTTTACTGCAAATCTTAAGAAGGCGGTTACCGTGAGGTCTTTATCAGACTCCCTGATATACTCACCAACAGTCTTTTTAGAATCTTTTGTAAACTCCTGGTTTAGCAGGGTTGATTCCTTCAGGAACTTCTTCACCATGCCATCAGCAATACGGTCTACGATGGCTTCGGGTTTTCCTTCCTGAAGAGCTTTCTCACGGCCAATTCTTCTCTCCTGGCTAATGATATCTTCAGAGACTTCAGATTCATCAACAGCAACAGGAGACATGGCAGCAATTTGCATGGCCACATCCTTTGCAACCTGCTCGCTCACATTAGCCTTATTGAAACCAACAAGAGTAGCGAGGTTATTACCGGGGTGGTTATAGGCCTGTACTTTTTCAGCTGTAATTGAACCATAATAGGCCAGCTCCAGCTTTTCACCAATGGTTCCGGTCTGCTCGGTGATAGCATCAGCAATACTCTTACCGTCCATGGTGAGTCCTTTCAAAGCTTCCAGATCGGCTGGCTTCTGGGCCATGGCCACGTCTAAAATGGAAATTGCAAACTTTACAAAATTCTCATTCTTGGCTACGAAATCAGTTTCGCAGTTCAGGGAAATCATTGCTCCAAAGTTTCCTTCAACTTTAGCCTGTACACTGCCCTCGCTGGCATCGCGATCGGCGCGCTTGTTTGCAACAGCCTGCCCCTTCTTACGGATCACTTCAATTGCTTTATCAAAATCACCTTCTGCTTCCTGCAATGCTTTTTTGCAGTCCATCATACCGGCACCGGTGACTTTTCTTAATTTCGCTACGTCTGCAGCTTTAATATCAGCCATTTCTTCTATTCTCTTTAAAACGTTTATAAATTTGGCTTAAGCCTTTGCCTCTTTGTCCTCTTCGGCCTTAGGCTCGATGGTCTCTGCCTTGGGAGCTTCTGCTTTGGCTGCTTCTGCCTTGGGCTTCTCTTCAACCTTTGCCTCGGCTTGTACTTCAACTTTAGTCTCCTTTACCCTCTCTCTTTTTCCTTTGGAATCTTTAGCCTCTTTAGCCTCCTTGGACTCTTTTGCCTGTTTTGCCTGCTTGCTCTCTTTGGCTTCTTTATCATCCTTCTCCTTTTCCATCTTACGCTCGCTAAGGCCTTCGGCAATAGCTTCAGTGACGAAACTAATGATGAGAGAGATAGACTTGGATGCATCATCATTCGCAGGAATGGCATAATCAATGTCCCTGGGATCTGAGTTGGTATCGACCATGGCAAAAACAGGAATATTCAGCCTTTTTGCTTCGCGAACAGCGATGTACTCTTTATGTACATCTACAATAAACATGGCAGCAGGAAGTCGGGTCAGATCAGAAATTGAACCCAGGTTCTTTTCAAGTTTGGCACGCTGACGTGCAATCTGAAGCCTCTCACGCTTGGAAAGGTTTTCAAAGGTTCCGTCGGTGGCCATTTTGTCAATGGTGCCCATTTTCTTCACCGCTTTCCTGATCGTGGGGAAATTGGTTAGCATCCCACCAGGCCAACGTTCTGTCACGTAAGGCATATTAACCTCACTTACCTTTTCAGCAACAATATCTTTGGCTTGCTTTTTTGTAGCCACGAACAGAATTTTTCTTCCACTCTTGGCAATCTGCTTCATGGCAGCGGCAGCCTCTATCAGTTTGGCCTCTGTTTTATTGAGGTCGATAATGTGGATTCCGTTTTTCTCCATAAAAATATAAGGAGACATAGCGGGATTCCATTTTCTTTTCAGGTGACCGAAATGTACACCTGCATCCAATAATTCTTTAAAACTTATTTCTGGCATTTTTTAAATGTTTGCTGGTCAATCAACTGGTAGCCCCTTTTGAGGGAGTCCGGCCAATTTCGCAATTATTATAAATAGAAAACTTATTCTAGCGCTTGCTGAACTGGAATTTCTTCCTGGCCTTTGGCTGGCCTGGTTTCTTACGTTCCACAACGCGAGGATCCCTGGTTACAAAACCTTCAGCCCTGAGAGCTGGCTTGTAATCGGGATTGATCTTAATCAGGGCCCTTGAAATACCAAGACGCAGTGCTTCTGCCTGTCCGCTCATTCCACCACCGTCGAGGTTGACTTTGATGTCATAGCTTCCTTGTAAGTCAAGAAGAACCAGGGGTTGTTCAACAATATAATGAAGTTGCTTGTCCGGGAAATAGTCTTTGAAGTCCCTGTTGTTTATTGTAATCTGACCTTTGCCTTCTGATAAATATACCCTGGCAATGGCTGCTTTTCTTCTTCCGATCGTGTTGATCACTTCCATGGTCTTATTTAATTTTGTTTAAGTCCAGATTCTTAGGTTGCTGTGCCTGGTGAGTATGATTCTCACCCACAACTACGAAAAGATTTCTGAAGAGTTCGCTACCGAGGCGGCTTTTGGGGAGCATGCCCCTTACCGCTTTTTCCACAATTGATTCAGGCTTCTTGGCCATAAGATCTTCGGGAGACTCAATGCGTTGTCCACCTGGATAGCCAGTGTGGCGTACGTATTTTTTATCACTCATCTTATTACCCGTGAGCTTCACTTTTTCGGCATTGATAACAATAACATTATCACCGCAGTCCACGTGTGGAGTATAACTTGGCTTATGTTTTCCTCTGAGTACAATGGCAACTTTTGAAGCAAGTCTTCCCAGTACTTCGTCCTTAGCGTCAACAACAAACCATTCCTTCTGGACGGTCTCCTTATTGGCTGAAACTGTTTTGTAACTTAACGTATTCACTTCTATCCGTTTTTGTCCTGAAATTTATGGATCGCAAAAATACAACAAAATTCTTTAAAACAAGAAGATATCAATAATAAATTTCCTGCTTTCACAAGCCTCAGATTATCAGTCTTGTAGAATCGCTTGTGCTTTAAGAAATTTAGGCTCCGTATTTTCCTTTCCAGAACCAGATTGCAAAACTATAATAATTATATTAGAAATACATAGGTTTGCACAATAGATAGGGGGCATAACAGTTATATGTAAATAGGATTGCTGTTCATCCATGAAACTAACCCGACAACAAATTCATGAGCAGGTCTATTTCTATGGCCTGATCCTACTGGCGGTTTCACTGCCTTTATCCATATTTGCTGTTACCATATCACAGATCACTGTTATTGATTAACTGGCTGGTGGAAGGAAGTTACCGTGAAAAGTGGTTAAGGTTCAGGAAAAACCCGGCCATTGGCATCCTTTTATCACTTTACCTGCTCCATGCACTGGCCCTTTTATGGTCCACCGATACCGCTTACAGCTTTTTAGACATGAGGGTGAAGGTATCCATGTTTGTACTTCCCCTGGTCATTGGGACTTCAGAACCCTTGTCGCGAAAGCAGGTAGATCGCATTCTTCTGTTCTTTACAATGGGTGTTTTTGCTGCAACCATGGCCTCAGTGATGGCCTTGCTGGGCTGGCTTTCAGTGCAGGTTGAAGGTTATCGCGATCTGTCGCTTTTTATGAGTCACATCCGCTTCTCCCTGATGGTTGTGCTATCCATCCTAATTATGGTCTGGTACCTTTTTATTCAACGCGGGTCACTTTCACGCTTTGAAAAAATCTGGTACCTGGTGGGACTAATCTGGTTTCCCGTTTTCCTGATATTATTGAAATCGCTTTCGGGGATTGTCATCATGGGATTTCTTGCTTTTTTTCTCCTTATCAGGGGGGTGTTTGAAATTCGTGATGCTGCCATTCGCTTCATGGTGTTTGTACCGGTGGTCATGATTCCTCTCTTTTCCATTGTTTATCTGGGTCACGCCATCAACAAGTACTACTCCTTTGACGAGATCCATTTTGATGAAATCGACTCATACACTGTGCTGGGAAATCCTTATAAAAATCACCCCAACCTCAGGGAAGTGGAGAATGGCCATTATGTATGGCTGCATATTTGCGATAAAGAGATGGAGGAGGAGTGGAACAAGGTGAGTGATGTGGACTTTACCGGGAAAACCCTCAATGGAAATACCATTCGGGGTACCCTTATCCGTTTTCTTACTTCCAAAGGATTAAGGAAGGATGCAGCCGGGGTGCGACAGCTTTCTAAGGAAGAGATTAAGGCCATAGAAATGGGTGTGGCCAACTATATTTATCTACAGAGGTTCAGGCTCTATCCCAGGATCTATGAAGTAATATGGGAAATTGACCGCTATACCCTGGGTTACAGTCCCAACGAAAAGTCGGTTGTTCAAAGGTTTTTATACCTGGATGCAGGGTGGCAGATTGCCCGTAAGAACCTCCTTTATGGTGTTGGAAACGGCGATGTGAAAGCTGAATTTGAGGCTTATTATGACAGCGTAAATTCTCCACTGACTAAGAAGTGGAGGCGAAGGGCGCATAACCAGTATCTCACTTTTCTGATCTCCTTTGGCATCGTGGGATTCCTGATCTGCATGGTGGCGCTCATTGCCCCTGTTTTCCTGATGGGACGAAGTCGCTCCTTTCTTGCCGTGGGGTTTATGATATTGATGCTGCTCTCCATGGTAAGTGAAGATACCCTGGAGACTGCTGCTGGATCAGCTTTTGTGGGCTTCTTCTATTCACTTTTTATTTTCGGTCCGGATTTTCCCTGGCTTAACAGAAGACTATTCAGGAATAATGTACGGAAGGCTTGACAGGCTTTTTTATCGCCGCGATGTGCTTGAGGTAGCCCCGGAGCTTTTGGGGAAAAATCTTGTTATGAACCAGGCAAACGGGGATAAACGTATTTACACCATTACTGAAACCGAGGCCTACCGGGGAGGGGAGGACCTTGCCTGTCATGCCAGCAAGGGACGCACTGCCCGCAACGAGGTGATGTTCGGAGATGGGGGATTTATCTATATGTACCTGATCTATGGAATGCACTGGATGCTGAATGTGGTTACTTCAGTGGAGGATAGCCCCCAGGCAGTTTTAATCAGAGGCGTTCGCGAGGCCAGTGGTCCGGGCAGGCTCACCAGGCTTACTGGGGCTTGACAAGGGCTTTAATGGAGAGGACCTGGTAAGTTCCAGGCGTGATCGGGATTGAGGAGAGCGGGATTGTTCCTTCCTATACCTCGGTTCCTCGGGTGGGAATCGACTATGCCGGGGAGCCCTGGAAGAGCATGCCATGGCGGTTTGTTATGAATCTTTAATTTATAATTATTATATATTTGCATACTTTTTAGTCATCATACACTGAATGAATGGAAAATTTCCGACGTTATAACCTCATACTCGGATGGGGCGTATTTCTGGTTTCGCTGATCGTTTACCTGTTAACCATGGAACCCACAGCCAGTTTCTGGGACTGTGGCGAATTTATTGCAACAGCCTATAAAATGGAAGTAGGGCACCCTCCGGGAGCTCCCTTCTTTATGGTTCTTGGACGTTTTTTCACCCTTTTTGCAGGGGGTGATGTGACCAAAGTGGCCGTGACCGTGAACATCCTTTCGGCCACGGCCAGTGCCTTTACCATATTATTCCTGTTCTGGACCCTGACCCACCTGGTGAGGAAGTTCTTCTCTGCTGAAGAATCCAAAAGTCCCGTGGCCATGATCACCATTTTTGGTGCTGCCCTGGTGGGATCTCTGGCCTATACCTTTTCAGACTCCTTCTGGTTCTCGGCTGTTGAGGCCGAGGTCTATTCCACCTCATCGCTCTTTACCGCCGTGGTCTTCTGGGCCATTCTCAAATGGGAGAACGTTGCCGACGAACCCGGGATCCAACCAGTGGCTCATCCTGATTGCCTACCTGATGGGTCTTTCCATCGGTGTTCACCTTCTGAACCTGCTTGCCATTCCGGCCATCATCATGGTCTACTATTTCAGAAAATATACCCCGACAGTCAAAGGGGTTATTGCTGCCCTGGCCGTTTCGGTGGGCATCCTGGGTGTGGTCAACTACATGCTGATTCCCGGGCTTACTGCCCTGGCCGGTAAGTTCGAACTGATTTTTGTGAACGGATTGGGCATGCCATTTAATTCGGGTGTGGTAATCTATGCCATACTGCTTTTCGGAGCCATGATATTTGGAATTTATTACACCCACAAGAAGGGAAAGGTACTCTGGAACACCATCCTTCTGGCACTCTTTGTGGTCGTGGTGGGATATTCTTCCTATGCCATTATTGTGATCCGCTCAGCGGCAAATACGCCCCTGGATGAGAGTAATCCCGATACGGTATTTCTCCCTGCTCGAGCTACCTGAACCGCGAACAATACGGAGACAACCCACTGGTTTATGGCGCCTTCTTTCAACTCACCGGCCCACAGCTGTCGAGGATGGGAAACCCAGTTATTACAAGGGTGAGGAGAAGTATTACAAGGTGGATAAAAACCGGGAGTACAAGTATGATAGCAGTGCAAAGGGAGTATTCCCCCGGATGTGGAGCAACCAGGACCGGCATGCCAATGAGTATCATCTACTGGGCAAAAATGAATGAAGCCGATCTGTATGATCTCCGGCGCGATCAGCAGGGAAATCCTGTCCAGAACCGCATGGGTGGCTATAGCTACGATCGGAGTCGCCCCATAGCCATTCCCACCTTTGGACAGAACATGCGCTTCTTTTTCCGCTACCAGATGGGCTATATGTACATGCGCTATTTCATGTGGAACTTTGCCGGCAGACAAAATGATATACAGGGTCATGGCGAGCTGACCAAGGGGAACTGGATCAGCGGGATCAAATTTATCGATCAGGCAAGATTGGGTACCTCAGGGTAATTTGCCCGACTCCATTGCTAAAAACAAGGCCAACAATAAGTATTATATGTTGCCTCTGCTGCTGGGACTGGCAGGAGCCTTTTTCCATTACAAGAAGCACCAGAAGGATTTCTGGGTCGTGGGACTGCTTTTTGTACTTACCGGTCTGGCCATCCTGGTATACCTGAACCAGTATCCGCTTCAGCCCAGGGAAAGGGATTATGCCTACTCGGGTTCCTTCTACGCCTTTGCCATCTGGATCGGGATCGGTGTGGCCGGACTGATTGAATGGGTATCGAAACAAAAGAAAAGTCTGTGTTACCGCCGGAGTTGTGGTGGCTGCATCACTATTCCTGGTGCCTGGGATTATGGCCAAAGAAAACTGGGACGATCACGATCGTTCGGACCGTTACACGGCCCCTGCTTTTGCAAGGAACTTCCTGAATTCCTGTCTGCCCGGAGGAATCATGTTTACCAATGGCGATAACGATACCTTCCCGCTCTGGTACGTCCAGGAGGTGGAAGGATTCCGGACCGATGTCCGGATTGTGAACCTGAGTTACCTGACGGCCGACTGGTACATTGAGCAGATGAAGACAGACTTTTTATGATTCCTATGCCCTGCCCATCAGCATGACCAGTGATCAGTACCAGCAGGGGAAACGCGACTATGCCTACCTGGTGGATAATGCCGGGGTGCTGATTAAGGAGAAGTACGATGTAAACCGGGATAAGTATGAAGCTGAGGTGATGGATATCTATTCCACTACCCTGGATATCATTGAATCATCCCTTCTTCCGCAGAATCATGCCAATGATTACAATGCCATCCTGGCCCTGGAAACGAATATGGATCCCCTGAAACTTTATGGCTACCTGCGGACCTTTAATTCCGCAGAGATTGCCCAGCGCATCGAACTGGATGAGGCAGCCATGAAGGCTGAAACCGCCAGGATGGAAAGGCTGATGAAGACCATCGATGCAGATTTTGCCCCGCTGAAAGAGGCCTTTGCTTTTATGCTGACCGAAGATCCTCGTTTCAGGCAGGGACAGTACTTTATTCCGGCCAAGAAGTTTGTGATTCCGGCCGATTCGGCCGCCCTGCCCGACTGGGTGGTTCCGGAAGAGTTTAAAGACAACCGTGTGGACCAGGTGAGATTTTCGCTGACAGAAACTGTACTGTATAAGAACCTGCTTACCGTCATGGATATGCTGGGGAACAACGACTGGGAGCGTCCCATCTACTTTTCCACCACCGTATCGTCCGAAAACTATCTGAACCTGGAGAACTATTTCCTGCGCGAAGGACTGGCCCTGAGGGTGGCACCGGTAGCTGTTCCCAACTCCAACTACCTGGGCGCGGTCGATACAGACGACATGTACCAGAAGCTGATGGAAGAGTTTGACTGGGGCGGACTCGATACCCCCGGAATCTACATGGATGAGAACAACCTGAGGATGACCATTCACTACCGTTATGCCTTTTCGGTGCTGGCCGGAGCCCTGGCCGACGAAGGTAAACTGGATAGCGCAAAGATGGTTCTGGATGAGTGCATGCAACATATGCCCGAAGAAACTGTCCCTTATAATGCAGGCATCACGCCGATGATCCAGGGATACTTCGGTGTGGGTGATACGGCAACGGCCAATGCCATGGTGGAGAAGTATGAGCAGAAGCTGACCGCTGAACTGGAATATTACAAGCTCATTGTCCAGGAGAATAGGATACCCAGGTTTGCCAAGACTGGCAATGATTTCCTGGGAGCGGTCAGGGATATCAACCAGCTGAGGAGCATGTGCCTGGGCTATGGTGAGATGGATGCAGCGCGAACGGCTGGAAGAAAAACTTTCGGTTGTACGGGCAAGATTACGAAGCGCCTGTTCCGTTAATATATAGAGTATGCTTATTGTAAGGCCACCTTCTTTACTTACCCGTGCCCTGCACAGGATGACCTGGGACCTCCAGGGAGATCACCGGGATGTCTACCTTACCTTTGATGATGGTCCCACCCCGGTGGTCACCCCCTGGGTGCTGGACCGGCTGGAGGAAGCCGGGGCAAAGGCCACCTTCTTCTGCCTGGGTCGCAATGTGGACAAGCATCCGGAACTTCTACAACCAGATCCTGGATGGCGGTCATCAGTGGGAAACCACAGCTACAGTCACCTGAAGGGATTTCGTTCCAGTGTCAAGCGCTACATGGACGACATCGAACCTGGCCTCAAACATGATCGATTCCAAATTGTTCCGTCCGCCCTACGGCCGGATCCTTCCCGGACAGGTGAAGGCGGTGCTGGAGCAGTACGATATTATCATGTGGGATGTGCTGAGCATCGACTACAACACCTGCCTGGGCGGAGAGCGCGTGCTTCAGAATGTGACCCGAAATGTGAAGACCCGGTTCCATCATCGTCTTCCACGACTCGGACAAGGCCAGCGACAACCTGTACTATCGCCCTGCCCCGCACCCTGGAATTCCTCAAGGAAAAAGGCTACAGCATGAAATCCATCCCCTGCAACGGACTGGCCAATGGAAGTTCTTCCATGAACTGATCATACCATCCATTGAACAAAGACCAGCAGTCCCACCAGGATCCACAGGATCAGTTCATGGATCCATGGATTCTTTTTCCGGTGGAAGTAGTTGGAGAGGATATATGAAACCGGGAATGGCGATAAAGACCAGGCTGGTGGGCTCGAAACGGGCAATGAAGATGAAAAACAGAACTCCGGCCAGAAACATATAAAACAGCACCTGGTAAATATTCTGAACCACTGTTTTCCTGGATTGAAAACGATTGATCATATAGATACTGGCGCATGACCAGCAGGAGGAAGTATCCATAGTAGATGTAGAGCACTGAAATGATTGGATTGCTGCAAGTGATCCTAAGCTTCTTCAATAGCCAGATTCCTGCCAAGAAGTTCAGCGAATCTGCCACCATGTCCATGACTCCCCAGTACCAGGTAAACAGGAAGAGGGCCAAAAGCAGGTAGGCGACCACCGGGTAGATAATTCTCTCCAGGTAACACGTCGCAGGTGTCCAGAGACTGATCCAGATCAGGGGAAGAAACCAGATCAGTTTCAGGTAGAACATGCTCCCCAGGGCCAGGATCAGTCCGGCAATGAACACGAAAAGGTATCGGGTTCTTTGTCGTTTACATCAAAGAGGATGGCAAAGCAGAAGAGGTAAAAGACAGATCCAACCAGGGCCGGACTTACCTGCCGGGTCTCGGGCAGGGCTGCCGCAAACAAGGATAAAAAAGATTGCAGGCATCAAGGAGCTGATGGGCAGCAGCACATACCTTACCCCAATGCGGATCAGCATGTATCCCATGAGCAACATGAAAGCCAGGGCGATGATCCGGTTCAGTACCGGGATGTTATGAATGGCTCCAAAAATCAGCCTGTAAAAGGGCATTCCTGTATACCCTGTGAGCTCTTCGGCCCGGATCATTGATAAATGATAAAAAGGGTCAGGGTCAGGAGCAAGATCATCCCTGCCTGTCCCCGCGATCCGGTCATTTTTGAAGAGTCTTGAAGCAGGATCATAAGATCGAAGCCAATATCGCGGCGGTAATATTTTCCTTCAAATTCGATTTTTTCGGCATTCGTGTAGGAGTTTTCCAGGGCCTCCTTCATGTTGCTGCCAAAGGAACTGACCGCAATAACCCTTCCCCCGTCTGGTGAGCACTTTCCCATCTTCGGACTTTGTCCCTGCATGGAAAACCACACTTCCTTCCACCTGATCCAGTCCGGTAATCTCCTTTCCTTTTTCATAACTGCCCGGATATCCTCCCGAAACCAGCATCACGGTAGTCACGGTTCGCTCGTCGAGCTCAATTTCCATATCCGTCAGCCGGTTTTCGGCAGTGGCTTTCAGAATCTCCACAAAATCGGTCTTGATCCGGGGCAGCACCACCTCCGATTCCGGATCGCCCATGCGCACGTTGTATTCAATCACATAGGGATCCCCTTCCTTATTCATCAGGCCGATGAAAATAAATCCCTTATAATCGATTCCATCGTCCTTTAAGTCCCTTGATGGTGGGTTTAACAATGCGCTCCTCCACCTTCTTCAGAAACTCCTTCCCGGCAAAGGGCACCGGTGAGATGGCTCCCATCCCGCCGGTATTCAGCCCGGTATCGCCCTCCCCGATCCGCTTGTAGTCCTTGGCCTCGGGAAGCATCACATAGCCCTCTCCATCGGTGAGCACAAACACAGAAAGCTCAATCCCTGCCAGGTGTTCCTCCACCACCACCTTGGTTGATGCCTCCCCAAATTTTCCCTGCAGCATATTCTGAAGCTCCTGCTGTGCCTCCTCCAGGTCATCAATAATCAGCACCCCTTTCCCGGCAGCCAGTCCGTCCGCCTTCAACACATAGGGCGGCTTCAGCTGTGGACAGATAATAGTTTCCTTCGGCAACGGTATAATCGATAAAGGTGCGGAATTCGCCGGTGGGGATCTTATTCTCCTTCATGAAGACCTTGGCAAAATCCTTGCTGCCCTCCAGCTCGGCTCCTGCCTTTGACGGCCCGATCACCGCAATATCCTTCAGCTCGGGATCCGCCTTGAAAAAATCAACGATCCCGGCCACCAGGGGAGCCTCGGGTCCCACCACCACCAGCTCGATTCCCTCCTCGCAGCACCAGCTTTTTGATGCCCTCAAAATCCTCCACCCCGATGGGCACATTGGTCCCCAGCTCGGCAGTTCCTGCATTCCCGGGCGCAATAAAGAGTTTTTCGAGTTGAGGACTCTTTGCTATTGGCCCATGCCAGGGCATGTTCCCGGCCCCCTCCTCCAATAATCAGGATTCTCATTCTAATCAGCGTTAGTTTAGAGTGTTGAAGTACAAACTCCTGACTTCGCTAAGTGAAGTCAAAAGGTACTGATTTGTGTGAAATCTCTTGCTTCAGGATATCAATCTCGTCACTGTTTTTTGCTTCGCAAAAAGGAAAGGCTGCCCCAACGAGCAGCCTTTAGTATATTATAATATAGCATCAATTCTATTGAACCACGAAGGCTAATTGAACCACAATGGCCGACTTCAATGTCTGTCCGTTCACCCTCAGCATATACATGCCCTGGGCCAGGTCAGAAACATCAAGAGTCTCCCTGAGCACTCCACCCGTGGTATAAGCCTGCGACTCATCACGATCTGACCAGTCAGACTCACGACCTCCATGCTTAACCGCCGATGCATCCAGTGGCATCTCAATATTCACAATATCAGTGGCCGGATTCGGGAATACTTTCAATGCAATGTCCTTCAATGTCATTTATACCTGTAACATACCTCATCACAATGGTATCCGTCCTGACCGGTCCACACAAATTTCCATCATTCATCTCTACAACATAGAATCCCTGATCGCCGGGTGAAAAAATGAAGGTCCCATAGCCCTGTGGCTCACCATCCGGCAGCAGGGTGTAGGTATATGGCGATGTGCCCCCCTGGGCACCTACAACGATCAAACCATCTGAATTCAGCGTAATATTGGCGGTGCTGATCACTTCAATCACCAGTGGATCGGGTTCCAGATATTTGTACCGTTGGACCAGAAAGCTTGCACATTTCACGGTCCATAACAGCGACCTGGTATATTCCTTCTGGCAGATCCGGAAATGGTTGAACTACTGGAAGTAAATTCCTCTCCTGCATCGATGGAATACATAATATGGAGCGCCAAATCCTCCCGAGGCAAAAACCTGAATCGATCCGGTAGAATCACCCGGACAGGTTTCTACATCATCCGCACTGACATAATCTATCGATAGGATCTTGCATCCCATTATTCCCAATGTAATGTGGAATTTGCTATTTGGAGAGGTTAGTATATCATCCCCCAATTTGAGGTACGTTGAATTTGAGTATATAAATCCGTAACCTTGATCGTCAGAAGTATGGAAGGTCCCTTTGGATTCTTCAAAACTATTTCCTGTTCCTGCGAGCGTCTTAATATGGTTAGAGAGTCCCCTGGGTGTCCATATAGCCCATGAATAAATCTTTATCAGCTGACTCCCTTGGTTGTTACAGTATAATCACCCCAGTGAAGGCTATCTGAAAAATATCCTGAGACAATAATCATTTCTCCCAAAAGCTCAGATTCAGCTATCCCCTCATCTCCTCTTCCTCCGGTCGTTTCCATCCATTCCAATTGTCCTGTCCTGGAATATCTTGACATAAACAAATCAAATCCACCCATATTTGTTGCATCAAATAGAGAATCAGGAGTTGTGTAATCGGTCTTCAGGAAAGGACTGTTGTATTGTCCCGATACATATATGAGTTCATTTTCATCAATTAGAAGAGACTGAGCCTGCTCATCGGATGTACCGCTAATGAAATTCACCCAATTCACCTTGCCGTTTATCTGGGCGTTAAGAATGAATGCATCTTTGGATGCATCCTTTGAGACGATTGTGTCGTTTTCAATAACGATTGAGTCAGAAAAAGATCCGATTAAGACGATCTGGCTCTCTGAAGGAGGAGCCTTTTGTAATAAGGACTCCTTCCTTACCATGCAATGATTCAATGGATTTCCACCAGGTAAGCTGACCCATCCTGGGAGGAAAACTTACTGTAGAAGCCATGCAAATTCAAATTATTCTTTGCAGGTGCAATATCTTCCTCGATAAATGTACTATCCTTATATTGCCCGACAAGAATCAAGTTATCATCACTGTCAATTGAAAGATGGGTAGCCTTTTGAAGGTTTCTGCCTTTAATAACACTTTTTAGCCAGACCTCGTCCCCATCTGTATCATATTTTGATAGAAATATGTCAGACAAACCCATACTGACTAATGTATCATTGGTATTTGTAAAATATTGTATCCGAAAATCCCCCGGTAACCAATATCTCACCGATCCTTATTCAGAGTCATCCCTCCGTACAAGATCTTCATCTGATTCACCCCCGATGGCCCTGATCCAAATAGCTTCCCCATCCAAATTCAACTTGCACAGGAAGTAGTCAATGCCCTCCCTTTGAGCTTGCTTCCATGGAACTACCAGCAGATATTACACCGGAAAACGAACCAAAAACAAAGATGTTCTGGTCCTGGTCAATCTGGGATTGAATGTAAGTGATATCATTTGGGCTGCTCAAGCGTGTGGATGCAACCCAACCCTGGGTGAATGCGGCAACTCATTGTAAGAAGCAATATGGTAGCTGCTAATAATCGTCTCATCTTTTCGCTTCTCTTTAGCAAGAATTATTGTTCATGAAAACCCCCGGGATGTGCCCGGGGGCTCAAAATTACTATCAATTTTGCAAACCTTTATGAAATTATAGGTCTATCTCTATTATTGAAGCACAATAGCCGATCTCAGCATCTTTCCATCCACACGTAACATGTACATGCCTTTTGCAAGATCTCCTAAATTAAGAGTTGTTTTAATTTGACCACCACTGGAATATGCAACAGAGCTTCTAACAACCTGTCCAGTTAGACTCATCACATCAATCGTACTTCTTGACGCTTTGGTCCATATTTCAATATTGACCTCACCACTTGAAGGATTGGGATATACAAGCGCATCTATAAAGAGATAATCCTTGATACCGGTAGTAATTTCAGTCATAACAGGTCCACAAATCAATGAGTCATTTACCTCAATGGTATATGTTCCATTTTCGGAGATGATGAATACACCATTGTCCTTCTGTTCGATAGACCCCGGATTCAAGGTGTAGGTATATGGTTCAAGTCCTCCCGAAACAAATACCTCAATTGTACCCGAGCCATTTGAAACATCAACATTGGTTTCGACAATTGTTAACTCATCCAGAATAGAAATGGACTCATCGCTAACATCTGAAGCACATAGGTTTTCATCCTGAACCACCAGCTGATAATCGCCGCCAGGCAAATCGCTATATGTTGTTTCGGATCCAAAATTGGCTCCTCCATCAATGGAGTATCGGCGCTCAAGGCTTCATCGATTCTTCATTTTCAAAACGAAGCGACTTCGTTGGATCTCAATCGGAGAATGAAAATGTTACAAGAAAGTCAAGTCCATGCTCAAGAAGATAGCAACCAAGCAGAATCTACTGACGATACTGACAAAGATTGCAAACCTCCAGCTGATGAGAACGATGATCGAGCAGAAACTGCTACGGAGACTGATGATAAAGACCGCAAACGCCCAGCAGGTGAAGCAACCGCAGGAGAAGAAGAACCCAGCTTGAAACGTGTCAAGGTGGAGTCGACAGTCGATTTCAGCAGAAAAGTCGCATACAGTGGATGTGCGAACCATTCAAAAGCTCCGTTACGTCGACGGCGAGGGATCCCTTCCGGGCTATCGCATTTTGTTGGCAACGTACGCCAATGTCGATGCTGCATCTGAAGACGACGTTGAGAAATCTCGTCAAATAGAAAAGGCCTGTCAAGAGGGAGGTGGCTTTGTCGGTTCTTACTACTATCAATATGAAAATGTGAACACTGTGCTTGAAACATCCAAGACGGCGAAGCCAACAGATATTGGTATGCGAACATCTCTTGGCTTTG
>CAVQUO010000030.1:0-244981 GCA_963716765.1 uncultured Bacteroidota bacterium | reverse complement strand
TTACTCCGACACCGTTCAGCTGGTGCTGAAGTACGATCCTGCCCTGGTGGGTCATCCGGCCGATCAGAGCCATCTGTGAGAACGACGGAACCGGCTTTGCAGTGGATGCCGGTCTGACCTTCAATCCGATCTATCGAGTGGCAGGTAAGTTACGACAACGGATCCTCCTGGCTCACCCTGGGCTGATACGGCCGTCTACAACGGAACTTCCACCGATTCCATGGCTGTGATTTCTGCCTCCTCCAGGTTCAATGGCTACCAGTACAAGGCCATTGTGACCGGTGAATGCGGAACACCCATTGAAAGTCCAATGTGGCCACTCTGACCATCAATGAGCGTCCTGAAATTCTGGAGCATCCTTCCGATACGACGGTTTGTGAAGGACTGCCGGTCTCCTTTGGTGTGGATGCCGGGGTAACCACCGCTGTGGCTTACCAGTGGCAGGTGGATATGGGATCGGGCTTTGTGGCCCTGGGTGATACAGCAGGAGTCTATTCCGGTACTGCCTCCGATGAACTCAATGTGCTGAATCCGGTGAGCCGCTTCAATGGCTACAAGTACCGCGTGGTGGTTAGCGGTGCATGTCCGGTACCACGGACCTCCAACCCGGCCCTGCTGATGGTTTCCGAGATTCCTGAGATTGTTACCCAGCCCCTGGATACGGTTATCTGTGAGAATGAAAGTCCCCTCTTCAGCGTGAATGCAGGTGTCACCTCCGGTGCCACCTACCGCTGGGAGGTGAGTTATGACGGTGGTGGATCCTGGCTCGACCTGGGCGATACGGCCATCTATACGGGAACCGCCTGCAGTACCCTGCGTCTGACCGGTGTTCCGTCCAGCGATGATGGCAACCTCTACCATGTGATCGTGTCCGGGGTATGTGCACCTGCCGTACCTCGGTGGATGTGAGTCTGACCGTCAGGGAGCGTCCCGAAATCATTGCTCAGCCCGTCGATACCATGGTCTGTGAAGGTGCACCTGCCCGCTTTGAAGTGGATGCCGGTGTGACCACCGGTGTCGCCTACCAGTGGCAGGTGAACATGAACGACGGAAACGGATTTAACGACATTGAACGATTCCGCTGGGTATCTACCTGGGTGCCACGCCAGGCTGTCCCTGCAGGTACTGATACCCTGAAAGCAGGTTTAACGGTTACCAGTACAGGGTGATGGTGGCGGGCGACTGTACCCCGCCGCAGATCTCCAATACGGCCACCCTGATGGTACAGGAACTTCCCGAGATCACCCTTCAACCGGTGGCCAACACCATTTGCGAGGAGCAGAATACCTTCTTTACCGTGAGCAGCTGGTGTGACCACCGCTCCTGCCTACCAGTGGCAGGTGGATATGGGCAGCGGATTTGTGGACATTGGAGCCGATACGGGTGTCTACAGCGGAACGCGGAACTCCCAACCTCTTCCTGACCCTGGTACCATCCACCTATGATGGATACATCTATCATGTGGTGGTCAGCGGTGTCTGTGCTCCCGCTGTGTCACTACCACCGATGTTTTGCTGACCGTCAATGAGAATCCGGAGATTCTGATTCAGCCTGAGAATGATACCATCTGTGAAGGCGATGCGGCCATCTATACGGTGGATGCCGGTGTAACCACCGGTGTGACCTACCAGTGGCAGGTGAACCGTGTGGGACTCTGGGAGGACTGTGATCTGACGGAGCGACTATACCGGGTACCACCACCGATCAGCTGACCGTGAATAATCCGGTTTCCTCCTACAATGGTTACCGCTACAGGGTGATTGTGAGTGGAACCTGTAATCCGCCGGTGACCTCCGCCCAGGCCCTCCTGGTGGTGGATGAGCGTCCCGAAATCATCACCCAGCCCGTCGACAAGGCGGTTTGCGAGGATGGCGATACCTACTTTGTGATTAATCCTGGGAATACCACTGAGCCGGTGATCCTGTGGGAATACTCCACCGATGGTATCTAGCCTGGAATCCGGCTGACGGACTGCCCGAGGTAAGCGATGATACCAATGATACCCTGTTTCTGAGCAACATTCCATCCTCCTATGATGGATACAGGTTCCAGGCCACCGTAAGTGGTAAATGTCCGGCACCGGTGACTTCCGATTCGGCGGTGATGACGGTTTATCAGAAACCCCAGATCTGATACCAGCCGGTGGATGTGACCGCCTGTGAGCAGGATACGGTGATGTTCTTTGTGGATGCAGGTCTTACCACCAACCCGGTTTACCAGTGGGAGATCTGGAACGGTGCCGCCTGGATCATTCCTCCACCCGATATCTATTCAGGGTGTGAACAATGATACCATGTACATCAACTGGCATCCATTCGGGCATCGACCAATTGCAGATCCGGCTGCGCCTGGATGGCATCTGTACTCCCGGCCAGATCTCCGATACGGCCGATTCTGACCGTGGATGAGCGTCCCGAAGTGACTGAGTCAACCCGAGGATGTGACCATCTGTGAGAACGACTGCGCCACCTTTGGTGTGAGTGCCGGTGTGACCACCGATCCTGTCTATACCTGGGAATACTTCGATGGCGCGACTGGCAGCTTGCCACCGGCGGATTCTTTGAGGATGAAAGCTACCGATACCCTGCGCCTCTACGGGGCAACGGGTGTTCCTTCCACCTGGACAGGAACCCAGTTCAGGGCCATTATCAGCAATGGCTGCGGACCCAATGATACCTCGGATGTGGTCACCCTGGTGGTGAACGAACGTCCCGAGATCCTTGTCCAGCCCTGGATGATGCATTACCTGTGAAGGCATTGCCACCTCCTTACAGCATAGACCGGGAGTAACCACCTCCCCGTCCTACCTGTGGCAGGTCCACAACGGGGTGAGCTGGATGCCGGTGACCGGCGTTCAGTACAGCGGTCAGGGTACCAATACCCTGAATATCCTGAATCCCATCTCCGCCATGAACGGATATGGCTACCGGGTGATCCTGTCGGGTGCCTGTGATCCGTTGCTGACCTCCGACTCGGTTTCACTGACCGTGCTAGAGAATCCGGAGATTATACTGCAACCGGCGAGTGCAGCCATCTGCGAAGGCGGTGATACCACCTTTGTGATTGATGCCGGTGTGACCACCAATCCGGTTTACGAGTGGTTCTACAACGACAATGTAAACGGATGGCAGGCGGTTGCTGCCGATGGAATCCACTCCGGGATTTGATCCAAATACCCTTACGGTAACAGGGGCCCTGTTCCCATGGACAACTGGATGTACAGGGTGAATGTGACGGGTGATTGCGGCGATACGGTGACTTCACAAGCCGGCCGACCTGGTGGTTTACAAGTTGCCCGAGATTGTTCAGCAGCCTCGGATACCACCACCTGTGAGCTGATGAATGTATCCTTCAGCGGTGGATGTGGGTGACTACCGATGCTCCCTTCCTGCAGTGGGAAGAGTTTAATGGTACAGGCTGGAGTGTGCTTTCCGACGGTGGCAACTACATTGGTGCCAATACCACGCGAGCTGAAGGTCTTCACTGTCGATTCGAGCATGACCGGATTCCGGTACCGTGTAAGGGTGATGGGTGAATGTGATCCCGAGGTGATCTCCGATGAGGCTGTGCTGACGGTTCAGTCGGCTCCCGACATCTGGACTACAGCCCGAGGATGCCACCATCTGTGAGGGTGATCACACCAGCTTCAGCATGACTGGCCACGGGCACCAACATCAACTACCACTGGCAGGTGGATACCGGAAGCGGATTTGCAGATATTACGGATTCCAACGGTGGCGTATATTCGGGTTGGGACAGCAATACACTGGAGCTGACCGGAGCCGACCGCAGCTATAACTTTAACAAGTACCGCATCCGGGTTGAAGGAGTCTGTGCACCCATGGCCATGTCCGACCTGGCCATCCTCTTCGTGCAGACACCTGCCGAGATCCAGACCCAGCCCGATGCGCATCACCATCTGTGAGTTTGAAAATGCTGTCTTTAAGGTGAGTGCCACCGGGCATGGGACTCACCTACCAGTGGCAGGAGAGCACCGATAATGGCGGCCATCTGGAACGACCTGAGTGATGTGGGACTCTACATTGGTTCGCTGTCACCCACCCTGACCATCTTCACTGTGGAACGCGGATGCGACGGCTATATGTACCGGGTGGTGATCACAGGGACCTGCGGCGCTGCCGGTCACAGCCGATGAGATGTGTACTGACCGTGGAGACTGCCCCGGAGATCCTGAGCAGCCCCGTGGCACTCACTGCCTGTGAGAACACTCCGGCCGGATTCGGGGTCGATGCACAGGGAACCAATATTACCTACAGGTGGCAGGTGAACGAAGGAAGCGGATTTAACAACATAGCTGATGACGGATGCACGCTTTATCGGGGCCGATTCCGACAGCCTGACCCTGCTCAGTGCCCAGTTGAGCCAGGCCGGCTTCAGCTTCCGGGTGAGCATCACCGGCAACTGTACGCCACCGGCAACCACCAGCCCGGTGATCCTGCTGGTGAATGCCAATCCGGTCATCGATACCCAACCGGTGGATGCAGCCATCTGTGAGGACGGAACCACCGTATTCGGTGCCGATGCAAGCGGACCTGACCTGGTTTACCAGTGGTATGTGGACCGGCAGGATGGTGCTGGATTTGTGATGCTGACGGATGATGCGGTTCACCTGGGATCCAATACCGAACAGATTATGCTGACCAATGTACCGGTGAGCCAGGACGGATGGCAGTACCGGCTGGATGTATTCAATGCCTGTACAGGTACCCAATCCAACTGTGGTGACGCTCACCGTATGGCCCAACCCGGTTCCGGGCATTACACCGGCCGTACCGGGCAACTTCCCCAACTACCCGCTGATCTGCGGTGGGGATCTGCTGACCCTGGACGGATCACCCACCAGCGGATCGGGCACCTATACCCTGCACCAGTGGAGCGGGGCCATTGGTCCGCTCTCGGCCATCGACCAGCAGGTGGTTGACTTTATGACCGTGGTGAAGGGCGATTACAACCTGGCCTATACGGTGACCGACGACCGGGGCTGTAAGGGCAGGATGTGGTGACCATCGAAAATGACAGGCCCGATGCCCAGTTTGTATCCAATGCCATTCCATCCTGCGGATACATGGAGGTGAACTTTACCAATACCTCCTCGGCCGATGCGGTAACCTTCCTGTGGGACTTTGATGATGGAACTACCAGTACCCAGAAGGATGTGACCCACGGATTTGACAATATGGATATCACCGGACAGGTGGCCTACTACAACATCAGCATGGTGGCCATCAGCATCAACGGCTGTAATGATACGGCACTGAGTGTGGTGACCATCTATCCCAAGGTTGTGGCCGACTTCACTGCCGATCCCACCGAAGGTTGTCACCCGCTGAAGGTGACCCTGATCTCCCAGCCGGGTGGTTCGGCTTACCGCTGGGACTTTGGTGACGGTTCACCGGCACAGGACGGATCCTACATGGCCTACCACCTGTTTGAGAACTTTGGCACGACTGTGGATGGTCAATACCGTGGCACTGACCACCACCTCCTTCTACGGATGCGTGGATACCGAAACACTGGATATCACGGTTCAGCCCATCCCGCACCCAATTTCACCGCGGTACCGCTGGTTCAGACCTATCCGGATGCAACGGTCGACTTCACCAATACCACCAAGCCGGGTCCGTGGACCTATCCTCTGGGACTTTGGTGACTCGATCACCTCCACCGAGGAGAATCCGACTCATATCTATGCCGAACCGGGAACCTTACGATGTGAAGTTCTATGTGAATAATGGTGACTGTATCGACAGCACCAAGACCACCGTGGTGATTCATCCGCGTGTTCCCATCGCTGCCTTTGCAGAGCCTGTAGGCGGTTGTAACCCTGTGGAGGTCCAGTTTGTGAACCAGTCGCAATGGGCCACCACCTACCTGTGGGACTTTGGTGACGGCTATGTCTCCACCAAGGAGAATCCGACTCACTACCTTCTACGATACGGGTAAGTTTACCATCAGGCTGCAGGTAAGCGGACCGGGCGGAACCGACTATGCATCCTGGACCATCAATGTGTGGGAGACACCCAATGTGGCCTTTAACTCGGCACCTGACTCGGTATTCGTGAAGGATAAGCCGGTCACGCTTCTTCAACCTGAGTGCCGGGGCTACCAATTATTCCTGGGACTTTGGGGACTACTATGAAGATGGTGAAGCTGCACCGGGGAACTTCTCCACCGCGGTGGATACCTCGCATATCTACTTCACCGAAGGGTACAAGGATGTGAAGCTGGTGGCCTGGAACGAGCACTGCAGCGACAGCATGACCCTGCCTGCAGTGAAGGTGATTCCCAGGGGAGTATCTGGAGTTCCCCACTGTATTCAGGCCCGATCCGAGCGGTCCCAACGGCGGGTATATCGATCCCAACGATCCCAACCTGGATCCCAACTATGCCAACAGCATCTTCTTCCCGGGTGTGAACAAGCAGGTGGATGAATACCATCTCTACATCTACAACCGCTGGGGCGAGCTGATCTTCCAGAGCCACGACATCAACATGGGATGGGACGGCTATATCAATGGAGCACTGGCCGCACAGGGGGTCTACTTCTGGAAGGTGAACCGTGGTCTACAAAAACGGTGCACCGGCCACCTCCAGAGGTGACATCACACTACTTCATAAAAACGAGCAGTAAAAGAATGGAAAACAGAGTTTTGTCTGAGCTGCCTAAGCTGGCGAAGCCAGGTTCAGCGGCTGAGGCAAAAGCTCTGTTTTCCCTATTTATAGTTGTTTTGTGAAACATTTTATGAGGAGATGCCGTTAAACCACCTGTGAAGGTGGATGTGCCTGAGCTGAGCCATTTGGTTTAAGTTTGTAAAAAGCTTCACCGTATATGGAAAAAGTTATTAAATTTAATTTTCTAAGCCTGATTGAGTGAAAAGATTCGCCCTGATTTATATTTGCTGTTACACTGGTTTCCGGAGCCTTCGCTCAGGATCCCCAGTTTACGCAATTTTATGCGAATCAGCTCTACCTGGCACCCTCCTTTGCAGGCGCCACGCGGGGGTGACCGTATGACCGCCGCCTACCGGAACCAGTGGCCCGAACTGGTGAGTGGTGTCTATGTCACCTACAGCTTTTCCTACGATCATTATTTTGAAAACTTCAACAGCGGTGTGGGTGTGCTGGTCATGAAGGATGTGGCCGGAACGGGCGACCTGGGAATCACAAACGCTGGGCATTCAGTACTCCTACGATATTAAGGTCAACAAGGAGTTTCACCTGAGACCGGGGATTCATTTCAACTACACCCAGCAGGGTCTGAATTTCTCCAAGCTCACCTGGAACGACGAACTGGCCAATCCCAGCGCCGGAACCATCGAACAGGAGCCCTCACCCTCCAAGCCCGATGTGGATTTTTCTGCTTCCCTGCTGGGATATACGGAGCGATTCTGGGGCGGCTTTGCCGTTGACCACCTGCTGCGCCCCAATTACGGGCTCTACAACAACGAGGTACGCTGGCCCATCAAGTACTCTGTCTTTGGGGGCTACCAGATTGTAAAAAAGAGCCGCCTGCAGAATCCCATCGATGAAACCCTTTCCCTGGTCGCCCTTTTCAGGCACCAGGACATCTATAACCAGCTGGATATGGGTCTTTACTGGTACAAGGCTCCCCTGATGCTGGGCTTCTTTTACCGGGGTATTCCCTTCCTGAGGCGGATCTGATGACGATCCCTACAAGAAGGATCCCAGGGGTGATGCCATCGCCTTCCTGGTGGGTTATAAAATGGACCAGCTCCGGGTGGGATACAGCTACGACTTTACCATCTCCAACCTGGTTTCCTCCACCGGCGGGGCACACGAGCTGATTGTAACCTACCAGTTCAAAACCACCCGCAAAAAACGTAAGGCCCGCATGATCCCATGCCCCGAGTTCTAGTGCAATGGAGGCAGGCTTGAAATACGGATCAGAGGAACTTTCCTTTACCCTTCCCGACACACTGTGATGAAATCCGGCATACCGAACCCTCGGGATCGGTGGATCCTGGAAAAATTCAAAAGCGACCTGCTTTCGCACATCCGGAGTTTCAAGCGCCCCATCGGGAGCGTGGGAATCTCTGTGAGCGACAAAACCCGGCTCTGCCAATTCCCCATCTTCCTGCCGCTGATTACAGAGGTCTTCCTGGACTATGGCTTAAAAAGTTCGGATATCACCTTTTTTATTGCCTATGGCACCCATCCTCCCCAGAGTGAAGAAGAGTGCCTCAGGGCCTATGGTGAGATATACAGGGAATACCGCTTTGTCCACCACAACGCCCGGGATGAGGATGCACTTGAAGATTCTGGGAACCACCTCCCGCGGAACAGAGGTGAAAATCAACAAAGAGATTCTTCAAAAGGACCTGGTGGTGACCTTCGGGGCCATCCTGCATCACTACTTTGCAGGATTTGGCGGCGGACGAAAACTGCTCTTCCCCGGTCTGGCCGGCTACGACGCCATCCTCCACAACCACAGCCTCTTCCTGGATTTTAAAAACAAGCGACTGGATCCGGGCTGCCAGTCGGGCAAGCTGGATGGAAATCCGCTGGCCCTCGACCTGGAGGAGATCAATGCACTGCTCCCGCCCAAACTGGAGATTCATGGCATCCTCAACAGCAATAAGGAGGTTTGTGAGATTCATTTCGGATTAAACTACGATCAATTCAGGGAAGCCTGCCAGCGTTACGATCACTACTTCAGAACGCCGGGTGACAAGCGCTACGACCTGGTCGTGGCCAGTGCGGGAGGATATCCCAAGGACATCAACTTCATACAGGCCCACAAGTCCATCCACAATGCCGCCTCCTTTGTGAAAGACGGGGGAACCCTGGTGATTCTTGCCGAGTGTATCGATGGAATCGGGAACAAGGCCTTTATGGAGCTCTTTAAACTGGGTGGTACCGAGGGGATCTTCCGGGAGATGGCCCTGGCTTATAAGAACAATGCCGGTACGGCCCTTGCCACCATTGAGAAAGCCCAACGCATCTCCATTCGCTTTGTGACTTCCCTGGATGAAGGAGACCTGCCAGCTGATGGGTGCTGTCAAGACCTCCGCCGAAGAAGCCATAAAACTTGCAGAGCATGCCAAAGGGGATGTGGCCTGGATCGCGAATGCCAGTCTGCTCTACCGCTAATCGATGATAATATCTGAAAAAATAACTCTTCCTGCTCTTGATCCCGCTACTATTAGCGGGCTTCATGCCTGATCGTGCGGGCCCAGTATGTCCCCACCCACATCTCCAACCAGGGGATCTACATCTTCCTGGATGAGCTGGCCTCGGAGCACTTCATCAATCTCTTCTCCCTGGTTAAACCCTATTCCCGTAAGGAAATTGCCGGCTTGCTCCAGGAGGCCGAAGAGGCCCGTGGCCAGATGACGGGGCGCCAGCAGGCCGAGCTGGATTTTTACCTGAAGGACTATGCCAGGGAGCTGACCCTGCCCGATTCGGCAGGAACCAGCTGGCTGTGGCAGAAGAAGCAGGGAAATAAGCGCTTCGATGTGTTTTACTACAGCGATTCCCTCTTCAGGATCACCGTCAATCCCATCCTTGGCTCCGATGTATGGGTGAATGAGAACGGCTCCTTCTCCCACTGGTGGAACGGTGTAGAAGCGCGGTCCACCATCGGAAAGTTTGGAATCTGGGCCTCGCTGAGGGACAACCATGAATCCACCGAGCTTACGGCCCGTGATTTTCAGAACCAGCGCATCGGTGGAGCCAATATCAAAGGTTTTTCAGACGGGAAACCGGGACTACTGGGAAGTCCGGGCCGGGATCACCTACGGATGGAAATGGGGACACGTGGGACTGATCATGGGTCAGTTTGCCTGGGGTGAGAACAATGCCGGGGCCAACATCTTTTCGGGACGTACTCCTGCCTTCCCGCGACTGGAGCTGGACATCAACCCGGCTCCCTGGTTCCGGATGACCTATGTGCATGGCTCGCTGGTATCGGAGGTGGTGGACTCCTCCCTCTCCTTTTACTACCTCCACATGCCTACGGCACCGACTACCGGGAAGTCTACCACAGCAAATACCTGGCAGCCAACATCTTTACCTTTACCCCTGTCACAGAACCTGCAGCTTTCGGTGGGAAACTCGGTGGTATATGACTACCGCTATCCCAGCGCCGCCTTCCTGCTCCCCGTGGCCTTCTACAAGGCCATTGACCATACCATGAATGCAGGGATCAACAACATGAATTCCCAGCTGTTCTTCTCTGCTTCGTCCCGCAACCTGAAGCACTTTCACTTTTACGGAACGGTATTCCTCGATGAGGTGGCCGTGGACCGGATCTTTAATGACGAGGAGTTCAACTTTGTCTCCTACAAGGGCGGTATTCTCCACCACCCTTCTGCCAAATATGCGGATCCTGGCCGAGTATACCTGGACCAACTGCCTCACCTTCATGCACAACGTTCCCACCACCACCTTTGAATCGAACCGGTATAACCTGGGGCACTACCTGGAGGACAATGCCAAAGACTTTTATGCTTCGGTGGACTGGAGTCCCTGGCGGACCCTTCGCGTAAAAGCCTATTATGAACCATGTCCGTGAAAGGGCCCGGACCATACAGCGCTGGGTACCATGCCCCGGGCAGCAATCCCACCCTTCGATCCCATTGTATGGGAATCAAGCAGATACGGATTGCTGGCCACGGTGCAGCTGATCAATGATCTGTCGGTCCGACTGGGTTATGAGTGGCGGGATGTGTCGGGCGACCAGGACTACATGGATCAGTGGACGGCCGATGTGTATCACGGCCAGACCAGCACCTTCCGTTTTGGGATCAATTATGGTTTTTAATCTTGTCCATAATTCTTATCTTTAGAAGAAGCAATCAATAAGCATAGAGCATGACCGAGAATATTTACCCCGTATTTGACAGGATTTATGACCGAAAGGTGAAAGAGGAGATCCTCAGGCAGAGTGCCAAGGTGATCTGGTTCACGGGACTGTCGGGTTCGGGGAAAACCACCCTGGCTTCGAACCTGGAGAAGGAGCTCTTCTTCCACAGGTTCTTCTGCCAGGTGCTGGACGGGGATAACATCCGTACGGGCATTAATAACAACCTGGGTTTCAGCGAAGAGGACCGGCTGGAAAATATCCGTCGCATTGCCGAGGTTTCCAAACTGCTCATCAATACCGGGATGATCACCATCTGCTCCTTTATCAGTCCCACCGACGAGATCCGGGCCATGGCCCGCAACATCATCGGGGAGAAAGACTTCATCGAGATCTTCCTTAATCCACCCCTGTCGGTGTGTGAATCCCGCGATGTGAAGGGACTCTACAAAAGGGCCCGGGCGGGTGAGATCAAGGATTTTACGGGGATCTCCTCCCCCTTCGAAGCACCCAAAAACCCCGACGTTGAGATCGACACCTCGGTGGTAGGCATCAAAGATTCGGTGGACATTATCTTCAACAGCATCCGCGACCGGATTACCCTTTAAAGCATCTCTTTTACTTCTAATGCATTTTTACGTTATTTTTAACGTATATTTGCATTGTGATAATACTTGACTTTCTGGAAAGGCTTAAACCCATGGGCATCTTCTCCACAGGAGAATTGGAGCTTTTATATCCAGGCCTGGATAAAAGGAGACTTTATGAATGGCAATTAAAAAACTATATCATCAAGTTAAGAAACGGATGGTATTGTTTACCCGACTTCCTCAGTGAACATTACAGCACATGGATTATTGCCAACACCGTTCACGAGCCATCCTACATCAGCATGGAAACGGCTCTAAGTTATCATGGGATCATCCCGGAAGGGGTCTATATGTGCACATCGGCAACTACAAATCGGACCATTCGTCTTTCCATGGCCGGAAGCTTTTACGCCTACTCCAGTCTTAAAAACGAACTTTTTTTTGGCTATGGTTTAGTTGAGACAGAAAAATATCACCGGAAGATAAGAATGGCAGATCCTGAAAAAGCGCTCATCGATTTTTTCTATCTGCATCCTGAATACGATACAAAGGACGAGATGAAGCAACTCAGATTAAACGGACCAGTGCTTAAAGATATCATCCATGTAGATAAACTGTGGACTTATCTATCCCACTACCAAAACATGAAGCTCGAAAATAGATTCAAGATCATGCTCCAAATATACGACCATGCTTAGCTTTGATGAAATCAGGAAACAATTTGATGATTCCCTGACAGGAATGAATGCTTACCGTGCCATGGTCAAGGAATATTTGCAGTGCCTTACCTTAGCATTGATTTACCAGGGTCCGTACAAAAAGAACCTGATCTTTATCGGAGGAACCAAGCTCAGGTTGGTGGACCGGTTCAAACGTTTCTCAGAGGATCTCGATTTTGATATCACGGGTTTATACACTGATTCGGATCACCAAAAACTTTGCGAAACCCTGGTACAAGGCTTTGCAAAAATGAATATTCAGGCGGAAACTGACAGGGAAAAAAAGTATTTACATTTTCCAGGGGTCCTTGACCGCATTGGTCTGAAGGATGTGCCCCACCGGAAGTTTTTCATAAAGTTAGATGCAGAAAAACACGAATTTGGATCGTTCAGCTACAAAGCCAATACTCATATCCTCAATCGATTTGATGTTTTTACTCCTCTTATTTGTGCACCAAACAGTGTCATATTAGCAACTAAACTTTGCTCCATTCTCGAAAGAGCGAAAGGACGGGATTATTACGACATTGTTGAATTGGTCAAGATCAGTAAACCAGATCTGGAATACATTAAGAACAGATTACAATTCGGCAGGTTAAAGCAGATTTACACCGGTCCTGAAACCTATGTTGCGCTTGCCCGTGATGCATTAAAATCGGTGGATTGGGAAAATAAAAAGCTGGAGATTGAAAAATTCCTATTCAGGCAGGAGGAGGCTGTGAAAGTCAGCATGTTCCCCGATCTTGCAAGCGAACAAACCATAACTGGCTGGCTTAGGGAAGACAAAAATGTCTAAAGCCGATCGTTCCACAACAGGGTCACATCACCCCTGAGATTGAAGGTGGCACCGTTCTGCCAGGTTCCCGTGGCCACCCAGAGGTAAACGCCACTGGCTGAGCCTTCCTCCATGTAGTAGCCGTCCCATCCCTGCAGGATGTCACGGGTCTCAAAAATGACCTCTCCCATTTTCGAATACACCCTCAGGTGGTATTCCGCCGGTTGCTCACTGTAGTGGGGATGGAAAACATCCAGGCGAAGATCGTTGGGAGTATAGTAGCCTCCGGTGGGACCGGTGGGGCTACCGCTGAAGACTGTGGGGAAGCTCATGGAACGTTGTGCTCCAATTGTGGCAGTGAGTTCGGCAACAGCCGTGTCGGTACAGCCATGTTCATTCAGGGCCACCATTCTGATCAGGTGTGCATCCTCGGGAATCTCGCTATTATTGAAGGCGGGCTGGAACTCATTGGAAGACCAGGCATCCAGTTTGCTTTCGCTTGCCGAGAGCATCTCCCAATAGTAGGAATAGGCCCCGGTGGAATAATTCATAAGCTCCACGGAGATGTTTCCGTCGAGCCCCTCAAGTCCTTCTCCCATCTCGAATCCGGCCACCGGCGCGGGGTAAACCCTGATCACCTGGTAAAAGACACCGCTATCGCCCCCTGCCCCAAAGGCTGTTAATGCTACCGCATAAATACCTGCCTTTTCAAAGACGTAAACCGGATCGGATTCCTCAGAAAACTCTCCGTTTCCGAAATTCCAGGAAAGGGTGATGGCATCCACACTCGAATTGCTAAACTCCACCCTCAGTGGCGCACAACCCATGGTTTCTGATGCAGTGAAATTTACCACAAGACTCTCCTGCTTTAAAAGGGTATCTGTTTCACCCAAAAGCTCCTCCTTGCCTACATCCTTCTCATTGAGTGCTGCCTCCCGCTCTGACTGCTCTGCCTGGCTTTTGATTACCGCCTCTTTTCTTTTCTCTTCTTCATTTGCGGATGCTTTTGAAGATTGATCAGGGCTTCGTCTCTTCACGACTCTCTTCTCTTCCTTCTTCACTTCCCTATTTTCCACCCGGGTAACATTTTCAGCCTTTGCCTGACTTTGTTCCTGGGTGACCTGAAGGTCTTTTTCCAGACCAGAAGCACTTTCGGAAGGATTGTTTGTCAACAGAGCTACAGCTGTTGCTCCGGCCACCAGCAGGGCCCCGGCATACCATATATTAAACCTTCCTGCCATCAAAACGAAGGAACTTTTTCAAGCGCAGCTTACGCTGCACACCCTTCCAGGCTGCCTCTGTAGGGAGTGATTTCCGCTTCACCCAGTTTGGATCGGAACAGTTCTTCTATGTTTTGAGGCTTGCTCATCCTCTGTTCTTCGCTATCTTTTATCTTTATCAGTCTTTCCTGGAGCCACCTCCTGGCCCTGCTGTACTGTGACTTGCTTGTATTCTCATCAATGTCCATAATTTCGGCAATCTCCCTGTGCTTGTAACCTTCAACCGCATAAAGGTTAAATACCATCCTGTAACCTTCGGGCATCCTGCTGTATCACCTTATACAGTTCCTCCCTTGTAAACTCCGACTCGTCCCACTGGTAATCATCAAACCTTGTCTCCTTCACCTCATCCAGGTCGTCGTGATACCTGTGCTTCTTCA
The DNA here is from genome assembly GCA_963716765.1 of uncultured Bacteroidota bacterium. Classification (GTDB taxonomy): domain Bacteria; phylum Bacteroidota; class Bacteroidia; order Bacteroidales. Next base: position 230,394 of record CAVQUO010000030.1, on the reverse strand, counting down.
TCTTATGATAATGGGTAATGGCCGTGTTGATCATAATCCTGCGCATCCAGGCCACAATCGAACCTTCACCCTTGAACTCCTTAATATTCAGGAAGATCTTCACAAATCCCTCCTGCAAAACATCCTCTGCCTCCTCAATACTGGGCGTATCTGCTGCATACCCCCAGCAACAAACGGGAGTATGAGTCAAACAGCTTTTTTTGAGCTGAAGACTCACCCTTTATACAACCCGCAAGTATCTCCTTCTGGATATCCATTAAAGGTTCAGTTAGATGACCACCATTGGTCATTATATGGTTGCATGTAAAATGCCCCATCTACCTTACTACGAAAAAAGGATTGAGAAGGTTCTCTTTGTTGTATTCCAATTCTTCCCCATTATCGACCCGGTAGACATTTTTACCGGAAGCTTTTACCACTGCATGGGCGGCAGCGGTATCCCACTCCATGGTGGGTCCCAGCCTGGGGTAGATTTCTGCTTCGCCGGCGGCGACCATGCAAAGTTTTAGTGAGCTGCCCGAGTTGACCAGGGAGAGCTCCTTTCCTCCTGGGTCCAGCGCTTCCACAAAATCGCGGGTCTCCTGGTTATAGTGTGATCGGCTGGCCACCACCCTGAATAATTCCTCATGATGCCTCAGCCAGGGAAGTGGTTCGGAAAACTGGATCAGGTAATCGAAGGGCTGACTGAAATTTTTTTCTTCCCTGCAGCGGTAGGCACCCCTGCCCTCCAGTCCCACATAAAGTGTCTTGATAACCGGGGCATAAACCACCCCGAAGGTGGCCTTGCCCTCCGTAACCAGGGCAATATTTACGGTAAACTCGCCATTCCGCTTGATAAACTCCTTGGTCCCATCCAGCGGATCCACCAGCCAGAACTGCGACCACCAGCTGCGGTTCATGTAGGGAATCTCCTTTCCCTCCTCGCTCAGAATGGGAATCCTGGTTTTACCCAGTGCCGATTCAATAATGATCTCATGGGCCCTTCTGTCAGCCAGGGTTAGAGGGGATTCATCCGCTTTGTTCTCCACCTCAAAATCCTCACTTTCATACACCTCGAGGATGGCCTTCCCGGCTTCTACGGCAGCCTGGATGGCGAGGGTGTATTTGTTTCTCATAGATGCGAAGATATTAAATATTCTTCAAGCCACCTATGGTTGATAAACAGTCTCCATATATTAGAGAATTCTTACTAATTTCACACAGGAATACAATCTGATGAAGAAGAACAAAACAGGATTGATAATCATTGATCTGCTCATCCTTGTTGTGGCCTATGTGTTCACGGCCGGGCTGAAACCTGTGATGGTTTCTTACATGTCGAACCGCTACCTCGTTGGCTTCGCTGTGCTGCTGATATCTGTGGATTTTAGCCTCCTTTTACCTGGGAAAGTATTCTATCTCCAGGAAGGAAAATCCCAGCTTCCTGATCCGCAATATCATTCTTCCCAACCTGGTGGCCCTGGCCTTTGTGGCCTTCATCATCTATGCCTTTAACACCACCTTCTTTTCCAGGATGATGGTGTTGGGAACCTTGGGACTGGCCACCATACTGGATCTGATGACCTTTCAGCCTCTACACCTATCTGCTGGCATCGCCCGAATACGATGCAGCCTCGGCTTTCCTTGAGCAGCCTCCCTCACAGTCGGACCGCAGAAAAATGAGGAGGCAGTGATTCACAGCGACATCCGCGTGGACCGGGACGTCCTGTGTGAGGCCATTTCGGAGGAATGTGGAGAAAAGGCCGCACATTTTATTGAAAGCCATGTGAACCTGACCGATCCGCGGACCCTGATCACCTCCACCGTAACCCGCTTCAATATCCTTCGGCAACCCGATAAACACTTTGATACCATTGTCAACATCAGAAGGGTCAATGATATCAGATATATAAACAGCTTTTTCGAAGCGGTCAACCACAAGCTGCCCAACAGGGAATCTTTATCGGATGTGCCGAAACCTCTGATATGCGCAGGAAGCGCATCCTGAGAAAGTATCCCCCGCTGCTCAACTGGGTGGCCTATACCATGGACTATATTGTCAAAAGGGTCTTTCCCAAGTTTTATCCCACCACGGGGCATCTACTTTTTCCTGACCCGGGGAAACAACAGGGTGCTGACCCGTGCCGAAATTCTGGGCCGGCTTTATGCATGTGGATTTGAAATGGTGGAGGAAAACTATGTAAACGGACTCTATTTCTTTGTGACGAGACGGGTCAAGGAACCCGCCTTTGATCCCAATCCCTCCTACGGTCCCTTTATCACGCTCAGAAGGGTGGGTAAGGGAGGCAAAATGATCAAGGTATACAAGCTGCGGACCATGTATCCCTATGCCGAGTACCTGCAGGACTATGTGCACCAACAGAACAACCTGGAGAATGGGGGGAAATTTAAAAATGATTTCCGGGTGGCCAGCTCCAGGGCCTTCCTTCGAAGACTGTGGCTCGATGAACTTCCCATGCTCATCAACCTGTTTCGGGGTGAAATGAAAGTGGTTGGGGTGCGGCCGCTGAGTCAGCACTACTTCAACCTCTATTCCAAAGAACTCCAGGAAAAACGCATCAAAAACCGGCCCGGACTGATCCCCCCCTACTATGCCGATATGCCGGAAACCCTGGAGGAGATCCAGGATTCTGAAATGCGCTACCTGGAATCCTACGAGAAACATCCCCTGAGCACCCAGTGGCGCTATTTCTGGAAAGCCTTTTACAACATCCTTTTCAAAAAGGCCCGGTCTTCCTGAGTTCAGAGCTTCGTGAGAAGAAATATGCCTATCTTCGGCAAAATCCTATTTGTAAAATGATACTAGTTACCGGTGGAACCGGACTTCTTGGATCGCACCTGCTGCTTGAGCTGGTCAGGGAGCATGAGGAGGTGGTTGCCCTGAAACGTCCCTCATCCGACCTGGAGGAGGTAAAGCAGTATTTGCCCGTCACTCCAAGGAGGCTAAGGAGCTTTTCAAGCTCATCGACTGGGTGGATGTGGACCTGGAAGATGCCCATGGAGGTGGAGGGGTCATGATCGATATGGACCAGGTCTATCATTGTGCCGCCATGGTCTCCTTCCAGCCCCGCGACGACAAGAAGATGATCTGCATTATAATGTCAAACAGTACCGAAAATGTGGTGAATGCCTGCCTGGCCACCGGAGGAAAATTGCTGCATGTCTCCTCCTCCTCGGCCATCGGAGATTCGCCCGACGGACAGGCGGCCCATGAGGCCCTGATCTGGGCGGGCAGCAAAACCCACACCCCCTATGCCGTCTCCAAGTTTCAGTCGGAAATGGAAGTGTGGCGGGGCATGGAAGAGGGACTGAATGCAGTGATCGTGAATCCCACCATTATCCTGGGAGCAGGATTCTGGGACCGGGGCAGCTCCTCCCTTTTTGACCGGGTGGCCGGCGGATTAAAATATGCCACACCGGGAAGACCGGCTATGTGGGGGTGCAGGATGTGGTGTCGGCCATGACCCGCCTGATGGATTCGGATATGTGCGGGGAACGATTTATTCTCAGTGCCGGGGACTATTCCTATGCCGGGATCATGGAGATGATCGCCGTCGCACTTGGATCGCCCCGGAGCATGAAACTGCTCTCTCCCTCTGCCCTCAAGCTGGCTCGCGCGACTGGATGCAGCCTGGGGACTTTTTACCGGGAAGCGCAAACTTACCTCCGTGCAGGTCCGAGCAGCCTTCAATGAATCCACGTACTCCTCTCAAAAAGTGTCGGAGGCCCTTGGATTGGAGTTTACTCCCATGGAAAAAGTGGTGGCAGGATATCTGCTCTTTACTACCGGGTCGAGGTAGAAAAAAATCCCCCTCCCTGAAAACCTGAACACCCCTGTTGAAGCGGGAGGAGGATTAGATACTTACGTTGATCCGTCTGTTAATGTGCCAGCCCGATTAATATCAGCGTCTTCCCCCAAAAAAATTGAGTCTATTTTTCAACTTTTCTGCTATATTTGTTGCCCGATAACAAACAAATAATCAGTATATAGAATATGAAAATCGCAAACATTGTAACGAACGTAGTCCTGGCTGTAGCAGTGGCTGTTCTTTTTGTGCTCCATTTTACAGGAGGAGAGAAGAGTAGGAACAAAGTGGAGAGGGTACTGCATCCGCTATTTTAGATCCTTCCGATATCAGCATTGCCTTCTTTAGCATGGATTCGGTCATGTCCAAGTGGGATCTCTATTTCTCATTACCAGCAGGAACTGGCCCAGAACAGTCCGAACTGGAAGCTGAATTTGCAGGAAAAACCGAAACCTTCTACCAGAGTGTTCAGGATGCACAGTATAAGATCCAGCGCCAGCTGGTAACCCGCACCGAGGCAGAACAGCTGCAGCAGCAACTGGCCGCCGAAGAGCAGAACCTGATGGCCCTGCAGAACCAGTATGCTGCCGATCTGCAGGAGGAGGGCATGGTTAAGAACCGCCAGATGATGGATATGATTGAACGTTATGTGACCGAGCTGAGCAAGGAAAGGGGTTACAGCTATGTTTACTCCTACCAGTTTGGTGGCAACCTGATTTATGGTGCCAAGCCCTACGACATCACCAGCCAGGTTGTGGCCGGGCTGAATGAAAATTACATACCGGACTGAACTGGACTAAATGGGCTTTGCCGATGCATACCTGCTGAAGGCCGGTTTGCGGGAGTCGCTCATTGAAACCGATCCTCATTCCGATCTTAAAATTATTGTTACCATACCGGTATACAATGAATCCGGGCTCGAAAGATGCCTGGATTCTCTGTTTATGGCCGCCTTGTCTGCAGAGCACTGAGATCGCGTACCCCATCCGATCAGAGGTACTGATCCTGGTCAATGCTGCAGCCGATGCACGCCCCGGACAGTTCTGGAACAAAACCTGTCTGACCCTTGCCCAGGCCCGAGGCCTGGATTGCCGAACACCCCCACCCCTTCATGGATTTTCATGTCTGGCTGGATCACTCCTTCGGGAAGAAGGAGGCAGGTGTGGGCATGGCCCGGAAGATCCTGATGGATGAAGCGGTGCGACGCTTTAGCTGCCATTGGAAACGACCAGCGGCATCATCGCCTGCATGGATGCCGATGCACGGGTGGACCCCAACTACCTGCAGGCCCTGGTCGTCGCATTTTTTCTGATGAGCATCGGATTGCCCGGAAACGTCGATTGTCCGGACGGCGCCGATTGCCCGGACGGTTGCTCCATCTATTTTGAGCATCCCCTGGAAGGCGACCGAATTTCCGCCGGCCGTTTACGATGCCATTACCCAGTATGAACTGCACCTTCGTTACTACCTTGCAGCTGCCCTGCGTCCACCGGCTATCCCCATGCCTATCATACCGTGGGTTCTTCCTTTGCCGTAAGGGCCGATGTTTACTGCCTGGAGGGTGGAATGAACCGCCGGAAGGGCGGTGAAGATTTCTATTTCATCCAGAAAGCTGGCCCAGCGGGGCAACTGGAGCGAATGCAACACCACCCGTGTTGATCCCTCTCCCCGACCTTCGGACCGGGTTCCCTTTGGAACCGGACGGGCAGTCAGGAGTTGCTTCGGCGATGTCGAAGATCCCTCGGGAGATATTCCGACTCTTAAGCACCTACCATCCCGAACCCTTTGAGATGCTGCGGCAGCTCTTTTCAGAATGATCGACCATGCCTGTATGCAGGATCTTGTCTGCAGGAAGTCCTGATCCGGAGATCTGCCTGAGGTGCTTGTCCGACTTCCTTGACTCCCAGGGATTTTGAAGAGGCCCTGGATGAGATCCGCAGCAACACCGGCTCAGCCGAAGCCTTCCGAAAACGATTCTGGCGCTGGTTCAATATGTTCCGGATCATGAAGTTCCTGCACTATGCCAGGGACAGGGGCTACCCCGATGTGCCGGTCGGGAGGTGCGGCTCGAACAGCTTCCTTTCACTGGAATACCAGCACTCGATACAGGGAATTGCTGGAGATATTCAGGAAAGAGCAGCGAACGCTAGAGATCATTTCGTATCTATTTTTTTTTCTTCGATCACCACGAACACATCCTCGTTGTTCTTTTTCATGAAGAACTGTTCGCGGGCGTATTTCTCCAGGTTGTCCCTGTCGGTGGTGAGTTCGTGATAGCGGATGGAATCTTTCTGGATCTGCTCCAGGTAGTACTCCCGGTCCTCTTCCAGCTGCCTGGATCTCCCTGGACATCCTCATGCGGTCCACCACATTGTTCTGGTCAAAGAAGAGCATCCAAATGGCAAACACCGAGATGGTAAGCACATACTTGTTCCTGAGCCAGGGCCATATCTTCAGGAAGAATTGCTTCACGCAGTCAAAATTATACAAAAAAGAAAGCTCCCTTCACTTTCCTTTAAAGAGACTATCAACACATTACCATGGATAATAAAATGAGGCCCTGACAATCTTCACTAAGTGAATATTTATGGGGCCTCATCCTTATTATCCATTCCTTTAATGGGGAGAGGAATAAATGCTTACAGGGTTTCATGAGGAGCCTTTCCTTTTCCAATTCCTTTATGAGAGGCTTTAGAATAGCTTACAGGGTATTGGTAGAGGAGCCTATAATAATTTGCGAAGCAAATGATTTAAGCGACGAGCCAATTACCCTGTAACGTCCTTCATTCTACTCCTCCTCCATAAACGGATACCTGTAGTCTTTTGGCGGCACAAAGGTCTCCTTGATGGTACGGGGGGATACCCAGCGCAGCAGGTTGATCATGGAACCGGCCTTGTCGTTGGTTCCCGATCCGCGGGCTCCTCCGAAGGGCTGCTGTCCGACCACGGCCCCGGTGGGCTTGTCGTTGATATAGAAGTTCCCTGCACAGTTGGATAAGCTTCTCGGTCAGGCACTCAATGGCATAGCGGTCCTGGGAAAAAATGGCTCCGGTAAGTGCATAGATGGAGGTATTGTTCAGAATCTCCACGGTTTCGGGAATCTTATCGTCCTCATATACATAAATGGTCAGGATCGGTCCGAACAGCTCCTCTTCCATGGTGATGTATTTGGGATTGGTGGTGAGAATCACGGTGGGCTCAATGAAGTATCCTACCGATTTGTCATAACCGCCACCGATGATCACCTCGGCATCTTTATCTTTCTTGGCCCTGTCGATAAAGCCGGCCAGTTTGTCGAAGGTGGCCTCATCGATCACGGCATTGAAGAAATTATTGAAATCTTCCGGTGGTCCCATTTTGATACCCTTCATCATGTTCTCCATCCGCTCCCTCACCTCGGGCCACATACTTTCAGGAATATAGGCCCTGGATGCAGCAGAACATTTCTGACCCTGGTATTCAAAGGCTCCCCTGACCATGGCCACCACCAGTGCCTTCCTGTCGGCTGTGGGATGGGCAAAGATAAAGTCTTTTCCGCCGGTCTCTCCCACAATGCGGGGATAGGATTTGTAGTTTTCAATGTTGCCTCCAATGGTCTTCCACATATGCTGGAATACCTCGGTGGAACCGGTAAAGTGGATCCCGGCAAAATCGGGATGAGAGAAGATCTCGTTTCCTGCCACCGGTCCGGATACAAACATCAGGTTGATTACACCGGCCGGAACCCCGGCCTCCACAAATGCATCCATCAGCACCTTGGCTGAATAGACCTGGGTATTGGAACACTTCCACACCACCGTATTCCCCATCATGGCAGGTGCAGAGGGCAGGTTGCCGGCAATGGAGGTGAAATTAAAGGGAGTAAGTGCAAAAACAAATCCTTCCAGCGGACGCTGTTCCACCCGGTTCCAGATCCCTTCGGAGGAGATGGGCTGCTGCTCGTAAATCTCGGTCATGTACTTCACATTGAAGCGGAGGAAATCGGCCATCTCACAGGCACTGTCGATCTCGGCCTGCATCACGTTCTTGGACTGGCCAAGCATGGTGGCTGCATTGATGGTATCACCGTAGGGTCCGGCAATCAGATCGGCTGCTTTCAGAAAGATGGAGGCACGATGCTCCCAGGAAAGGGCAGCCCATTTCTCTTTGGCTTCCAGGGCAGCCTTAATGGCCATCTGTACATGAGCTGGCATCGCCCTTGTGGAAATGACCCAGCAGGTGTTTCCGGTCGTGAGGAGGATGGATGGGAACCAGGTTGCCGGTTCTGACCTCCTTTCCCCCGATCACCATGGGAATATCCATCACCTGTGACCTGAGTCTTTCAATTTCCTGTTTTGAGTGTTTCACGTTCATGGGTTCCTGGAGCATAATTTCTTACCCGCTCGTTCACGGGTACCGGAACCTTAAAAATTCCTTTTGGCATACTTTTTATATTTTATCTGTTAATGTTTAATCTATCATGATTCACTGCTGCTTATACTGCGGCAAATATACTGCTTCAGCCGCCTTGCTGCCACATATTATACAGCAGACCGAACGCAAAAAAAGTAAATCAACGCTCAAAAAATGCTGGGTTATATCATGTTTCGTGGAAAAAGCTGAAGCAAAGTGAGGTGTTGCACAACAGAAATTGATCAGGAAGCTATTTTCCGCCGGGCGGTGAACAAAATCCATACAGGCCTGTTATTTATATTGAGTCTAAATAAATAAGTTTAATAATTTTAAAACCCCTATAAATGTCATTTAAATTACCCGATTTAAGTTACGATTACAACGCACTGGAGCCCTACATCGATGCACGGACCATGGAGATCCACCATACCAAGCATCATGCTGCCTATACCAATAACTTCAACAAAGCTGTGGAAGCAGCCGGACTGGAAGGAAAAACAGTTGAAGAGATTTTTGCAGGGGTATCCAGCCTACTCACCGCAGTAAGAAATAACGGTGGTGGTTTTTACAACCACAACCTCTTCTGGTCCGTGATGGGACCCAATGGCGGCGGAGAGCCAACAGGTGCCCTGCTGGAGGTCATCAACGGTGCTTTTGGATCCTTTGCAGATTTTAAAAAACTATTCAGCACAGCTGCTGCAACCCGTTTTGGCTCAGGCTGGGCCTGGCTTGTGAAGCAGGCCGATGGCTCACTGGCTGTTTCCTCAACTCCCAACCAGGACAATCCTTTGATGGATCTGGCTGAGGTGAAAGGAACCCCGCTGCTCAACCTCGATGTATGGGAACATGCCTACTACCTGCACTACCAGAACCGCAGGCCCGAATACATTGAGGCTTTCTGGAACGTGGTTGACTGGAAACAAGGTAGCTGCAAGATTTTAAGTCGCTATAGTTTATTTAGTTGGCTATTTGTAAGGCGCTCCAAAAGGGGCGCCTTTTTTTATGCACTAATCACTTATGTTGCTTTTTCTATCTTTTATTTGTTGCTTTTTAAACCTTTGTTTATCTTTATAGAAACTCAGGTACTATGAGAAAACAGATTTCCCCTGTGGAGCTTGGGGTGAAAATTAAAAGAATGCGAAAACAAAATGGATTCTCTCAGGAGGAAATTGCACGCATTTTACAGATCCCCAGGTCTTCCGTTGTTCAAATGGAAAAAGGGAATAGGAATGTTTCCATTATGGAGTTGCTTACACTTTCTGAAACACTTGGATTTTCAATAGACAAATTTCTGACAAGCTCTTATGAGCAGGATTCAGAAATATTAGTTGTTCGTGAACCTGAGATTGAGACTGAAATTGATGTTATGAGGAACTCTGTCCCTTCCTTAAACAGGAAGAAACTGGAAAGTGTGCTACTATATATTACGGGTGAGTGCGGAGCGAAACCAAACATGGATGTCAGCCTTCTTATAAGTCTCTTGTATTTCTCTGATTATAACTATTACGAAATTCATGAGGAACAGTTGACCGGGCTTCTTTATACCAAACAATCCTTTGGGCCATCTTCTGATCAACTAATAAGGATCATAAGTGAAATGGAGAAAGAAAAAAAACTTCTACGATTTAAAAGCAGCTATTTAGGAAAACCCTATATAAAATATCTACCCGGAAACCACGCCAATTTAAAGGAAATCAATGCAGCTGAAATGAATGTGATAGACCGGGTTATAGAACAGTTTTCTAACTGGCCTTCATCGGCCCTGAATGCATATTCCAAAGAAGACATGCCCTGGAAGGCTTCAGATCTAGGAGAAGCCATGGATCTTGAGCTGGTTTTTTACCGGCGACCACCCTATTCAGCTCGGATTTATACCGAAGAATAAAGATATTACTTCAGATCCTTTTTCTCAAAAAAAACAAAATTCAGGATCTTCAGATATTCCAAAACCACATCCTGGATATCATCCTTATCCCTCCACCACTTTTCAGCATTAAACTTTGTGTAGGGACTCGGACTGCAGCAAATGACCACAGGCTGGTCCAAGGATTTAAACGCTGCATTGAAAATCATGGATGCCCGTCGCATGTGCGGGGCCGATGAGACCACCAGCAGGGTATCTTTTCCGGCTTGTCCGGGCCACAGGGCTTCGGTCCCTTGCCGGGAGGCCAGGAAATCCCTTATTATTTCCACCTCCATCTGGGTGGATGTGGCCCCTCCGGGCAGTATCACAATGCTCCCGGCCGGAATTCCAAGTGATATAAGTGCCCCGTGAACCTGCTGGGTAGTGCTGATGATACTGACTCCTCTCTCTTCCAGAATTCCCAGGGCACCACTCCCCTCCTCAACGATCCATACTTCTCCTGCCACATTTTGCCTGGTACAGATCTGCAATTTGTAGGATCCGGTCTGATGCAATGCTTCCCATAAGCATAATCATTGCATCGGCATGCTGCTGGCTCATCCGACTTCACCAGCCAGGTGCCCGCCTTCCGGCAGCTTCCCACGGCCAGAATCAGGATCACGATAATCAAAGCCAGTTTGTAGTAAAGTGATTTCAAGCTATTATAATTTAAATCGCCGCCGCTTCCACCTCCCTGAAGACGCGGGTGAGGTTGCCGCCCCATATCTTTTTGATCTCCGCTGGCAGTGTAGCCGCGCCTGACCAGCTCCAGGGTGATATTGCCCATCTGGCTTACATCGTAACAGTCCGCCAGTCCGCCTCCCCCGTCGAAAGTCGGTACCGATGCCCACATGGTCGATGCCGATCAGATTCAACGATGTGGTCGATATGGTCGACAGCATCTGCCACAGTGGCCAATTCCCTGGGGAAATTATCGTCTATGGCAAACCAGTCCACCAGGAAGGCTGCTTTCCCATCCTCGTCCAGGTCGTAATAGTTACCATGGAGTTCACGCACAGCAGCCCGGGCCGAGTCCCTCTCCGGGTTGGGCAGGGGAGTCTTCACGTAGGCGCTCAGAATGCACATCTGTATGACCCCGCCATTCTCCTTTAGCTTTAAAAGCAGCTCGTCGGAGAGGTTGCGGGGATTGTCACACAGTGCCCTTGCACAGGAATGGGAGGCGAATAACCGGAGCCCTGCTCTGTGAGAGCACATCCAGAACGGTTTCGTCGGAAGCATGGGAAAGATCCACCAGGATGCCCAAGTTCATTCATCCTGCCCACCACTTTCTCACCGAAGGGTGATAGTCCGCCATACTCGGCCGAATCGGTGGATGAGTCGCAAATATCATTGGTATAGGAATGAACGATGGTGATGTACCTGATGCCCCTGCCATAAAAGGTGTCCAGCAGTCCCAGGTCATTGCCGAGGGGATAGCCATTCTCCATCCCCATATAGATGGCCTGTTTTCCCGTTTCGGGTGATCCTTTCCAGGTCGTCTGCCCTGGTGGCAAGCTCCAGCTCGTCGGGGTAGCGGTTTAACAATGCATCCACAGTATCGCAGATCATAAGGGCCTCTTCCATGGCAGCAATGTTGCCCTCGGGGGTTCTTTCTCCCTGTCCGACAAATACTGCAAACCAGATGCCATCAAGTCCGCCTTCCTTCATCCTGGGCAGATCCACCTTGCTTCGCTTGTTATTGTTTTTTTGCATAAAATCGAATCCGGGACGGGTAAGCTGAAGAGGCGTATCGGTATGGGAATCGACCGTAAAGGCAGCTTCATGTATCCGGGCTGCCTTCATCTCAAGACTGCTTTCAGTATCGGCAAATGCCGAGAGGGCCAGGACAATGGCCAGGGAAAAGAGGACTTTAAACATTTCAGGAAAAATTAAATGAGGCCGTAAATAAGTAAAAAACCGGGGTAGAAACAATTTAAACTTCATTGCGCCCGGCCATGAAACGCTCCAGGATGGAATCGTCGTTGATCTCCTTGGAAAGGGAGGCGATGGTCTCCATGGGCACATCGTAGAGATCCAGTACCAGCAGTCCGTCCAGCGCATCGTTAAATTTGGGATCCAGGTTGAATCCGATGATCTTACCGTTCAGTTTCAGGTAGCGTTTGAGCAGGATGGGCATGGTGTAATCGTTGGGCTCCACCTCCTTGATAAAGCGGTCAAATGTATTCAGATCGTCGGTCGATTTCCAGGATGATCTCCTCGTCCACATTGAAGCCGGGCACATTGTAGCGGGTGCGGGGCCTCACATAGCGGGCCAGTTTCTTATCGAAATTATGCTCCCTGATATACTGCATGATCAGTCCCCGGGAAAACTGCGAAAAGTTATTGCTGATGCTCACCGGTCCGATCAGGTAGCGGTACTCGCTATGCTTCAGCATGAAATAAAGAATCCCCTTCCACAGCAGGAAGAGCGGCATGGGTCTTCGCTGGTACTCCTTGACCATGAAGGAGCGTCCCAGCTCCAGCGACTGCCTGAGGATGGGCATGAAACCGGCGGTTCATCCGGAAGAGGCTCTGCAGGTAGAATCCCTTGACCCCGTACCGCCGCAGGATCTCCTTTCCCTTCCCCACCCGGTAGGCGCCCACGATCTTCTGTTCCTGGTTGATCCCAGACAAAGAGCTGGTTGTAATAGAGGTCGTACTCATCCAGGTCCATGGAATGGTTGGTTCCCTCGCCCACATCCCGGAAGGTAATCTCCCTGAGCCGTCCCAGTTCGTTCATGATCTGCGGGAATCTCGGTACTGGGGGTGCAGAACACATCAAACTGATCGCTGGAAAAGAGGGTGTACTCCTCCCTGATCTTTTCGACTTCTCTCGAGATGAGCTCCGGGACCGACCGGTTCGGCAATGGCTTCGGCTTTGTGGTCCGGTTGATGCGGGGCCGGAAGAATTTCTTCACCTCCAGCACCGAACCCAGGGCATAGGTTCGTGCCCGCAGGTAGCGCCCGTAGGTACTGATATCGGAAAAGGCATCCTGCTCCTTCACCGAAATGGGGTTGCCGATGCGAATACGGATCTTCTTGTGTTTCTTATTAAATACTTCGGCCGGAAGGCGAACCGTGCGCAGGGTGGGGTGGATCAGTCCCAGCAAATGGAAGAGTCTGGAATTGGAACCCTGGAAGTAGACCGGAACCACCGGAACCCCTGCCCTTCTTGATCATCTTCATGGCCGGATACTGCCACTCCCGGTCGCTGATGCCATAGTTGTCCTCGTTGTAAGAGGATACCTCCCCGGCCGGAAAGATTCCCAGTACACCGCCCTCTGGCCAGCTGCTCCAGGGCCATCTTCACACCGCCCAGGCTGGAGGCTGCGTCTTTCCTTCTCTCAAAGGGATTCACCGGGAGCATGTATTCCGAAACCGGCTCAATCTTGTTGAGCACAAAGTTGGACATCACCTTGATATCGGGCCGGATTTTTCCATAGGATCTTCACCAGCAACATGCCGTCGATTCCCCCGAAGGGATGGTTGGAAACGGTAATAAAGGCGCCTTCTTTGGGAATTTTTTTCAGCTCCTCCTCACTCACCTCAAACTCCAGCTGCAGCTTCTCGATGAGGGCATCGATAAAATCCATGCCCCTCAGGTGATTGATCTCCTCGTATAGTTTGTTGATCTTGTTGATGCGCAGGACTGTCATCAGGATACGCGCTGCACTGGCCCCTCCAATTCGGCCCAACCTGGCGGCCTTTATGAATTCGTCAGTCTCAATCAGTTTCAAAGTGGTTCTTTTCAGCAAAGATAATGCTATCCCATGAAACTAAGAAATCTCTTATCTTTGATGCTTATGAAACGTATTCACCGGATTCGGACTGGCCCTTTTGTCAGCACTATTATTCTCCATCCCCTTCTTTACACTGGGGAAGCGGACTGTTTCTGTTGGTGGCCTTTGTTCCCCTGCTCTTCGTCGAAGATGATATGGCCCAGAAGCGAAGAAGGGCTCCGATCGACACTGGTATGCGATACTCACCTTTGCCGTATTTGTGATGCCTCACCACCTACTGGGTTTATTTTGCCACCTGGATCGGCATTGTGGCCTCGATGATTGTGAATGGTGGTTACATGACCCTTACCTTCTGGGTATTTCACCGTACCCGGAAAAGGCTGGGCGACAGGCTGGGATATGCCTCCCTGGTGTTCTTCTGGCTCGCCTTCGAGTTTCTCTACCTGAGGGCCGAGATTAACTTCCCCTGGCTGGTGCTGGGGAATGGTTTTGCCAACGATGTGATGCTGATCCAGTGGTACGAAATGACCGGAGCACTGGGCGGATCGCTCTGGGTCCTGGTGATGAATATTCTGCTTTTTAAAATCATCCGGGGATGGCTAAAGGACCGCAGCCTTGTAACAGAGCCGGAGCCGGATCAGCTGGGCCCTTGGTTTCTTTTTGCTACCCCTGCTCTTCTCGGTGATCAGGTACCTTAGCTATGAAGAGAAAGACGACCCCTACGAAATGGTGGTGCTTCAGCCCAACATCGATCCCTACATGAAGTTTACGGATATGCCCCAGGAGGAACAAACTGCCATTCTCCTTCACCTGGCCGATTCGCTGGTAGACCCCGACACCGAGTACATTGTAGGTCCGGAAACCTTCCTCAACCACAGCATATGGCAGGCCACCATGCATACCAATCCCGAAGTGGTGAAACTCTACAATTTCCTTGATAAATTACCCCAGGGCCAAGCTGGTGATGGGAGCCACCACCTATAAACTTTACAAAGATCCTTCCGAGTTCACCTCCACCAGCCAGCCCATCAGTAATGGACAGTACCGCTACGACAGCTTTAACAGCGCCTTCCAGCTGGATGAAACCACCGGGATCCAGCTTTATCACAAGTCCATGCTGGTGACCGGGGTGGAAAAGATGCCCTATGCCAACATCCTGGGTTTCCTGGAAAAACTGATCGTCAAACTGGGAGGCACCATGCGCAGCCATGGTACCCAGGAGTTCAGGGAGGCCTTTGTCTCGCCCCAGGACGGCACCCGGGTGGGACCGGTGATCTGCTGGGAATCGGTATTCGGTGAGTATGTGACCGACTATGTGGGGGAGGCAGGAGCAAATTTCCTCTTTATCATTACCAACGACGGCTGGTGGAGGAATACCCCAGGGCACCGTCAGCACAACACCTTTGCCAGGCTGAGGGCCATCGAAACCCGCCGGAGCGTGGCACGAAGTGCCAACACGGGAATCTCATCGCTGATCGACCAGCGGGGAGAGGAACTGGCCCGGGTCGGATGGTGGGAGCGCTCGGGACTACGGGGAACCCTCAACAAGAACGACCATATCACCTTTTATGTAAAGCATGGCGACTTCCTGGGACGCATTGCCATCCTGCTGACGGTGATCCTCCTGCTCTATTCCATTGTATTCCGCTTTATCAAGAAATAACTGCAATAAGACATTCACATGGATCCCTATCAAAATCATCAAGCCCACCGAGATTACCGATAACCTGTTTCAAGCTGCTGGACAAGGACTGGATGCTGGTGACCGCCGGCACCCTGGAGGACTACAATACCATGACCGCCAGCTGGGGACATATGGGAATCATGTGGAACCTTCCCATTGCCATCGCCTGGATACGTCCCCAGCGCTATACCTATGAATTTGTAAACCGTACGAGGAATATACCCTCTCCTTCTTTACCGAAGAGTACCGCACGGCCCTGCAGTTCTGCGGCACCCGATCGGGTCGGGACCACGACAAAGCTGCCGAGACGGGCCTCACACCCGTGGAAACCGACCGTGGAAACGTGATCTTCGAGGAGGCGCGCCTGGTGATGGAGTGCCGCAAAATCTACGCGGACGACCTGAAGAAAAAGAATTTCATCCTCCCCGAGGTGGCCAAAAAACACTATCCCAAGAGCGACTTCCACCGCTTCTACATGGGGGAGATTGTGAATGTCCTTTCCAAGAGATTAATACCCTTCCAGTCCGCCAGCTTACTCATACCTGGTGGTTTCCACCGGGATTCATCCTGGCTGCCGTCGTGGTCTGCCAGGTCACGGCAAGCATGGCAATTCCTGTGACAAGGAGTCCGGACAGTGCCAAAATCCACCAGGGAAGTGTGGCCTGATAGGCAAAATTATCCAGCCATTTATTCAGAGCCCACACGGTAAGTGGACAGGCCATGATAAATGCAATTCCGATCCATTTCAGAAATCCCAGATTTAGCATCGCAATAATCTGACCCGTGCTGGCTCCGTGGATTTTGCGCAGACCAATCTCCCTGGTTCTTCTTCGGGTCAGATACAGGGATAGTCCGTATATCCCGGAGATGGCAATGAGTAAGGAAAGAAGTGTTAACAGACGAATGATCCTGGATAAATTATGGGAATTTTCGTATTGTTCATTCAGTTTGTCCTCCAGCAGGAAGGGAGCGATTGTCTTCCCGGGGAAATGGGTATCCATCATATCTTGCAGAGCCTGTAATACAGCCTCCGACTGACCCTGGCTGAAACGGATCATCAACCAGCGGTTAGGGTGGATATCCTGATTTCGCATGACAAAAGCAAAGTTCCCGATCTGGCTGTGCAGGGATCTAAAATGAAAATCCTTCATAACCCCTGCAACTTCAAATCTGCTTCTTCCATCATCCGGGTTTACACTCCCCATGGAGAAAGAGCTGGCTGCCACATCTTCGGGTGAAAAGTCATGGAGCAGTTCCCTGTAAAAAGATTCATTAATGACCCATCCTCTCAATTTGCCTGTGGGGGGAGCAAACCTGTCAATGAGCTCAATCTCCAGCGTTTCAAATATTCCTTCATCTGCCATCCGGAATCCAAACTGGTACATTTTTCCGCCTGCTTCAAGATCCATACTCTGGAAGACGTCCCCCGGATGGTATTGGGCGGTATAGGCACTGACTACTCCGGCTTGCTTCTGCATCTCTTCCACCAGCAGACTTCCCGTGATATTTCGTCCGGGTATCCGGGTAACAATAAGATTTTCTTCCGAATATCCCAGATCTTTGGAATCCAGGTAGCTGATCTGCCTGTTGATCATCATGGAAAAACCCACCAGGATAATCACAATGGCAAACTGAAACACGCTTAGCCATGCGAAGAAGCCAAAGCTTTTTCGACCGGATAAGGAAAAATAGCTCCCCAGGGCAGTCAGGAGGATAACAAAGAGACCCGCGGCAAGGCTCACCAGGAATATATGCCGGCTTAAGTGTCTGAAATGACCAGCTGGCTCCGAACATCGTTTTAAGCTTTGGATCTGAGAGGGCAATGATCATCCAGGTCAACAGGAGGCTCGATACCACAATGATTGCTATCTTTAAAAGCGACAGGCGAAACAGGTCACTATTAGTTGCTCCCATGAGTCGCATGATGCGGAATGCCTTGTTCTGATCGTTGGACTGAACGATGACCATGGAGATGAAGTTCAGGGTCATTAACAAGAGGATGAGGAACCCAACACTTAATAGCAGGTAAAGCATAGATTTACGGGTAACGGGCCTTGGCTCCCTGCTGATATCCGGAGTGAAATGAATATCGCGAACCGGCTGTAGTTTTGCGTTGAAGGCCTCCATGGGTGGGCCTTGTGCACCTTCCAGATAGGGATGCAGAAGATCTATAAGTTCTGTTTCCAGATCTGTGAGCGAGGTTTCATTAAACAGGCGTACGTAGACATAGCTGGAAGATAATTTATTTTCCTTCATACGTTTCATTAGCTCGGAAAAATGACCCTGCTGGGAAAAAACCAGTTGAAAACCGAAATGGGTATTGTCAGGCAAGGGCTTGAGTATGCCTGCTATCGTAAAATATCCAAGGCTGTCATTGGCAAACTTCAAACTGGCGTAGAAAAATTTCCCGGCCCAGGGGATCCTCCCCGGGGAAGAAGATTTCAGCCATTTCCTGTGTAATAAAGAGCTGATTGGGGAGACCCAGATCCTGCTTTCTGCCGGAAATCAGTTCCAGACCGAAAAAATCCACAAAAGCGGTATCGGCAATCACAGCTTCTGCTATGGTATATTCGGATTCACCAACATCTACGATACTATTGGCGCCATGCAGAAATGAGGTGTAATCCTCTACCTGAGTACAGTTTTCAAGCGCATCTCCATAGGCTGCAAAGGTACGGGCCCAGTATTTCCCCTGCGCCACACGGCTAATAATCCGGTAGCTTCGATCAGAGTCAGGAATATGCTTATCAAAACTTATTTCGTGAATAAAAATAAGAAATAACGACAATAGATGCCGCCAGTGAAGTAGCCAGTCCGGCCAGGCTAAGCAGTGAAAAGGACTTTTGTTTTAAAAGATTCCGAATAGCCAGTTTTATGTTGTGAGTTGCATCGCTCATATATTTGATCATGAACAAAGATATAACTTATTTATAAGTTCACCCAACGTATTTTATTTATTTTAACTTATTATTAAATTATTTAATTTATTTAGTTAAAATGCTTTTCCCTAACTTAATAAGCCAATAACTATTAACAATCTCAGGTTTGCGTGCAAGCTGAGTATTTTTTACCGAACAGCAGCGTACTGCCCTGCAGTTCTGTGGCACCCGATCGGGTCGTGACCATGATAAAGCTGCTGAAACGGGCCTCACACCCCTGGAAACCGACCGTGGAAACGTGATCTTTGAAGAGTGCGCCTGGTAATTGAGTGCCGCAAAATTTACGCAGACGACCTGAATAAGAAAAATTTCATCCTCCCCGAGGTGGCCAAAAAACACTATCCCAAGGGCGACTTCCACAAATTCTACATTGGCGAGATCGTGAATGTGCTGTCGCGCTAGTAAGTATCATCGGAATCACAGGGGCAACCGGGAGAAATAATGCTCCCTGAGCCAATGCTCAAACAGGGGATTCACAAAAGCTGGCTCTTTTTCAAAAAAATCAATAATCTCTTTTGATTCAAGTGCCGACTTAACAGTACTCAGGTTTCCAGGAGAACCCAGCTTGTATTTGCTGACGGTATCGGCGGCGTTTAAATGTTTCTCTTTGTTGACTATTGCTTCCAGATATCTTAACTGCAAAGGACTTACACTTTCAACCTCCCTTCGGAATAAAATCTCATTATTAAGTAGTAATTCTTTTAGGCTGCTCTTAAATATTTCAGCTGTAACCTCTTTATCTGTTTGTCTCCATATATGATGAGACAACTGCTGTACATGATAAGGGTGATTGGATGTAGTTTGTATGATACTCTCGGTGATGCTTCGGTCAATCAGTTTTCCTGTGGCCTCAAATTGCTTCTGAATGTATTTGTACCAGTGTTCCGGATCGATTTTCTGCAGGAAAATCAGATCGCCGAACCTGTAAAATGGTTGAGATTGGGAGGTAAACAGCTTTGTAATGACATGCCTCCTTGATCCATAAAGACAATAACTGGTTCTTTCATGATTTTGCCAGTGGGAACGAAGCCGTTGTTGCAGGAAAAGACTCTCCTTGAACTCATCAATCTTTTGAAATTCATCAATACAAATGACAAAATGCAGTTTCTTTTTCAGACCAATCTTTTCAGGTAAATCCAGAATCGTCTTTTGATCCCTTTCAATTTTGTTCCACGATAACTTCAGGCTAAAATCGTTCACAGGATCTGCTCCGATGGAGATAGAAGAGATCAGACCACCTAATAATTCTTTTGCTGAACTCATCCACTCCTGCCAGCGGCTCGAGCTGGCCTTCAATACAGCCTGGACATAAGCTTCAAAAAAGTGATCCTCATCCTGAACCCTGAATAGATCCAGCTCACAGACTCTGATGTTTTTATGGCTGTGTGCAAGCTGAAGAGCCGATTTCGCCACAAGGGAAGATTTCCCCCACCTCCTGGGAGAAATGATCATTGTGTTCACTCCCGAGGAGAAATTTGACGCCAGGTGCTTCACTTCGCTGGTGCGATTCACAAAGGAGCTGCCCTTTGCTATCTGCCCAAATACAAATGGAGTTTCCATGATAAGTTCATTATTTAATGTAAATATACATAATGTAATTATACATAATTCAATATTACATAACTGATTTTCCTGCCTGAATGAAACATTTCCGTTCAATTTTGGAACAAATACGTTAGACTCCTATGCTTTCCCGGTCGTAATTTTATGTGAATCAATTTGTTCACTCACTTACATTCACATTAAGTAAAAACTTACGACCATGAAAAAAATCTACACCTTAGTGCTTTTATGCATCTTTTCAGCCAGCATCTGTGGCCAGCAGCTATGGACCAAACATGAGGGACCCGTGCTTGAAAAGGGTATATAGTTCTGCAGGAAATGAGAGTTCTTGCGCCTGCAAAAAATTCCCGGCGTCAAAAAATTGCAGTAGGATCATTAATGAACAGACCAAAGCGATGTGAAAGATCGGGCCGATGGGTCAATACCTGACGATCTTTCGGGTAATGCACAAATCCTCCGAGCGGATTGTGATCAGGTATACACCCGCTTCCAGGGATGAAAGATCGATCTGGTGAGCATTTCCCCGGAATCCAGTGACGAAAAGGATCTGGCCATTCAGGGATTTAATCTCAAGCGCATAATGTCCGGAGGATGCTGTTTCGACACTTAAATGTCCATCTGTGGGGTTGGGGAAAATTTTGAGCCCTGAAGCGGAAGAGACCTTCACCCCCAAAGCTTCGGCAAGGCACACCTGGCATGCCTGTGAGAGAAGGCCTGCCTGATCCATGGCGAAGAGCAGGTATTCACCTTTTCCGAGTCCTCCCGTGGGCAGACCCACAGGAATGCCGGCTGTGACTTCTGCTTCAGCTTTAACACGCCTTGAAGGGATCTGGTCGGGTGTGGTCCCCCTTACCGCCAGATAGATGAAACCATCCTTATCGCTTTGGGCATAAACCGAGTCGCCCTTTGCCACGGTATCGGCGATGACGGACAGGATGGGCGGGGTAATTTTTGAATCCAGCACAAAAGAAAGGGGAATGGAAATGCCCCCCTGGTCGTCGTTTATTCCATAAACCGCATAATGTCCAATCTCGAGGTCTGAAAGTGGAAAACGGGCTTCAGAATTGGCCTCAACAGCCATGGAAAAGATCTGACTTTTATTGATGGATTCCTTGCTGGCTATGGTATGCTCCCTTACCAGATAAACCACGCCGTCCTGATCCATTTCAACAACAAGGGTATCCGAAGGCTCAAGGTAGGAAGCACTTTTTCTTAATATTCCGGGAACACCATGATCCAGATGCAATGAAAAGAAAGGCAATGCGTGCCCGCGCATTCGCTCTTCGATTCTGTTACCATGATCCCCATCGTACTCCAGGAAAACGTGATCAATGCCAAGATCTGTCATCGCCCCTGAAATGTGGACATTCTCATCGTAAATACCAGGATCACTGATTCCGCAATCGAACTGCAAGGCACGCAGCGTTTTGATGCTGTCTTTACAGGCACCCAGCAAGCTGTAGGGGTCATGTTCCATCCACCGGGTCCAGATACTATCAATAAATTCGCCTGAAGCATCCATCGGGAACTGACCAAAAAAAGGTTCTTTTGTGGAATCAGGGGCAAAGGCTGCTGCCTCTGAAATAAATATCTTTTTCAACATCGATGCTCCGTTAAAATTTACAACTTCTCTGGCCCCAAGCACCTCACTTAAATTGTTTGTAAGATGAACTTCAAGATCCAGCACCCCGCTCATGGGGTAAGCAGCTGCAAATATCCCGGGATGCTTCATGGCAAGCCTGAAGGATCCGTGCCCCCCCATGGAATGACCTGTGATTCCCCGTCCACCGGAACTTGCCAGGGTGCGGTAATGGCTGTCCATATATTCGACCAGGTCCTTTGTTATAAAATCTTCCCAATTGCCTGCAACAAATGAATTGGCATACCAGCTGCCCCAATACCTGTTATATGCATTCGGGCAGACCACGATCACAGGGCTAAGGATATTCCTGTTAATAAGGGTGTCCAGCATATACTTCAGATCGAATCCATAGGTTTTACCAGTAAAAAAGGTTTCGTGATTGCCCGAAAACCCATGAAGCAGGTAGATGACAGGGTAACGATTGCCAGGAGTATTCTCATAGCCGGGTGGCAGATATATGGAAACTGGCCTGGTCGGATTTTCCTGCAGGAAATTGTTTTCCAGGGCCTGACTGTGGATGCTGAGGCGGTCCATGGTTCCTCCTGCCATAAACAGATCATGCAGGTCGGGATTCTGAGGCGCGGCCGGGAGGCAGAACAGAACGCCCAAAGTAAGAATCACTGCTAAACTTTTCATGATCAGACATTTTTTGGTTAAAATTATCAGGCCACTATAACAAGGACGTAACAGCCTGAAAATTTGTTTACTATGACAATCACATATCAGAAAGCCGGACTTTTACTAACTTACTAACTCATTAACTTATTAACGAATCCGGTGTTGCATGCAACCCGGATTCACTTTACCTGTCTTTCCCATTGAAAGCATAATACTTTGACGACAAAATACGAGGACATACACAGGGATGTGATTGAATCGTGCATGAAAGGAGATGTTCGCGCGCAGTATCAGTTATACAGTCTTTATTCCAAGGCAATGTATAACATCTGTTACCGGATGACCAACATGCAGGAAGAGGCAGAAGACATGCTTCAGGAGTCCTTCTCTTATGCTTTCAGTAAACTGGGTTCTTTCAGGTTTGAGTCGTCCTTCGGGGCATGGTTGAAGCGCATCGTTGTGAATACCTGCATTAACCACCTTAAGAAAAAAAGGCTGGACCTGGTTTATACTGAAAAATATGACGATCCGCTGCCAGATGAAAATTTTGTGGATTACGCAGACATCAAATTTAAGGCAGACAAGGTAAAAACGGCAATGGATAAGTTGCCCCAGGGTTACAGGATCGTTTTCTCTCTCTACCTGCTTGAGGGGTACGACCACGGGGAAATCGCAGAGATCCTCGGCATTAGTGAATCGACCTCGAAAAGCCAGTTTTTAAGAGCAAAACAGAAAATAAAGGAAATTTTGAGCCATGAGTGACAGCTTAGAAGATTTTGTAAGGCAACACAGGGAGGAGTTTGATTTCCGGGAGCCGGATCCGTCCGTCTGGCTGAAGATCAACCCGGCCAATGCGCCAGTGGTAAAGGGTCAAAGGCCGCTTAGGTGGCTTAGGGTAGCAGCTGTTATCGCTGTGATCTTCGCAGGATCGTCGGTGGGCATTTACTACCTGACAGGAGGAAGCCGTGAAGCAAATCTCTACAGCGAGGAAATCTATTTAGAGATGCAGGAGACAGAAGCTTTCTACACCAGGATGGTTAGTGAGAGGTACAACGAACTTAAACCTTTCCTGGCTTCCGACCCCATGGCAAATGAGATGCTGACCAGCGATCTGGAGGAACTGGACCAGGTGTATCAGGACTTGAAGAACGATCTGAAGGATAATGTATCCAACCCTGAGGTGATCGAGGCAATGGTCATGAACTACAGGATTAAACTGGAGATCCTTGAAGACCTGCTTAAACAACTTAAAGAAAAGGAGAATCAAGATTATGGAAAAGATGATTCATACTCTCTGTAGATCTATCGGGCAGCTTTTGCTTCTGGCACTGCTGACGGGGACCACAGTCTCCGCGCAGGACTTCAAGTCGAAGATGAACCTGAGCCGGGAGTTTCCCACCACAAGGGAAACTACCCTGGATATAGAGAATAAATATGGCAAGATCCAGGTGGTTTCCTGGGAGGAAGACAGGGTTGTGATTGAAGTGGAGATCAAGGTAAGCGAGTCCAGCGAATCAAAACTCAAGAAACTGAAGGAGGACATCAGTATAGACTTTACAGGGACCTCCAACTATATTATCGTCAAATCAAATTTCAAGAGTGAAAGTGGTCGCCTGGCTTCCGAGCTGAAGAATGTATCACACACCCTTGCCGGGGCCAATAAGCATGTGGAAATCTCCTACATGGTAAAAATTCCACCCTATCTGAATGTGGTACTGAATAACAAATTCGGGGATATTTACATGGATGACCATAACGGAGATGTGGAGATCGGACTCTCCAATGGTGCACTGAAGGCCAACCGTTTGAAAGGTAATGCAAACCTCTCTTTAAACTTCGGGACTGCGATGATCGAATCGCTCGGATCGGCTACCCTGAGTATGTCCTATTCAGATCTTACCCTGAGTGAGGCCAGTCAGCTGGATATCACAAGTAAATCTTCCAAACTGACGGCCGATAGCATCAAAGTACTGAAGATCAACTCGCGCCGCGACAAGCTTTTTTTCAAAAAAGTGGAGTACCTGTACGGAGAAAGTAATTTCACTGAGATCTGGATCTATGATTTTGTCAGAGAGGCCGACCTGGACCTGAAATACGGGAAGCTGACCATCGAAAATATCCTGCCTGTTTTCAGTAAGATTGATCTTAAATCTGAGTTTACCGATGTGAGCCTTCTTTTTGATAAAAAGAGCTTTTACGCTTACGACATTCTTTACCATAAGAAGGCCCTCGTTAAGCTGCCGGAAAACAGCAGTGCAAATATACAGACCACCCAGGGTGATGATTTCTACCGAATGACAGGAAGCTGGGGAGGTAAAAAAAGCTTCCTCCCAGGTTAACATCGAGGCCCTTCAGAAGTGTTACATCATCCTCTCCATAAAGTAGGCAGTCATGAGATATCCAACACTTATATTATTACTAGCCCTCTCAGCCCCTGCTTTCTCCCAGTATTATAACAAGGAGGTGGGAATTCGGGGGAGGTTACTCCAGTGGCATCACCTTCAGGGTCAATATTGAGGAGGAAACCTCCTATGAAGCTCAACTTTGCTATCGGCAAAATGGTGGCATTTTTACCATATTCAGACAGAAGCACAAAGAGATGGGCATGGACAGGGGCGGAAACTGGGACTTTCTTTACGGAATGGGAGCCCACACGGGATTCTATATGACCGATAGCTACCGCATCTTCTTTAAGGAAATTTACTACGGACAAACCGTCTTCACGCCTGTGTTTGGGGTGGACGGATATGTGGGAATCGATTATGTACTGGCACATGCTCCCGTAAGTTTTGGGGTCACCTTACCAGCCTCATATGGAGATATCCCTGAGACAACTCTTCAGCATTAATCTCTGGGACATTGGATTACATGTAAGATATAGATTTTAAATAAATACAAAATGATGAAAAAGGTGACAATGTGGATGGTAATTATGGCGATGGCTGTTTCGCCCATGCTGGCCCAGGAGGCCAACACCACAACAAATAATGAGCAACAGCAAGACGAAAAAGTAGCGGTGTGGGTGGATGAGGCCCTTCCGCAGGAAACTGCAGCCCCGGTAGTTGTCGTGCAGGAGCCTCAGAAGTCGGACAAGTCACAATATCGTCAGGTACAAACCCTGATGCCCGAATCGGGGGGTAGTGGCGGATATGGTGCTTTTTCTGTGGGTTATACCACTGTAAATAACCTGGATGCACTGGGAATGGGAATTCGCGGGGCATGGGTGATCGGACATGGATTCGCACTGGGTTTTGCAGGTGAGGGCTTCACCAGTGATTTTACCCCTGTGGAAAATGATTTTTATGCCCTTTCCGGAGGTTATGGCGGATTATTGATTGAACCGATCATCTTTGGATGGTTTCCGGTACACATCTCCCTTCCCCTGCTTATTGGTGGAGGCGGATTGGCATCCTATGCCACCAACGGTGATCCCTGGGACTACAATAACTATTATCCCACCTTCGGAGAGTACGCCGCCTTTTTTGTAGGCGAGGTAGGAGTGGAACTGGAGTTTAACATGGTCAGGTTTTTCCGCCTCTCTTTGTATTCGAACTACAGGTGGACCTCCTCATTGGAGATGAAGCCCATGGACGGACTGAATATCATATCCCCCTACCCTGTTGCTTCAAATGCCCTGAATGGCTGGAGCTTCGGTATGAGGTTTAAATTCGGGAGTTTTTAAAATGCTCGCTTCGCTCGCGTTAGTGGGAAGTGGGTTAGTGGTTAGTGGTTAGTGGTTAGTAGGTTAGTGGTTAGTGGTTAGTGGTTAGTGGTTAGTGGTTTAGTGGTTAGTGGGAAAAAATAGAAGGCCAGGCAAGGGTTGTAAGTCACCATTTTGCCTGGCCTTTACTTTTACGCTGATATTTACAAGAATCCTACATTAAGCTTAGAAGAGGAAGGAATCAATACTAATTTTGTTTCACTTTATGAAACATTTTGCTAAAGTTACATCAGAGTGAATGAGAGTCCGTATTATTAAAGAGCTTACAATAAGAAGATTATTGAAAGGAATCAGCACAGCAAAGCGGCATTTGAAGATTGGAGCATCCCCAATGACCTTTTTCAAACATTTAGGAACATGAAAACACTTAAGTATTCAGTAATAAAATCAGAAGATCAATATTTCAAATATTGCAAAATAATTGAAGAATTGGTATTCCGTGGCAATGCTGATTTAATGGAGGAAATTGAACTCCTGGATCTTCTTATAGAAAAATGGGATAGTGACCACAATATCTTCCATGAGCCAAATCCAGTAGAATTGCTGAGGTCACTAATGGAAGATCATCGACTTAAATCAAAGGATTTAGCACAAATACTCAAGCTTTCAAAAGGCACTATTTCCAAAATTATAAACTACCAGAATGGGTTTCCCAAAGAGACAATCAGGAAACTTTCCGCCCACTTCAAGCTGCGCCAGGAGGCTTTTAACCGTCCATATCCTCTTGTTAATCAAGTTCCCTCCCCTATTAAAACGGCATCCTGAAAATCTCCCTTTTTACTTTAAAGACTTTTGACTTTAAGCTTTAAGCTTTAAGCTTTAAAGACTAGCTTTCAGCCAGCTCAGGTAACTCTGCACATCCAGGTCTGTACCCTTTGGGCTGATTGATCACATTGCCATCTGCATCCATGATCACATAAAGGGGGATGGTGTTGGTCTGGAAGTTCTTGATCTCGAAGTCAATGTTTTGCTGACCGATGGTCTTTTTTACCTTTCCGTCCACCTCTGAAGTGTACCACTCCGACTCGGGAAGTTTGGTGCGATCGTCAGTATAAAGGGCCACGATTACAAAATCATTGCGAAGGCTGTTCAGCACATCGGGATCGGACCACACCGCTGCTTCCATCTTTTTGCAGTTGGAGCAGAAATGGCCCTTAAAATCGATCAGTACCGGCTTTCCCGATGCCTTGGCACAGGCCAGTCCCTCCTCCAGGTCATAAAACCCGGTCAGGCCAAAGGGCATGTGGAACAAATCGGTATACTTCTTTGGCTGACACTCCTCCTGTGAGGGTGTCCTGCTGCCATAGCAGGGCTGTAAACTGCCCTTTGGGTCAGATCCAGTCCGTTGGGCGACTTGGGTGGGAGCAGGGGTGAAATGCTTTTCAGTTCATAGCCGAAAAGCCCCAGGAAGAGGAAGACCACAAAAGTAAAGGAGGCCACACTCAACAGAAGACGGGGAACCGATACATAGGGAAGGTCGCTGTCGTGCGAGAACTTGATCTTTCCCAGGAAGTAGGCTCCCATCATGGAGAAAAGCACGATCCATACACCCAGGTAAAGCTCACGGGTGAGAATTTTGTTGGTGGGATCCAGGGCCAGCAGGAATTTCATACTAAAAGCCAATACAATAAAACCAAGCACCACCTTCACGGAATTGAGCCATCCACCCGATTTGGGCAGGCCCTTTAGCCATGAGGGGAAGATGGCAAAGAGGGTAAAGGGTATGGCAAATGCCAGTCCGAAACCAAACATCCCAAGGATGGGTTTCAGAGCCAGTCCACCTGCAGCCTCAACAAGCAGGGCACCCACGATGGGGCCCGTACATGAAAATGAAACCAGCACAGTGGTAAGGGCCAGGAAAAAAACGCCTCCCAGTCCGCCTTTATCCACCTGGCTGTCGGCCTTATTCGACCAGCTGGAGGGCAGCACCAGCTCGAACATGCCAAAAAAGGAGAAGGCAAATACGATAAAAAGTGAAAAGAAGATCAGGTTGGGAATCCAGTGAGTACTAAGTGCGTTGGCCGCATTGGGGCCCACATTGGATACACTGACAATAACACCCAGCAGGGTATAAATGGCCATGATGGAGATCCCAAAAACCAATCCCCTGAAAATGCCGTGGGTTTTGCTGGCGCTTCCCTGCATGAAAAAACTTACGGTCATGGGAATCATGGGAAAAACGCATGGTGTAAGCAATGCCAGCAGTCCAAGTCCGAAGGCCAGCCAGAAAAACCCCCACAGGGACTTCTCATCCTCCAGGGCAGGTACACCTGCAATGGAGACTGATGATGAGGGAGCCTCGTCAATTTCTTCAAGGGGAGTTTCTGTGCTTGCAGGGGCTATTGCCTCCTCATGAGCTTCATTTGCAAGGCTTGATTCGCCCACGGTGATGTTAAAGCTGAAGGGCTCATTTTTGGGCGGAAGGCAGGTGGCATCGTCACAAACCTGGTATTCAATCTCACCCTTGATGTTATAGGTCCCGGCCTGGGTAAAGCGCACTTTTTGGCGAAGTTCCGCACGGCCTGAGATGGTACCCAGCTCCATTTGGAAACCTTCATCAAATTTCTTTTTGGCCTTGGTCACCTCGACGATATCGCCCAGCAAGGTGTAACTATCCGACTCTTCGTAATAGGGCTTTGTGGCGATGGGCCCTCCCGCCGGCAGGAGGGCGGAATAGAGGTGCCAGGGAATGTCGATGGTGGCTTTGAAAATGAGTTCGGCCTCCAGATTATCCTTCACTTCGTGACTAAAGGTCCAGCTTACGGGGTCTTCGATCTGAGCCTGTATTCCGGGGATCAGCAAGAAGGCCAGGATGGCCTGCATTAAAAATCGTTTCATTGTATGCTTGAGTTTTATTTTTTTGCCTTTCTGGCTTTTTTGCTTGTTCTGACTTTTTTCTTCTTTGGTTTGGGTTCTGGAAGTTCCTTTACCGTTAATCTAATCAATTCACTGAGCCATTCAGGGTCCTCAACCTTATCTTCAATAAGAAAGCTGGGCTTTGCGCCTTCATAGGGTGGCGCTTCCACCACATCCCCGATAAAATCCCGGCCCGATACTGTGGGTTTGATGAACAATTTATTATCGCAAATCAATGCAAATATCTTGCCATCTGACCAAATCCCATATTCTCCAAACATTTTTCGGGCAGAAACTTCCCCCGCATTTTGAATTTGCTCTAAAACGAAGTCCACATAAGCCTGATCACTTGCCATAATTGTGAGTTTTTTCAGTGTTTTTGTCTTTCCTGCCCATGCTTTAAAGAACAATACAAAATTAATGCGAAAGACCACATCTGCAAAGCTAAACAACAGTTTAGTCGCAATGTTCCGACTTTCTTTACAAACGGCATGAGATTTTCAAGTGAGGCCCGTACTTTATTCATGCCTGTTTAAGTATACCCTTGAGTTTAAGTAAACCCTTGAGTTTAAGTAAACCCTTGAGGAAGCCTACAAACCTTTTGCAAAAAGGTTTTAAGCGACGAAAGGGTATACTTAATCAAAAGGGGCCGTACCTTAATGATACAGCCCCCTTGAAATCTTGTGGTATTTAGCGTCTTCTTCGGCGCAGCTCCTTCCCGTCGGGAGCAAAAACCTTGTACTCCATATAATGGAGGTCATCCACACTGTGGATTTTTACCTTACAACCCAGTTCACGTCTCCATTTACGCTCCTCAGAATTGAAACCCTTCTTCAGATAATTGGCTACAAAAGGATGAAGCTGGAGGTCCAGTGCTGTCAGCTGGTGCTCCTTAATGAGTTCAACCAGATCGGTCTTCACCAGTTCGGGGAAGAGAATAGCAGGCTGTACCTGTCCCGTACCGTGACAGGTTGGACAATTTTCGGCAGTTTCGATGTGCATTTCCGGACGTACACGCTGGCGGGTGATTTGCATCAAACCAAACTTACTCAGGGGGAGTATGTTGTGCTTGGTTTTGTCGACCGACATGGCTTCTTTCATACGATCGAACAATTTCTGCCGGTGCTCTGCCCTGTGCATATCAATAAAATCCACAACGATAATCCCGCCCATATCACGCAGGCGCAATTGCCTGGCAACCTCATCGGCTGCGGAGAGGTTCACCTCAAGGGCGTTGGTCTCCTGGTCACTTGAAGATTTGGATCGGTTTCCGCTGTTCACGTCGATCACATGAAGTGCTTCGGTATGTTCGATAATCAGGTAGGCGCCTTGCTTAAATGAAACAGTCTTCCCGAAGGAGGCTTTGATCTGTTTCACAATGCCTAATTTCTCAAAAATAGGCTCCTTACCATTATAGAGTTTAACAATCTTCTCCTTTTCAGGAGCCACCGCATGGATGTAGTCGCGTACCTCGTTGTAAACGGCTTCATCACTGATGTGAACCCCGTCGAAATTCCCATTCAGGTGGTCGCGCACTACAGCCGCCTCACGGCTAAGTTCGCTGATGACCAGGCTTGGAACATTTCGGATGGGAAGATGCTCGAAAGCCTTCTCCCACTTTTTTACAAGCGATCGAAGTTCGGTGTCCAGTTCAGCCACCCTCTTTCCTTCGGCAACTGTTCTGACGATGATCCCGAAATTCTGAGGACGTATGGCCTGAAGTAAATTCTTCAAACGCTCCTTCTCTTCCGGAGATGATATTTTTGATGATACGGAGATTTTATCCGCGAAAGGCATCAATACGATGTTTCTTCCGGGAATGGAGATCTCCGAACTTAGCCTGGGACCCTTCGTTGAGATGGGTTCCTTGGCAATTTGGACGAGGATATATTGACCCTGCTTGAGGACCTCGTTGATTTTTCCGTGCTTATTGATATCCGGAAGGCGATTGAACTTGGTGATCGGTTGCGGCCTTCCTTTTTTCGAAATGGCTGTTGCCAGGTATTTGTTCAGCGAACCGAACTGTGGACCCAGGTCCAGGTAGTGAAGGAATGCATCCTTCTCATATCCCACATCAATAAATGCAGCGTTCAATCCCGGCATAATCTTCTTGACCTTGGCCAGGTAGATCTCACCAACTGAAAACTGCTGCGAAAGTGATGATTGGTTTAATTCAACGAGCTTACCATCTTCAAGTAGTGCAATAGAAACCTTCTCCTTGGTTGAGTTGATTACCAGTTCACTGCTCACAATTTCTGCATTTATGAAGATTAAGCTAATAGATTATAGCACTAAACCTAAAGACCACCAAGGGCTTTAGGTTTAGTTTAATAGTATGGAAAAAAGAAATTATTTCCTCTTCTTGTGTCTATTCTTCCTCAAACGCTTCTTGCGTTTGTGGGTAGCCATCTTGTGTCTTTTACGTTTTTTTCCGCTCGGCATAATTATATACTTTTACTTCACGTTGGTTTTCACCTTGCTTACGAAAGTTTTCGCAGGCTTGAAAGCAGGTATGGAATGCTCGGGAATAATAATGGTTGTATTCTTGGAAATATTACGGGCAGTTTTCTTAGCCCTTTTCTTCACGATGAAACTTCCAAAACCCCTCAGGTATACATTTTTGTCCTTGCTGAGTGAATCTTTCACTGTCTCCATGAATGCTTCAACTGTTTTCTGAACAGTCACCTTCTCAATTCCCGTATTCTTGGAAATTTCGTTTACAATATCTGCTTTAGTCATTTTTAAAAAACCTTTAATTATCAATGATTTACATTAGTTCCGATTGTTGGATTTGCAAATATAAATACTTTTACGTGAATATGAAATCGATTTGAATTAATTTTTATTTTAGTGCCCTAAATATTAGTGCATTATCATATTAAACGGCGACGAAGGTAATGAAATTTGGCGGAATTGTACATGCTTGGTATGAAAAAAACAAAAGGGACCTCCCCTGGCGCCGCACCAAAGACCCATATCTGGTCTGGATTTCAGAAGTAATTCTTCAGCAAACACGTGTAGTTCAAGGTCTTGAATACTATAAACGCTTTGTGATCGCCTTTCCTGATTTAAATACTCTGGCCGCTGCATCGGAGGATCAGGTACTGAAATTATGGCAGGGACTGGGATATTACAGTCGGGCCCGAAACATGCACCAGGCCGCAAAGACACTGGTTGAGGCCAATGGAGGAAAGATGCCCGACACTTTTGAAGGCTTGCTGGCCATGAAGGGAGTAGGGATTTATACCGCTTCTGCAGTGGCTTCCATATGCTTCGATGAAAAAAAGGCTGTGGTGGATGGAAACGTATCCCGGGTGATCGCCAGGTTATTCGGGGTGGAGGAGGCTATCAACAGCCCCTCAGGGGGACAAATCATCGAGGGCCTGGCCATGGACTTAATGTTACAAAGTATTTCCCCGGGAACCATCAGGAAGCCCCCGCGGGCTGTCAGCCCCGGCACGCATAACCAGGCCATGATGGAATTTGGGGCTCTTCAGTGTGTCCCCCTTTCACCCGGGTGCAGTGAGTGTCCACTTGCCCGGGGCTGTAACGCCAGACTCACGGGACGGGTGGAGGTCCTCCCGCTGAAAATACCCAAGCGTCCTCCTGCGGAACGCTGGATGTATTTCTATGTGATAAAGGCTGGAGGCGAAACCATCCTCACCAGGCGCGAGGAAAAGGGAATCTGGCGATCCCTCTACCACTTCCCCATGTTGGAAAGCCCGAAGGAACATTCCACCGAAAAGATCCTGGGTGAGATGTTCTCACAGATGATGGGAAAGCTCAGCAGCTCGGTAGAAGAAGCCCTGCCCGATGGTTTTCCTGCCTTTTCGGCTGTATCGCAGCCCATTCGCCACCAGCTTACCCATCTCACCATACATGCACGCTTTGTTCAGGTAAACCTCCCTGCCCTCCCCTCTCCCCTGAGCGAGAAATTTATCCGAATCGTCATAGGTGAACTGGATCTCTACCCGGTACCACGGCTCATTGAGAAATACATGGAAGTAGCCAAATTTTAAGTATCTTTGATGAGAATTTAACATGTAATCCAACAGATGTCCGTAAACAAAGTAATACTGGTGGGAAACGTGGGCAAGGACCCCGAAACACGCTACCTCGATGAAGGAACAGCCTTCACAAAATTTCCAATGGCAACCAGTGAAACCTATAAGAATAAGGCAGGAGAACGTGTCTCGACCACCGAATGGCACAATGTGGTCCTCTGGAGGGGACTGGCACAGGTGGCTGAGAAATATGTGAAAAAAGGGACCCAGATTTATATAGAAGGAAGAATCAAAACCCGCTCCTATGATGACCAGGACGGAAACAAGAAGTACATTACCGAAATTGTGGGCGACCAAATGCAACTGCTCAGCAGAAAGCCCGATGAAGCCGGTGACCAGGACGGTAACCAGGGCGTTAACCAGGGCGTTAACCAGGGCGGACAGTCATCCCAGGGCGGCAACCGGGTCACACAAGCAGGGCCGGCGGCACAAACTACCAGCACACAATCGGGAGAGGCTGCAGAATCAGACAATGGAGGTGCGGACCCTTTCAGTAATGGTGACAATGGCCCGGACGACCTTCCGTTCTGAGCCGATCGCTAACCTATAAATCCAGATTTGGAAGCATCGTTATCAGTAGTTTTTCTAGGGGCCATCTTCAAGCCAGTCACGCCAGACATCATCATAGCAATGGTGGTGGTGGTTATTCTCTTATTCTTTTCGGCATTGATCTCCGGTTCGGAGGTGGCATTTTTCTCCCTTACTCCTCAAAACATCAAAACCCTGAAGGAAGGCAATTCACGCTCTTCAATGCTTGTGCTAAGACTCCTTGACAAGCCGGAAAGACTTCTGGCCAACATATTGATATCCAACAATTTTATCAACGTAGGCATGATCACAATCTCTGCCTATGTCACCGGGGCCCTTCTTGATTTCCACGAAAACCCTCTGCTGGGCTTCATCATCGAAGTGGTGGTTATCACCCTTATGCTGCTACTCTTTGGAGAGATCCTCCCAAAAATCTACGCCAACAGGTTTGCACCCGGTTTTGCACTAATGATGTCCTTACCTCTTATGGTGACCGACCGCATTTTTAATCCCCTCATTTATATCCTGATCAGATCAACTCGTCTGGTGAAGCGCAGGCTTGCCAAAAAGGGACAGAACATTTCCATGGATGATATCTCCGAGGCTCTGGACCTCACCACAGGTGTGGTAAAAGATGAGAAGGAAATGCTGGAGGGTATCGTCCGATTCAGCAACCTGGAGGCCTCCGAGATTATGAAACCACGGACCGATGTGATCGCAGTGAATATAGAGACCGACCTGGCCACCCTCACCAGGGTGATTATTGAATCAGGATACTCAAGGATTCCTGTTTACGAAGAAACCTCCGACAATCTGAAGGGTATACTCTTTGTTAAAGACCTTTTGCCCCACATCAACAAGACCAATGACTACAAATGGCAAAGATTGATCAGGGAACCTTTCTATGTTCCTGAGTCTAAGAAAATTAACGATCTTCTCAATGAATTCCAGGTAAAAAAGACCCACTTGGCCATTGTAGTGGATGAGTATGGAGGTACCGAAGGAATCGTTACCATGGAGGATATCCTGGAGGAAGTGGTGGGTGAGATCACCGATGAATCGGACGAGATAGAAGAGCTTTACAGGAGGATCGATGCCCGGACTACCATTTTTGAAGGTAAAACCCAGCTGAATGATTTTTATAAGGTAACCGGTCTGGATGATGAACTCTTTGATGATATAAAGGGAGATGCCGAGACCGTTGCCGGACTGATCCTCGAACTAAAGGGTGGATTTCCAAAGGTAAATGACGTTATCCTGTGTAAAAATGTTGAGTTTACGGTCCTGAGTTTGGACAAGCGAAGAATTAAAGAAGTGAAGTCAATTGTGAAGGAGCAGGCATAACTTGAAAGTATCCACTTCCATACCATCCCTTGTGTATATGCTCCTGGCGCTGGTATTTACCCTTTCTTCCTGCGACCGTTCATACACTCCCAAACCTGCCGGATATGTAAAGATCGAGACCCCTGAAAAGGGCTATCTGATCTATGATGATGAACCCTTTTATAGTTTCGAAATTCCGGTGTATGCTGAAGTCGTGAAAAGCAATCGGCCCGGTGAATCGGGATGGATCAACCTGGTGGTACCCCAGGTCAGAGCTACCATCCACCTTAGTTATAAACCTGTTACGGGAAACCTTGGCGATTATATTACCGATTGCCGGACCCTGGCCTATAAGCATACCGTAAAAGCCGATGGGATCGAGGAGACCCCTTTTATGAACCCGGAGGAGAAGCAATTTGGCATGATATACGACCTGAGTGGGGATGTGGCCTCGGCCGTTCAGTTTTTCATCACCGATAGTACCACTCATTTTTTAAGGGGATCGCTTTACTTCGACTGCGCTCCCAACCGTGATTCACTAAAGCCGGTGATTGATTTTATGCGTGAAGACATTCTGCATCTCATTCAGACTTGCGAATGGAAGTATTAATTCATATTTGTGTAACTTTGTACTAGCTTTAAAGCAAACTGAACTACAATATTGTGGGGGTATTTTTAAAGACAGAAATATTACCGGATTGTCATCTGGGTGTTTGGGAGATTATGGAGGATTACGATTCCCTCTATAAAATGGTCGATCTGGCTCCTGTTGAGAAAACCAAACTGGATAGCTTTAAAAATGTCAGCAGAAAAATTGAATGGCTCAGCGTTCGCGCCCTGGTTAAAAACATGATCGGGAAAGACACCCGGATTCTCTATAACGCAGAGAATAAACCCTTTGTAAGGGGAAATACCCATAAAATAAGCATATCTCACTCCAATAACCTCACTGCTGTAATGATCAGCAAAGACAAGCAGGTGGGAATCGATCTGGAGTACATGACCGGAAAGATCAGCAAGGTAGCAGACAAATTTATCAATGAAAAGGAGAGTATTACCGACGATCCGGAAATGAAAAAGTACCACCTCTACCTTCACTGGTGTGCAAAGGAGGCCCTCTATAAAATCCTGGATAAACAGGATATTAATTTCAGGGACGGGCTGACCATTTCACCATTCGTGCCCGAGGAACACGGCTTTATGGAAGGCCATGTACTCAACGGAATCGGCGAAGAGGATATTGAACTGGAGTACCTTCAACACGATAATTACGCACTGGTCTGGTGTTTTAAATAATGAACGGATTCTACGAAAAATTAGTTGATCGAAGCAAGAAGAAGTTTGCCCTCCTGGTGGACCCTGACAAGCATGACGACCCCTCGCTTGATGCCCTGATGGAGCAGATCAACCTCTACCCGCCCGACCTGCTGCTAGTGGGAGGAAGTATCCTCTTTAACCCCATCGATATTACTATCACCTCCCTGAAACTGGGCACCAAATTGCCGGTCTTCCTTTTCCCGGGAAATGTAATGCAGCTCTCCGACCGCGCCGACGGAATTCTCTTTCTCTCGCTTATCTCGGGCCGGAATCCCGAGTTCCTCATTGGAAATCATGTGCTGGCCGCACCCCACCTGTGCCGTTCGGGCATTGAGGTGATTCCCACCGGCTACCTGCTCATCGAAAACGGCCACTCGACCACGGTTGAATATGTGAGTAACACCAAACCCATCCCTGCCGGAAAGTGCGATCTGGCCATTGCCACATCCATGGCGGGAGAGATGCTGGGTATGAAAACCATTTACCTCGAAGCGGGAAGTGGTGCGGAGCATTGTGTGGGAGCGGATATGATCTCCTCTATTCGCAAAAAAATCTCTTTGCCCCTCATTGTGGGCGGAGGCATTTCAAGCCCTGAACAGGCTGAAAATGTATTTAATGCAGGGGCCGATATGGTGGTAATTGGGACAGCCATTGAAAAAGATCCTTCCCTGGTCAAAAGCTTCTCCAAGCTCCGCGACAAACTCAACAGTGCATAGTACTCAGTGCTCAGTTCAGATTTCATTTCTGACAATGCCTAAATAAGAGTACCTCAGATTAACCGCAGACATATGATACACAAGCAATTTTTATCGTAGCATTTATCCTGTTTTCGCTAAAGTTAACAGGTCAGGAGAAGATTAATAAACTTCCTGTTTTCTTCACTTCTATTTAGGCCGCTCTTTAAGTCATCTATCATCAGCTTTATGGTTCCGGATTTAGATGTTTCCGGGTGTCCCATTATCTTTTAATCGTGTTTGTCCGGGACAAAAAGAACAAGAGTGGACCATGACTGCCAGTATCCTTACCAGATGAACAGGGTTCTTCTCAAGGTCAGAGGAACACGGTCCTTCTCAAGGTCAGAGGAACACGGTCCTTCTCATAAAATTCCCACGCCACATCCTGAAATGTTATATCAAGCCTATTTCTGCTTGGAAACTGTTTAAAATGTTCCAGATCAGAGGCATCCTATGGAGAGGGACATTTATTATCTGTATATTACACTAATAAGTATATAGCCGGATAATAAATATCCCTCGATAGATATTTATTATCTGAAACATACCATATTAGTTAATAATCGGATATTTTATATCTATTCTGTTTTATTTTCGCCCAATGTTTCGATAAACAGCGGGAGGGCCTGGTTCTGAGCCTGGCATCCTGCATCCTGCAACCAGCATTGTTTACTCAACCATATAACAATGGTGATATCAATACCGGAGCCTTGATAAAATTTGGATTCATAATATAAACAAGCACTGAGCTGAGCACTGAGCTACTGAGCACTGAGCTGAGCTGAGCACTGAGCTGAGCTACTGAGCTGAGCTGAGCTGAGCACTAACAACCTGGCTTACCAGCGAGTTACTTAATAATTTCTTCAATAACCGCTCCGCTTGCATTTTCGGGCATGGAGAGTTCCAGAAAGGAAGCGATGGTTGTGGCAATATCGGTGGGTGACACCCGGTTAGAAATGGTGGTTCGTTTCACCTTCCATCCATAGAAGATCATGGGAACATGGGAGGTATAGCGGAATTCATTAAATCCATTCTCCACCAGCTTACTGTGCTCTACCCAACCAGGGGTCAGATTAATAATCACATCACCTGAACGTTTCTGGTAGTAGGAATTCTGAATGCGCTGCATTACTCCGTCGGTAAAATTGTTCTGTTGAAGCACATGGGATTGTATGGTATTGGCAACTCCGCCCATCTGTACCATAAATCGGGCCACACGGTTCTGCACCTCCTCCAGGGTCAGACCTGAGTCTTCTATGAGCTGGTGGTTCAGGTAAATCTGCTGGGCATGATAAAAGGTAACCCAGTCGCCCTGCCCGTAAACGGCATTTAGGTAGGAGCGCAGCAGTGAGATGCTGGTGCGATAATTGAAAAATCCGGCCGGAATACGGTAATCGGCCAGGTAGCGAGGATCTACAGCCAGGGCATTTTCGGCTGTGAGATAAACCAGCACGTTCTCCAGTCCCAGTTCATTATCAAGGAACTCCAAGCAGGTGGGCCAGGTCCTGGTCCAGCCTCAGGTAGGCATCCTCCATCTCCACCGACCAGGTGGTGAAATGATTGGCCAGCTGACTGGTGGCATTAAAGCCGATGTGGATCATGTCGGTCACTTCCCTTTTCCCCAGTTCCTCGTTGACAATCGCCGCAAGGGCCATATCCTTGGTGAAGGTATTGCCCCATGGAACAGTCATCAGCATACTGTAGTCCCTGCTTTTAGATCCCTGGCTAAGCTTGTTCAGGTCGTAGGGAAAGGTGGTCTGTCCCCTGAAACCGATCTCATATTCATTGTTGTCCAGCAATGATTCGCTATACTCTGCAATGGGCAGAAGGGTTTCCCAACTCCTTTCCAGGTATATATCCCGGTAGTTTTTCTGGTTGAAGTCACTGACCCATCCCGGGAGTGAATCAGTGTAATAGGAGCTGGTGATCCAGGAAGCTTTTTCCGGGTTAAGCCAGTAGACACCTTTGGCGGTATGTCCGGCCATCAGGATGGCCGCCTTAGGATCCATGGACACACCTATGGATCGTGATCTGAAGCGACTCTTCACCATCAATTCATCGGCCAGTGTGCGGCTGTTCAGGGAGACAGGGGAATAGGATTCGCTGGTATAAGGTCCTCCTACGGTGGTCTGATCCTTGTCAGCGATGGCATATATAATTTCGTTCCCAAGGCGGTCGTACCAGAAATCCGATACTATCCCATGGGTGGCTGGCATACCACCGGTGGCAATGGAGGCATAACCCGAACTTGGGTCGGTGATCAGGTAATCGTACCTGGCATTTTTGAAGTTGGCACCGGTGGTGGCCATCTTCTTAAAGCCATGTTCTCCAAACTTATCCCAGTACACCGAAAGGTAATCGTAGCGCATACCAGAGACTGTAATTCCCACGATCAGTTTTGGCTTTGAGGGAGGAATCTTCTGACCTGATATAAGAGAAGAGGTGGTGATCATCATCACCACCCCTAATAAGAGCCTTACCCGAAATTTTATAATCATTGTTTGTTTTATATGGATCAGATTCCCAGCATGCTGGTGACCTGTTTGTAAACATTCTCGCCGGTGAAACCCAACTTCTCATCCAGCACCTTGTAGGGTGCTGAGTACCCGAAACTCTCCAGTCCGAATACCTTCCCTGCTGGCACCCACCAGTCCCTGCAGGGTTACAGGCAGTCCGGCAGTCAATCCAAATACGGGAACCCCGGCAGGTATCACCGCTTCCTGGTAGGCGTGCATCCTGGCTCCCGGAATACTCCTTCAGAGATGGCCGAAACGATCCTCACCTTCAATTTATTCCTTTCCTCCAACAGGGCTGATCCTGACATCAGGGTGGCCACTTCCGATCCGGAAGCCAGCATCACCACATCGGGCGTTACCCTCACAATCCCTTACCACGTAGGCACCTTTTTCTGCCTGGAGGGCATCGGTGTAACTGTCCGAACCTGGCTTTGCGGGCAGATCAGGAATTCCCTGTCTGGACAGGATGAGGGCTGTGGGTGTGGTTTTGTTCTCCAGGGCCATCTTCCAGGCAACCGTTGCTTCATTGGCATCGGCCGGACGAAGCACCATCATGGAACGTTTGCCATGGTGATTTCTCAGGTGTTCCAGCAAGCCTGATCTGAGCCTCCTGCTCCACCGGCTGGTGGGTTGGTCCATCTTCTCCCACCCGGAATGCATCGTGGGTCCAGACATATTTCACAGGAAGTTCCATCAGGGCAGCCATGCGGACTGCCGGCTTCATATAGTCGCTGAATACAAAGAAGGTTCCGATCACCGGGATCACGCCTCCATGCAGGGCCATTCCGTTGGCAATGGCAGCCATGGTAAGTTCGCCACACCTGCCTGCAGGAAGGATCCGCTGAAATCGCCCCGTTGTAAAGGCAGTGGTCTTTTTCAGATAACCATCGGTCTTGTCGCTGTTGGACAGGTCGGCCGAGGCCACAATCAGGTTCTCCACCTTTCCTGCCAGGCTGGCCAGTACAGCACCAGATGCAGCCCTGGTGGGAGCACCGGCCTTCTGCTCGATGGCTGCAAAATCAATTTCAGGAAGCTTTCCTTCCAGGAAGCTTTTGTAATTTTTCAGCCAGTTCCGGATTTTCCTTTTCCCAGGCTAGCCTGGACAGCCTTTCTTCTGAGCTGCCTGCTTTACGTTTCTCATCCAGCATCTTTTCATAGGCCTCCTTCACCTCGGGAAAGATCACAAAGGGATTCTCGGGATCTCCTCCCAGGTTGGAGATGGTCTTTGCAAAGGAGGCTCCTGCTTCTGAAAGTGGCATTCCGTGGGTGGAAGTTCTTTCCCTCGAAACTGTTACCATTCTCATCCAGGGCACCCTTGCCCATGATGGTCTTCCCGATGATCAGGGTGGGCCGCTCACGTCTCTTCCTCGGCCGATTCAAGTGCCTCGAAAATCTGTCCGAGATCATTGCCGTCGATGGTAATTACATTCCAGTTCCAGGCCTTATACTTCATGGCAGTATCTTCGGCTGAAACGGCCTCGGTACGGGTGGAAAGCTGAATGTCGTTGGAATCGTAGAACATCACCAGATTGGAAGAGTCCCAGGTAACCTGCGATGCGGCCGGCTCCCTGGGAGATCTCCTCCTGGACACCTCCGTCGGAAATAAATGTATAGGTCTTATGGGCCATCCACTCACCAAAACGGGCTACCAGGAAACGTTCGGCTATGGCAGCTCCCACGGCCATGGTATGACCCTGTCCCAGCGGACCGGAGGTATTCTCCACCCCCCTGCTGTGCATCCACCTCGGGGTGACCGGGAGTGGGACTTCCCCACTGGCGGAAGTTGCTTAGCTCTTCCAGGCTATAGTTCCCGGTAAGCGTCAGAATTCCGTAAAGCATGGGTGACATGTGTCCGGGATCCAGGAAAAACCGGTCCCGCAATGGCCAGGCCATATCGTCGGGGTCAAAATTCAGGAATCGGAATAAAGCATCTCCACGAAATCGGCTCCGCCCATGGCGCCGCCCGGGTGACCTGATTTGGCTTTTTCGACCATGGCGGCTGCGAGAATACGAATGTTGTCTGCTGCTTTGGTGTGAATCTTGTTATCCATTGTCTGATGCCTTAGAATTAAATCTGTTTTTTTGAAAATTGAAGCCCAAAATTACCCATTAATATTTAAAATGGGTCAGCAGGGATGGTTCTTTTTTGCTAATTTTGAGCCAAATATAAACAATTATGGCACTTAAATGCGGGATTATCGGGGTGGCGAACGTGGGCAAATCCACCCTCTTTAATTGCATGTCAAATACCAAGGTGGAAACTTCCAGTTTTGCCTTTACCTCCAACAAGTCCAATGTGGGAGTGGTGAATGTGCCCGATCCCAGGCTCTATAACCTGGAAAATTTCCAGCCCACCGAGAAGGTGATCCCGGCCACCGTGGAGATTGTGGATATTCCCGGACTGACCAAAGGGGCCAGTCATGGTGAAGGTGTGGGCAACAAATTCCTTTCCGATATCCGCAATACCGATGCCCTGATCCAGGTGCTCGGTGCTTTGACGACGAACAGCTTCCGCATATTGACGGCTCGGTGAATCCGGTGCGGGATATTGAGACCATCAACCTGGAGCTGCAGGTAAAGGACCTGGAATCGGTGGAGAAGAAGATGGAACGGCTGGCCAAGATTGCCAAGACGGGGGACAAGGATGCCAAAAGGGGACTGGAAGTGCTGGAACTGTACAAGGCCCACTTTGAAGATTTTCAGAATGCCCGCACCCTGGATGTGAGTGAATCGGACCGGTAAACATATGCGAAGATCTCTTCCTGCTTACCGAGCAAACCGGTGATGTATGTCTGCAATGTGGAAGATGAGGCAGCCATTACAGGAAATGCCTATGTGGACCAGGTGAAGGACTACCTGGCCGGATGAAGATGCAGAAATCCTGGTACTGGCTGCCAGGCTGGAATCAGAGATTGCCGAACTGGAGGATGAAGAGGACCGCAAGGAGTTCCTGGCGGATGCCGGACTGGAAGAGCCGGGAGTAAGCAAGCTGGTTCGATCGGCCTACTCCATGCTGAACCTGATCTCCTTTTTTACGGTAGGTCCCAAGGAGATCAGGGCATGGACCATTCGCAAGGGATGCCCTGGCCCCCGAGGCTGCAGGAGCCATTCACTGCGACCTTCAGCGCGGATTCATCCGGGCCGAAGTGATGAAATACGAAGATTTTATCACCCTGGGATCGGAACAGGCCTGCAAGGAGAAGGGCAAGCTATCGGTGGAGGGAAAAAACTATGTGGTGGAAGAGGCCGATATCCTGCACATCCGCTTCAACGTATAGCCATGCAAAAGAAGATCCTTTTCCTGGTTCTTCTTTTTTTCCTGGTTTTTTCCCTTCATGGCCAGTGGCAAGAGGTGCATCTTGATGAAGGCGATATGGCGGCCAGCCTGGCAGAGGCCCTTACCTTTACTAAATACCCCACCTACCCCCAGTATGTGGAGATGATGCAGCTCTTTGCACAGAGCTATCCTGAAATCTGCAGACTGGACACCTTTGGTTTCACCCCCCAGGGCCGACTTCTGCTGGCCATAAAAATCAGCGACCATGCAGCGCTCGATGAAGCGGAGGCCAGTTTTTTTTATACCAGCAGCATGCATGGCGACGAACTGTTGGGTTACCCTATGATGCTCAGGCTGATAAACCACCTGCTGAGTGGATATGGAGAGGATGCAGAGGTGGACCGGCTGCTTAATGAGCTGGAAATTTGGATCAATCCACTGGCCAATCCGGATGGAACTTATTATCCCGACGACGATTTTTCGGTACTTCAGTCAAGGCGTCAAACCTCCGATGGGACCGATATGAATCGCGAATTTCCCGATCCGCTGGCCGGCGAAGCGGTGAATGATACTGCGGGAAGGGCTCAGGAGACCAAAGCGATGATGGCCTTTCTGCAGGCACATAACTTCAGCATGTCGGCCAACATTCACAGCGGAGCCGAGGTGGTAAACTACCCCTGGGATTTTACCGATAAGCTGCATGCTGACGATGGCTGGCTACGTTTTGTATCGCGCGAATATGCCGATGAGGCCAGGGCAGTGGATCCGGATTATATGTCCCTCTTTGAGGATGGGATCACCAATGGTGCACAGTGGTATAAGATCAGGGGCGGACGACAGGACTATGTCACTTACTACCTGGAGGGACGGGAGCTTACCCTGGAACTATCCAACGATTACCGGCTTGCCAGTGAACTGCTGGATGAGTACTGGAAAAAAAACGAACGTTCACTTCTGAATTATATGGCCCAGTGCCGGTATGGGATCAGGGGAAGGGTTAGTGATTTGAAAAGCGGATTGCCGCTTGCCGCTCTGGTGGAAATTCCATCCCATGATCACGATCATTCTGCTGTGCAAAGCTCGGCCACCCATGGTGATTTCTATCGCCTGCTGGAGGAGGGAACTTACGATGTAAAATTCTCCGCCGATGGCTATGAGCCCCTCCTTCTTGCGGGTGTACAGGTGAGCTCCTATCAGGCCAGTTTACTGGATGTGCAGCTGGAAGCGCTCATAAAATCCACGGAACCAGAATCTGTCAGCTCTTTGAAACTCTGCCCTAATCCGGCCTCGGATCGTTTTCTCATTTACCCGGAAGTCCCCAAGGGAAGGCAGCTGCTTCTGGCCGTATTTACTTCAAATGGTTTGAAGCTTTTGGAGCAGACCCTGGTTTATCAGGGACAGGGTATTGAAATCCCGACCATGGATTGGGAGAAAGGCCTGTATTTAGTCTCTTGCAGCTGGGATCAGGAAAAGCTTACAGGTAAAATCATTATTCAGTAACTTTCAGCCCAATAGAATTTCAGGCGAAATCCTTAATCCCTTATACAATGATTTCACCATTTTAAGTGTCAGATTTCTTTTTCGATTCAGAACTTCACTCACTCTACTCTGACTGCCCAGATATTGTACCATATCGGCTCTTGTCATACCCATTTGCTCCATTCGAAACTTTATCGCATCGATCGGATCAGGAGAAGAAATTGGATAATGCTTCATCTCGTAAGATTCAACAAGAGTTACCAACAA
This sequence comes from uncultured Bacteroidota bacterium, assembly GCA_963716765.1. Classification (GTDB taxonomy): domain Bacteria; phylum Bacteroidota; class Bacteroidia; order Bacteroidales. Next base: position 186,025 of record CAVQUO010000030.1, on the reverse strand, counting down.
ATCCAGTTCATCCCCTTCTGGAGTATCTATTCCGGAACCCCACAGCTCTTTTATCCGGTCAAGGGCAGAATCATAATCGTGCTCTGTCTTAATTGGTCTAATCTCCATAATCAAATCGTTTTTACATCTATTTTGTCGTATTGGTTATGAGTTCCAATGAATCGAATAAAGACTACTCTAAAATCATAATCAATAGCTACCACCAACCTGTATTTATTGCCATTGATATTAAAGACAACTCTACCTCCTCCAATAATACTTGCGGTGGCATATTGTTGCTTTAATTCATTGGAATCCTTCCATTCTGAAGTTTTTACATCATGATACCAGGCTCTTAATGATACTTCTGAATTTGCATACTCTGGCTTTTCATAAAACTCTCTTAAAGTTCGAAATGCAATAATTCTCATTTTACAAATATAAGTAATATTGTCATTATATCCCAATTTGGGATATAAACAAAATGTAATCCTTCCACACTTTTTAGTACTTTTAAAGTAAAGGCTTCGTTAATAATTCTGGGATGAGTAATAAAAGAAAAGTAAATAAAATAATATCGGGAGGGATGATTTATGTCCTCCTGTACCTGATTTGTATGGCACCGGCCTCCAGCCTCAGTGCTCAGGATAAACAACCGGCTTATGCCCCTAAATCGAGGATTCTTTTCATTTTTGATGCCTCCAACAGTATGGCAGGACAATGGGAGGGGGAACGTAAAATTGATATTGCCCGGGATGTTCTGATTGAGATGGTAGATAGCCTGGAGACCAATCCCAACGTGGAAATTGCGCTGAGGATATATGGCCACCAGAGTCCGGTTCCACCGCAGGATTGCAGCGATACCAAACTGGAGGTTCCCTTCAGCCCCAACAATGGAACCAGGATCAGGCAGAAATTAAAATTTATAAATCCCAAGGGAACAACTCCCATAGCCCGTTCCCTTGAATTGGCACCTGACGATTTCCCTCCCTGCGACAACTGCCGGAATATTATCCTTCTGATTACAGACGGACTGGAAGCATGTGACGGTGATCCCTGCGAAGTCTCCAGGAGATTACAAAAAAAAGGTATCATCCTTCGTCCCTTCGTGATTGGGATAGGAACCGATCCTGGATTTCGGGAGACTTTCAATTGCATCGGAGAATACTACGATGCTCCTGACAAGGAAACTTACCGGGAGGCACTGCAAGTGGTGATCACAGAGGCCCTGAATGCAACCAGCACCCAGGTAAACCTGCTGGACACTGAGCATAGACCCAGCGAAACGGATGTGAATGTTATTTTATATGACCGATTTTCCGGGGTTGTGAGGTACAATATGATTCACACCATTAACAGTAAGGGGAACCCTGATACACTGTCACTCGACCATATGACAACCTACGATGTGGTGGCACAAACCATCCCTCCGGTTCGGATTGACAGTGTTAAATTGCAAACCGGCCGCCACAATACCATAGGGCTGGACGCCCCTCAGGGTTATCTGCTGGTGCGAACCAACCGGGGGAAGGCCCTGGATAATGAGAAAATCCTGGTGAAACAGGCCGGGAAACATTCCACCATCAACATTCATGAGATGGGCGACATTGGAAAATACATTGTAGGAAAATATGACCTGGAGATTCCCATTTATCCTTTAATGAAGGTGGAAGATGTGGAGATCAGGCAAAGTTATACCACCACCGTTGAGATACCCGCCCCTGGCTATGTACAGTTCTCTTCAGAACAGCCGGGTTCAGGTGCACTTTACCAGCTTAATCCCGAGGGTGATCAGAAGTGGGTTTTAAATCTGCAGGAAAACCGGAGCAATCAAGGCTTCTACCTGCAACCAGGTTCCTACCGTGTAATCTTCAGAAGGGGAGATTTAAAATCCACCGAACTTTCTGTAATAAGAAACTTTAAAGTAAGTTCGGGCTCCACCGAGACCATCAGCCTCGACCAGTAGGACCATTTAAACCTTTTAATTTGACAGGGGTCTAAAACCCGAAACAAGCTCAGAAGAATGCCGAATTGGGATGACAGGGAGATCGTCGACGGAGCTAAAAGCCCAGGTAAAGAAAAAGAGGCTTTTAATCAGCTGGTGCTGAAGTACCAGGAGAGACTCTACTGGCACATCCGAAAGATCGTAATCTCACACGAGGATTCCGATGACGTACTTCAGAACACCCTGATCAAGGTTTGGAAATCCCTGCCCGGATTTCGCGCCGATTCCAGCCTCTTCACCTGGTTGTACAGGATTGCCACCAATGAGTCACTCACTTTGCTAAAACAAAAAAAGCGACGAATCCTATCCCCCTGGGGCGATGTGGAAATGCGAATGAGCGACCAGCTGGAAGCGGATGCTTTCTTTGACGGGGATGAGGCGAGCCTAAAATTACAGCAAGCCATCCTAAAACTCCCTGAGAAGCAGCGCATTGTTTTTAATATGAAGTATTTTGACGAGATGAAATATGAAGAGATGTCGGCTATTCTCGACACCTCGGTGGGGGCCCTGAAAGCCTCCTATCACCATGCTGTAAAAAAACTTGAAATCAAACTGAAAGATGATTAAACCTTTTTAAGGTGTATTGGTCTAAACAGTAACATTATAGAATAATGGAAAAGCAAAAAACAAATCCTTTTAAGGTTCCCGCAGATTACTTTGACACCCTGCCCGGGCGTTTGAACGATCGATTGCTCCGGATGGAAGCGGAAAAGGTTCCGACCAGAAGGCTGGGAAGCTTTCGTGTGGGACTGGCCGTGGCAGCTGCCGTGGCCGCCCTGGCACTAATCAGCTTCCCCCTGGTCAGAATGCTGACACCGGGAAGCGAAATGGAGGATAATTATCTTGAATATGCCCTTCTTGAAGGAGCAGTACTTTTCGCCAGCGACTCTGAATTGGCGACCTATCTGGAAGAGTCGGCTTACCTCATGGATGATGATGATGCTTACCTCAATCAGGCCATCGAATACCTGGCCAGTTCCGATATGGAAATGGACCTTATTTTTGAATAATAACAAAACGATCATGAAAAAAATACTCACCATCAAGCTTGCAACCATCCTATCCATGGCTTTCATGCTTTGGAGCGGCCTTGCAAATGCCCAGACCGAAGAGCAGATAAAAAAATTTAACGAGGACAGGGAGGCTTACTTCAATGAAAATCTTGAGCTGACCGATTCAGAGAAGAAGGCATTCTGGCCCGTATACAACGATTTTATTAATCGGAAAACGAAGGTGATGGAGGAGGAACGTAATACTTTCAGGTATTGTCACGATAACGCCGGAAACCTTTCAGACAAAGAGATTAATGAGATCCTGGCCCGTATCCTGGATAACAAGGCCCAGGTTTTTAAGCTGGAACAGGAGTATTTTAAAGATAAATTCCCCATGGTGCTCCCTCCTGAAAAAGTTCTGAAACTCTATAAGGTGGAGTGGGATTTCCGCAAGCACCTGGTGAAAAAACTGAGGAGTGATGGCAAAGGTGATGGCAAAGGTGATGGCCATGGACGTGGTCCGGGTCAACCAGCTCAGCTTCCGGTCCCCGGCGAATAATCCTTAAATTCCAGGAGCTCTGCAGGGAGGTTCAATTGCACCTCCCTGAGGTAGAGAACACTCGCCTCAATGTCGTTGTACATCACTTTATCATCATCCACAAAGGCCACTCTCTCCCTGTATCCTTCCACAAATTTCTCCAGATATGGGCTGGTACGGGCCGGCCTTCTGAATTCCAGGGCCTGGGCCGCATTGTAAAGTTCGATTGCAAGAATCCGTTCCAGGTTTTCCATGACCTTCCAGGCACTTGTGGCTGCGTTGGCTCCCATACTGACATGATCTTCCTGTCCCTGGGACGATTCAATGGAATCGACCGATGAGGGTGTACAAAGCTGCTTGTTATGACTCACCATGGAGGCGGCGGTATACTGGGGTATCATAAAGCCCGAGTTGAGACCAGGGTTGGCCACCAGGAAATGGGGCAGTCCCCTGGTTCCCGACACCAACTGGTAGGTACGCCTCTCCGAAATATTTCCCAGTTCACTCATGGCAATGGCCAGGTTGTCCAGTGCCAGGGCCAGCGGTTGCCCGTGGAAGTTACCAGCCGAAATAATCATATCCTCCTCCGGGAAGATAGTGGGGTTATCGGTCACCGAGTTAATCTCGTTCCTGAACACATAGGCCACATAGTTGATGGAATCCTTGGATGCGCCGTGTACCTGGGGAATGCATCTGAAGGAGTAAGGATCCTGAACATGGGCCTTTTTGCGGGAGATCAATTCGCTTCCCTCCAATATCCACCTGATCCTGCGGGCGGTAACAATCTGACCCTGGTGGGGCCTGATCTGCTGGATCAGTTCATGAAAGGGTTCAATTCGGCCATCAAATGCATCCAGGGAGAGTGCTCCTATGATGTCGGCCAGCCTGGAGAGTTTGAAAACGCGAAGGCAAAGCTAAACTCCATATGCACTCATGAACTGGGTCCCATTGAGCAGTGCCAGTCCTTCCTTTGATTGCAGCTCGATGGGTTCCCATCCCATGCTTGGCAAAAGCTTCACTTGTGGCTTGCTTCTCTCCGTTCACACCACCTCACCCATTCCCAGCAGGGGCAGGCTCATATGAGCCAGTGGAGCCAGGTCGCCTGAAGCCCCCAATGATCCGTAGGTAGTAGACCACCGGAAGATATCTATGATTGTACAGATCGACCAGGCGCTGAACCGTAGCCACCTGGACACCAGAATTTCCATAGGAAAGCGATTGCATCTTCAGGAGCAGCATGAGCCTGGTAATTTCCGGGGAATCTCATCCCCTACCCCGCAAGCATGTGACATTACCAGATTTTTCTGAAGGAGTCCCAGGTTTTCGTTGGAGATCACTTTATCGCAGAGTGAGCCAAAACCGGTATTGATTCCATAAATTACTTCATCGCCCTTTCCGAGCCTCCGGTCCAGGTAGTCCCGGCAAGCGCAGATCCGCTCCTATCACCTCATCCGAGAGGACAAGTTCTTGCTCTTCACTGAGTGATCTTTTCAAATCTTCTTCCACCCGATCTCACTCGGTGGTCACCAGGTGTACCTTTTTCATCCTTTCATACTTTGAAAGGTCAATCACAGAAAAAAACGGGAAATCCCGTTCACGGAAAAAATGTTCTTGGGCAGCTGGCTTATTGGGTCAGTCGCTCCAGTAGCTGATCGGGGTTAAGGCCTTCCTGCTTCCCGGTCTCCATCTCCTTCAGGGTGATCACGCCATCTGTCATCTCCTGCTCACCCACAAGGGCCACAAAGGGAATATTACGGCTATTGGCATAGGCCATCTGCTTCTTCATCTTGACATTCTCGGGATAGAGTTCGGAGGCCATAGCACCGGAGCGCAGTCTGTCAAGCATGGGGAGAATATATCGCACCTCCCGCTCTCCAAAATTCACAAACAGAACCCGTGGTATCCATCTCCCCTTGTCCGGGGAAGCGTTCCAGCTGCAGCATTACATCATAGATGCGGTCGGCTCCAAAGGATACCCCCACACCCGACACTCCTTCCAGACCAAATATCCCGGTCAGATCGTCGTACCGTCCTCCGCCACAAATACTGCCCATCTCCACCTCGGCCGATCTTCACCTCGAATATGGTTCCCGTATAATAATTTAAGCCCCTGGCCAGGGTAAGGTCAAATTCAATCTCTGCCTTTAAAGGATCTCTTCCAGGTAGGCACAATAGCTCTTTGACTCTCGGCGATCCCCTTTAATCCGGTGTCGAACGATTCCAGGTATCCCTCCAGGAATTCCAGCTTCTCGAACCGGATCCCTTCATTTGAAGTACCGGTTCCAGCTTCTCCATGGCTTCTGCACTTACATCCCTTCTGCTCCAGTTCAGCATTACCTTCTCCATGCCCGATTTTCTCCAGCTTGTCGATGGCCACCGTAATATCGATCATCCGTCTCAGATTCCCCGATCACCTCCACGATCCCTGCCAGCACCTTCCGGTTGTTCAGCTTGATCACCACCTTCAAGTCCAGTGCCACTAAACCTGGTCCATGATCTGAATCAGTTCAAACTCATTGAGCAGAGAATTGCTGCCGATCACATCCACATCGCACTGGTAAAACTCCCTGTAACGTCCCCGCTGGGGACGGTCGGCCCGCCATACAGGCTGAATCTGATAGCGCTTAAAGGGAAAGGTGATCTCGTTGCGGTGCTGTACCACAAAACGGGCAAAAGGAACAGTCAGGTCATACCTGCAGTCCCTTTTCGGAGATCATTGTTCCCAACTTGCCCGCAGGGAATCTCTGAAAGCTCCTCTTCGCTCAGCTTGCTCTTTAAATCCCCCGAATTGAGGATCTTGAACAAGAAGTTTATCTCCCTCTTCCCCGTACTTGCCCATCAGAGAGATGAAAGATTCTCCATGGCAGGTGTCTCAATGGGAAGGTAACCATAGATTTTAAAAATCTTCCGGATGGTATCGAAAATATGATTGCGCCTGGTCATCTCCAGGGGAGTAAAATCTCTGGTTCCTTTTGGAATGGATGGTTTGTCTGCCATAGAACTTAGCCTTCTATTTGCTGGCCTTGGCCAGTTTTTTAAAATCGCTTTCCAGAAATGCATCCGGATTCTTTGCATTGACTTATGGTAGTCGAAATAATAAAACTTCGCATCTGCTGCACCGATCAGGATCTTGTAAACCCTGTGCATTCATCTTCTTGCCCTTCGGGTCCCACTTTGTGAAGAAACACTGCATCCTCATCTCCTGCCATGATCAGCTCCTTGATCTCTTCCCGCTCCACGATCTTTACGTCATTGGGATAAAGTGCCCTGATCTTTGCTTCCGTTGAAACATCACGGGCAAGTTCATCCTCCACAAGGTAAAGGGTTTTTCCCTTTATATCGGCCATGTTTTCGTTGTAATGCTTGAATACATTCTGGGATACCAGTTCGGGTTGCTCGGTAATCAACCTGATATGATCCTGCATGAACCTGACAATGGTGCCCAGCTTATAGGAAAAGTGATCCTCATCCACCCCGTAATAACTCAGGGGCAGGTTGGTGATGTCCTTCATCTCATCGATACTGTTGATAATCTCCCCCCAGCGAGAGGCAGAGAAACCTATAACGGGTGTATGGATTTGTCTTTTTCAAAATTGACTGCAGCCACATAGAGAAAGGAGGCATTTTTATCTGCGCTTTTATCTCCAAATTCATCGAAACTGAGAAACTCATACTCTGTGATTTTCCAGTACTTTTTCACTGCATCCTGGATCTCAATGTTGTAATCCGAAATGGGATTGCTTTCGAGAACCACATAGGTTTTGGTGGTGTGAAAATGGTTCAGATCTTCAGCTGTGGGAAGGTATTCCCGCTGTGCCTGCAGATGAATAAATGGGAACATCACAAGCAAGAAGGACAATATACTTTTTCATAGGATTGGATTTGTGATATTTAAAGGTATATCAGTTGGCAGGAAAATAGAGCGGATGCTTCTCATTGTACCTGCGTATAAAAACAAATTTCATCTGTTTCTTCTTCCGGCTTCTCAGGGCCAGGTATTCATCGGCAAGTTCCGGATCCTTCATCAGCAGCACCTCCACACTTTCAGTATCATACTCCAATACTTCACCCGTTTCAAAATCAAGCAGGTATTGCTTCAGTTCGGTACTGGAGTATATTGGAGCTGGGGCATTGGTATCGGTTATAATAATAGGAATTGTAGTAGTAGGGATTGTAGTTGTAATATGGATCGTAATAGTTTGGATTATAGGTGGTGACTGATAGCCACGAAATGGCGAATACTGCCCACCAAACTGATCCGGTGGAAAGTTGGAGCCCACATTAATGTAAAGCACACCGTTGCGTCCGTATCCCCAGATATCTTGGGTTTTCATCTCCTTTTTCACCCCATTGTCATCATAAATCACAATTTTCTCAGTAGGGTGATTTTCTCATAGAATTCCCGGTCGAACATATCCAGATCTGTTACAATCCTGGCCGGAGGAAGGGGATTGGCTTCCTTGACCATCTCAAAATTCAGATAAATGCCATCTGTGAACTCATAAGCCGTACTATAAGGGATCATTCCTTCCGGTCTTTCCTCCTGGGCCATGCCCCATGTGGAGGCACCTAATATTATTAAAAGTGTTAAAACTGCTTTCATCATCCCAATCCTTAAGAACAAAATTACGAACTTATATAAGTTTATGGCACAAAAATAAAGCCAATGTTATCCCATCTTGTATAAATTTCTTTTTCTTTGTCATTGAAAGCCATTGAGAATTTACATGTTACCCAAGTTTTTAAACCGGATCATATCCCGCGGTATTGATAATGCCATGGACCAATCGGAGGTGAACAGGCTAAGGAGAATCAATATATTTTATTGCATCCTTTCCATCCTGTTGTTCTTCTCCATTCTATGTGCCCTTATCGCCAGGCAGCCCTGACCCTGGTCAGAGATGGCGGAGCTCTGGCAGGAACCCTGTTGATCTATTTCCTGATTCCCCCCGGTAAAAAGCCTGATCTCAATAGCACGCTGGGACTCATCGTTGTTGCCCTCTTGTTCCTTTCTGCCTTCCTTGTCGACTCCAGTATAAATTCATCATTGGTGCTTGCATTTTACTTGATTTTTCCACTCGCCGCAGTAAGTATAAACAGTAAAAATGGCATCCTGATTTCATTGGCTCTGGGTCTTGTCCTGGTGATCATTAACTCGGTTCCGGGCATTCAAAACCACATCCACCTGAAGTTGTTTGAAACCATCATCTTCATGGTATGCTACCTCATGATTATCGCTATCAGTCACCATATTGAGCGTATCAAACCGCCTGCTGCTGGCAAAGCTGAACGATTCCCGAAGCCAGTTCAAGGAGCAGCTGGTCGAGAAGAGATGAGTTTATGTCAAAACTCTCCCATAAGCTAAGGACCTCTCTGAGTAACATCACCCTGATCAATAACCTGGTACATGACAGTCAGCCTTACTTCCCAGCAGATGGAGTTGATGGAAACTCTCAAGGCCTCCACCAACAACCTGATCGATGATGTAAACAACATTGTGGAAATCGCCTCCCCGGGTATTCTCGATTATAAAAAGAGTATCATCTCCTTTGACCTGACCCGTGTTCTGGAAGAGGCGGTTGAGATCCTGAACTCGAGGAATTCCTCCTTCGGTGATATTAACATGGAATATCCGGACAAAGGAACCAGCTACCTCATCGGGGATCCCAGCCTGCTCAGAAGCCTTGTGATCAACATTGTCAAGGGAATGAGCCACTACATACAGACCGGTAAGCAAGTAAAGGTTCGGGTAAGGATGCTGCGTGAGACTCCCAGTCAGGTCAGACTGGAATTCAGATTCTCCATAAGAACGGAGCTTGGAAATACCCTGATATCCTACCTGAATGACCTGAAAAGAGGTAACTCTCAAAAGGGTTCAAATCTTTCCACCGCCTACAAGCTGCTTCTGGAGAGTGAAAGTGAACTTTCGGTGGCTTTGGAGCATAATGGGGCGACCATTTCCTTCTTCCAGGACTTTGCCAAGGATGCAAGCCGCATCGTAGCTGATTTTGAAGGGGCTCCCGGAAAGGATAAGGAGACCAGAAAATCGGTTTTACTTGAGGAGGCCAGGGTACTGCTGGTTGAGGACAACGAAATCAATCAGAAGATTGTATTACTGAGTCTCAATAAAAAGGTAAAACAGATCGATGTGGCCGGCAACGGAAAAAAAGCCCTGGAGATGTTTGGCCTGAAGCAATATGACATCATCCTCATGGACATCATGATGCCTGTAATGGACGGTCTAACGGCCACCAAAAAAATCCGGGAAATTGAATCAACCAACCATAGTCACATTCCCATCATTACCATCACTGCCAATGCCCTTGCGGGTGACAGAGACAACTGCCTGGCAGCGGGTGCCGACGACTACATCTCCAAACCTTTCCAGGCAGAGGTACTTGTCAGAAAGATGAAAAACTTGCTGGCCTGATCCCTATGACCATCAGGTCGTCTATCTGTATTTTTCTGTTGGTAGATGGTCCCCTCCGAAGCCCGTTGTCGGGCCCCACAATTATGCGGTTGCCTTTGATTTCCATCACCTCATTGTTGCGGATCACATAGAGTGGACAAAAGCCCAGATCGATTCCGTCTTTCAGTAAAAGTCTCCGCTTACAATATCCCTGGGTTTCTGAAAAATAAAGGACTCGGGAAAATGTCGTTATTCTTACACGAACGGATTAATAATTATCAGCCTTCGCTACAACCTTTCCCCTTTTTCCCGCCATTGGCCTCAACCGACTTCATTGCGATTTTTTCCAGCATTGCGGTAGTAAGGGATTTGGGCCTTTCAAGGGGATAACCCAGGGCACGGTCCCAGATAATATTGGCTGTGATCCCAATGGATCTGCCGATCCCGAATAATACCGTATAAAACTCATATTCGGTAATACCATAGTGCCAGTGGATGATGCCAGACTGGGCATCTACGTTTGGCCAGGGATTCTTGGCCTTGCCCTGTTCCTTCAGGATGTGCGGGACCACTTTATAAAGCATATCAGTATACTTAAACAAGAGGTCGTCTTTCATGTGGGTCAGACAGAATTCACGCTGCAGGGTGTACCTTGGGTCGGTTTTCCTGAGCACTGCATGACCGAATCCGGGGATCACCTGCCCGGAGTTGAGCGTATCCCAGACAAATTGTTTCATCTCCGCTTCAGTGGGAACCTGTCCATCCATCTTCTCCACCAGGTCCTGTAACCACCTTAAAACCTCCTGGTTAGCCAGTCCGTGCAAGGGACCTGCAAGACCATTAATCATTGCCGAGATGGAGAGGTAAATATCCGACAGGGAAGAGGCAACCAGGTGCCCGGTGTGTGCACTTACGTTTCCGCTTTCATGATCTGCATGGATGATAAAATTGAGCCTTGACACATCGTCGTAGGGCTTGGGTATACCCATCATGTGAGCAAAGTTGGCCCCCATGTCAAGATGGGGATTTGACTGAATCCTTTTTCCGTCCCTGTAAAGCTTGGCATAGATATAAGAGGCAATCTCGGGAAGCTTGGCCAGCAGATTCAAAGAATCTTCAAACATGGGATCCCAATAATCATTTTTGGAGATTCCACCCTGGTACTTCTTGGCGAAAAAAGACTCTCGCTGCATGGTCAGAATCGCAGCTGAAAATATGGCCATGGGGGGTGAAAAGGATGGAAAGGCATCAATTACCTCGTAAACATAACGGGGCAGAATCCTTCGTTTCCTGAATTCGTCAGCAAGGTCGGCCACTTCACTGTCGGTGGGAATATCACCGGTAAGCAGGAGAAAATAGAGTCCCTCAACATAAGGCATTTCCGCGCCAGGGGCCTTTGGTAATTTTGAGAATACCTCAGGGAGTGTATAGCCCCTGTACCTGATTCCCTCCTGTGGATCCAGATAGGATATGTCGGTCACAAGACTTTTTACTCCTCGCATCCCGCCAAGTACCTGAGCTATTGTGATTTCGCCAACTACCACATCGCAATAATCCGTCATTAATTTCCTGGTCCGTGGTCGATGCTCTTCAATCTTTTGACTAAGTCTTTCTTTCAAAACTGACATATAATTAGATTTATGGGGTTAAACATAATATTAGGGTCATACAATATAATATATATATTCATATATTTCAATATCAACAGGGTCCCCTTAGTGTGTTATATAGCGTGGAAGTCGATTTTTCTCGTTAAGTGATCCATCTCAGGCCAGGGGACTTTTACTCAGGGTATAGCTTTCACTCCAAACCATATGTAAAAAAAGGGTTGCCCGGACGGACAACCCTTTGCTTTTCTTCTATGAGAGGGTGCTTAATACCCGTAAATTGCGGTCTTTCCAAGCTCCTCTTCGATACGAAGCAGCTGGTTGTACTTAGCGATCCTGTCGGAACGGCTCAGTGAACCGGTTTTGATCTGACCCGAGTTGGTAGCCACTGCGATATCCGCGATGGTTGAATCTTCAGTCTCTCCTGAGCGGTGTGAAGTTACGGTGGTATAACCGGCCCTGTGTGCCATTTCAATTGTATTCAGGGTTTCGGTAAGCGTACCAATCTGGTTTACCTTGATGAGGATGGAGTTTGCACAATCCAGTTCGATACCCTTTGACAAGTACTCTACATTGGTTACAAACAGGTCATCACCAACCAGCTGGCAGCGGTCGCCTATCATTTTCTTTTGAATCACCCAACCATCCCAGTCAGCCTCATCCATACCATCTTCAATGGAATCGATGGGATACTTTGAAATCAGTTCGGCCAGGTATTCAGCCTGCTCCTGAGAGCTGCGCTTGGCTCCGCCTTCGCCTTCAAACTTGGAGTAGTCGTAAACACCATTCTCGTAGAATTCAGAAGCAGCACAGTCAAGAGCGATTGTAATATCAGAACCTGGTTTGTAGCCGGCCTTCTCAACAGCCTTCAGAATGCTCTCAAGTGCATCTTCAGTTCCGTCCAGACTTGGGGGCAAATCCACCTTCATCTCCAACTGCAGTGCTAAGTCCGCGTGCCTTCAGTACACTTTTAAGTGCATGGAAAACTTCAGCTCCCATCCTGAGTCCCTCCTTAAAAGTTTTGGCTCCAATGGGACGAATCATAAACTCCTGGAATGCAATGGGTGCATCGGAGTGTGATCCACCATTGATGATGTTCATCATGGGAACGGGCAAATGCTTGGCATTGGTTCCACCGATATAGCGATAAAGGGGCATATCGTGGTACATGGCTGCTGCTTTGGCCACAGCAAGGGAAACACCGAGCATGGCGTTGGCACCCAGTTTGCTCTTGGTTTTGGTACCATCCAGCTCAATCATTTTCTGGTCGATGGCAACCTGGTCAAGGGCATCCATCCCAATGAGCTCTTCTGCGATTACATTATTGACATTATCGACGGCTTTCAGAACGCCTTTACCCAGGTAACGATTTTTATCGCCATCCCTTAACTCGAGCGCCTCATTTTCTCCGGTAGAAGCTCCTGATGGAACTCCGGCACGTCCTATGTACCCGCTGGCCAGTGTTACTTCCACTTCAACAGTGGGATTTCCGCGTGAGTCTAGAATCTCACGTGCATGAATATCAACTATTTGTCCCATAACTAATTAAATTTTATTGGGTTATTATAAAAGACAAGGGGATAAAGTAATAAACTACTCTATCCTCTCTATATATTAAATATGATATCACTTTAATCAAGCATCAATCTTTTTTCTCTTCTTCAGCTTCATCAGTAGTTTCCTCTTCGGCACTCAGCCTCGGTCTCTTCGGCACTAGCCTCCGGTCTCTTCAGTAAGGGTAGCTTCCACTTCAGCGGCAGCTTCTTCTACTTACAGCCTCTTCTACAACTGTTTCTTCGATCACCTCAGCCTCAGTGGCTTTTTCTTCTGCCACAACTGCAGCCGCTTTCGCTGCAGCGGGAGCTGCTTCAGCGCTTCCCTCCTTAGATTTGCTTCCGCGACGGCGACGACTGGTCGCCTTCTTAGCAGCAGCTTTATCTCCAAGCATGATCTCATTGTAGTCCACCAGTTCGATGAGGCACATATCTGCGTTATCTCCCTGACGGTTCCCCAACTTAATGATGCGGGTATATCCACCCGGACGATCACCCACTTTGGCTCCAATTTCACGGAAAAGTTCGGTAACGGCTTCCTTATCCTGCAGATAAGAGAATACAATACGGCGAGAATGGGTGGAGTCCTCCTTTGATCTTGTGATCATTGGTTCCACATACCTCTTCAGTGCTTTTGCTTTCGCAACGGTCGTTTCAATCCTCTTATGCATGATCAGCGAACATGCCATATTGGACAACATGGCCTTTCGGTGAGCAGTCTTCCTTCCCAGGTGGTTAAAATTCTTCTTATGTCTCATTGCAATTAATCCTTGTCCAGTTTGTATTTAATAGTATCCATCCCGAAAGTCAGGTTCATGTTCACCAGAAGTTCTTCCAGCTCTGTGAGTGACTTCTTACCGAAGTTCCTGAACTTCAGCAGATCATTCTTGTTGAATTTTACCAGGTCACCCAGGGTCTCAACCTCTGCAGCTTTCAGACAATTCAGTGCCCTAACAGAAAGATCCAGGTCGACCAGCTTGGCCTTCAGCAACTGACGCATGTGAAGAACCTCTTCATCAAATTCCTCATTGGCGAACTTCTCGTCAGTATCGAGGGTGATCTTCTCGTCCGAGAAGAGCATAAAATGATAAATGAGAATCTTTGCAGCCTCTTTCAGGGCCTCCTTCGGGTGCACAGAACCATCGGTTTCAATCTCGATGATCAGTTTCTCGAAGTCGGTCTTCTGCTCAACACGGTAATTCTCGACCTTAAACCTTACATTCTTGATGGGCGTGTAGATTGCATCCACAGCGATGAGTCCAAATTCGGCCTCAGCCGGTTTGTTTTCGTCGGCTGGCACATATCCGCGTCCCTTAGAGATGGTAACTTCCATCTGAAGTTTTACATCGGGTTCCATGTGGCAAATCACGAGATCGGGATTCAGCACTTTGAAACCACTGAGAAAACGTTGCAGGTCTCCTGCCTTAAATTCGTCCTGACCTGTGATGGTCACGGCGATTTTCTCGTCGGTTGCATCCTCGATCTGCTTTTTAAAGCGGACCTGCTTCAGGTTCAGTATTATTTCGGTAAGATCCTCAATGACACCGGTAATGGTGGAAAATTCGTGCTCAACCCCTTCGATCTTGATATTGGTGATGGCAAATCCTTCCAATGAAGATAGGAGGATGCGCCTCAGGGAATTACCTACTGTAATCCCGTAACCAGGCTCCAGCGGTCGAAACTCAAATTTACCATACCTGTCATCTGCTTCAAGCATAATGACCTTATCTGGTTTTTGAAAAGCTAAAATGGCCATAGTATGAATGTGATTTTATTATTTTGAATAAAGTTCAACGATAAGCTGCTCCTTGATGTTCTCAGGGATATCTTCGCGCTCTGGGCGATTCAGAAATTTCCCTATCATGGTAGCCTCATCAAACTCCAGCCACGATGACGATCCGTACCTGGCAGTACTCAGTGAATCAGTTATAATCTCCAGGGATTTTGACCGTTCTCTTACTCCTACCGTTTGACCGGGCTTAAGTGAGTAAGAAGGAATATTAACCACATCACCGTCTACGGTGATGTGTCTGTGTGTTACAAGCTGACGTGCGCCGGCACGTGTGGGAGAAAGACCCATCCTGTAAACCACGTTGTCGAGCCTCGACTCGAGCAACTGAAGGAGCACCTCACCGGTAACACCCTCACCGCTTGAAGCCTTTTCAAACATATTTCTGAACTGCTTCTCTAAAATACCATAAGTATACTTGGCCTTCTGCTTCTCTTTCAACTGAATACCATATTCAGAAGCCTTGCGTCTGCGTTTATTGTTTCCGTGCATTCCCGGGGGATAGTTCTTTTTTTCAAAAGCCTTATCGGTCCCGAAGATGGGATCTGCAAATTTACGAGCAATTCTGGTCCTGGGACCTCTGTATCTTGCCATCTATTTATTTAATTTATTGTTTATAATTCCTCTTCAGCTTGGTAAACACCTTAATGCTGAATTATACCCTCCGCCTCTTAGCGGGACGGCAGCCGTTGTGCGGCAGCGGTGTTACGTCAACGATTTCAGTAACCTCAATACCAGAAGCATGGATGTTCCGGATTGCTGACTCCCTGCCAGATCCAGGACCCTTCACATAAACCTTCACCTTTCTCAGCCCAAGGTCATATGCCACCTTGGAACAATCCGAAGCTGCCATCTGTGCAGCATAAGGAGTATTCTTCTTAGAACCCCGGAAACCCATTTTACCGGATGAGGCCCAAGAAATTACCTGTCCCTGCATATTGGTCAGGGAGATAATGATATTGTTGAAGGAGGCGTGAATATGCGCCTGCCCTACTGGTTCAACTTTTACTGTTCTTTTCCTTGACGAACCTGTCTTTTTAGCCATGATCTAGACTCTCTTATTTGGTTGCTTTCTTCTTATTTGCTACTGTCTTCTTTCTTCCCTTCCGCGTACGGGCATTGTTTTTTGTACTCTGTCCGCGGGTAGGGAGACCAATACGGTGACGGATACCACGGTAAGAACCGATGTCCATCAGTCGTTTAATATTCAGCTGAACGGTCGATCGGAGTTCACCTTCAACCTTAAATTCTGCAGTTTCATTGATCACCTTCCTGATGGCACGCAATCTGGTCATCATTCCAGTCTTTCACCTTCACGTTCCTGTCAACGCCTGCAGCGTCAAGAATGGACTGTGCACGGCTACGACCAATACCGTAAATGTATGTAAGGCTTATTTCACCTCTCTTGTTTTTGGGCAGATCAACACCAACTATTCTAGCCATAATGCTTCAAATTGTATTATTAAATTTTTTTATCCCTGACGTTGTTTAAACTTGGGATTCTTCTTATTAATTACGTACAAGCGACCTTTCCTTCTGACAATCTTACAGTCAGCGCTACGTTTTTTTACAGATGCTCTGATTTTCATGTGTTCTAGTCTATTTCATTTGCCACATGCAGCTCGCGATTTTTGATCGCTCGGTTCATGTGTTCTAGTTTATTTCATTTGCCACATGCAGCTCGCGATTTTTGATCGCTCGGTTCATGTGTTCTTATTATTATGCTAATAAATTTTCTTTCGACTTTAAAGACTTTACAGACTTTAAAGACTCTTTCGTTACTTGTAACGAAAGCTTATCCTTCCCTTTGTCAAATCATAGGGTGACATTTCTACCTTTACCCTGTCGCCAGGCAACAATTTGATATAATGCATTCTCATTTTACCTGAAATATGGGCTGTAATAACATGTCCATTTTCCAGTTCCACCCGAAACATTGCATTGGATAGTGCTTCTGTAATGACACCGTCCTGTTCAATGGAAGATTGCTTCGCCATTAGCTGTTCTGTTTTTTTAACTCAATATCTATATATTCGAAGGTAGATAATACATCTGCCTTTCCTTTATCAACAGCCACTGCCCACTCAAAATGAGCAGATGGTAAATTATCCGCGGTGCGAATGGTCCAGCCGTCAGCCTCCTGAGAGATCTGTCTGCGCCCCAGATTAATCATGGGTTCAATACAGATCACCATTCCCTTCTTCAGTTTCGGTCCGGTTCCCCTTCTTCCGTAGTTGGGAACCTCTGGTGCTTCGTGCAAATGCCGTCCCAAACCATGACCGACCATCTCTCTGACTACGCTGTATCCGTTGCTTTCTGCGTGTTGCTGCACTGCATGCCCAACGTCTCCTATCCTCTTCCCCTCTATAGCCTGATCAACACCCTTGTACAAACACTCCCGCGTTATGCTTAGAAGTCTGCGGACCTCATCCTTTACCTCTCCAACCTGGAAACTGAAGGCTGTATCGCCATAAAATTCATTCAGGATCACTCCGCAATCGACCGATACCATATCTCCCTCCTTCAGGATTACCTTATCGGATGGAATGCCGTGAACTACCTGTGAGTTTACGGAAGTACAGAGTGTCTTGGGGTAACCCTGGTAACCCAGGAACCCGGGGACAGCCCCATGGTCGCGAATGAATGCTTCGGCAATCTGATCCAGTTTTTCGGTGGACACTCCCGGGGCAATATACTTGCACACTTCGGCCAGTGTCTTCGATACGAGCTGGTTGCTCTCCCTAAGCAGTTCTATTTCCTCCGCAGTCTTATATAAAATCATCAAAGAACGCCTCTTTACTCTAGATCGCAGCTGCGCTACCTGCGCGGCCTTTGATCCTGCCACCCTTGGTCAGACCGTCATAATGACGCATGAGAAGGTGGCTCTCTATCTGTTGCAGTGTATCGAGGATTACACCCACCATAATCAGGAGAGAGGTTCCACCGAAAAACTGCGCAAAATTCATATTTACACCTGCCATCATCGCAAATGCGGGCAGGATGGCAACGAGTGCCAGGAAAAATGATCCTGGCAGAGTGATCCTGGACATCACACTGTCCAGGAAGTCGGCTGTTTTCCTTCCCGGTTTCACACCAGGAATAAAACCGCCATTTTTCTTCATATCTTCTGCCATTTGATTTGGATTCACAGTAATGGCTGTATAGAAATAGGTGAAGAGAATGATCAGCATGGCAGAGGTAAAGTTGTACCAGAAACCTACCGGATTACTAAACGCTGCTGCAAAACCTGATGCTGCATCGGCCTTGGCAAAACCTGCCACGGTGATGGGAATGAACATAAAGGCCTGGGCAAAAATGATAGGCATTACACCGGCTGCATTCACCTTCAATGGAATGTACTGGCGAACCCCGCCATATTGCTTGTTACCAACGATACGCTTTGCATACTGAACCGGGATCCGTCGGGTACCCTGCACAAGCAGGATAGTTGCCATGAAGATTACAAACATAACCAGTATTTCCACAAGGAAGGCAATCAATCCGCCACCCTGGCTTTCAAGGCGCGACATAAATTCAATACCCAGTGATTGGGGCAACCTGGCTATGATACCGATCATAATGATCAGGGAAATACCATTCCCAATACCCTTATCAGTGATCTTCTCTCCCAGCCACATGATAAACATGGTTCCTGCTGTAAGGATAAGCATGGACGCAATCCTGGAAAAACCAGGTGTAAATGCTTCGGCCGGAAGTGAATAATTCAGGCTGGTAATGTAGCTGAGTCCCTGGGGAATCAGAATGGCTACGGTAAGATATCTGGTAATCTGGTTGATCTTCCTTCGTCCGCTTTCGCCCTCACGTTGCAAGCGCTGGAAATAGGGAACTGCAATACCCAGCAGCTGTACCACGATGGATGCAGAGATGTAGGGCATAATTCCCAGTCCAAAAATGGAGGCTCTTTCGAAAGCACCACCAGTAAAGAGGTTCAGGAGATCAAGGATACCCCCTGTATTCTGACGACCCTTTGCCATATCGGCAATGATCACAGGATTGATACCGGGCAAAACGATGTGGGTGCCAAGTCGATAAATCAGGATAATCCCCAATGTATAGACGATCCTGGCCCTCAGATCCTCAATCTTCCATATATTCCTTATGGTCTCAATAAATTTTTTCATCTGTTATCTTTTCAATCAGATTTGCTCCGCGCTTCCTCCCTGAGCCTCGATGGCTGCAATGGCTGATTTGGAAAATGCGTGTGCTTTTACAGTAAGTTTGCTCTTCAACTCTCCGTTTCCAAGGATCTTCACCAGGGAATTCTTCCGCGCCTGTCCGGCTTCAACCAGAATATCAACGGTAATTTCCGTAATATTCCTGCTATCTGCCAACTCCTGTAGCGTACTTACATTAACTCCCTTGTACTCCTTACGATTGATGTTTTTGAAACCAAACTTAGGCACCCTGCGCTGCAGAGGCATCTGTCCGCCTTCAAAACCAGTCTTCCTGGAGTAACCGGAACGGGATTTTTGTCCCTTGTGTCCTTTTGTGGAGGTGCCACCTGTTCCGGAGCCCTGTCCGCGACCTATCCTTTTCCCTGCCTTCGTGGAACCCTTTGCCGGTTTTAAGTTGCTTAAATCCATTTTTTATCTGTTTTTTCTTTAGTCTTTACGACTTTCGACTTTACGACTTTCGACTTTATGACTTTCGACTTTATGACTTTATGACTTTACGACTTTATGACTTTACGACTTTTGACTTGCAGGCTTGCCTGCAATTTCTTCAACCGTTACAAGGTGCAACACCTTGGAAACCATTCCACGAATCTGGGGTGTGGCTTCCAGCTCAACAGTCTGATGAAGCTTTTTTATACCCAGTGCGATCAATGTACGCTTCTGCTTAAAGGGCCTTTTAATGGCGCTCTTTACCTGGGTGATTCTGATTTTTCCCATCGTATAATTGAATTATCCGTTAAATACTTTGTTAAGAGAAACCTGCCTCTGCTGTGCCACAGCATTGGCATCCCTGAGCTCTAGCAGAGCATCAAAGGTAGCTTTTACAAGGTTGTGCGGGTTAGATGATCCTTTACTTTTGGCAAGTACATCTTTCACACCAACACTCTCAAGTACCGCACGCATCGCACCACCAGCCTTTACACCGGTACCACTGGAAGCAGGCTTTATGAAAACCTTGGCTCCACCGTACTTTCCATACTGCTCGTGTGGAATGGTGCCGTTATGGATGGGAACCTTGATCAGGTTCTTCTTAGCATCTTCAACTCCTTTTGCGATGGCGGTGGTTACTTCATTGGCTTTACCAAGTCCGTGTCCAACAATTCCTTCTTCATTTCCTACCACTACAATGGCGGAGAAGCTAAAGGTACGTCCCCCTTTGGTCACCTTGGTTACACGCTGGATGCTTACCAGGCGGTCTTTTAACTCGAGGTCACTCGTCTTTACTTTTCTGATACCTGTTGACATATCTTATCTTTACAATTTAAGTCCGCTTTCCCTGGCAGCTTCTGCGAGATTTTTCACTCTGCCATGATATAAATAGCCGTTTCTATCGAATACGACTGTATCAATTCCTTTTTCTTTGGCAATCTCCGCGATCCGCTTGCCAACCAGTTTGGACTGCTCGATCTTGTTAACTTTCTGCGAGGCAATATCCTTTTCTTTTGAGCAGGCTGCTCCAAGGGTCTTGCCTGTAAGGTCATCAACCAGCTGAACATAGATCTGCTTGTTGCTCCTGTAGACTGTCATCCTGGGACGATCGCCTGTGCCGGATAGCCTTTTGCGAATCCTGTACTTGATCCGCTGCCTTCTTTCTTGTTTCGTTAATGACATTTTTAACGCTCTTTATCTATTATATTTTTCTCTTTTCTTCTTTCTAAGTACTGAGCACTATTTTACAGAAGCTGATTTACCAGCTTTCCTGCGTAGTTGCTCGCCAACAAATTTGATACCCTTTCCTTTGTAAGGTTCGGGCGGACGGAAGGAGCGAATCTTAGCAGCTACCTGTCCGATCAGCTGCTTATCGATGCTGGTCAGGGTAATTACCGGATTTTGACGACGCTCGGACTTGGCTTCCACCACTACTTCCTTCGGCATCTGAAACAGAATGTCGTGGGAGTATCCTAGGGCCAGTTCAAGTGTATTACCGTTTTTTACTTCGGCACGGTATCCAACACCTACAAGCTCCTGCTGAATGGTAAATCCTTCGGATACACCAATTACCATGTTGTTCACCAAAGAACGGTAAAGGCCATGCTTGGCTCTGTGATCCCTTTCTTCAGTTGCCCTTGAAACGATAATCGCATTCTCTTCCACCTTGATGCTAACAGCCTTGTCAACCTGCTGGGTCAGTTCGCCCTTGGGACCTTTTACGGTCACCAGGTTGTCCTTGTCCACCTCGATGCTTACACCGGCCGGGATGTCGATGGGTAAAATTCCTATCCTTGACATGAGTTATTCTCCTTAATCAATTAATATACAAAACATAAAACCTCTCCGCCAATGTTCAGGCTACGGGCTTCCTTATCGGTCATCACACCCTGGGATGTGGAAATCAGAGCCACTCCAAGTCCGTTCAGAACCCTGGGAAGATTGTCTTTGTCGACATACTTCCGCAAACCTGGCTTTGAGATACGCTTGAGCGACTTGATAGCATTCAACTTGGTTTGAGGATGGTACTTCAGTGCAATTTTAATGCTTCCCTGAGGTCCCTCTTCAATAAATTTATAGTTCAGGATGTACCCCTTCTCGAAAAGGATGCGGGTCATGTCCTTCTTAATATTAGACGCAGGAATTTCCACCACTTTGTGTTTAGCCATTACGGCATTTCGAATTCGGGTCAGATAATCTGCAATCGGATCTGTCATTTTTTCTCTTTTTCTATTGTTTTGACTTGACTGGTGTTTCCAGTTAGTTTCCTTTTTCTTTAGTCTTTAAGCTTTCGACTTTAAGCTTGCGCGCCTGCGGCGCGCTACCAGCTGGCTTTTTTAATTCCGGGGATAAGACCCTGGGAAGCCATCTCACGAAAAGTGATCCTGCTGATACCAAACTGACGCATATATCCCTTGGGACGTCCGGTAAGCATGCAACGATTGTGCATTCTAATGGGATTGGAGTTCCTGGGCAACCTGCTCAGTCCAACGTAATCGCCTTCTGCTTTCAGTTTTGCTCTTTTCTCAGCGTATTTCTCAACAAGCTTCTGCCGCTTTACTTCGCGGGCCATCATTGATTCTTTGGCCATTATTCTATTTTTTATCCTGTTTAAACGGTATACCAAATTCTTTCAGCAAAGCAGTACCTTCTTCATCGGTTCCTGCTGAGGTAACGAAGGTAATCTCCAGTCCCATGATCTTACTGATTTTGTCAATATCGATCTCGGGAAAGATGATTTGCTCGGTGATCCCAAGGGTGTAGTTTCCGCGTCCGTCGAACTTGGATCCAACGCCTTTGAAGTCACGTATCCTTGGAAGAGCCACTTTGATAAGACGCTCCAGGAATTCATACATCCGCTCCCTGCGAAGGGTTACTTTGACACCAATAGGCATGCCCTGGCGCAATTTGAAGTTCGAGATATCCTTTGTGGAGATGGTCTGAACAGCCTTCTGGCCGGTAATCAGGCTCAACTCCTCCTGGGTAACATCGATGAGTTTTTTATCAGCTATCGCCTGGCCAACACCACTGTTGAGCACAATCTTCTGAAGACGCGGCGCTTGCATAACAGATTTATAACCGAACTGCTTCATGAGCGCAGGAACGATCTCATCTTTATACTTTGTCTCTAATGTAGTTGTATACTGCTTTGCCATTACTTGATCTCCTCACCTGATTTTTTAGCGTATCTCACTAACTTGTTATTATCGTTGAGCTTCCTTCCGATCCTGGTGGCTTCACCAGAGGAAGGATCTACCAGATTCAGGTTGGAAATGTGAACAGCAGCTTCCTGTTTTGTAATTCCACCCTGGGGGCTTTTAGCATTGGGTTTGGTGTGCTTTGATACCATGTTCACACCTTCAACGATGGCCCGCTTTTTGTCGCGGTCAACGGTCAGTACCCTGCCCTTTTGTCCTTTGTACTCGCCTGAATTGACGATTACCTGGTCACCTTTTTTAATATGTAATTTCTTTTGCATCGGTCTGATTCTTATCTGATTTACAATACCTCGGGAGCAAGTGACACAATCTTCATATACTTATCCCTGAGTTCCCTGGCAACAGGACCGAAGATACGGGTTCCCCTCATCTCATCCACGTTGTTCAGCAGTACCACGGCATTGTCATCAAAACGGATATATGAACCATCAGGTCTTCTGATCTCCTTTTTTGTTCTTACAACCACTGCCTTGGATACAGTTCCCTTTTTCACTTCACCTGAAGGAATGGCGGACTTTACGGTTACCACTACCTTGTCTCCAATGGAAGCGTAGCGCTTTTTTGTACCACCGAGCACCCGGATCACAAGAACCGTCTTTGGCTCCGCTGTTGTCGGCTACGGCTAATCTACTCTCTTGTTGTACCATCTTACTTAGCTCTTTCGATAATTTCTACTAATCTCCATCTCTTATTCTTGCTCAGGGGCCTGGTCTCGCTGATCTTTACAGTATCTCCGACATTGCAGGTGTTTTCCTCATCATGAGCCATGAACTTGGAGGTCTTATTCACGAATTTACCGTAGATGGGGTGCTTCATCTTGGTTTTTACCGCAATGGTAATGGATTTCTCCATGCTGTTGCTTACCACCACACCAACTCGTTCGCGTCTTAATTTTCTTGTCGTTTCCATATTCAATATTACTTTTCAGACTGCGTTTTAATTTGCCTGGACCTCATTTCTGTCTTCAACCGGGCAACGTTTTTACGCGTCTCAACGATCTTATTAGGGTTGTCAAGTGGAGAAACCGCATGGTTCATTTTTAAACGCACCAGCATGCTCTCTTCGCTTTCAAGTCGCTCTTGCAACTCTTCCGCTGTTAATTCTTTAATTTCTGAACTCTTCATCTTTCAAATATATCCGATCGATTTCTACTCTTCTGAATAATCCCTTCGTACCACAAACTTGGTGGCTATCGGGAAATTTCTGGGAACCCAGGCGCAAGGCTTCCTTTGCCACCTCGAAGGAAACACCTTCCAATTCGAAGATGATCCGTCCTGGTGTAATGGGACAAACAAATCCTTCAGGAGCACCCTTACCTTTACCCATCCTGACTTCAGCAGGTTTTTTGGTAATTGGCTTGGCCGGGAAAATACGGATCCATAACTGTCCTTCCCTTTTCATATGACGGGTGATGGCCTGACGGGCAGCCTCAATCTGGCGACCGGTAATCCATGCACTCTCCTGTGCTTTGATCCCAAAGGAACCGAATGCAAGTTCGATTCCCCGCTGAGCATTACCTTTCATACGCCCTTTTTGCATTCTCCTGTATTTGGTTTTCTTCGGTTGTAACATTGTATAAGTTTTTCCTGTTAATCTTTTCTATCCAGAGAGAATTCTTAGTCCCTGTTGCTATCCCTTCTGTTATCTCTTCTGTTGTCCTGCCTTGGGCCTCTTCCGCCTTTGGATTTGGTAGCATCTGCACCAATGTTCGGTGACAGATCACGCTTTCCAAATATCTCTCCGTTGCAGATCCAGACTTTCACTCCAACCACACCAACCTTGGTGTTGGCTTCAGCAAGTGCATAGTCGATATCGGCACGCAGTGTATGCAGTGGAATTCTTCCATCCTTATAGGACTCCGAGCGTGCCATTTCAGCACCACCCAGTCGACCGCTCACCAGAACCTTGATTCCGTCAGCACCCATTCTCATGGTGGAGGCAATTCCCATTTTAATAGCCCGGCGATAGGATACTTTCCCTTCAACCTGGCGGGCAATATTATTGGCAACGATGGTTGCATCAAGCTCAGGACGCTTCACTTCAAAGATGTTGATCTGAACTTCCTTTTTGGTAATGTTCTTCAACTCCTCCTTCAGCTTATCCACTTCCTGACCTCCTTTACCGATGATGATACCCGGACGGGCAGTATTTACGGTAACGGTGATGAGCTTCAGCGTACGCTCGATGATGATCTTGGAAATGCTGGCTTTGGCCAGACGGGCATTCAGGTATTCCCTGATTTTGTAGTCCTCTACAAGTTTGACGGAATAATCTCTGCCGCCATACCAGTTAGAATCCCATCCCTTGATGATTCCCAGGCGATTACCTATCGGATTTACTTTTTGTCCCATCTATGCTTCTTTTTCAGTTACTTGTTCCTTTACTTTATCTGCCTTCTCCACCGGAGCGCCGATAATAATTGTCACGTGATTTGAACGTTTCTTGATCCTGTGAGCCCTTCCCTGTGGAGCTGGTTGTATCCTTTTTAACGACTTGGAGACATCCACCTTAGCTTCTTTAACAACCAGTGTGGTTTCTTCAATTCTTTCTCCTTCATTCTTGGCCTGCCAGTTTGCAATGGCAGAAAGCAATAATTTTTCTACTCTTATTGCAGGCTCCTTTTTGCTGAATCTAAGCATGTCCAATGCTTTGTTGACTTCAACACCCTGGATCATATCAGTAACCAGTCTCATTTTTCTTGGAGAGGTAGGAACGTTCCTCAGAACGGCAAAATACTTACTCTTCCTCGCCTCTTTGAGCTGATCTGCTCTGTTTCTTTTTCTTGCACCCATTTCTTCGTCGGATTATTATATTATCTCTGCTTTCCACCGTGACCCCTGAACATACGGGTAGGTGCAAATTCACCAAGTTTATGTCCCACCATGTTCTCGGTAACGTACACCGGAATGAACTTGTTTCCATTATGTACGGCAATGGTGTGGCCCACAAAATCCGGAGAGATCACAGACCTCCTCGACCAGGTTTTGATCACTGACTTCTTTCCGGAATCGTTCATATCCAGAACGCGCTTCTCCAGCTTGAAATCGATAAAAGGTCCTTTTTTCAGTGAACGGCTCATACTATATTATTTTTTTGATTTTCTCTTTTCAACAATGTACCTGTCAGAATACTTTTTCTTGGACCGGGTCTTAAAACCTTTAGCCGGCATTCCGTTCCTTGATCTCGGGTGTCCACCTGAGGCGCGTCCTTCTCCACCACCCATGGGGTGATCGACCGGGTTCATCACCACACCACGTACACGGGGGCGACGACCCTTCCAGCGTGAACGACCTGCTTTCCCTGATTTCTCCAGTCCGTGATCACCATTGGATGTTATTCCGATTGTGGCCCGACATGAGGTAAGGATCATTCTTGATTCCCCTGAAGGAAGCTTAATGATGGCATACTTTCCATCCCTGGAGGTAAGGGTACCGTAAGATCCGGCACTTCTTGCAAGCATTCCACCCTTACCGGGCTTCAACTCTATATTGTGTACATCGGTTCCAAGGGGAATGTTTGCGAGCAGCATGCAGTTTCCAAGTTCAGGAACTACCTGATCGCCCGATAAAACGGTCTGTCCCACTTCAATTTTGTGAGGCGCAATGATGTAACGCTTCTCTCCATCGGCGTAAACAAGCAGTGCAATCCTTGCCGAACGGTTGGGATCATACTCTATGCTCTTCACCGTTGCAGGCATGTTGTCCTTATCCCGCTTAAAATCGATCAAACGGTATCTTTTCTTGTGACCACCACCCATGTAGCGCATGGTCATTTTACCGGTATTGTTCCGGCCACCACTTCTTGTTTGTAGGCCTCAATAATGATTTCTCTGGCTTGGCACCTGGAGTAAGATCATCATAGGCCGAAATCTCCTTGAAGCGCTGGCCCGGTGTCGTGGGTTTATACTTTTTGATTGCCATCTTTTCTTAAATATTGCTGTAAAAATCAATTACTTCACCTTCTGCCAGGGTGACAATAGCTTTCTTATAGGAAGCTGTTTTCCCGATTGAAACACCAGATTTGGTGAAGCGCTGCTTCCGTTTGCCAGGATAACGCATGGTATTCACTTGCAGCAACCTTTACGCCGTAAAGCTCTTCCACTGCTAATCTTATCTGCACTTTGTTGGCAGTCTTTTCCACTACAAAACCGTAACGATTAAAGGCCTCCCCAAGGTCGGTCATCTTCTCTGTTACTATGGGTTTAATTAAAATATTCATGATCTGTACGATTCAAAGCATTTATGCATTCTTTTGCAGAACGTCGAGTGAACTCTCTATAAATAACACGGTCGAAGCATTCATTATTTCGTATGTATTTAATTCTGAGAGGGTTATAACTTTTGTTTTTTGCAAATTTCGCGACGACAAATATATGTTTTTATTCCTATCGTTTATAACGAAAAGCGACTTTTTATCGTCGATCTTTAGATTTTTACGAATCGCTGCGAACTCACTTTGTTTTGGCAGTTTCCATCGTAAAATCTTCCACAATGATGATCTGCTGGTTCTGAACCTTATAGGCCAGTGCAGATTTACGGGCCAGATCTTTTCACCTTGCGGTTCACCTTGCCACCGTAAGATCTGGGCCTTGGGCCAAAAACTCGACCACCACCCCTGAAAATTGGGTTTTTGATATCGCCAAAACGAGCGGTACCGGTACCCTTCTGACGCTTGATCTTCCTGGTGCTACCCTTTACGTCACTACGCTCCTTGGAACTGTGGGTACCCTGGCGCTTGTGGGCCATAATCTGCTTCACATCAAGGTAAATGGCATGGTCATTGGGTTCGATCCCAAAAATCTCATCGTCCAGCTTTACCTTCTTCCCGGTACTTTTTCCGGATACATTTATAATTTCTAATTCCATCACTTCTCGATAATTAAATATGAGCCATTTGAACCGGGAACCGAACCTTTAAGAATCAGCAGATTGTTCTCGGGAACGATCTTCATCACCCTCAGGTTTAAAATCTTAATCTTTTTGTTTCCAGTCTGTCCTCCCATACGCATTCCTTTGAATACCCTTGAAGGATAGGAAGAAGCCCCCAATGAACCAGGAGCACGTAATCTGTTGTGCTGTCCGTGGGTGGCATCGTTCACACCTTTAAAATTGTATCTTTTTACAACACCCTGGAAACCTTTTCCTTTGGAAATACCTGATACATCAAGCCAGATGTCATCATGAAAATAGTCAACAGTGATCACATCACCCGCTTTCCAATCTTTCACAAAACCTTTCAGCTCAATTACCTTTTTCTTCGGGGTAGTGTTGGCCTTGGCAAAATGTCCCTGCTCGGGCTTAGGAGTATTTTTCAACTTCTTTTCGTCAAAGGCCAATTGAACTGCAGCATAGCCGTCTGTTTCAACAGATTTCACCTGTGTAACCGTGCAAGGGCCAGCCTGTATCACGGTACAGGGGATGTTTTTTCCATCTTTGTCGAAAACCGAAGTCATTCCGATTTTCTTACCAATTAATCCTGGCATCTTATTTTATTTTTAGCTGTGTTAGACTTTAATTTCAACCTCAACTCCACTGGGCAACTCAAGTTTCATGAGTGCATCGATGGTTTTGGGTGTGGAACTGTAAATATCCAGCAGTCTTTTAAATGAGCTCAACTGGAATTGTTCTCTCGATTTCTTATTCACGAAAGGAGACCTCAATACAGTATACACACGCTTATGAGTGGGCAAGGGAACGGGTCCGCTTACCACAGCTCCGGTGGATTTCACGGTCTTAACAATCTTCTCGGCTGATTTATCAACCAGATTATGATCGTAGGACTTCAACTTAATTCTAATCTTCTGACTCATTATCTTTAAATAATTATGATAAAGCTTTTCCTGTAACTTTTTCGAAAACCTCTTTGGCCAGGTTATTTGGCATTTGAGCGTAATGACTGAACTCCATGGTGGAAGTTGCCCTTCCGGAGGACAAGGTCCTGAGCACTGTCACATAACCAAACTGCTCTGAAAGGGGCACTTTGGCCTTAATCACCCTGGCACCTGCCTTGGAATCCATTCCTTCAACCTGTCCGCGCCTTTTATTCAAATCGGAGATCACATCACCCATGTATTCTTCGGGTGTGACAACCTCTACACTCATAATAGGCTCCAGTAACACCGGATTCGCTTTGGAAGCGGCGTGCTTAAAAGCCTGGCGTGCACAGATCTCAAAAGAGAGCTGGTCGGAGTCTACTGCATGGTAAGATCCATCCTGAAGACGAACGGTCATTCCCTCTATGGGGAAACCTGCAAGCGGCCCGTTAAACATGGCATTTTTAAAACCTTTTTCAACGGACGGAATATATTCCCTGGGGATATTTCCACCTTTGACTTCATTTTCGAAAATAAGACCCTTATTCTCTTCGGAGGGCCCGATAACGAATGAAATATCTGCGAATTTACCACGTCCACCGGTTTGCTTCTTGAAGACTTCTCGGTGTTTCACTTCAGTGGTAAGGGCTTCTTTATAGTTAACCTGCGGGGCACCCACGTTACACTCCACATTAAACTCGCGCTTGAGACGGTCCATGAGGATTTCAAGGTGCAGCTCGCCCATTCCGTTAATGGTGGTCTGACCGCTTTCCACATCGCTTCGAATCTGAAAGGTTGGATCCTCCTCGGCCAGTTTGTTCAGTGCTATACCCAGCTTATCGATGTCGGCCTGAGTTTTGGGCTCAATGGCGATTCCGATAACAGGCTCAGGGAAATCGATGGACTCAAGGATCATTGGTTTTCCCACCGAAGAGATGGTATCACCGGTTCTTAACTCTTTCAAACCAACTACAGCGCAAATATCGCCGGCACCAATCTCCTTCTTGGGGATCTGCTTGTTGGCATGCATCTGATAGATACGACTGATGCGCTCCTTTTTACCGGTACGGTTATTCAGGACAGCCACACCTTCCTCGACTTTTCCGGAGTAAACACGGACATAGGCCAGGCGTCCCACAAATGGGTCAGTGGCAATCTTGAAGACAAGACCTGTCATGGGCTCATCATTCCTTGGCTCCCTGGTAATTTCGGTTTCAGTCCTTGGGTCAATTCCTTTAACCGCTCCCACATCCATAGGACTGGGTAAAAGATCACAAATGGCATTCAGCATGCGCTGAACCCCTTTATTTTTAAAAGCTGAACCACATAAGACCGGAACAATTTGCATGTTGATGGTGGCCCTGCGGGCATATGCCATAAACTCCTCTACTGTGATGGAGTCCCTGTCTTCGAGGAAGCGCTCCAGCAGGTCGTCGTCCGATTCACAAACAGACTCAACCAGCTTCTCTCTCCACTCTTCAACAATCTCTTCCAGTTCTTCGGGAATTTCGCAATATTCGTATTTCACACCCAATTCAGCATCCTCTTTCCAGACGATTGCTTTGCGTTCGATTAAATCGACCATGCCTTTGAAGTTCTCTTCGGCACCGAAGGGTATTTGCATGGGAACAGGATTGGAACCCAGCTTATCTTTGATCTCCTGGACCACACCGAAGAAATCGGCACCTACACGGTCCATTTTATTAATAAAGGCCAGACGTGGTACCTTGTACTTGTCTGCCTGACGCCAAACAGTCTCTGACTGTGGCTCAACTCCGCCAACCGCACAGAACACAGCAACTGCACCATCAAGGACCCTCAAGGAACGTTCAACTTCAACGGTGAAGTCAACGTGTCCCGGAGTATCAATGATGTTAATCTTGAACTCCTGGTCGTTGTGTTTCCAGAAGGTGGTGGTTGCTGCTGATGTAATGGTGATACCTCGCTCTTGCTCCTGTACCATCCAATCCATTGTGGCGGCTCCGTCATGGACCTCACCGATGCGATGGGTGATACCTGTATAGAACAGAACTCGTTCTGTGGTGGTAGTCTTCCCGGCATCGATGTGCGCCATGATCCCGATGTTTCTTGTATGTTTTAAATCTGGATTCATAAGTGTTGCACACTTACCTTGCAATAAATGCTATTTCAAAATATGTATTAGAACCTAAAGTGAGCAAAAGCCTTGTTGGCTTCTGCCATACGATGCGTATCTTCTTTCTTTTTATAAGCCGCACCTTCATTATTAAATGCCGCAACGGTTTCCGCCGCAAGTTTCTCACTCATGGATTTACCTGACCGCTTCCTGGCATAGAGTATAAGATTTTTCATGGCAATAGAGACCTTACGGTCAGCTCTGATTTCCATGGGAACCTGGAATGTTGCTCCACCCACTCTGCGGCTTTTCACCTCAACCTGGGGGGTAATGTTATCTAAGGCTGCCTTGAAAACTTCCACCGGAGTTTTTTCACTCTCCTTTGTTTTCGCCTCAACGATGTCCATTGCTCCGTAAAAGATGTCGTAGGCCTTGCTTTTTTTGCCATCGATCATCAGGTTATTTACGAACCTGGTTACGTAAGAATCCTGATACCTTGGATCAGGCAGTAGTATTCGTTTTTTTGGTTTTGTCTTCCTCATTGTATTTTAATTCAATCTTATGAGTACTGTATCCGCCTCCGCTTACACTTCGGCTGACACTCTTATTTTTTCTTTGGTCTCTTTGTACCGTACTTACTTCTGCGCTGGGTTCTGCCTTCCACACCTGAGGTGTCAAGTGCACCACGAATGAGGTGATACCTTACACCCGGAAGATCTTTTACCCTTCCTCCCCTGATCAGCACGATGGAGTGCTCCTGAAGGTTGTGTCCTTCACCTGGAATATAAGCGTTCACCTCTTTCTGATTGGTGAGCCTTACCCTTGCAACCTTACGCATGGCTGAGTTAGGTTTCTTAGGCGTGGTGGTGTATACACGTACACAAACACCGCGTCTTTGAGGACATGAATCCAGTGCTGGAGCCTTGCTCTTATCGTTCAGTTTCTTACGGCCTTTACGAACTAATTGTTGAATCGTTGGCATATTATACTGTTCGTTTTATTTATAATCGTCTGTTAATTTCGGATCGCAAAGGTAGGATTTATTTTCAAAAAACAATAATTATCTAATGAATAATTGAGTTCAATTGACTCAAGTTCAGGATTTGCAGATTTTGCAAGGGTTTCCCCATTCTCCTGGAATGCACTTTTTTTACATCACCCGGGTTGTGAACAGGCTGAATGTGAATTCATCAATGCTTCAAAAGCGCAATTTTCGACCTCTGAAAGGGCTATTTTATATGGAAACCAGCCTCTTTTTTATCAATTGCTTAGAAACAAAATTTTATTACTTTTGCATGACAAAATCTCAGGCTGAAAAAACAGAATACCAAACATAACTTATTGAATCCCTTTTACTTGATAACTAATGAAGACATATTCAACCAACCAGATTAAAAACATTGCCCTACTTGGTAACGCCGGATCGGGCAAAACGACTGTTGCCGAAACCATGCTCTTTGAGGGTGGAGTGATTGCCAGGCGGGGAGATGTGGTTTCCAAAACCACTGTTTCGGACTATCACAAGATTGAACAAGACAACCAGACTTCGATGTACTCCAGTGTGATGTACACCGAGTATAATGGTAAAAAAATCAATATTCTGGATGTGCCCGGCGCTGATGATTTTGTAGGGGGTACTGTATCGAGCCTTCATGTGGCCGATACCGGTGTAATTGTAGTGAATGCACAAAATGGAGTGGAAGTGGGAACTGAGATCCACATCAGGTGGGTTGCCAAGTTTAAAAAGCCCGCTATTTTCCTGGTCAACAAGTGTGACCATGAACATGCAAATTTTGACAAAGCAGTTGAATCCATCAGGGAGAGTGTGGGTAGCAATGCCGTACTTGTACAGTATCCTATGAATGCCGGGGCCGGCTTTAATGCCATTGTCGACCTGATCCTTTTTAAACTCTTCACTTACCCAAAGGATGGTGGCAACCCTGAAATTTCAGACATTCCTGAGTCTGAAATGGAAAAAGCTGAGGAGCTTCGCAACGAGCTCATAGAAAAGGCTGCAGAAAACGACGAGTCGCTCATGGAGCTCTTTTTCGAGAACGATGGCCTGACCGAAGATGAAATGCGCAAGGGGATCACTGCAGGGGTAATTGCACGGGGTATGTATCCGGTATTTTGCTCATCTGCCAGGTACAACATGGGAATTGGCCGTTTTATGCAATTTATTACCAATGTGGCCCCCTCCACCAGCGAACTGGCCCCTGCTCTTACAGTGGACGGTAAAGAGGTGAAATGCACTCAGAGTGGTCCGACTTCTATCTTTGTATTTAAAACATCCGTTGAATCTCATATCGGGGAGATAAACTTCTTCAAAGTGATGTCGGGTGAAGTAAAGGAAGGCGATGACCTTACCAATAATAATACCCGAAACAAGGAGCGTCTTTCACAGATCTTTGCTTCTTTGGGTAAAAACCGTGAAAAGGTCGCTTCCATGGCAGCCGGCGATATTGGCTGTACCGTGAAGATGAAAAATACCAAAACCAACAATACTCTTTCCTCACCTGATGTATCCTATGAATTTGGCAAAGTTCCCTTCCCGCAGCCCAAATACAGGACAGCTATCAGGACGCTAACCGAAGGCGACGAGGAGAAACTGGGCGAAGCACTGAACAGGATTCACCAGGAGGATCCGACTGTTATGATCGAATACAGCAAGGAGCTGAGGCAGATCATTCTTTCAGGACAGGGTGAATATCACCTAAACATTGTGAAAGGCCAGCTGGAAAATTATTATAAGGTACCCACCGAGTTTGTGGCTCCCAAAATTCCCTACCGTGAAACCATTACCAAACATGCTCAGGCCGACTATCGCCACAAGAAGCAGTCTGGTGGTTCGGGACAGTTTGGAGAGGTGCATATTGTCATTGAACCCTACCTTGAAGGCTCAGAACCCAAACCCATGTTCAAACTGGACGGGAAAGAGCAAAAGATGGCCAACCGTGGGGTGGATAAACACAAACTGCCCTGGGGCGGTACCCTGGAATTTGTGAACTGCATCGTGGGCGGATCCATCGATGCACGCTTCCTTCCCGCCATCCTGAAAGGAATCATGGAAAAACTGGAGGAAGGGCCACTCACAGGTTCTTATGCCCGCGACATCCGCGTTTACGTATATGACGGCAAAATGCACCCGGTCGACTCCAATGAAATTTCCTTCATGCTTGCCGGCCGTAATGCTTTCAGCAAGGCCTTCAAGATTGCCGCACCCAAGATTATGGAACCTGTTTACGAAGTAGAAGTTTTGGTTCCTGCCGATTATATGGGTGATGTAATGAGTGACCTCCAGGGAAGACGCGCCATCGTACAGGGAATGTCCAGCGAGAAGGGCTTCGAAAAGATCACCGCCAAGGTTCCCCTTGCAGAGATGAGCAAATACTCTACCTCACTGAGCTCCATCACCAGCGGACGTGCCATGTACTCCATGAAGTTTGATGAGTATGCCCAGGTTCCGGGAGAGATTCAGGATGAACTCCTGAAGGCCTACGCCGCTGAACAGGAAGAGGAATAGACTTATAGTCTTTTATTCGCAACAACAAGCATAATTATATTAAGGGCTCCATTTCGGGGCCCTTTTTTATTTTCTAAGGCCTGCGTAAAAGGTGGTTCTTCGCCAAGAGCTCGGTTCCTTCGGCTGAATTACTGTATAAACAACCGAGATAACACCCCTTAGAATAGAGGTCTTTTAGGAGGGGTGGCTTACAGTGACTATTTGCAGGGACTATTTGCAGGGACTATTTGCAGGGACTATTTGCAGAACTATTTGCTTGAACTATTTGCAGAACTATTTGCAGAACTATTTGCAAGACTACTAGCTGGGATCATTTGCAGGAATATTGGCAGGAATATTGGCAGGAATATTGGCAGGAATATTGGCTATATAGGCTCAGGGCTGATATCGGGAGTAAGGGCAAAAATATAACCGGGGGATAGACATTTATTATCCGCTGATTAACTATATTGGTAAATAGCTAGATAATAAATATTCATCTACAGGTATTTATTATCCGTTTATTAACTTATTTGTGTAATAATCAGATAATAAAAATCCTTCATCATGAGTATTCAACTGAGCTGGAGCATTATCAGGCAGCTTACAAGAAAGAATAGCTTTGGTTTTAGATTTCAGGATGTGGTGGGGGAATTCCCGGATGTGAATCCTGTTTATCTGGCAAGGATCCTTTCTGAAATGGTCCGGAAGGGTATACTCAAAAAAATATCCCGGAACACTTACCATTATTCCTTTAAATGCGGATCTGGAAACCTTTGCCCCTGGCGGGCATCAGTTGGCTAAAACCATCATGCAGAATAAGGAGTATTATATTGGGTATGCTTCAGCATTAAAAATCCATGGACCAGGGAAAAACGAGAAGACAAATGAGCTTGTTTAATCCTGGTTTTACTTCAGAAACTCCTTCAGTTTATTGTCCAGGTATTCGCCGCGAAGGCCCTTGGCTACAATGATGCCTTTACCGTCGATGAGGAAGTTCATGGGAATACCCTGAACTCCATACATGGCAGCGGGAACGGAATTCCATCCTTTCAGGTCACTTACGTGAGAATCCCATACCAGGCCGTCTTTCTCGATGGCTGCCACCCAATTCTCCCTGGCTTTATCCAGGGACACGCCATAAACGGTGAAACCAGAGCCATTCACAAACTCTTTCTTATTAAAGTGATTGTAGGTTTTTACCAGATTTGGGTTTTCAATGCGGCAAGGGGAGCACCATGAGGCCCAAAAATCAATGAGAACCATCTGCCCCCTCAGGGAGGTCAGGGCTATCTTTTCACCGGTGGGTGATTCGAATACCATCTCGGGAGCGCGCTCCCCAATGTTGATACCGGTTACGACCTTATCCTGTTCAATACTTGTATTCTGGGACTGATTCTTGTCTCCCTTTCCTGAACTACAGGAAAAAACAAGTAGAGAAGCTGCAAATAGTGAAATTAATCTCTTCATAATTTTAGGTGTGTGCTTAACTGGTTTGACATTTTAGTTTGGCTTATTCCTCCCGGGTAATTCTTGCTCCCAGGCTGTTTAAACGCTGATCGATTCGCTCATAACCGCGGTCAATCTGTTCAATATTTTCGATGGTGCTGCATCCTTCGGCCGACATGGCTGCAATAAGGAGGGCCACTCCGGCCCTGATATCGGGCGAGGACATGGAGGTGGCCCGAAGACTGATGCTGTGATCCATTCCAATGACAGTGGCCCTGTGTGGATCACAAAGTATAATTTGCGCCCCCATATCGATGAGTTTATCCACAAAGAAAAGCCGGCTTTCAAACATTTTCTGGTGGATGAGCACACTTCCCTTTGCCTGGGTAGCTGTCACCAGGATCACACTGAGAAGATCGGGTGTAAGTCCCGGCCACGGAGCATCGGCAATGGTCATAATGGCTCCGTCGATGAAAGTCTCTATGCGATAGTGATCCTGAGCCGGAATGTAGAGATCGTCGCCCTTCAGCTCAAGCTTGATACCCAGGCGCTCAAATTGAGCAGGGATGATTCCCAGCTGGTCATAGGCCACATTTTTGATGGTCAGCTCAGATCTTGTCATCGCTGCCATACCGATGAAGCTTCCCACCTCAATCATATCGGGCAAAATCCTGTGGTCGGTACCTTCCAGCTGATCGACACCCTCTATGGTGAGAAGGTTGGATCCGATACCCGAAATACGGGCCCCCATGCGCACCAGCATTTTACAGAGTTGCTGAAGGTAGGGCTCACATGCAGCATTATAAATGGTGGTTGTACCTGTAGCCAGCACGCTGGCCATCACAATGTTGGCTGTTCCGGTAACCGATGCCTCATCCAGTAGCATGTAGGCTCCCTTCAGGTGGCGGGCGTTGACCCGATAGAAGTTATCGCCATGGTCAAAGTCAAAGGTGGCTCCCAGGGCCTGAAATCCAAGAAAGTGTGTATCGAGCCTCCGGCGACCGATCTTGTCTCCACCTGGTTTTGGAAGTACTGCCTCACCGAAACGGGCAAGCAGGGGACCAAGAATCATAACCGATCCCCTCAGGGAAGCAGATTGTTTTCTATAGGCTTCCGTTTTAAAATACTCCAGGTTGACATTCCCTGCCCGAAAGCTATAGGTGGATTCTCCAAGATTTTCCACTTCCACCCCAAGGTCCTCTAGCAATTGAATGAGCATCAGCACATCCTTGATGAGAGGTATGTTGTGGATGGTTATCTTACGGGAAGTGAGCAGGGTTGCACAAAGAATCTGAAGCGCTTCGTTTTTGGCCCCCTGTGGAGTGATTTCTCCGCTGAGGCGAAAACCGCCTTCAATGACAAACTTCCCCATGGATTAATGTTGCTGCTTGTGTTTCTTCCCCCCCCCTTGTTTTTTCTTCTGTATGGGTCTGTTCTTGGCAAGAATATCCTTTGTTTCGGGAAGTTTTAAATCGGGACTCACCTCCAGTACACCACCCGAGAGGGTTTTCATGTCGGCAAAGATTTCCTCATCACTGACGGCTTCTCTATTCCAGGTCAGGTAAGATTTTTTCATGTGATAGGCAATCATGCGAACCAGATCATCTTTCTCCTCGCCTGGCTCCAGGGCCACTGCCTTTTCAATAATCAGCTTTATGGATCTGCCATAATGCTTCTTTTTAATCTTAAACTGATGATAGGGTACTTTGTCCGGCTTACTGATCAGTGATTCGCGTGCGGGCAATTCGTAAGGCGAGTCGATATCCAGATCGAAATCGGCGATAACGGTCAAATGATCCCACAACTTGTGTTTGAAATCACCCACATCCCTCAGGTGCGGGTTCAGGTTGCCCATTACACCAATTACGGTTTTAGCGGCTTTGTTTCTTTCATCACGGTCCTCAATGGTCTTGATGTGGTTGACCATTTTCTGTATGTTTCTGCCATACTCGGGCAGGATCAGTTTTTCGCGACTGGAATTGTAATCGTAACTCATTCAATAATATATTTTTTACAAAAGTACTTCTTTTTACTCACTCTACCACCCTCAGCTTGGCGAATTTGAGAAGAAGCTGTTTTTTGCCAATGGGGAATTCCACTGTGGCCTTGATGTTGACTCCGGCTCCTTCCAGTTCAAGAACACTTCCAATTCCAAATCGCGGATGCTCCACCCGAACACCCACCTGAACCTGGGACGGATCTGAGGGAACGAAATCTTTGGGGGGCTGTGATGAAGCGGGTGCGCTGGATTGGGTCACTATGTTTAATCTGCGCCCGCCGATCTTCACACTCTGGGGGGATGACTTGTGATCCATAAGCTTCCGGTAAGCTTCCGGAACAAAGACTTCCTTTTCAGCAAGACCCTCCTGGGGCAAAACCGGGTAAAAGTCAGCCGGCAGATCCAGGAATTTGGAGTCAATTTCTTTAATGAAGCGACTGGGAGAACATGAATTCTGAATACCCCACTTGTAGCGAAGCACTGCATAGGAGATCATGGCTGTCTTCTCGGCACGGGTAAGTGCCACATAAAAGAGCCGACGCTCCTCCTCAAGATCTTTTGGATTTCCCGTGCTCATCTGGGAGGGGAACAACTCCTCCTCTACCCCACCGATGACCAGGTGTTTAAATTCAAGGCCTTTGGCAGCATGGATGGTCATAAGTGTCACCTTATTCCTGTCCTCTTCACCCTCCTGATCGGCGTCTGTGAGCAGGGTCACCTCCTGCAGGTAGTCACCCAGGGTCATCTCACCCTCACGCTCGCTGTTGTCGGTAAAATCTTTGATCCCGTTGAGCAGCTCCTCAATGTTCTCATACCTGCTCACATTTTCCGGGGTCTGGTCAGATTTCAGATCACGGACTATACCAGCCTCATTGACGATGGAGTAGGCCAGATCAAATGCTTCCATTTGACCCAATCGCTGCTGAAAACTTCTGATCAAGTTGGTAAATCCCTGTAATTTGGCCAGCGTTCCCTTATTGAAGCCCAGGTTCACCTGGCCCAGGTGGGTCAGGATATCCCATATATGTGAATCGAGCTTTTCGGCATACTCGTTCAATTTATCCAGGGTGGACTTCCCGATCCCCCGCAAAGGATAATTGATTATCCGCTTGAGCGACTCATCATCCTTCGGATTCACAGTCAATCGAAAATAGGCCAGCATATCCTTGATCTCCTTTCTCGAGTAGAAGGAAAGGGAACCATAAACCTTATAGGGGATGTTGAGCTTACGCATGCTTTCCTCAAAGATCCTTGACTGAGCATTGGTGCGGTATAAAATGGCAAAATCGGAGTATTCCAGTTGCTCATTGAAGCGCAGGTCGGAGATGTGCTTAGCCACCGTGAAACCTTCCTCACGGTCATTGGCCGACTTCACAACCAGTATGGGGTCGCCCGTTTCATTCCTGGAGAACACCTCCTTGGTAATCTGATCCCGGTTTTTTTTAATCACGCTGTTTGCCGCATTTACAATGTTCTGGGTAGAACGGTAGTTCTGCTCCAGCTTATAGAGGCGGTAGTCGCTGTAGTCGTTCTTGAAGTTGAGAATATTTTCGATTCGGGCTCCCCGGAATGAATAGATGCTCTGCGCATCATCGCCCACCACGCAGATGTTACGATGTATTTCCGAAAGCTTTTTAATAATCAGGTACTGCGAGTAGTTGGTATCCTGATACTCATCCACCAATATAAAATCAAAGGCCTCGCGGTATTTGTCCAGGATGTCAGGATGGTCCCTGAAAAGCAGGTTGGTTTGCAGCAATAAGTCGTCAAAATCCATGGCGCCAAAATGCTTGCAGCGTTTCACATAGCGGTCATATATCTCGCCCAACCTGGGTTTACGTGCAATCTGGTCCCTCACCTGGAACTCTCCTTTACTTAAATAAACATCGGGGGTGACCAGGTTATTTTTTGCAGCCGAAATCCTGGCGAATACCTCATTGGGTTTATAGATCTTCTCATCCAGGCTGAACTCCCTGACAATGGTCTTCACCAGGCTCCTGGAGTCGATGGTGTCGTAAATGGTAAAATCGGCGGGGAAGCCCAGTACCTGGGCCTCACGTCTGAGAATACGGGCAAAAAGGGAATGAAAGGTACCCATCCACAGATTTCTTGCCAGATTGGGATCAACCATGGCCCCGATCCGCTCCTTCATATTGGCAGCTGCCTTATTGGTAAAGGTAAGTGCAAGGATCCGGTGGGGCGGAACTCCCATGGAAAGGAGGTAGGCGATGCGATAGGTAAGTACACGGGTCTTGCCCGATCCGGCACCGGCAATAATCAGGGCCGGCCCCTTATGATTGATTACGGCTTCCTTTTGTGCTTCATTTAAATCCTTTACAATCTCTTCCACAATTTTCTCCAATTTTGGGTTGGCTAAGATAACATATGTTGATGGATAAAGTCAGGTCAAAATCGCCCCTCTTTGGATAAATAATTGCACAGTTTTTTTAATTATTGCAATTTTACGCCCCTCAAGAGCGTATAATAATTTGGCAATAATTCGTTTATAGTTTATACAACACATAATTTGCAATCCAAAGCTGTTCATAAAAAATCCCCCCGGGGGGTCTTCCTGCTTACCCTGATCATCTTTTTATCACCCCTCAACCGGGTGTCTGGACAGATCAGCTCACCAGAGGCCGATTATACCGATAGCCTGGCCTATCCTGTCAAAGAGGGAAAAGATCCCTTCTTCATCTTTTACCAGGCAAACCAGGTCCCAAAGGCAGGCTCACTCAGCGCAACTCTTCCTGCCAATGGCATCTACAATTTTGAGTGGAGCCAATATAATCCGGAATTGCCCGGATTTGACCCTCCCTTTCAAAGCGAATCAAACCTTCAGTCCTCGACCGTTTCCGATCTGGAGTCGGGGGGCTACCAGGTAAGAATCTTCAATGGAAGCGGAACCGATACCACCATGATGGCCTGGATTTTACTGGATGGACTTCATGCCTGGGTGCATAAGACCGAAGACGGAAACCTTGATCCCCTTTACCGCGACTGTTCCAGGCTGGCCCTGTCGGGTTTTGTGGAGGAGGATACCCTGCTCTATTTTGATCCCGTATCTGACGATAAGCTCACCCGGCCGCTGGACTACCGTTTTAAGTGGACCTCCGACAATGAAGGACTAAAAATCCCCCACGACTCCACCATCCTAAGTCCCAACATAAGTTATTCACCTCCCTATGAAGACACATGGTACTTCCTTACGGTGACCGACGAAGTGGGCATGGTAGAGAAGGACTCGGTATTCTATGAGAGTATCCAGACCAAGGCAAAATTCTCAGTGGAATACTATGATAAAATCACCGGCGAATTTGATCCAGAGCTGACAGGTGAATTCGACAAATCTATGGAAAAGGGAAGCACGGATGCAACCCTCACTGTACGCTATCTCAATCATTCAAAAAATGGGGCAAGGTTCGAATGGGTCCTCCTGGATACCCTGGGCGGAATCAGGGAGACGGCTGTAACCTATGATACCACCGAGATGCCCGAATACACCTACTCAGCAGCCGATAAATATTACTATCCCTCCCTGCTTTCCATCAGTGAAGAAGGCTGCCAGGACTCGGTGAAAATTGAACAGGGAATCTACGTACAAAAATCCCAGCTGGACATCCCAAACGTTTTTACCCCCAACGGCGACAACCTGCATGATCTCTGGGTGTTTAAGCACCAGTCCATTAAAAACTGCAGGATCACCGTGGTGGACCGTACGGGCAAGATGATCTACAAAATGAAAACGGAGGATATTTATACGTGGGAAGGATGGAACGGAACCATTCACGACAGCGACCGGGAAGCCCCGGCAGGACAGTATTATTATGTGGTGGAGGGCCTGGGATATGACGGGGTCGAATACGTAGATCCTACCATCTGGTCCCAGATGAAAATCTTCGGCGGAGCGGGAGTCAATAAGGACGGCAATACGTCCGGCGGATCGGCTCCACCCACGGGTTCTGATCCTGCAACCGGGGGAAACACCCTCTATACGGGGTGGGTTTACCTCTACAGGTAGCTCCCTGGATAGTACGCAGCGTGCTGTGAGCAGCGTGCTGTGAGCAGAGCAACGTTCAAGGTGAAACGTTCACAGTGCGCAATAAAGGCGATGACTTTACCCATTTTACAGGCACTGATGTTGTAATCAAGGATGTTGTAATCAAGGATTTTGTAATCAAGACATCTTTTGGTGAAGGACCTCATTCTTAATACGTATGGGATCCACATTGATTTTCAAGCCAAATTTACTTCTCTTTTTTCCCTGGTCCGGTGCCGTTGGATCCAATAAAGAGATACCGGACCCCAGCTCCTCCATCATTCTTTCATGTTCAGGGGTCCATTCCAAACCTAATAAATCGGTGAGGAAAAGGAATCTCTTTTTTGCGGACTTATTCATATTTCTTGCGAAAGAATAAAACAGTTTATCAGAATCTATCCTGCTTTTGGTCTGGAATATTGCATTTCCAAGCTCAACGACACCTCCACAATATTGGGGTTTTGTGGCAATATCAACGATAGTCTTCTCCAAATCACTTACCATCGCTTCTTCATTCTGGTTTATCCACATACTGCTAAAACCGAAAAACCGGCTTGTTTCATGATGAATGAATTGACACGTAATTTCCCCCAAACTCCTTATGGCGGGCTTCATCTGATTTTTAGTAACGACATACTCTTTGGCCGCAGATTCTTTGGCCTCAGACTGGAGTGTTAGCCCATGGATTTTCAATGCTGAAGCATACCCGATATAATACTCCTTGTGCTGCATTAGGTATTTTGTCACCTGACGCCCATCAGGGGCATAGGTTTCCGGATCCGCATTAGAAGGAATAATATGGTAAATGTTCCTGGATATTTTTTTCAGTACATCCTTCTGGACCATTGAAGAAAGGATCTTTGCCAGATAAACAGGATTTTTCTCTGGAAATTCCCCCACAACATCCTGAAATGTAAAACCAAACCTATTCTTTCTTGAAAACT
This sequence comes from uncultured Bacteroidota bacterium, assembly GCA_963716765.1. Lineage (GTDB taxonomy): Bacteria > Bacteroidota > Bacteroidia > Bacteroidales. Next base: position 143,470 of record CAVQUO010000030.1, on the reverse strand, counting down.
GCCTAATTATGCTCCAAATCAGTTGATTACTCATGATGAAGGTTTTTTATATTCTATTTATTATACATATAAGTAAATATTCGGATAATAAATATCTATCGATAAACATTTATTATCCATTTATTTACCAATATAGGTAATAAATGGATTATTAATGTCTATACCCTGATTTTTTTCGCCCTTCCTGTCGATCTCAGACCTATCTGTCGCATAAACCATTAAAAAACCAATCATAACTGATGTTCTCACCCAGCTTCAAGGGCTATCGATATGAGCTCAGGCAACTCATCTTCAGAACATATGACAGCCATTCTAAATGGTTAATTATCAGTCAAATAAAAAGAACCAAACATGAAATTGATCAAACCTTCTGAAATCTCTGCGAGGATTCTCACATTGCTCGATGAAAGTGATGAAAGAGTCGTCATTGTATCTCCTTATATGAAGATCTCGAAATGGTATAAGTTCTTGAATAAGTTCAACAGATTGAAATCCAGAGGGATTCTCACAGAAATATATGTCAGGGATGACCCAGACAACGTAGCCACCTATGTTGATCTGGATCAATTGGCATTGGATTATAAAAAGGTTCCTCATCTGCACTGCAAATTTTACCTGAATGAAAAATACGGCATCATAAGCTCCATGAATTTGCTACTAAGTTCTGAGTTCAATTCTCTGGAAATTGGATATGCCACAGAAACCTGGATGGAATACAATGAGGTGTTAGCTTACTACCACCGATATATCCACATTGGTGAACCGCTTCGCAGTAATACAATAGCCGGACAAAAGGCCGCAGACCTAAAAGAGATAATGTATGAAATCAGGGAAGCACTCAAAGGAAGCGCGAAGAACGCATGGCTCTGGTTTGCGGAAAATACGCTGCATATCAGCACTGGCAGGAATAACTACAGGGTTTCGATCAACAAGGGTTCCCTAAGAATTACCACGTGTTTGAAAATCGCTTCCTCCACAAAGCAGATAGGCATTCTGGCTTGCTCAACAAAGCAGAAAAGTAATCAGCACCACTCATTGATAGCGAAAAAAGTTGGAGATCTAACTGCCATGAAGGTTGATATGCTCCCGGGCCAAAAGCCTGAAATTATACAACTATCGGGACTGGCACAAAATTTAATGAAAAGCACTTGCATCCCAGGGATCCTGCAGGAGGATGCGGCTTACATGATAGAATCTGTAATAAGGTTTGTTGAAGCAACAGACGATCTGGAAACATCTGATAGCTCGAACTGCCCGAGTGTCTGATAGCTCGAACTGCCCGAGTGTCTGATAGCTCGAACCGCCCGAGTGTCTGATAGCTCGAACCGCCCGAGTGTCTGATAGCTCGAACCGCCCGAGTGTCTGATAGCTCGAACCGCCCGAGTGTCTGATAGCTCGAACCGCCCGAGTGTCTGATAGCTCGAACCGCCCGAGTGTCTGATAGCTCGAACCGCCCGAGTGTCTGATAGCTCGAACTGCCCGAATGCCTGATTGGTGTAAACTCGGCCTAACTGATCAAACATAGCATCATGCTTCTCTACCATTCAGAAACAGAGAAATGGCAGAACCTGTCAATGGGTGGTTTCATTCTACTGGCAGCCCTGTTTTTCGTCCTTCTGACCATTCGTCGCAGTCTAAAGAATAATTAGTAATCAGGTAATAATCAGTAAAAAAGCAGGATTTCTACCCTTGTCCCTGTGGCTAAGCCGTCCAAATCTGCCTTGTCAGTTACCTTAATCGTAATTTTTCGCTGGTAGAGCTTGTTGATCTGTTTGATCTGGTCGCGGATAATTTGCTCGCCCTTTTGAGTGCCTGAAGTGGTCCCCAGCATTTTGGAATGGGCAATTCCAATACCATTATCTTCAATGAGAACCTTATAACCATGATCCTCCTTAAGAAGAGATATGCTTATCTTTCCTTTGTAATCGATTCCATTGAAAGCATGTTTTACTGCATTTTCAGCAAAACCCTGGATGAGCATTTTGGGGATCTCATTTATTTTAGGATTCAACTCAGGGTCAAGGAATATTGAATAATCAAAACGATCTCTGAAGCGGGTTTTCTGGAATTCAAGATAATCGATGGTAAACTGAATCTCCTCATCCAGGGACCTGAATACATGTTGGGAATCCAGGAGGGAGGAGCGAATCATTCTTATAAACCGCTGAAACAAGTCGTAGGCCTTATCCTTATCTTCCTGGTAAATGGCATTTCCCACCGAATTAAGGGCATTAAAAGTAAAGTGAGGATCCAACTGATTTCTGAGGTTCTGAAGGTTTAAATCGGCCACCTCTTGCTCCAGTTTGTGCTGGCTCTCCATTCTTTTTCGCTGGAGGTACATCACGGCCAGCACAAAAGTCACAGATAAACAGTAGATCATAAACCAGATTAAAACCCTGAACTTGTAATTTGGATTCGAACTATAGGTATAAATTTCGCTTTCCGTGGATGAAGAAAAGGCAATCTCACCCTTTTTAAGCCAGGGATAGTACTTGGCGGTAATAAAACTATTTTCCAGTTTTAAGGGAGTAATAACCAAACCCTTTGTAAACTGGCCGTCCGGGTAGAAAATATAGGAAATTGTTTCTCGATTGTACAACATGGTTTCAAGCTTTCCATCCAGGTCAAGGTCCTCCTGGAATTGGGGTATACTACCTTTTAAAAACCTGACTTTACTGACAGGAAGTTTAATTAGTGGATCTGTACCATAAGCTATATTTTCATTTACATCAAACCTTGAGTAGGTAAAAAGTATATCTTCAAAACATGGCAAACCTTTCGAAGGCACAATCGAGATGTTTGGGATTGCCAGACTGTCGACAATCTTGCCTTCCGGACTAATCTCCAGAATTATAGAGCGGACTTTACTCTGATTATAAGCCGAATAGATACAGAAAGCTCTCCCTGCTATTTTGATAATTGGTGTTGCATTTGAAGGATAGCTTCCCAGGGGGATTGGATGAGAAATCAGTTCAAGGTCCTTATTAAAATTAAAAATCCAGCAACAGGTGTCGTGATAAGGGTAAGGGTAAGAAGCCGCAGTATTACTGCTGGCAGCGGAAGAAACCATAAGGTTAAAACTGCTATTGTTTGGGAATACTTCCCCTGTAAGGAAGGCAGCCCCGGTATTTGCTGAACACAACAGGGAATCATTTATAAAATCGTAACGAAATATACGGCGGGGGAAGAGCGCAAATCCTGCAGAAATACTGAAATAAAGTTCTTCAACTTTATCATCATTTACATCAAACCATCCTAACCAGTGCGCATTGTAGTCCTTCTTCTGATTAAATCCACCTATGACGGTTATGAAACGACTTTCTAAAACCACTTCTAAATGCCTGTAGTCGAAAGCATTGATGAAAAGCGAATCGCCATTCTGAGTCAAGAGAATGATCTCCTTGATTCCGTCCCCATTAATGTCATGGGAAACGGGACCTTTATAGGAATATGGCTTTGCTTGAGGATACTCCAGATTAAACTGCCCCAGAAGCTCATCCTCATCATTAACAATATACAGGTTAACAGTACTGTCCGGGTTGTAGCCGACACAGAGCTTCTCCTTCTTCAGATCGGACTCCAAATCTTCATACCAATAACTTTGATGCACAATTCTTTGGGTCAGATTTACTTCATATTTACTAAGATTCAGGGGCGAAGTGAGCATGAGAATGATGGTTGGAAGAGCTCCCAACAGAAGGGCATAGAGCAAATTGATTTTGCTTAGCCTGATAAACCTATATGACCTGATGAATCGACTCAAGTTGACGGAACCTGGTCATGAAGATAGCTTATTTGGTTTTATTCGCAATTTGGTTTTTTTCGCCGAATGCTAATCTGGTCGCTCTTTTGAGAAAAGTTGCCTAGCTCACACGTGAATTGTACGACGCCTCCGGGAAGATCGCGCCGGATCAAGGTAAATTGAGCTGTGTCTGCTGTATCTTTTTTATGTGCACCCGGACAAATTCTGAAACTTTTCCTATTGAAGTGCTCAAGGCAGATTTCCGTGACTTCATCGCTCTCCCCCACACAACAATGGGTAATTCGCGTGACAATCTCTCCGGGGGTGATCATCACCACCCTTTCGCCATCAGTAAACGGCAATCCCAGAATTCTTAAATCGGGATTGTCTATGTTCAGAGACTCCTGAAAAAGTCCGGAGGATACATAGATGATATCGCAGGGGATAGAGTCCTCCGGGGCTTCGCTGACAGAAACTTTCCTTTCAATGATAATGAGCTCATCCAGAGAATCAATCTGATAAAGAAGCATTGACCAGGAAGCAATAAAATCGAACTCCTTTTCTATTGTATTTTCCCGGCCCGAATTATTTAAGCCCAGGACAAACTGACGAGAACCCTCGTCCGGATGGCCGGAGCCAAAAAAAAGGCTGGCCAGGCAGGTGAAGCCAATAAGAATGATGGGCTTAAACTGAATCAGTTTCACTGAAGCAATTTTGATGCACTTAAAATATCACTGGGCTTATGACCGAATTCGTTTGTAAAGGTGCGACTGAAATGGGAGAGATTACGAAAGCCTGTTCGATAGGCTGCCTCGGAAACATTGGCACGACCACACTCCAACATTTCGCGGGCCTTTTGAAGACGAAAGGTTCGCAGGTATTCTCCAATGGTCATGTTGGTCAGGGTATTGAATTTTCTATAGAGCTGAGACCTGCTCATGGAAAGGGCCTCGCTCAGACGAGGAATATCGAATTTTTCATTACCCAGATTTTGAGCCATCATCTCCCGTACCTTCCTGATGAATTCATCCTCCATCTGGTAATGTTTATCACCCTGAATATTAATCCAGTCACTGCCCGAATACCTGGCATGCAATTTCCGGCGTAATTCGACAAGGGTTTTCAGCCTGATGAATAATTCATCCCTGTTGAAGGGTTTGGCCAGGTAGGCCTCAGCACCCCGCTCCAGTCCGGCGAGCCTGGATTCCAAATCGACCCTGGCAGAAAGCACAATTACGGGAATATGACTTGTTCGCATATCAAGCTTCAGGATTTCCAACATCTGGATGCCATCCATCTCTGGCATGATCACATCTGTAAGAATGATATCCGGAACATGAGCCAGGGCAGCTTCATATCCATCCTTTCCGTTGTTGGCCGTTAAAACGTGGTAATAGGGATCCAGCATCGTCTTGAGGTAATTCACCACATCGGGGTGATCCTCAACGATGAGCAGGCAGGGCCTCTCCTCGTTGATCCCGTTCGGGATTCTTTCAGGCCCCTGGTTTTCCTGCTGTACTGAAACATGGAGGCTTGCCAGCAAAGCGGAGATCCCTTCTTCCATACTGGCCTTCCCATTTCCATCCAGAAACGGAGCATGGGTGCTTACCGGGAGACTGATATAAAAGAGTGCTCCCTCTCCATGAATGCTTTCTACACAGATTCTGCCTTCCATAAGTTTCACGAGTTCCTTGCAAAGGGCAAGTCCAAGACCCGATCCTTTAATGGCCTGCTCGTTTCCCTGGTTAACCATGTAATAGCGTTCAAAAATGTGGGGCAGCGCTTCTTTTGGGATGCCCGGGCCGTTATCCCTGACCCTTATCTCAAAAGTCTCTCCGTCGCGCGAAGGAAAGGCCTGGAGCTCCACGCAAGCGCCTTCACCAGTATATTTCAGCGCATTGGAGAGAAGGTTGGAAAGTACCTGCACAATTTTTTCAGCATCGTAATCCATGAAAAAATGGGTTAATGAAGGACGATACCTCAGGGATATGGACCTGGCCATGGCACTTGACCTGAATAGGTCCACTATCTGACCGATCAGGAAGATGATATCTCCCCGGACTAAGCGAAGGGGCATTAAGCTCGATTCGAGCTTGGAGAGGTCCAGCATCTGATTTACCTGGTGCAAAAGAATCCGGCCATGGTTCTCAATCTTCCGGGTTCCCTCCTCGACCCACTCTCCTGGCTTATCCCTTATCAATCCGGCCATGCCCAGAATGATGGTCAGGGGGGTCCTGAACTCATGGGTGATATTGGAATAGAGCCTGGTTTTCACCAGGTCCAGTTCTTTCAGTCGATCGGCCTCACGTTGCTCAACCTTCACCCTTTCCCTTACAAAGTTGAGTACAAAAAGGAAGGAAAGGGAAGAAATCCATATCAGATTGATCACGTATAACGAGACATTGATACCCCGGGTCATCTCCGGAGGAACACTCAGAAAGGGTTGCAGTATCCCGGCAAAAACGAGAGTCAGCAAATAAATGATAAAAAGCCAGGTGGAGTAGACCCGGTTCTTGAAATCGAGGGAAAAAAGGACCACAAAAAAACCCACAAAAACGAGTCCGCCCGAGTTGGGTATTCCTCCCAATAAGAGGATGGCCCCGAATGTCAAAAGACTGATGAGCACCTGATTGATAAACATTCGTCGCTCAATATTATAATGAAAAATAAGCAGTTCCAGCACCCACTCCAGGAAGAGGAAGCCCATGATGGCTCCGTAAGCAAACAGGATCTTCAGGTCGGGCTTGATTAGTTTGAAGGTGACCGTAAGTAAAATAATGACAATAGCACAAACCAAACTGGCCATCCAGTAAGCTTTTCTAAGGGCCAGTTCATCTTTGCCGATGCCAGGATGGCTCAGCTGCTTTTCAATCCACATTTCAGATTTTTGAAGATTCATAACTTTCTCACCATCACAAAACTTAAAGGATTGATTTTCTTATCATAAAGATAGGCTATCCCTGGTCCTGATTTCAACCACAATTGTTGCAATATTCATCACATATGTATCAATTTGTGAAGAGCAAAAAAAAATGTCGAAATTAGGGGACCAATTTTATGCTCATGCAAATTCAAAAAGCGGTCATTACAGCGGCTGCACCCAAACAGCGAAAACTTCCACTTCAGACCCTGATCGATAAGCAGGGCAATGAAAAAACCTTCCTGGAACTTCTCATTGAGGAAGTCACTGCTGCAGGCATCAACGACATCTGCATCATCGTACAACCCGGTGACGAAGGAGCATATGGACAGGCCATTGGCGATCATTTAAACAATGTCACCTTTCTACCCCAGAATGAAGCCCTGGGATATGGTCATGCCCTTTACACCGCTTATGAATTCACCGGCCGGGATTCCTTCCTTCACCTGGTAGGAGATCACCTTTATGTGAACCGGGGAAGTGAATCATCCGCAAAACACCTGGTCGATTTTGCCTCAAAACAGAAGTGTGCCGTCTCCACTGTTCAACCCACCCGTGAGAGCCTGATTACCAATTTCGGAGTGATAGGGGGAAAAAGGGTTCAGGGGGTAAATGATGTATACCAGGTTGAGCGTGTGATGGAAAAGCCGACCCCCACCGAGGCCGAACAAAAATTACTGGTACCGGGTTTGCGAGCCGGTAATTACCTTTGCTTTTTTGGGATGCACGTACTCACACCCACTGTCATGGATATCCTGGGTGAGGAGCTCCAGACAAATAAAAAAATCTCTCTTTCAGTGGCCTTGAATATCCTGGCTCAAACGGAACAATACCTGGCCCTCGAGCGGAATGATCTCAGGTATGACATGGGCGAGAAATATGGCCTGCTTAAGGCACAGCTTGCACTGGCCCTTCATGGAAGAGACCGGGACAGGATTCTCAACGAATTGGTCGAGTTTTTTGCCATGAAAGATGAGACTGGAAAGTGATGGGTAAACTGGTTCACATTATCACCTCGGATAAGCCTGACATCAAGGATCAGTCGCTTGACAAATACTGCCGCACAAGTTCCACAAAGGAGCTTCTGATGGAGTGCCTGGAATTGGAGCTCTTCAGAAAGGAAAGCGAAAACCTCTACCACAGGGTGAGGGCGCTTTTTTTCCTTTATGCCATCCATCGTTTCCACATCTCCATGCGACCCGAGGTGAGTTTTCAGGGACTCATACCCTTCGAAGCATATGAGCATCTGCTGAAACGCAGGTTTGAACAAGCCATTGAAATTTTAAACAGAATCCAGAAAAAGCATGGCCCCAACGAAGGAATCTCCAGTGCTTTGTCAGAATCCTACCACAGTCTGGCCTTCCAAACCCTTGCAAACCAGGTGAGGTTCAGCGTCCGGAATACCCTGGGAAACCAGTGGATGTTCAGGTGCGGGCACCCCTTTGACCAGCCACTATCCATACGCCGCGAGCTGGTGGATCCCGATCCTGGCAGTGGCCTCTTCCCCATTCTCCAGGAATCCACTCCGGTGAGGATGGACATCACTCACAGTGGATGGAGCGATATTTTCTTCCTGGGGATGGATTTCCCCGAAGGAGCGAAGGTCCTCAACATCTCTGTGGATCTTGAAATTTTCGAGAATGGGAAATCTAAAACACCACAAGCTCCCATCAGGACTTACTTCAGGGTAATTGACCAGCCGGTGGTGAGACTCACCAGCATTGATCTGGGAGCAAGTTCAGATATTACCCGGCTCGATGTGGTTTTTGATTTTGCAAAGGATTACCTGGGATTACTAAAGGCTGCACTGATCGCGGGCGGCATCATACCTCCGGGAATGGAAGGAGCCGGGCTGCCTCTATCCGATTTGCTGGACCGAATGGTTGGACCCGGAAAGGGTTTTGAACTGGTGAGCCACGTGAACAATATTCCCAAGGGTTCGCGTCTTGCCGTATCCACCAACCTGCTTGCATCCATGATTGCCCTTCTGATGCGGGCAAGCGGACAGACCGCTTCGCTTACAGGGGCCCTCACAGAAGAGGAAAGACGCCTGGTTGCAGCCCGGGCCATACTTGGTGAATGGCTTGGCGGCTCGGGAGGAGGGTGGCAGGATTCGGGAGGCATCTGGCCCGGAATCAAACTGATTAAAGGGATCCAGGCAGGAGAGGGAGATCCCGAGTATGGAAAAAGCAAGGGACGTTTACTACCTGATCACACCATCCTTCACAGGAATGTGGTCAGTGATGTCACCAGGCAGAAACTACAGGACAGCCTGGTCATGGTGCACGGAGGCATGGCATCCGATGTGGGACCCATCCTGGAAATGGTCACTGAAAAATACCTGCTTCGTTCGGAAGCCGAATGGAAGGCCCGGCAGGAAGCGATCCAGCTTTTCGACCATGTGGTGGAGAAACTTGAAGAAGGTGACATCCAATCCATCGGAAGTTTCACCCAGCAGAATTTTACGGGTCCCATTCAGACCATCATACCCTGGACTACCAACATATATCACCGAGGCACTCATTGATCGTGTCAGAAAGGAATTTGGGAAGAATTTCTGGGGATTCTGGATGATGGGCGGCATGTCAGGCGGAGGCATGGGCTTTATGTTTGATCCTTCGGTGAAACTTAAGGCCCAGAGCCGGCTGCAGGTGATCCTCAGGGAAACCAAAAAAGTTTATGAAAAGGCCGTTCCCTTTGCCATGGATCCGGTCGTTTATGAATTCCGCATTAACGAGGAGGGATCAATATCCTCTCTGCTTTCCGGTGAAAAGGCCCTGATGTCGCAATGGTACTACATCCTCAAATCGCCTTCCCTTGCTCAAAAAAGATATTTCTTCCCTGACCACCGGGCAAAGAAACGAGCTTCAGCACCTGGGTCAGCAATCCAAAATCTGGCACTGATTATAAACAGCTGGTATCCGGACTGTACGAAAGGATGATCCCGCGAGTGGAAAAGGAGCTTCATGGAGAGCAATCTCTCTCAGATCTTCTTGAGGCCTATGGTTTTGACAAGGAGATGCACCAACAGATCAGGGCTGATTATAAATCGGGCAGGATCGGCCTGTCCCAGAACCGACTGCCGGTGAGCAGCATTATCAGGGATGTGGAGCCTGGGGAAATTACAATGGACCGATAAAAAGCCGGATCACACTATTGTGGAGGCCGGGAAGAAGGCCTTGAGAGAGGGGAAACTGGCCATCGTCTCCCTGGCCGGAGGTGCTGGCAGCAGGTGGACCCAGGGTGCGGGTGTGGTAAAGTCACTTCATCCCTTTGTCCGTTTTGCAGGAAAACACCGTAGTTTTATCGAGCTGCACCTGGCAAAAAACAAGAAGATTGCCGAAAAGAATGGAGCAAAAATTCCCCATATACTCACCACCAGTTTTTTAACACAGGAGGCCATCCGTGAATTCCTTGAAGCCTTCGATTCTTTTGGTTTTACGGGCCCCCTTTATCTTTCGCCGGGCCGATCCATCGGCCTGCGCCTGGTCCCCACCGAAAGAGAGCTCAGGTACCTTTGGGAGGTCCTTCCCCAACAGATCCTTGATATCCAGGAGCAAAAAGTGCGCGAAAGTCTTCATAAGGCCCTGATTCACTGGGCCAGGGAGTCGGGCGAGGGTGAAGACTACGTGGATAACCTGCCCCACCAGTGTGTACACCCCGTGGGACACTGGTATGAAATTCCCAATATGTTGCTCAACGGGACCCTTGATAAAGTGCTCAGGGAGAACCCTGGTGTTGAACACCTGCTGGTCCATAACATCGATACCCTGGGGGCCAATGCCGATCCGGCCATTTTTGGTCTTCACCTGGCCAATAAGGGAGGGGTGACCGCCGAGGTGATTACACGCAGGCTCAACGACAGGGGTGGTGGACTGGCAAAAGTGGATGGAAGGATACGAATTATCGAGGGACTGGCACTCCCGGATGAGAAAATCGAATTCGAACTAAGCTACTACAACACAGGCACTTTCTGGCTTGATATTCAGAAGATCCTGGATGTATTTGGCTTGTCCCGCGAGGATCTGGCTCATGCAGAAAAGGTAAGGGAAGCGGTTCGGCTTATGTCCCGCCGTATGCCCACTTATATTACCATCAAGGATGTGAAAAAACGATGGGGAAAGGGCCAGGAGGATGTTTTTCCCGTGGCTCAGTTCGAAAAGCTGTGGGGTGATATGACGGCTCTTCCCGACCTGGAATGTACTTACCTGTCCGTATCGCGGATGCGTGGCCAGCAACTCAAGGAAGTTGCTGAACTCGACGGATGGCTCCGCGACGGATCGGCCGCTTACATTGCTGATTTATGCGGATATTAATCTTGCGGTTCTAACTGACAATATGTCAAGCCTTAGGCCTTGGCTCAATATTTGACCTATTTGCAGCATATTATTGAATTTAAACTGGAGAAACAGATATGGCTAATGAGTCTGAAAATCTGATAATCAGAAAGATAAGAAAATAGAAACGGAAGAAACCGTGAAACAGGAGCAGGTTCAAAATGAAGCTTCTCAGGAGGAGGAAACTGAAGAGACTGAAGCAGAAGAGGTGACAGAGGAGAAAAAGGAGCCCACTGCAGAGGAAAAACTGGCAGAATTGCAGGATCGCTACCTGCGTCTGTCAGCCGAATATGACAATTTTCGGAAAAGAACCCTGAAGGAGAAGATTGACCTGCAGAAAAGTGCCAATGAGAACCTTCTGAATGCCTTGCTGCCGGTGGCTGATGATTTTGACCGCGCCCTGCAGTCGGTGGATGAGGCCACAGACATTGAGGCTGTGAAGGAGGGACTGAAGCTCATCTCGGGAAAATTCACCGGATTCCTTGCCCAGCAGGGTGTTAAAAGAGATTGAAGCAGTCAACAAGGAGTTTGATACCGATCTGCATGAGGCCATCACCAAAATCCCGGCTCCCTCAAAAAAACTGAAGGGTAAAGTGGTGGATGTGGTTCAGAAAGGCTACTACCTGAATGATAAGGTACTGCGATTTTCAAAGGTGGTAATTGGGGAGTAATAACAGAGCTTAAGAGAACCATATGGGAAAAAAAGATTATTACGAAATACTGGGGGTATCCAAAAATGCTTCCCAGGAGGAGATCAAGAAAGCATACCGGCAACAGGCCATGAAATACCATCCTGATAAGAATCCGGGCGACAAGGAGGCTGAGGAGAACGATTCAAAGAGGCAGCTGAAGCCTACGAAGTGCTGTCGGATGACCAGAAACGGCAAAAGTACGACCAGTTTGGTCATGCTGCCTTTGAAAATGGCGGAGCTGGCGGAGGTTTCCACGGCGGTGGAATGACCATGGAGGATATCTTCTCCCAGTTTGGGGATATCTTTGGAGGATTTGGCGGATTTGGTGGATTTGGCGGATTTGGTGGCTGCATCCAGGGGAGGTGGTGTTACCAAGGGTTCCAACCTGAGGGTGAAGGTGAAGCTGAACCTGAAGGAGGTTGCCAATGGGGTGGAAAAGAAGATCAAGGTGAAAAAATATGTGGCCTGCGAATGCCTGCAGCGGATCGGGAGCCAAACATGGAACTGCAAAAGACACCTGCAGCACCTGTCGCGGCAGCGGACAGGTAACCCGGGTAACCAATACCTTCCTGGGACAGATGCAAACCGCCTCCACCTGTCCCACCTGTCACGGAGAAGGCACCACCATCAGCGAGAAATGCGAATCATGCTACGGTGAAGGAATTGTGAAAGAGGAGGAGGTTATCAAGATCAATATTCCCGCCGGTGTGGCCGAAGGAATGCAGGTGAAGATGAGCGGAAAGGGAAATGCAGCCCGCCGGGGGGGAGTCAATGGCGATCTGCTGGTGATCATCCAGGAGGAGAAGCATCCCGATCTGACCAGGGACGGAAGTGACCTGATCTACAACCTCTACCTGAGCATTCCCCAGGCCACCCTGGGTGCCACCGTGGAGATCCCCACCGTGGAGGGTAAAGCAAAGATCAAGATCGAAGCGGGAACCCAACCGGGAAGGATCCTTCGGCTCAGGGGTAAAGGTCTGCCCGAGGTCAACGGTTACGGCCGGGGCGATCTGCTGGTACAGATCAATGTCTGGATCCCCAAATCGCTGGATAAGGAGGAGAAGAAGATGTTTGAAAAGATGGAACAATCGGATACCTTTACACCCAGACCCGATAAATCGGAACATGGTTTCTTCAACCGGATGAAAAACTTTTTTGAATGAACCGAGCCAGCGGAGCTAACCTAATCACTGCCAATGCAGTTGTCAAGGACTTTAATGGTCACAGGGCACTGAACCAGGTATCCATGGAGGTCCCCGAAGGGCAGTATATACGGACTGCTGGGACCCAACGGGGCCGGAAAAACCACCCTGCTGAGAATCATCAACCAGATCACTGCACCCGATCAGGGCGTCATCCTTTTCGAGAGGAGCCCATAGGCAGCGAGCACCGGTCACAGATCGGTTACCTGCCGGAAGAGCGGGGACTCTATAAGAAGATGAAGGTGGGTGAACAGGCGCTTTACCTGGCCCAGCTGAAGGGCTTTCCAGGCAGGAAGCCATGAAAAGGCTGAAGGTCTGGTTCGAGAAATTCGAGATTGGAGGCTGGTGGGACAAGAAGGTGGAAGAGCTTTCCAAGGGGATGGCACAGAAGGTACAGTTTATCACCACGGTGCTGCACGAACCCTGACTGCTGATTTTTGATGAACCTTTCAGCGGATTTGATCCCATCAATGTGAACCTGCTGAAGCAGGAAATCCTGCAGATGAAGGAAAAGGGAGCCACCATCATCTTTTCCACCCACAACATGGCCTCGGTGGAGGAGCTCTGTGACCATATCACCCTGATTAACGAAGTCGGAGGTGGTGCTGCAGGGTGAGATCTCTGCAGATCAGGGACGCGTTACCGGGCCAACAAATACCGGGTGCACTTTTAAGGGAGATGCAGAGAAGCTAGCAGGGGACTGGATACAGGATTTGAATTGCTGGAGATGGAGGAGAACGGAATGGGTCAGGAGGCCACCATCCGGATCGCCAAAGACGGAGGGATCGATGAGCTGATCAGGAACCTGGTGGACATCATGCGAGATTAAAGTCATTTCATGAGATCCTTCCCAGCATGAACGATATCTTTATACAGGTGGTCAAAGACGCCAGTCAAAAAGAACGCACAGGCATGAACATGATATCACTGATCATTCAGACGGGAATACCTGACCCGGATCCGGAAGAAATCCTTCATCATCATGTCCATCCTCGGACCCTTTATTTTTGCAGCCTACGTACTGATCCCCATGTATTTTGCCACCCTGGAGGATAAGGAGGAAAAGACGGTGGTGGTGATGGATGAATCCGATGCTTTTCACCGAATACGGACCGAAGGGAGCCACCTGTGTTATACCCGATAGCGAATACCTGAAATTCCAGGTGGTTGAAGGGGTTCCCCTGGAAACCTTCAAAGCCGGTTTTGATGAATCGGGCTACTATGCCATCCTTTTCATTCCCGCAAATATCCTGGCCTCCGAATCAGCCACTGATCTACTCCACCAAACAGATTTCCCTGGAGGTGAGCGAGCATATCAGGCGATCCATGGAGAGCGAGATCGAACATCTGAAACTGGCCGCCAACGATATTCAGGACATTGAACGAATTCTGGCCGAGGTGGAAACCAGCATGAACCTGCGAAGCATCAAATGGACCAAGGACGGGAAAACCCAGGAAAGCAATACCGGGGTGGTGATGGGGGTGGGTTACCTGGGCGGACTGCTGATCTTCTTCTTTATCTTCTTTTTCGGATCGCAGGTGATGCGCGGGGTAATCGAAGAAAAGGTGAGCCGCATCATTGAAGTGATTGTCAGCTCGGTAAAACCCTTCCAGCTGATGATGGGTAAGATCATCGGGGTGGGTCTCACCGGTCTGACCCAGTTCCTGATCTGGATTGTCCTCTCCACCTTACTGATTACCGGACTGAAAGCAGCTTTCTTCCCGGAACTGAACCAGACCCCCACCGAACAGGTGGTGGGTTCGGATCTGTTTGACGAAGGTAGCAGTGAAGAAGCCGCTGCCGCCAGCTGGTTCTGTACTTGTCGGGCGAGGATATGGATGCAGCCATGGAGATTTTTGCATCCCTGAAATCCATCAACGCTGGGTGTAATGGTCGGATCCTTTCTCTTCTATTTCATTTTCGGCTACCTGCTCTATGCAGCCATGTTTGCCGTGATCGGATCGGTGGTGGACAATGAGACCGATACCCAGCAGCTGATCTTTCCGGTGATCCTGCCCCTGATCCTGGGCATCTATGTCATGATCAGTGCCATGAATAATCCCGATGGGGCCCTCCCCTTCTGGTTCAGCATGATCCCGTTTACCTCACCGGTGGTGATGATGGTGCGCATTCCCTTTGGGGTACCCTGGTGGCAGGTGGCACTATCCGGATCGCTGCTGGTTGCCACCTTTGTGGGAATGACCTGGGTGGCAGGAAAAGTTTACCGCACCGGGATTCTGATGTATGGTAAAAAGATCAGCTACAGGGAGATCTGGAAATGGCTAAGTTATAATTCATGATCGCGATATCTTGATTTCGGTACCAATACCTTTAACCTTCTTATTGCCGAGCGCAAGGGATCGCAGTTTTAAGATTCTTTTTACCAGCAAGCAACCTGTAAAGCTGGGACGCGGAGGGATTCAGATCAACCGCATTACACCCGATGCCTTCGAACGGGGATTTGTGGCCATTCAAAACCACATGGAAAGCATCAAAAAGTACGAGGTGGAGGAGATCCGGGCCTTTGCCACATCAGCCATCCGGAATGCCAGTAACGGACAAGCATTTTGTGGATGAGGTTGAAAAACGCTTCGGATTCCGGGTCAGGGTGATCCCCGGCGATCGGGAAGCGAACTGATCTACAAGGGGGTTCGGCAGGCCTTTCCGATGTACCGGAAAAAGGTGATGATCCTGGATATTGGAGGGGGCAGCAACGAATTTATCATCTGTGACGAACAGGGAATTATCTGGAAACATAGTTTTGAACTGGGAATGGCACGGATCCTGGAGCTGTTTGACCTTTCAGATCCCATCACGCATGAGGAGATTCATGCCCTGGAATCCTATTTCAGGCATGAGCTCGAACCCCTGTTTGAGGCTGTGAAAAAAGAAAAACCACGTACACTTGATTGGTGCTTCGGGCTCCTTTGACACCTTTTATGCCATGGTCAGATTGCGCAGTCGGAATGGTGGAACGACGAGGATCACAGCCAGCGAGATTCCCATGCCGGAATTCAGACAGCATCCATCAGCAACTGCTTCGCTCCACCCATGCAGAGCGAATGAATATGCCCGGCATGGAGCCTGTAAGGGTGGAGATGATTGTGGCCGCCACTGATTTTTGTTAGTTTTGTGATACGTGAATGCAAGATCAAGCAACTGGTTCAATCGGAATTTGCACTGAAGGAAGGGGTCATCTCCGAGCTGGTGGGCATCTGATCCGTAAATGCAAAGCTCTATAGTAGTTTACTGCAGCATAAACAGCAACAAATCAAATGGCACATATCCTGGTAATAGACGACGAAAGAAGCATCCGGAATACCCTGAAGGAGATCCTTGAGTATGAGAAATTCACGGTAGATCTGGCCGAACATGGTGTCGAGGGGCTGGAGAAGTATCAAAAAGGGAAGCTACGATATTGTCCTTTGCGATATCAAGATGCCGGAGATGGATGGACTGGAGGTACTGGAAAAGATCTTTGAGGAGGAGGGTGATGCCCAGGTGATCATGATATCCGGTCATGGCAATATCGACAATGCCGTGGAGGCCATTAAAAAAGGTGCCTACGATTTCATTGAAAAGCCCCTGGACCTGAACCGCCTGCTGATTACCATCCGCAATGCCCTGGATAAATCGACCCTGATCACCGAAACCAAGGTACTGAAAAGGAAGGTGAGCAAGGGTTACGAAATGATCGGAGAATCAAAAGCCATCCAACAGGTGAAGGAGATGATCGACAAGGTGGCCCCCACCGATGCCCGGGTGTTGATCACCGGATCCAACGGAACCGGGAAAGAGCTGGTGGCCCGCTCACTGCATGAAAACAGCACCCGTGCCGCAGCTCCCTTTATCGAGGTCAACTGTGCGGCCATCCCTTCCGAACTGATTGAAAGTGAACTATTCGGACATGAAAAGGGAGCCTTTACCTCGGCCATCAAACAGCGAAAGGGAAAATTTGAACAGGCCGACGGGGGTACCATCTTCCTGGATGAGATCGGCGACATGAGCCTTTCGGCCCAGGCCAAGGTACTGAGGGCCCTGCAGGAGAACAAGATCACCCGGGTGGGAAGCGACAAAGACATCAATGTGAATGTACGGGTGATTGCTGCCACCAACAAGAACCTGAAGGAGGAGATCGAGAATGCCAATTTCCGGGAAGACCTCTACCACCGGCTGAGTGTGATCCTGATCCATGTTCCTTCACTCAACGAGCGACTGGAGGATATCCCCCTGCTGGCCGATCACTTCAACCAGCTGATCTGCGAAGAGTATGGCACCCAGCCGCAAGCATAATCAGGATGATGCCATCAAGGAACTGCAAAAGATCAACTGGACCGGCAACATCCGCGAATTCCGCAATGTGCTGGAACGCCTGATCATCCTGTGCGAAAAGGAGATCACCGGCAAGGATGTGATTAGCCTTGCCATGCCCATCTCGAAATAGGGCCTGTTTCCGAAAAAGACACCCATTTCAGCATTTGGCATCAGTTAAATCTAGATTTTTCTGTTGGATATTGTTGCTTTGTAGCAATATCCGCTCAAGATCGTCTTTCGAGGCACCTCAAAAAATCAGAATAGACTTATTTTATCTTAATATTAACCTATACGGTTAATAATAGGATGATAAATATCTATGTAGGTACATTTATTATCCTTTTATTAACTATATAGAATAATAAATGGATAGTAAATACCGATTTCGCATGAGTCCGGAGAAAAACCGTGTTCATCTTGCTTTCAGACAGGCAGACAGGCTCCATAAAGCCATGTTAAGTAAAATATCCGGGGACAAACAGAAATAACGACAATGGGACACCCGAATTAGCCAACATATTACACCTTCAATTAGGATTATCAAACAGTTATAAAATCAGGCCAAAATAAATTCGGAAAACAGAAAAAAATCACGGGCAAGGAAGCATTGCCTATGCCATACCCTTCTTAAAATAGGGCTCTGCGCTCTACGCTTTTGGCTTTGTGCTTTTCGCTTTTCGCTTTTGCTTTTGCTTTTCGCTTTTCGCTTTTCGCTTTGTGCTTTGTGCTTTTGACTTTTGACTTTTGACTTTTGACTTTTGACTTTTACTTTTGACTCACTACTCAGTGCTCAGGATCTCATCCAACATTTCCTGGTAGATGTCATAATTATCCACTCCGTCGTCGCTGGTAATGCGCTGAAAGAAGTAGATTTCGTACAGGTAGCCACCAAGCACTGTAAAGGGCTCTTTATCCCTGGTCAGGTGTATCAACCTGAAGCCCTCATTATTCATCAGGTTCTCGAGCGGAAGCCGACCCTCATTCGGACTGAAGTGGGCATCCCAGATCACGATCTCTCCGTCCGCTATCTTTTGCTCCGGATGATCACGATCGTAAACAAATTCATGAACCCGCTCCTTATCATAAGGATTCAGATCCATAAAAAAGCAGAAGAAAGGATCATAATAGTAAATTTTGTGCTCAAAATAATCTGAATTCTTTAGCCATACTGATGCTTTCTTACTCAATTTTTGCGTTCCCGCCAGCCCCACCGGAATGTCATAAACACGATGAGGTACGGTGACCAAAAAAAGACAAAGCAGAACTGTAAGCGCCTCTTTCCATCTTTTCTTTATTGGAGTCCACTCCATAAGCTTGCTCCAGGCATTCGCTCCTAAAAGAGCAGCCGCAGGTACGATGGCTGCTATAACCCTAATCATTCCAACCGAATTACCCGCTCCCTTTCCACCACACGTAACTGTGCGCTGCAAAATAGAGGAAAAAAGGCATGTAAATGATGAGCATTTCCATCATCCATTTTTTTCGCTCCTTTTTCTCTTTCAGGAAGGGATCCACGAGCCAGACCAGCACTCCCGCAAGAAGCATCCCTGCAAGGGGCAGCCCGAAAGTATATTTTGATGCCTTTACATAGTGCAGGAGCTCTCCACTGCCATAAATATCCCTGGCATTTCCCTGGTAGGGCATATTCATGGATGACCCAAAGGATATCCTTGAAATAAAAACTTCCGACAATACTGTAAAAGACAAAACCAAACAGCAGAAAGGGGATGGCTTTCCATTGTTTTTGCCAGGCAAAGGCAAGGAAAAATAAGGGCAGAATCACTGCTCCCTCGGTCCTGACAAAAGGAAGAAAGGAAAGGATTATTGCTGACCAGATATATTGTTTTCTGTAGAACAGGAATATGGACAGGATAAAAACCAGACTGAAAAGAATTTCAGTCATACCACTCAGCATCAACACTGTATAAAGTGGCGAGGAGATAAGCAAAAAAATGGCCACAATGGGGTAATTTATCTTTATAATCTTAGCTGTCCTGTAGGTGAAGTAAGCAGCTGTCAGCACCTGCCAGCACATTGAAGATTCGTATTCCATTATAGCCAAACTGGGCGAAAGGTGAGCTGATTGCCGTAAAAAAAGGTTTTCCCCAGTGGTTCAGAAAAAAAGATGGATTCTGAAACGCATATCGTGAAAATCGGTAATGGGTCACATCATCGGCCCCTCCAATGGTCCCTTCAGAAAGAAATACCAGGATCGAATAGACAATAACCAATCCTAATAAAATGATAAAGACAAAATACTTCTTAACGAACTGTCTCAGCATCAATCAATTTCTTTTTTAAAAGCCCAAATTCCTGACTCAGGTTCTTTATTTGCTTTTTTTGCCTGGTAACTACAATCGATAGGTGTAAGAGATACAGCAGGACTAATATAATTGCTATTGTTATAATCAAATTGGGTGGATCATAAACACCTAATAACTCTCCCAATGCATCAATACCGTTTCTCCATATTGAAAAGAAAAAGATCAGGAATGAAAATAGCACCCAGACAATTGCATATTCCTCTCGTAATTTTCTTGTAATAATTAACCTGCTGACAAGCAGGATAAAAAACACACCAGTTATAATACCAAGTACTTGTATTCGTATTTCTGGCAATAAGGTTTCTGTCATATTATCTGTATTTATATTTTATAAAAGAAAAAATGATGGCTAAGCTAACTTTCATCATGTAATATAAACTGGAAAGTGTTCGAATAGAGGATTTGCCCTTTTTACGTTCTCTCATTGAAACTGAAACTTCAGATATATTAAAACTATTTAAATGCAAAATAACGATCGATTCCGGTTCGGGATACTCATCAGGATATTTATCTGCTAAAAATTCAATAGATTTTTTGTTGTATAATCTAAAACCGGAAGTAGCATCCGAGATTTTTATACCACATAATGATTTTATAAGCCCTTTGAAAATTCGAATACCCATCCTTCTGGCTGCGGACGATTGAAAACCACTGTTTTTAATGAAACGGGAGCCAATAATAATATCGGAGGACGAACTCAACATTGCCTCCAGAAGTTTCAGAATTTCAACAGGTTGATGCTGGCCATCACCGTCAACCTGAACGGCATAATCATAAGCGTTAATAAGCGCATATTTAAAACCTGTTTCAACCGCCCCTCCTATGCCTAAATTAACAGGTAAGTTTATATGGGGCACATTCAGTCTTTCCAGGATGGAAGAGGTATGGTCCGATGAACAATCGTTAATTACAATAGTATCAGTATGTATGGGTAACTTAAGCGTATTCAATTTCATCCAGCAAATTCTCAATTGAATCTGCTTCGTTATAGGCTGGTATTATAATTAGTAGTCTTTTCATCACCAAGATTAATCATATTTAGTAAACCTGAAAAACCCATGAAAGGTGCTGATCAAATTACCAATCCATCATACGGGCACTTATTGACCTACGAATGTTTTGCTTTTATACATTTGTGTAGCCACCTCCTGAACCGCCTCGTCCAAAGTTTTTCCGGAACGTTTGGCATAAAACCTCACCTCGCCAAGCAGCTTCCTGTCACCCTCAATTTTTGCGATCAACACTTCTCTGCCCTTCTCTTCTCCCATCTCCTGAAGATCCTCGTTTTTGTCACCACTCACATAATACACATAGATCCCCTTTCGTGCCAGGTCATAGTCCGGAATTGTCAGGGAATTCCAGAAGTCGGGGTGGTTATATAGCTTAAGGAAGTTCATCCAATATGTCTCTCTGTTCATTCCGTCGTAATGGATGAGATTATTCTTGTACTGATAGGTCTGAAACTGTTGCAGGAAAATAAAAAATAACACAAGTATTTTCCCTCCGGTCCGGAACCTCCTCGTCGGGCTCTTTAAAACAGACTCGAAAGCGGCCGCCATCGGAAATGCAAGAAGGCCTCCCAGTTCCACATAAGCCCTCAGTCCAAAGCTTCCCCCAAACCACCAGCACCACCATGAGCTTGAAACGTAAATCATGGCCACCGTTAAATACCACCAGGGGCAAGAATAATTCAGTGATCCTTTTTCGAAGCATAACGAGGCCCACCATAGCAAAACCCATCATTGGAGCATATATAAACCAGCCCTTCTTGAAACTGAAGAGGGTCTCCAGAATATGCGGCTGACCCCAGAAAAAATTCCCGCCGTGCGGACCATAACTGTAGAAAAGGAATTGTCCGGTCACAGCATGCCAGTAGAGAAACTGCGGAATCCAGGGCAGAATAAAGCCGGCAAGCATGATCAGAATCAGGTAAAACTTTTTTACAAAGAAGAGAATCCTTTGCCAAAATTCATTCCAGGATTTCACCCTGTACAGAAGCAGAATGAAGACTACAAGGATGTTTGTGGGACGGACCAGGGCAATAAAGCCAAGCAGGGCCCCTGTGAGCAAGGTGTTTAAAAGGGTTTGCCTGTCATACCACCGGTCGACCAGCCACAGGAAAAGAATAATCAGGAAAAAACTGCCCGCATGGGCCATGGCTGCTTCATGGGTGGTATAAAAAAATATGTTTGTTCCCAGGGCAGTAGCCAGCAGTGTCCAAATGGTGACCCTGGCACTAAAGTATCTTAATAGAAGGTTCTTCAGGATCACAAACCCGATGATCACATACATCAATGAGCTTAAGCACCAGGAAAAGCTGGTAGATGGAACTGTAAGCCATCCCTTGCCTGGCCGAACAGGGGGGCCAGGGCGTGTGCAACAAAAAATCCCGGGGCATACATGAAGGACATTCCCATGGAAGTTACAATCAGTCGCTTCCCTGTTTCCATTTCATAAAACCAGAATTTGTCGTCATTGACAAAGCCCTCCGGTGGATTGTCAAGAAAGTCCAGGGTCACATCTCCATAAATAAATGTTGCGGGCAGGTAAGCATAGTAAGAAATTACATCCCAATGAATTACGCCTCGTTCCTTGGGTTTATTCCGGGTCCAGTTGTGATAAGCAATATCAACTCCAAGGTAAAAAAGTGCAATAAACAGAATGGTAATCCTGAGTATTAATTGAGACTGGTTCGATGGGGAATTTTCAGGCATCTCGACAAAAATAGTGAATTGACGTATATATTCAATTTAGTGCCCAGTACAAAGTGTTCAGTACAAAGTGCTCAGTGCTCAGTTAGAATTTCATTCAGCATCTCCTGGTAGATGTCACGGTTGTCCTCGCCATCGTCGGAGCCAATGCGCTGAAAGAAGTAGATTTCATAAAGATAGCCACCCAGTACAGTAAAGGGTTCTTTGTCCCTGGTAAGATGAATTAACCTGAAGTGCTCATTGTCCATCAGGTTTTCCAGGGGCAGCCTCCCCTCGTTGGGACTGAAGTGGGCATCCCAGATCACAATCTCCCCATCTGTGATTTTCTCTTCAGGATGATCCCGGTTATGCACAAACTGGTGAGATACGGCATCGTCGTAGGGGTCCAGTTTCATAAAATGGGTAAAGAAGGGATTATAATAATAAAAGCGGGTTCCGGCATAATCCGAATCTAAGTACCAATCAGAGGCCTCCTTCACAATCCGCTGGGTACCCACAAGAGGCACCGGGATGGTATAGACTTTAAAGGGGATTACAAGCAGAAAAATGCTGAGTACAACTGTAAGGCCGCTCTTATATATTTTAGAAACAGGAATGATTTCCAACAAGCGGCTCCAAGCCAGTACACCAAGCAGCACTGCAGAAGGAAGAACTGCAATAATGACCCTGATCATTCCCACCGAATTACCCATACCTTTCCACCAGATATAACTGTGAGCTGTAAGGTATACCATAAAAGGCATATAGACCACAAGCATTTCCATTAACCATCCTTTTCGGACTTCCTTTCTCTTCTCTCTTGTTACAAACAAGGGCTTGAGGGCCCAGGCAATCAAGCCGAGGGATGCCAGAATCACCATGGGAAATCCAAAGATGTACTTTGATGCCTTCACATAGTGAAACAATTCACCACTGCCATAGATATCCTTTGCACCCCCTGTATAAGGCATATTGTGAATGACCCAGAATAAATCGTCGTAGTAAAAGCTTCCCACAATGCTGTAAAAAACAAATCCAAAAAAAAGAAAGGGCAGCGCTTTCCACTGTTTTTGCCAGGCTAAGGCTATCATGAACAATGGCAATATGGTAATGGCCTCCGTTCTGATGAAGGGCATGAAAGAGAGTAAGACTGCGGACCAGATATACTTTTGCTTAAAAAACAAAAAGATGGTGAGAACCAGGACGAGGCTGGCCAGTATTTCGGTCATGCCACTGAGCATCAGTACCGTGTAGAGTGGTGATGAAAGCAGGAGGAAGATTCCGACCACCGGCATTGAAAACTTCAGTAATCTGGCGGTCCTGTAGGTAAAATATGCTGTAGCCGTACCACAAAGCACATTAAAAATCCTGATCCCGTTAAAGCCAAAGAGGGCAAATGGTGAACTGACAGCCGTAAAAAAAGGTTTGCCCCAGTGATAAAGAAAAAATTCCGGAAACCTGAAGGCATACCTTGAACGTCGGTAGTGTCCTATGTCATCGGCACCACCATGGGTTCCATCCGACAAAAATACCAGGATGGTATAAGAGATGATTACACCGAGAAGAATGGCCGGAATCAGGTACTTCTCATACTTCTGATACTTCTCAAATTTGCTGTTCATTTATAGACTATTTTTGGAATAATCCATATTTAACAATGCAGTAGATTGCCCTGAACCCATCCTTCCAATTAATTTTTTTTCCTTCCTCATAGGTCCTGCCATAGTAGGATATCCCTACTTCATATATCCTGATACCCGGAATGCGGGAAATTTTTGCAGTCACCTCCGGTTCAAATCCAAACCTGTTCTCCCTGAGGATTACTTTCTTGATTATTTCAGATCGAAACATCTTATAGCAGGTCTCCATATCGGTGATGTTCAGGTTATTGAACATATTGGAAAAAAAAGTAAGCATTTTATTTCCAATGGAATGCCAGAAAAACAAGATCCGGTGAGGTTTGGATCCCATAAAACGTGAACCGTATACCACATCGGCCTGACCATTCAAAATAGGTGCAAGAAGTTCCTTAAATTCCCTGGGATCGTATTCAAGATCTGCATCCTGAATCACCAGGTATTCGCCGGTGGCCTCTTCGATACCCCTTCGGATGGCAGCCCCTTTCCCCATATTTTTCTCCTGGTGGATCAGCTTAATGGAAGCTTCACTATGGACTTTTAAATACTCTTCGACAATTGTTCTGGTATTGTCCGTGGAACAGTCATTTACGATAAGTATTTCGGTCCCCATATTTTCCAGGTCCAGATCAATAATAAGATCCAGAATCATCGATATGGTTTTTTCCTCATTGTATGCAGGAATAACAATGGAGAGTGTTTCTGGCGTGCTCATGTTTGATAGCTTAATCACTTTACTCAAATTTATCAACCCTGAATATTTCTGTATTCCCAATCTGCCCGATTTTTTCCCCAGCACCGATTCGATGTTTTCATTTTTGAAGGCTTCTCTGGAGCCCATAATCACATACTCAATGCCTATTTCCTTCATGAGGGGAATCCTCTCCTCCATGGATAAATGGTGTAGTGGGCCATAATCAGTCAGTCCCTTTCGGTTACAAAGGTAAAGGGATATATTGATGCTTGGATCGGGGGTACAATGAACCCGTTTTGAACGGTCAACTCCCACCTCATCAAGGTAGTCCTCAATGTCAAACATTACAAGGGACTTAGAAGACCCAACAAAGTTATAATCCCTTTCGCTGTACCTGAAGGTCATTACTTTATTACAATTTGCAATAAGAAACAACACCATAATCAGCAGTGCAACCTTCGTCCATACAGCCCTGAGCAATCGCGGATACAATTTCTCCAGGATTGAGAAAAAAGTAAGGTAGACAGGTATAAAGATAAAAAAGTTGTTTGCCTGGTAGTAGTCATGGTTTCTCATGTCAAGGAAAAACAACAAGGTGAATCCCAATGCACCAAGAAAGGTCAGTATGGAAAGGCGGTAGAGATCTTTATTGGCTTTCCCCGGAAAAAAAAGATTAAACACGAAAACAAAAGCGCTCAGATACAGGAACCATCTGGCATGATAATGGCCCGTCCTGAACCATATTTTCATGCTCTCCAGGGTGAGCTGAATGGTCTCCCTGTCCAAATCCCAGATCGGTCTGATCTGAACCTTTGAAACACTCCCTGCATGAAGGTCTGAATAGATTTTCGCATAATAATACCACCCCACTATCAACAAAAGAACGCCAAGATAAGACAGAATGGTTAAAGCATTTAAATGAAAAAATGACCCCGATTCTGCCCTTCCTTTTTCGATTGAAGAGTTCAAGCAATGCAACTCCTGCAAGACCAAAAAAAGGCAAAAGCGAAGAAGTTTTTGTAAGTCCCGCCAGAAGGAAAAAGAACATGGAGAGCAACCAGGTTCGCGGGCGCCTGTTCTCCGAATAGCAAAGAAAATAATAGAATCCTCCAAAGGTCAGGGAAAGAGCAACTACATCAGGGATAAAGCCACTCACGTAAAAAGCATACACCGGGGAGGTGAACATCACCAGGGGAATAAATGCGGCATAAAACCAATCGCGGGTATAAAAATAGCTTGCCTTGAAGAGGTAGACCAGTCCCATAAAACCAATGGCCACCTGAAATCCCCTGAACCAGAACTCATGTACACCAAATACCCTGTAGAACATGGAAATAATAAAGTAGATCAATGGGAATTCCACCACCGTTACATCAGAGGTGAAATGATCAGCCAAAAGGCAATTGCTCTGGGTCCTGAAAAAGCTGCCTCCGTAGGCCAGGTTTACAGGGAAGGCGGCACTGATACAACTCCGCCACTGGTGCATTCCTACCGGTCTCAGGAAAAGGATGTGATGAAAATTATAGAGCAGCGCAATAGCTGTCAGAATCAGCAAAAAAAGGAAGACTGGCCTAAGCGGTGATGCCTTAAAACAGCTCATCTACAACAAATTAATCATTTTTATCTATTCTGAAAATCTCAGTATTCCCGATCTCCCCGATTTTATCCCCCAGCAATCCTTCAATGTTTTCATCTTTGAAGTGTTCCCTGGAGCCCAGGATCAAATATTCGATCCCACCTTCCTTCAGGATTGGGATGCGTTCCTCCAGGGACAAATGCTTCAGACGCCGAAAATCGGTCACCCCCTTCCGGTTACACAGGTAAAGCGAAATATTGATGCTTCTGTCGGGTGTACAATGAACCCATTTTGAGCGGTCGACTCCAATTTCATCAAGGTAAGCCTCAATATCATACATTTTAAGGACCTCAACCGATCCAATGTAATTAAGATCCTGTTCACTGTACCTGAATTTCAGAACCTTGTTGCAATTCATTGCAAGAAGAACCACAATAATCAGCAGGGCAAACTTTGTAAACAGAGAGGCATACAGGCGTGGAAACTGTTTTCCCAGGATCGAAAAGAAGGTCAGATAGATGGGTATAAGAATGAAATAGTTATTGATCTGGTAGTAGTCATGGTTTCTCATGGACTTGAAAAACAACACTGTAAATGCCAGTGCTCCCAGGAAGGTGAGGATACTGAAGCGGTAGAGAAAGCTGTTGGCTTTTCGGGGAAAAAAAAGTGTAAACAGAAAAACAAAGGCTGTCAGGAAAAGAAACCAGGTGGCGTGGTAATGACCCTTGCGGAACCAGTAGCCCATGCTCTTAAAAGTGATCTGAATGGTCTCCCTGTCCAGGTCCCAGATGGGTCTGATCTCCACCGCCGAAACGCTTCCCTCGTGTCCGGGGAATATATCCAGGCATAGAAATACCATCCCGCAATAAGGATTAGTACACCCAGGTAAGATGAGATTGTTGCTCTATTCAGATCAAACAGCGATTCCGGTCCATCCTCCCTCTTTCGGTTGATAAGCTCCATGAGGGCCACTCCCGCCAGTCCGAAATAGGGCAAAAGAGATGAGGTTTTCGTAAGACCCGCCAGAAGGAAAAAGGACATGGAGAGCAGCCAGGTCCCCTTGCGCCTGTTCTCCGAATATCTTAGAAAGTAGTAAAAGCCTCCAAAGGTCAGGGAAAGCGCCACAGCATCGGGTATAAAGCCACTTACGTAAAAAGCATACACCGGGGAGGTGAATATAACCAGGGGAATAAATGCTGCATAAACCCAGTCGCGCGTAAAATAATAGCTTGCCTTGAAGAGGTATACAAGCCCCATAAAACCAATGGCAAGCTGGAATCCCCTGAACCAGAACTCATGTACACCAAATACCCTGTAGAATATGGAGATAATAAAGTAGATCAATGGGAATTCCACAACGGTCACGTCAGAGGTGAAATTATCGGCCATCAGGGCATTTGTCTGGGTGGTAAAAAAGCTGCCTCCGTAGGCCAGGTTAACAGGGAAAGCGGCGCTTACACAACTTCGCCACTGGTGGATCCCCAGCGGCCTTAGAAAAAGGATGTGCTGGAAGTTAAAAAACAGGGCAAGACCTGTCAGAATCAGCAAAAAAAGGAAAACCGGCATCAGGGCCGATGCTTTAAAATACCTCATTTATATCAAGCACTTTGAAAAGATACAAACCTACTTAAAAATTTTAAGTAGGTTTGTTGTTGAGTTGAGAAAACAGCGATAAAATATGGCAGAACCATCCATTTCCATCATCATTCCTGCGTACAACGAGGAGGAGGCCATTGGCTCAACCCTTCAGAAGATAGTGGACCTGAAACTGCATGAGAAATACGAAATCATCGTGGTGGATGACGGGTCGCAGGATAAAACTGCTGAATTTGCTGCTGAATTTCCTGTAAAACTCTACCGGCACCACTCAAACAAGGGCTACGGAGCTTCGCTTAAAACCGGAATTCGCAAGGCAAAGGGAGATTATGTGATATTAATGGATAGCGACGGACAGCATGACCCTAAGTACATTCATGAGATTGAAGTGAGGCTTGAAAAATGCAGACATGGTAATCGGCGAACGAAGTGAGAGCTTCCTTCCAGGTAAAAAGGAGGAAAGCGGGAAAGCGCCTGATAAAGCGCATCGGAGAATACCTGGTTGAGCAAAAACTACCCGATTATAATTCGGGCTTCAGGGGATTTCAAAAGGAGACCATAAGCGGATTGCTCCACCTGATGCCCAATGGTTTCTCCTTTTCCACCACATCCACCCTGGCCTTTCTTAAGGAGGGATATAACATCGACACTTTTCCCATCGAGGTGAGTGAACGAATCGGAAGAAAAAGCAATGTGAAGATGGTTAAAGATGGTTCAAAAACCATCCTTCTGCTTTTCAGAATCATCATGCTTTTTAATCCCCTGAAGGTATTTTTCCCTGCCAGTATCATCTCTTTTCTGCTTGGAGTGGGATTTGGCATCATTGGTTACCTGTTCTTCGACCGTTATTCCAATGGAGCGGTTGTGCTCACCATGCTGGGAATGTTCCTGTTCTTTCATTGGTCTGATCGCTGATCAAATTTCCATTCTGAATCGCAGGAAACAGTAAAATGGGCAAGGCGATTCCTCAAAACAGGTGGACTGACAGGGAGGTGGAAGAACACTGGGACCGGGTAGCATCCATTTACGTGCAGGAGAATAATCGTGTAAAAGAGACCCACGACCAGCGATTTTATGCTTCGGTGGAACATCTCAGACTTGAAGAGGAAATGAAAGTGCTGAATATTTCCAGCCGTGATGCTGAGGCCACTGAGCATATCCTTAAATCTCAGCCATCCTGCAAGGTGATTAATGCAGAAATTTCGGCCCAACTGATGGAAGTGGCAAAGGAGATCAGGCCTTTCATTACCCAGCAGAAAATTGACAGCTACTCCTCCCTCCCCTTTGCTGATGGTGAATTTGACCGGATTTTATCCCTGGAAACCCTTGAACATGTTTCCGAACCCATCAGATTCCTCAGGGAGCTTCACCGGGTATCGGTGCCTGACAGCATCCTCGTACTGACCTGTCCGCCTGCCACCAGCGAAATTCCATACAGGATTTATACAGCACTATTTGGCGGACATGGTGAAGGGCCACACCGCTTTCCACCTTCGGGAAGGGTAAAAAGGATGTTTGAACAATCCGGATGGGAGCTGTTTGCATCACAGGGGAACGGTACTTATTACCCGTGGGTCCTTCGTGGCTTCGGGATTGGGGAGAGCGTGTGATAAACAGATTTCAAAAAACATGGATTTCCGAATTGGGTATCCGACAGGTATATGTCTGTAAAAAACAATAAACCAGCACTCGAAAGAATCATGCGCTCGGAGCTGTGCAACCGCTGCGGAAGCTGCGTTGGACTCTCAGGGGGTGCCATTCGCTTTTCGGATCGGGAAGGTAAATACCGACCCGAATTTGTTGGGGAACTTCCGGATGAAGTCTGTGAGAAAATCTTAAATGTTTGTTCCGGCAAACATTTTAATTTTCCGGAACAACGCCAGCTAATATTTCCTGATACTCCTCATTTCCATACCTTTACAGGAGCATACCATTCCATCAGCATCGGCCATGCATCTGATGGCGAGTTGAGGAAACAGGGGAGCCAGCGGGGGTATCATTTCCACATTGCTGATCTACCTTCTGGAGAAAAAACAAATCGATGGAGCGGTGGTCACCCGCATGTCCAGGGAGAAGCCATGGCTCACAGAACCCATCATCGCATGCACGAAAGAGGAAATTCTTGAGGCCGCCCAGAGCAAATATATTCTCACCTCGGTGAATGAAATCCTGGAGCAGATGGCCTCCTTTAAAGGCAGCCTTGCATATGTCGGCTTGCCCGGACAGGTCCAGTCCATTCGCTTGCTACAACAGGCAGGGGATTCTTCTGTGGCAGCCATCAAATACATATTCGGGCCTTTTTACGGGAATACCCTCTACTTCTCTTCGATCAAGAGTTTTCTAAGATCCTATGGAGAAAAAGACTATACCCAGATCAGGCAACTCTTCTTCAGGCATGGCGAATGGCCAGGAAACATGAGGGTTGAAATGCAATCCGGAAGGGTAATTGAGTTGAAAAAATTCCATGCCAACTACTTGATTCCCTTTCATATCGTGAAAAATAGTCTTTTCTGTACCGATTTTTCTAACGAATTCACTGATATCTCGGGTGGAGATGCATGGGCCCCGGTATATGAGGAGAGGGGAAAGGGCTTTTCCATGGTGATGAGCCGATCGGAACGGGGACAATCCCTGCTCGGGGAGATGGAGAAAGCAGGCTGGCTTCAATCTGACGCCTCTTTCTGAACAGGAGAGCATAACAATGCACTCACATGCTTATGATTTTAAGAAAAGAGGGGCCTTTATCAGGATCCGGTTCCGAAGATTCTTCCTGAAAAATGTGCCTGATTATGGCTACCGGCTCAGGGGATTTTCTGCGAAACGCATTTTCATGGAAGTGATCATCAGCACCCTTTTTATTTTGCTGGGCACCCGCCTGGCCAGGTGGACAGTGGAACAGTTCTCTCCCTCATTCATCGGGAAAATATTTGAGCGGACACGAAGCACTTGGAAAAAATCAACTCATAATATAAAAAGAGAATCCCTGAACTAATGAGAAAGAGCATTCAAAGGGTCCTGTTTTTTTTACTGCACATGGCAGGTTTTATTCTGCTTTGGTTGGTTGTCAGGGATTTGCAATGGAAAAATTTCCTGAAAGAGCTGGCTTCCTATCCTGCATGGAAGTACATCGCAGGCCTGATGATTCTGGCTGGGGTTTATGTCCTGAAATCCTGGCGCTGGCAAGTCCTGAACCGCTCATTTGACATTCAGATTCCCTTAAAAACGGCCATTATATTTTATCTTTCAGCCGGCTTTCTGAGCGTGATCACCCCCGGCCGCCTGGGAGAGTTTGCCAAAATCTACTTCCTGAAAAGAAAGTATAATGTCAACACAGCCATGGCTACTTCCTCGGTGTTCCTGGACAGGATCTGGGACGTACTGGTGCTCAGCATGTTTGCCTCGCTTTCAATGATCGTTTTTTATGCTGAAGTCAGTTTCATCGTTTTGCTCCTGATGGCTGCCCTGTTTGTCATTTCCTTGCTGGTTATTGTGCTGCCAGGCACCATTTTCAAACCTCTGCTTTTCACATTAAAAAGATTCGGTCGTTTGCAGGAGAAGGTGCAGGAAATCTACATCATGTGGAAAAGCAAAAGATTCAACAGCTTAAGCAGGGCCCTTACCATCTCCCTGCTAAGCTTTCTTATGCTGGCCACCATCCCTGTTCTCTTTTCTGCCGGGTCCCTCTACCCCATTGATTTTATGGAGGGCATTGGTGCCATATCCATTTCCAACATTCTATCCTTCATTCCCATAAGCATTGCCGGATTTGGAACACGGGAACTGGTATTTACGGAGATCTGGAAACTCAGTGAGTACCCCAAGGAGATTGCAATTTCAATATCAACCAGCTATTTTATGGTTACCTACCTGGGTTCCCTTTTAATAGGTGGAATTGTATACCTGGCGAGGTTAAAAGAGCTATACCGCCCCCGGGAGATCAGGCAGATGCGCGGTGATTAATCAGGAACCTGTCTTATGCTCATACACTCGCCTTACCACCATCTCAAGGGCTTCATCAACATCAATATCCGATCGTCGGGCATGTTTGCTGATCTCTTTCATAAGCCTCTTGTCGGATTCTATCTGAGTCTGAACAAGGGCAAGTCCATCTTCCATAGCCATAGCTTTCAATCCTGCATTATCATCACCGGTATAGTAATCGTAATAGATCCCCAATCTTGCCAGTTTGGTATCGGGGAGTGAGAGCATTTTCCAATATCGGAAATCATCTTTGAAACTAAGAAAATTCAGCTGATAGGCAAGTCGGGTCATCCCGGTGTGATGAATGAATCCCCGCTCATATTGCATTGTCTGAACCTGGTTTACAATTAGAAGGAAAAGCAGGAAAACCCCCGATGTCCACGCCAGGACTTTTCGTCGCTCCATGGTAAGCTCAACGATTGCTGCCAGAGGTAAAGCCATAACACCATATAAATCCACGAAGGACCTGAGGCCAAAGCTTCCTCCGGTCCACCACGACCACCAGCTGGCCAGCAAATAAATCTGAACCAACAGATAGCCAGTGATGGGCCAAACAGCATCTTTACACTTTCTACCAAGGAAAAACAGCCCGAAGGTGGCCACGAGCATTAAGGGTGTATAGAGATACCACCCTTTACGGAAGCTGAAGAGCAAATGAAAGATGTGAGGTGAGTCAAAATAGAAATTGCTTCCTGAAGAACCGTAGGAGTTGAACATAAAGGATCCGGTCAGTTCTTTCCAATAAAGCATCTGGGGGATCCAGGGAAGCAAAAACATCAATAACATGATTAAAAAGTGCCTCCAGTGCCTGAGGAGAAATAGAGGTCGGCTCTTCAGGTGTTGAAAGCTGGATACCCCCCAACCCACAAGCAGAATACCCACAAGAATATTGGATGGCCTGATCAGTACAATCAATCCGTAAATAAGCCCCATTAAAAAGGACTTTCCATAGGAAGGAGACTCATACCACCGGATGACCAGGTTTAAAAGGAATGTGATTAAGGCAAAATTATACCCATGGGACATGGGACCTTCGTGAACTGTATAGAAAAACAGGTTTGTTCCGAGTCCCACCAATATCAGGGTAAAGGCTGTTGCACGCTGACTGTAATACCTTTGCAAAATGCCACTCAGCACTATCAAACCCATCATCACCCAAAATAGGCTGGACAGCACCAGGAAAAACTGATAGCTTGAGTTAAAACCATCCTGCGAATTCCCTGTAAGCGGTGCGATCCAATGAGCCATAAAAAAGAAGGGACTGTAAAGAATGGAGAGCCCCATGGAGGTAAGGATCAATCTGTTTCCATTTTCCAAGGTGGACGGCCAGAATTTGTTATCATTGATGAAATCCTCATCATCCAGAAAACCCAGGCCCACATCCCCGTAAATAAAGGTGGCCGGCAGATAACTGTAATAGGAAATCACATCCCAGTGGATCACTCCCCTTTCACCGGGTTTGGAACGTGTCCAGTGGTGATAGATAAGCATGGTAGCAAGCATGCGATTAAAATGAACCAGAGGGCCATTGATGGAAGATTCTTTTTAAGATTCCTGAGGGCAAAAGTAAGGATTCGAGTTATCAACTGCTTCAAAACTGGAAATAGATAAAGGGCTGCAGATCGGCCGACCAGGACTGGTAGATGACAAAAATGACCAGTGATGGTGATGAGCACTTTGAGCCACAGAGGGGTGGCGATAAAGCCATTGAGCAGCTTCAGCTTCCAGCGCTCGGGAACCCAGTGGGTGAAATAACCCAGGGCCATCACCGCGAATACCAGGCGGTAGCTCCAGAGTACATTGGGAATGATGGCCGCATTGAAACTCGTGGGTGACCTGCCGGATCAGCTGATTGGCCTTCTCCATGGATTCGGAACGAAACCAGATCCGGGTAAAGGTGATAAAGACAAAGGTGTTGAAAATCTTCCAGAACCTGACAGCCCAATGCTTGCTGTTCTCGTAGGGACTGACCCTTCTCCAGAGCTTGTAAACCATCAGTCCCACCCCGTTCAATCCGCCCCAAACCACAAACTGCCAGCTGGCCCCGTGCCACAAGCCACCCAGCAACATGGTGATCATCAGGTTCACATCGGTCATGATCCTGCCCCTTCCGGTTCCCGCCCAGGGGAATGTACAGGTAATCCTTCAGCCAGCTGGAAAGGGAAATGTGCCAGCGTTTCCAGAAATTGCCCACACTGGTGGCCTTGTAGGGTGAATTGAAGTTTTTGGGAAGCCTGAATCCCAGCAGCAGGGCCACTCCGATGGCAATATCGGTATAGCCCGAGAAATCCACATAGACCTGCAGGGAGTAACCGAAGAGGGCAGTCAGGTTTTCAAATCCCGAAAAGCCGGTGGGATTGGCAAAAACCCGGTCCACAAAATTCAGGGCGATATAGTCCCCGATAAACATCTTCTTGAAAAGTCCCTTCAGGATCAGGAAGAGGGCAAAACCAAACTCCTCCATGGAGAGGCTGTAACGTTTGTAAAGCTGGGGGATAAACTCGGAGGCCCGGACAATGGGGCCGGCCACCAGCTGGGGAAAAAAGGAA
This sequence comes from uncultured Bacteroidota bacterium, assembly GCA_963716765.1. Taxonomy (GTDB): domain Bacteria; phylum Bacteroidota; class Bacteroidia; order Bacteroidales. Next base: position 109,215 of record CAVQUO010000030.1, on the reverse strand, counting down.
ACATAGAAACCAAAATCGAGAATGTGCTTCACCGGATCCACCTTCCCCCTGTAAACATCCACCGTATAGGAAATGGTCTGGAAGGTATAAAAGGAGATCCCCACCGGAAGCAGGATCATGCTCACATCAAAATGGGTATCCGGTAAGCTGGTTGGACCAGAGGGCCAGGTGGTTCACCACCTCCAGGTCCAGGTTAAACAGGTTGTTGACCGTATCCACAAAGAGGTAGGAGTACTTGAAGTAGGAGAGCATGAAGAGGTTGACCACCACGCTCATGATCACTCCGAATTTTTTCCAGCCCTTTTTTCTGGCATGATGGATCAGATTCCCCAGGTAGTAATCCGAAAAGGTGGAAAAGACCAGGATCAGGAAGAAGAGTCCGGAGGTTTTCCAGTAAAAAAAGAGACTGGCAGCAAAAAGGAAGGCATTCCTGCACTGCCCGCTGCCGGTAAATCCCCGAATAGATCAGCAGTACCACAGAGTAGAAGCCCCAGAAAAAGAGCCTGGTGAAGATCAAGGGCTTCTCCGGATTAAAAAGAAATATGTCAGTCAGTATCTGCTGCAAGATCTACTTTTTTGGTGATTGATACTCTTGTATTCCAGCATCAGGGCATTGTAAAACATCTCCGCCACCAGGTTCATTCCCAGGTGTCGAGAAATGGATGTAGTCGGTGTTGGCCAGGGGTGGATCGGAATGTACAAAGGAAGGCATGGAGTTGTGTCCCCCCATGGCCTCATAAAGGTCCCAGAATGCAAAACCGCTTCCAAGGCTGGCATTTTTCAGTGCATCCCTGATCGGTTCCACTCCGGGATAACTTTCAAAAGCTTCCCTTCTCCTTTATGGACATGTCGGCCGGTCCAATGACGATAACCGGAACGCCCGGACACAGCTCCTTCATAAAATCGCAGCTCCCTTTTAAAGGAGCGCTGGTAGCGGGAGGCATTCATATAGGGAACCACATTTCCTCCGTACTGCAGGATGATCAGTCCGGGTGAAAGGTAATCCATCATCTTCATCTGTTGCTCACGGTTCATCTTGGTAAAAACCAGTCCGGAACCACCCCGCATGGCAATGTTATCCATCTGCAGTCCCTTGTAAGATTCAAAGGAGATCCCGTAGATTCGTCCTCCCTCGGGAAGATCCAGATGGAGGGTCAGCTCCCTGATGGGAGCGTTGTGCCGGTAATCGGCCACACTGAATCCATCGGGAATGTTTCTGAGGGTATCGGTGATGGTATCATTTACCTCGAAATTGAGGGCTGCTTCCTGCACATAAGAATGCATAAAACCCTGATCCGGTCGCACTGTACCGTTCTGCCGGGAGGTATTGAATGTATAATGCAGGGATGGGCCACTGCTCGTCCCGCGGCGAGGGAACAGATGTAAATGCACCCATCACTCCGTAAACATTGTGGTTGATGGTCGTGTCCCGTCTTCCTGAAAAAGGTGTAGCGCAGCCATTCCCCCTCCTGCTCCTGTTTGTAGGCCATGTTCCCGCCATAGAGGGGAATGGCCGGCACAAGTCCCGTCCCGGTTCCCCCAAACTGCTTTTGCAAGCCGGTACCTGATCAGTGCAGTCATCCGGTCATTCTCAATCTGGGAATCCCCGAAATGCAGAATCCTGGTCCGCGCCAGGGATCCCTCCAGAAGTCCCTTGTAATTCTGAAAAGAAGGGATCCAGCAGATTCGTCTTCGCCCTCGGCAAACTGAATCCGGTAAAGCGATTGCTTAAGACTGTCGGTATTGGCAGGGAAACAGCGGAGGCTGGCCATATTTGCCGGGCCTCACGGGGCAGGGCCTTGCCATGTAATTCCTTTATAGGCAGCGACCTCACAGCCAATTCCTCAACGGGCAGCTTCCTTAATTGGCGAATCCACCTCGGGCAGCTCAAAATCTGCCTCAGGATCCTCCGACACGATGGAGGCAGACAATAGCTCCTTTACCACCTCGTCCCTGTCCTGGACCGGTGCGGGAGAGATCGGAAGGATTCATGAATTTGAGATGAACCGTGGGATTAATGATGATTCCCTCGCTCGGGAAACAGAAGGGCAAGCAAGAAACAGCAGCAATGCTACTGTCACAAAAAAAATGAAGATCCGCAGTGGCTTCATATTTCAAATATAGCTTACACCGCTGGAATTACAAATGAGAGTTAGCCCTTGGGCTTGATCTTGATCACCTGTCCGGGTTGTATTTTTGATGAGTTGCTGATATTATTCAGCCTGGCAATGTCGGTTTCCGATACACCGGGGTACTTTCTGGCAATTTCCCAGAGGTGTATCGCCCGATCTGACCCTGTAGGTGATGATAGTCGCCCGTTTCGGCTAGCAGCCGTCTGGGAATGCTGTACCTGCGGACGTCGCCGGCGGATGCGCCTGGCTGGCCGGAAGCTGACTGGCTGAGCCTGAGCTGGCGGACAGCCGGAACTTCCCTGCCGGCAAATTTCTGCTTCTGGGCAAAACTCATATTATTCAGCGCCTCGTAACGGGCCGAATTCCCTTTGGGCTTGTAGATCACCAGTTTCTGACCTGCCCGGATCGATGTTCCGGCTGATGTTGTTCCAGTAACGAAGATCGGATGCCCGGACATCGTACCAGTCGGCAATATATCCCACATTATCGCCCGACTGTACCGTATAATAGAGTTTATCATACTTATCGGCAGGAAGATCGACCCTGTAGGAGGCCGAATAGCGCTGGGGGATGGCCACCTGCTTGCTCGGATCAAAATAGACCGAATCCTTATAGGCAAAAATACTGTCCTGCAAATCGATGAAGGAGGCCGTATGCTCCATGGGAATCTTGATGGCATAAGCCTGCTTTGCTGTACCCGGTATCATATCCGCCCGGTACTGGGGATTCATATCCCGCAGCTTCCTGTACCGGGATATCAAGCACCTCGGCCACCTGTTTCAGATGCAGCGGTTCATACACCATGATGGTATCCGTATGCCCTGGGAAGCGTGAGTGGTGCCCTGGTTGATCAGATGATCCTGATAATAGTTCATGGTATAGGTGGCAGCAATAAATGCAGGCACATACCCGCGGGTCTCCCTGGGCAGATAGTAATAGATTTCCCAGAAATTGCGCCTGCCCCCCGATCGTCGGATGGCCTTGTTTACATTACCCGGTCCGCAATTGTAGGCTGCCAGGGCCAGGGTCCAGTCACCATACATTCCGTACAGATCCACCAGGAAGCGGGCTGCAGCATGGGTGGCTGCCACAGGATCCCGTCGTTCATCCACCAGGGAGTTAATGGTCAGTCCGTAGTGCTTGCCGGTACTGTACATGAATTGCCAGGTACCCACGGCTCCGGCCCGTGATACTGCCCTGGGATTCAGTGCCGATTCGATGACGGAAAGATACTTGATCTCATAGGGAACCCCGTAAAGATCAAAGATCTCTTCAAAAATGGGGAAATAATATTCTGAAAGTCCGAGCATGATCCTTACCTGTTCGCGGCGTTTGATGGGTATAGACGTTGATATAATTCTTTACAATCCGGTTGTAGGTCAGATCCACCACCGAGGGAATCTCAGCCAAGCCTGGCCAGGTAGACCGAATCGGGGAAATCGGGAATGAGCGTGTCTGCTTCCGCATTGTAATCATCCACTGCAGTTTCCAGCGACTGGTTCACATACCAGAGGTTCAGCAGGCTGTCGAGGTTGTCACCCGTCCTTAGTTCCAGCTTCTCCCTCCATGGAAAACTGATCCTGGATGGAGTCAAACAGCAGGAATATCAGGGTATCCTGATCCATTCAGCGAATCCGCTGTGCAATCAAAAAAATCAGCAGGCCCGTACAACAGGGCCCTTGCAGCTCAAAATATCCTTTCCTTCATCATCTCTTTAGCTTAAAGCTGCATGTAAGACCATAGGCATGGCCGGTTAAACTGCCGGGGGCCATCAGGGGTTGAAGCGAGGGTGAAATTCCCATGGAAAGATCCTCATTCACATCCCAGCTGTAAAGCTGGGCATCCACATAGGCATCCACCACCTGGAGGGCATATACCAGCAATCATGGCAATGTAGCTCAACTCCATGTTGCGTCTCCAGTACCGCAGATAGCGCTCGTTGATATCGTCGGGTTCATTGGCGTACTCCTTGCTCTATTGCTTGTACTTCTTGGTATTGAAACAATGGCATAGCCCGCCCCTCCCAGTGGCGGCCCAAACAATGGGCATTTTATAATATTTCCTGTTGTATGCCTGTCCCAGTCCCGGCAGAACCAGGGCATACATAATGGCTTTGGTGGGCGAATGGCTGAAATCGGCTTCAACCAGGGTGTCGGCATCTGCCTGCATTCTGTACGCCGTCTGCGTATATTCGAAACTGTATCGCATTCCGGAATATCGTGTAAACTGGTATCCGATGTCAATGAAGGGGAATCATATGGTCAAGTGGAATCAGGTCACGGGTCTGATAGCGAACAGGGTATCGGATTCCTGGCCCGCTGGCCCGGGAGGAAAAGAATAAAACAATAAGAACCGTTAGGAAGATTCTGTTCATTTACCCGGTTTATCGAGTATGCTCACAATGCGCTGTAAGTCCTCATCCGATTTAAAGGGAATAACGATGTGGCCAGTTCCTTTATTGCTTCGCTTGAACTCAATGGTGGCTCCAAAATAGTGTGAAAGGTGTTCCCTAAGATCTTCATAATCGGATCTGTGCTTCCTCTGTGGTCTGGCTTGTCTCAGGCTGCTCTCACTTTTGGCCCTCTGGGCCAGGCTTTCCACCTGTCGCACCGAAAGATCCTGGGAAAGGATTTTACTGAAGACTTCCAGCTGAAGTCCTTGTCCTCGATGCCCAGCAGGGCCCTGGCATGACCCATGGAGATTTTCTTTTCCCGGATGGCAGTCTGTATCTCCACCGGCAGGTTCAAAAGCCTCAGGTAATTGGCTATGGTGGCCCGTTTCTTTCCCACCCGGTCACCCAGTTCTTCCTGGGTCAGATTGAACTCTTCGATCAGCCGCTGGTACGAAATGGCCACCTCAATGGCATCCAGGTCCTCCCGCTGAATATTCTCCACCAGGGCAAGTTCCAGCATGTTTTCATCACCTGCCTCCCTGCACATAGGCCGGAATCCTTTTCAGCCCTGCTTTCTGGGCAGCCCGTAAGCGCCGTTCACCAGTGATCAGCTGATAGCTGTTATCTGCAGCCCTGCGAACGGTAATGGGCTGAATGATCCCATGCTCCTTCACCGACATGAACCAGCTCATTGAGTGCCTCTTCATCGAAATGAGGTCCTGGGCTGGAAAGGATTTACCGCAATATTTTTCAGGGGTATTTCATTTACCGCTGAGGGTGAATGAAGCAGTTGCCTGTCCTGCTGATCATCAGGAACATCAATTAATGCTCCCAATCCTCTTCCCAATGCGTTCTTTTTTGCTGACATACAGTTATTTCATTAGTCCATTACTTTTTCTTCCTGCTTAAGCAGGGTTTCCTCATTCTTCTGAAGGATCTCCCTGGCCAGGTTCAGATAGCTGACCGCCCCCCTTGACTCGGCATCATAAAGCACGGCCGGTTTCCCAAAGCTGGGTGCTTCGCTGAGTTTAATATTTCGCTGAATGATGGTTTCAAAAACCATCTGCTGAAAATGCTTCCTCACTTCATCCACCACCTGGTTGGATAAGCCTCAGCCTGGCATCATACATGGTAAGCAGGAAACCCTCAATCTCCAGGTCGGGATTCAGTCCACGCTGAATAATATTGATGGTATTCAGCAATTTACCCAGTCCTTCCAGGGCAAAATACTCACACTGAACAGGCAGAATCACTGAATCGGCAGCTGTGAGGGCATTGACCGTGATCAATCCCAGCGAAGGAGAACAATCGATCAGGATATAATCATAATCCTCCCTCACCTGCTCAATGACATTTTTAAGCATATATTCCCGCTCATTCATATTCAGCATTTCGATCTCGGCACCCACCAGGTCAATGTGTGAGGGAATCAGATCCAGGTTGTCGATCTCGCTGTTGAGAATGATTTTTCGGGGATCGGCATCCTCGATCAGACACTCATAAATGCTGGTCTTCACCTTTCTTGATATCAAATCCGGTACCGGAAGTGGCATTGGCCTGTGGATCTGCATCAATGATCAATACCCTTTTCTCGAGCACAGCCAGGCTGGCTCCCAGATTAATGGCTGTGGTGGTTTTCCCGACCCCTCCCTTCTGATTTGCTATTGCAATTACTTTACCCATCGGCCTTTTTCTTTAATTTTAATTGGATGTTTAAAACGGGCTTCAAATTTACTATTTTCGAGTCCCCTGCTAATTTTAGCCATTTCGTTATTGTAAACAATAATTTTTCATTTATAAACACCTTATCAACATTTTCTGTGATAACTCCCTAAGGCATTTACGCTCAAACCCTCAACAAAATCATAAAATCAGAATTGACTATCTTTGTCGCGCAATAGAAATAAGATAATGAATAAAACCAACTGGATTGCCATTGTAAACATGGCCGCCGGAGGAGGAAAAACCGAGAAAGACTGGCCCGTGATAGAACATTACCTCAAGAAACACGGGATTCAATATCGAACCTTTTTTTACAGACCGAAGACTGCATGCCTCGATTATTGCCAGGAATAAGATCAAGGAGGGTTATTCAAAGATCATTGTGGTGGGCGGAGACGGAACCATGAACGAAGTGATCAATGGCGTTTTTGCACAGGACCGGATCCAAACCACCGAGGTGATGCTGGGAATGATTTCCGTGGGTACCGGAAATGACTGGGCCAAAATGTTTAATATTCCGGCCGATTACGAAGAGGCCGTGCAGACCATTAAACAGCAACGCACCTTTATCCAGGATGCCGGACTGGTTCAGTATACCGAAAAACGGGAAGGAGTGGAAGCGCTATTTTATCAATATTGCCGGAATGGGTTTTGGGGCCAGGGTGGTGGAGCGATCCAACCGCATGAAAGACAAAGGGAAAAGCGGCTCCATTGCTCTACTTTTATAACATCTTTTACAGCCTGATGGGCTACAGAGCACAGAAAGCAGACATTGAGATTGACGGAAAATCATATCATCCGGAAAATCTTTTCCCTGAATGTGGGCATTGGCAAATACAATGGAGGTGGGATGATCCAGGTACCTCATGCCATTGCCGATGATGGGCTCTACTAGCATTACCCTGATCAAAAAAATAGGAAAACTGAATGTATTGGCCAATATGAAGCGCCTCTATAACGGCAAGATTACTCAATCACTCCAAAGTGGAAACCTATATGGCCAATCGGTTCAGATTGGTGGATCCTCACAGCTGCAAATTGAAACTGATGGGGAAACCCTGGGGCATGGACCGGTCAGTTTCCAGATCATTCCCAGAAGTGTGAGGGTAATTTCAGGAGAGATGTCGCCTGATTGCCTGATTCTGATCTCAAATAGTTTGGGCCAGAATTTCCCGGTAACAAAGAGCCGCTCCCCTTCTGCATCCCAGGCAATGCCATTCAGCACATCGGTGGTGGGCTTTCGGTCGGCGGCCTTCAGAATCCCTTTCAGGTTGATCCGCCCTTCCACCTTGCCGCTTTCCGGATCGATGATCACAATCTCATCGGTGTAGTAGCGGTTGGCCCATATTTTTCCATTGATATATTCCAGCTCATTCAGGCTGTTGGCAGGGCCCTCGTTGTGATAAACCTCAATCTGCCTGTTGATGGTAAACATCTCCGGATCAAGAAAATAGATGACATTGGTTCCATCGCTCATAATCAGCTCCTCTCCGTTGTGGGTAAGTCCCCAGCCCTCCTTGTTCTGGTAATAGACCTTCTGAATCTCCTCGAAGGTGGATTTATCATAGATAAATCCCACCTGTGATTTGTAGGTAAGCTGGTAGATCCGCTCCCCCAATACGGTAATGCCCTCTCCAAAAAGCGATGGATCCAGGTTCCTGATTTTTGTCACTTCTCCCGGTTTCCAGGTTGACCTTCCTGAGGGAAGAGGTCCCATAATTTCCGGTTCCTTCATAAAGCCATCCATCCACATATTGCAGTCCCTGGGTATAAGCCCCGATATCATGGGGATACTCCTTCACGATGCTGTAAGCAATACTCCTCGGTGCCACGATCGGAAAGAAAGGTGATCTGCCGGCTCTGGTTCTCGCTCTTACCTCCCTGCAAAAAAACCCTCAGGCGAAGTCCCGATTTCCCGGTTTGCTCGCGACCCGCTGGGAATGCGTGAATTCAACAGGTCCCCCTTCCGGAAAGCCGGTACCGGCAATCCAGGGTGTGTATCAGTGTCCCTCCCAGAAAGATCTGCACCGAATCGACCGTCACACGTATCGGGATACTCGAAGCTGCACGGGGATATCCTCCCCCAGGGGGAGGGTCAGTGACTCTTCAGGTTCCACCAGGGTTGTGATCCTGGCCGGAGCGCTGGGGCTTGTGTTGTTCCGGTCGCTTCTTTCCGGACACTCCATTTTTCGGACTGCAGGCGCAAGCATGCCAGAAGCAACAGGAAGGACAAGAAAAATATCCTGATTCTCATGATCTTGGTATTAGCGCCCAAGCAGTCTCTTAAATAAACGAGGCGTTTTCCGGGGAAGGCTGTTCAGCTCTCTCTTCCAGGGTCGGGCTGTTCATTGGGATTGATCATCTGGTAGATTTCACCCCAGGCGGGCATTCCGCCAATATTCCTGTCATCGATAAAGATATCAGCCTCGATCTTCCTGCTGGCATAATCCTCATCAAACTCCTCCTCGGGATAGCTTTTGTTCACCGCATAAAACTCAACTCCATTCTGCCGACAATATTCCACAGCCTCATCCAGCTCCTTCCCTGAACGGTAGGTCCAGAGGATCAGCTGGTGCTTCTGCTTCTGAAGTGCCCTCAGGGTATCGAAAGGCAAAAAGAATCTCCTTTCCTATCTCAGGATACCTGTGCTCAACAATGGTACCATCAAAATCAACGGCAATTTTCAAGTGGGGTTTCCATAGACAAATGAGTCGACAAATTCGCTCAAAAATACAAAAACCTCTTAAAAGAGATCATCTACTGAAAGATATCTTTCCCCGGTATCGTAATTGAAAGGTCAGAATGGTGGAGTGCAGGATCTGCCTCCTTCAAGCAATTTGGCCACAGCTGCCAGGGAGGCTCCGGAGGAGATTCCACCAAAAATACCCTCCTCCTCTGGCTGCCCGGCTGGCATATTCATAGGCCTCTGATTTTTCTACTGGCAAAAGTTCCATCCAGCAGTGCAGTATCCAGGTTCCCGGGAATGAAACCCGGCTCCGATTCCCATGATCCCGTGCGGGCCGGGCTCACCCCCGCTGATCACCGGAGATTCGGCCGGTTCCACGGCATACACCTTTAATGCCGGGCATCTCCTTTTTCAGCATCCTGGCCACCCCGGAGATATGTCCCCCGGTACCCACCCCGGTCACCAGGTAATCGATTCCTTCCGGGAAATCATTCAGAATCTCCCTGGCGGTGGTAGCTTCATGGATGGACGGATTGGCACGGATTGTCAAACTGGGAAGGAATCCAGGCATCGTCCTAATCTCCCCGGCCAGTTCCTCTGCCCTCTGCCATGGATCCTTTCATTCCCTGCTCCCGGGGAGTGAGCACAATCTCTGCCCCATAGGCCCTCAGGATATTCCTGCGTTCCACCGACATGGACTCGGGCATGACCAGAATGATCCGGTAGCCCTTTACTGCTGCCACCATGGCCAGTCCAATCCCCGTATTTCCCGATGTGGGTTCGATGATGGTGGCATCCCTTTTTCAGCACTCCCCTCTCTTCTGCATCTTTCACCATGGCAAGGGCAATCCGGTCCTTGATGCTTCCCCCCGGATTGGTGCGTTCCAGTTTCATCCAAACATTCTCCGCTCCGGGAAATAATTTCCTGAACCTCAGGTGAGGGGTGTTTCCAATGCTCTCCAGTATGTTTTCGTATTTCATGTTTTGCTCGTTTTATTGGTTAATGGGTTAATGGTTAATGGTTAATGGGTTAATGGTTAATGGTTAATGGTTAATGGTTAATGGTTAATGGTTATTGGGTTATTGGGTTATTGGTTATTGGGTTATTGGGTTATTGGTCAATCTAACACACTAACTCACTAACCCACTAACTCACTAACACACTAACTCACTAACACACTTCTAACTCACTAACCCACTAACTCACTAACACACTTCTAACTCACTAACTCACTAACTCACTAACTCACTAACTCACTAACTCCTTCTATATCACAAAATCATTGGGCGCTTCAAAATCCTTGCTGTCCTTCATCACCACCCGGTGGTTCCTGTAAACCACCGAATAGGGCAGGATGCTTTCAGTAATCCAGGTATTTCCGCCCACCACCGTATGGTGCCCGATCATTGTATCACCTCCCAGGATGGTACTTCCTGCATAGATCACCACATGATCCTCAATGGTGGGATGACGCTTGGTTTTTGCCAGCCTCTTCTCCACGGTGAGAGCCCCCAGGGTTACTCCCTGGTAAATCTTCACATGCTTACCGATGCATGGCGGTTTCCCCGATCACAATCCCCGTTCCATGATCGATAAAAAAGGGGATTCGATTTCTGCTCCGGGATGTATATCAATGCCGGTTTTCTCGTGGGCATACTCTGTCATGACCCTTGGGAATAACCGGCACTCCAAGTTTGTAAAGAATATGGGCCAGGCGGTAAACGGTGATGCAGTAAAATCCCGGATAAGAGAGAATAATTTCCTCCACACAGGTGGAGGCAGGATCGAAGCGGGTAATGGCTTCCGCATCGCAAACCAGCTGTTCAAATACCTCCGGAAGCCTCTGGAAAAAACATGGCAGTAAGCTCCTCGGGGATTGCTCCAGGGAATTGCGGATGGAATAGAGAAGTTCCCTCAATTTGATGGTACAGCGTTCCAGCTCCATGGCCAATCTCAGGATCGGAATCCCTGCACGTTCTCCCTGATGGGGAAGAGGGTATGAATCAAGGTATCGATAAATTCATGGGTCTCTGCCACGGAAGGAACCGCAGCACAATATCCAATGTAAATTCACTCAGTCTTTCGGCAAAGGCTCTGATATGGCTTGCTCATTGTTCATTTGTTAAAGGGAAAACGTCATCCCCTACTTGGAAACCCGCAGCTGGAGTAAAAGGTTCAGAAGGGAGAGCAAAATATATGTTAAAATCACCAGGGAAAGCCCTGCCAATACCTGTAAAGAACAAGGATCACCACGCACACAAGCAGGAGCAGGTAACGGATCAGGTTTCCCCTCAGCCTGAAGTGTTCAAACTTCAGAGTGTACATGGGAACTGGCAGGATCATATGGAAGGCCATGATTAGCATGATGGCCCACATGAAAATAGAGATTCACGGGTGTTCCGAAAAGCAGTGCCACTCTTCCATGAACTGCCAGAAAAGTCCGGTCCAGAAAAGCGCATGGGCCGGGGTGGGAAGACCATGAAAGAAAGCTCTCCCGCTCTCTTCCAGGTTGAAGCGGGCCAGTCGGATGGCCGAAAAAGCAGGGACCAAAAGCACAGAAACAAGCATCAGCCACTGCAGGGTGCTGGGGATAAAGCCCCTCCTCGGACACAGATAGAACAGCTGTCTTGAAAATGGAATAGATAAAAACGGCCGGCAGAACTCCGAAGGTGACCATGTCGGCCAGGGAATCCAGCTGCTTTCCCGGTTTCACTGTCTGGCCTTAAGCATACGGGCAGCAAATCCATCCAGAAAATCAAAAAGGGCTGCCAGCAAGAAGCAGGTATACGGCCCACTGCCATTGTCCTTCCAGGGTAAGGACAATGGCCACGGTCCCACAGGCCAGGTTCAGCAGGGTAAGCAGGTTGGGAATGTGCTTTTTCATTCCCTGACTCTTCCTGCTTGCTGACGCTGTTTTTCAAAATACTTCAATGCCCAGCGTACTGCCAGGTAGCTGACCAGGATCATAAATGGCCAGGAAAGATATCCGATAATTGCTCCTATATACATAGTTAGAAGTTAGAGGTTAGGGTTAGTAGGTTAATGGTAGGTTAGGGTTAGGGTTAGTATACATGATGTTCTTCCTCCATCTCCTTTTCATCGATCTTCTTCTTATTCAGTGCCCGCCAGGCATAGATGATGTAGGCCAGCACAAAGGGAACAAAAAGAGAGACCCAGCTCATGGCCACCAGGGTATACTGACTGGAGGAAGCATTCTGAATGGTCAGCGAACTCTGCAGATCATGGGCCGAAGGGTAAAAGGCAGTATTGTTGAACCCGGCCAGCATAAAGAGTGAAAAGACCACCAGAACCGTACCCGGACCGGTAAACCAGATTCCGTTGCTGCTCTTCCTTTAGCAGTGCCGAGGGCAATTCCGCCCAGAACAGCCAAGCACCCCCACCAGGAACATCACCAGCACCAGGGGCATGGCCAGCAGGTTATGCAGGTATTTGAAGGGTTCCATAAAAACCTCCCCGGTTTCGGGATTCACCGCAAAACCCTCCCTCAGCATAAGCCAGACGGCAAAGATCAGGAAAAAGACCACAAAGGGAATGGCATTATTAAGCAGGGCCTTTCTGGTCCGGGCAATGATATTTTCATTGTCGATGGTCTTCATGAAATAAAGCAGTCCCAGTACCCTGGCCAGGAAAAAGACGGTCAGTCCCAGTGAAAGGTTAAAGAGACTCAGGGCAGCTTCCAGTCCCCGTGCCCCGGTGGCCCAGGTGACACTGTTCATTTCATTCAGGGAAAACTGCGATCCTGAAAAGAAGGTGGCCACAGCCACTCCAACCAGGAAGGTCCCCAGCAATCCATTGATAAAGAGAAACCATCTCATAGGTCTTCTGGCCCAGGAAATTGCTGGCCTTGGTCCTGAACTCATAGGATACTGCCTGGATCACAAAGGCAAAGAGAATGGCCATCCAGACCCAGTAGGCTCCTCCGAAACTGGTGGCATAAAAGAAGGGGAAGGAGGCAAAAAAAGCCCCTCCGAAGGTGACCAGGGTGGTAAAGGTAAATTCCCATTTCCTTCCCAGAGAATTCACAATGATGGTTCGTTCTGCTTCGGATTTCCCGATACGGAAAATAAAGGTTTGTCCTCCCTGAACAAAAAACAGGAACACCAGGATGGAACCCAGCAGGGATACAATGATAAACCAGTACTGCTGTAATGCCAAATGTGATAGATTTCCAAACATGACTATTTTCCTCCAGGTCCTTTTTTAATTTGTGAAATCATAATTTTTATCTCTGCAATAAACAGCGCTGTAAAGGTGGCCAGGAAGATCCAGAAGGTGAGCTGGACCGCCCCGGGCTTCAAGCGCTGGTTACCGCCGAAATGGTGGGCATCAGTTCATAGACCACCCAGGGCTGTCGGCCCATTTCGGCCACAAGCCAGCCGGCCTGACTGGCAATCCAGGGCATGGGAAGGGTGATCAGGGCCACCCACAAAAGCCATTTATGATTGCCCCAACGGTTCTTCAGGCTCAGCCAGAGTGCAATGATGGTAAAGAATCAGGAAATGAATCCCCAGAATCACCATGACATGGAAGGAGTAGAAATTCAGTTTCACATTGGGGATCAATTCCTTTAGTTCTCGCCCCTTGTAGTAGCCATAGCCGAAATGCTGGTAATACTCATCCAGCCATACCGGATCATTGAATTTTTCACGCAGGGCCGTATAGGTGGCCTCATCGCCCCGTTCCTTGGCCCTTTTCAGCTCCTTCAGGGTCTGAATGGCCACCGCTCCCCGCTCGATCTTCTCCTCATAGGACATGATCCCCTGCTCCTCGTTCCCATAAACCAGGTCGGAAATACCGGGAACAAAACCGCTTGGGGTCAGAAATACCATGTAGGAGAGTGCATTGGGAATCTCAATTTTGAAGATAAAATCCTCCCGTGGATTGGGAAGTCTGGTGGTATCGGTCCGCATGGCCCCAATGGCCACCAGCGGTGCATGGGTCTGGCCCTCGTAAAGGGCTTCCATGGCTGCAAATTTCATGGGTTGCTCCCGGGCCACGATCCTGGCCGAGGTATCGCCGGTGGCGATGGTGGCAATGGCTGCGATCACCCCAAATACCGAGGCCACAATGGTACTTCTTTTGGCAAAAAGCACCTCCCTGTTTCCGCAGCAGGAACCAGGCAGCTGACCCCGATCACAAATATGGAAGCCAGCAGAAAACTGGAGGTGACGGTATGTAGGAATTTGTTGACCGCCACCTCGGAGAAGATCACATCCCAGAAGCTGGTCATTTCATTTCGGGCCGTGTCCGGATTGAAGACAGTGCCCACCGGATGCTGCATCCAGGCATTGGCCACCAGGATCCATACGGCCGAAAGGTTGGCCCCGAAGGCAGTAAGCCAGGAAGCCGCCAGGTGGAAGCGTTTACTCACCTTGTTCCACCCGAAGAACATGATGGCAATAAAGGTGGATTCCAGGAAAAAGGCCAGGATGCCTTCAATGGCCAGGGGTGCCCCAAAGATATCCCCCACAAACCAGGAGTAATTGGACCAGTTGGTTCCGAACTCAAACTCCAGGATGATCCCGGTGGAAACCCCGATGGCAAAGTTGATCCCGAACAGTTTCATCCAGAATTTGGTGATCCGCTTCCACTCCTCATCGCCGGTACGCACATAAATGGTATGCATAAAGGCCACGATAAATGAGAGTCCGAGGGTAAGGGGTACAAAGATCCAGTGAAACATGGCTGTTAGTGCAAATTGCCCGCGCGACCAGTCAACCAGTGACATATCAATTGATTCAAGCATACTGTTATGGATTTGTAAGTTGTTCCAGTACATGATTAGCTTCGCTCCTCATCACGTGTTGAAATCCCGTTTCAGCATATCGGGAAAGAAAAAGAGCCTCAGAATGGCAAACATGATAAAAAGTTTGACCAGGATAATTCCCCAGAGTTTCCTGCCCCAGGTCATGCTTCCTGAAACCATCGTAATAGAAATCTGAAGATCTTTTTTAGCATTGAATCCAAGATGATTCAATAAATTAAGAAATCTTAGATCTTTATCAGATCAAATGTACTTATTTTTACTTAATACTAAATAATAAAAATTTTTAGCATGATTTAGGTGGGATTTCCATCAAAATCAACGGATATTTGTTATACTACCCTCTAAGCATGAAAAACGAGATCCTACCTGAAATCTAAATTGAAATGATGAAATCACCCTTCTTGACTGATGCTGTTATATCGCTCTACCGGCACAATCTGATGCAGATATTGAAATCGGCGTCATTGAGAAACTCGATCAATACATCCCCATGGATGCCATGCTGGTGGATGAACATGGAGATACGGTCATCATCGGGGACCTGATCGACAAACCCACCATCCTGAATTTTGTCTATTACCGCTGTCCCGGAATCTGTTCCCCGCTGATGGACGGACTGGCCGATGCCATGGACGGAAACGATCTGGTGCTTGGGAAAGGATTACCAGGCACTGACCATCAGTTTTGATGCCCGGGAAGGCACTGTTCCTGGCCGTCAAAAAAAGAACAACTACCTCAACCTGATGGAGAAAAAGGAGGAGGCCGAAAAGGGCTGGCTCTTCTTTACCAGCGACAGTGCCAATATTGCAAGGCTTACCGAAGCTACCGGATTCCGGTACAAACCCACCGGGAATGATTTTATTCATTCAGCCACCCTGATCATTCTTGACCCCGAAGGAAAGATTACCCGGTACATGAACGGAATCTACTTCCTTCCCTTCGAGCTGAAAATGTCCATTCTTGATGCCGCAGAGGGAAATCGGGTCCCACCATCAACCGGGTACTGCAGTATTGTTACTCCTACGATCCCGAAGGACAAAAATATGTACTGAACATCACCAAGGTATCGGCCACACTGATCCTGTTTCTGGCGTTGGTCCTGTTGCTGGTACTGTTCTTTTACAGAAAAAGAAAAACTGCATAACATATGACTTCACAAACTCGAGAGTAAAGGCTATAAATCCTACCTGGAGGAGGACGGGGGAAGAAAGGGAATCTTTAAATGGATCCTCTCCACCGATCATAAACGGATCGGCCTGCTCTACCTCTACTCCATGATGGGCTGGTTCACCATAGGAGTGATTCTGGGTCTGCTGATGAAACTGGAACTGATTGCCCCCGGTAAGACCCTGATGGGGCCACAGGCCTACAATGCCACATTTACGGTTCATGGGGTGATCATGATCTTCCTGATTGTGATCCCCGGACTCCCGGCGGTTTTTGGCAACTTCATGCTGCCCATCCAGATCGGGGCCAAGGATGTGGCCTTTCCCAGGCTGAACCTCTTTTCCTGGTACATCTATGTACTTGGCGGCGATCCTGGTGATCATCTCCCTGTTTGGAAACGGACCTCCCGATACCGGATGGACCTTCTATGCCCCCTACAGTTTTAAAACAGGGACCAACATGCTGCCGGCAGCCCTGGGTGCCTTTGTGCTGGGATTCTCTTCCATCCTGACCGGTTTGAATTTCATTGTCACCATCCACCGGATGCGGGCACCGGGGATGACCTGGTTGAAGATGCCCCTGTTTCCCTGGACCCTCTATGGAACAGGCTGGATCCAGCTGCTGGCCACACCCATTGTGGGAATCACCCTGCTGATGGTAGCCGGGGAACGAATCCTGGGCATTGGATTCTTCGATCCTGCCAAAGGGGGCGATCCCCTGCTTTACCAGCACCTTTTCTGGATCTATTCCCACCCGGCAGTGTACATCATGATCCTTCCTGCCATGGGTGCCATTTCGGAGATCATACCCACCTTTGCCAAGAAAGACCATCTTCGGGTACAAGGCCATTGTCATCTCCACCCTGGCCATTGCCTTTGTGGGTTATTTTGTCTGGGGACACCACATGTTTACCTCCGGCATGAGCGGCACCGCCCTCTTTGCATTCTCCCTCCTGACCTTTCTTGTGGCCATCCCCAGTGCCATCAAGGTATTTAACTGGATCTCCACCATGCACCAGGGTTCCATCAGCACCGAGGTTCCCTTTCTGTGGGCCGCTTCCTTTATCTTTATTTTTATGATCGGGGGACTCACCGGACTGGTGCTGGGTTCACTGGCCACCGATGTGCACGTGCATGATACCGCCTTTGTGGTGGCTCATTTTCACTTCATTGTATTTGGAGGTAGTGGGCTTTGCCTTCTTTGGCGCCATTCACTACTGGTTTCCGAAGATCTTTGGCCGCATGTATGACAAGAGCTGGGCCAGAACCGGCTGGATCACCTTCTTCATTGGATTTGTGACCCTCTACGGTCCCATGTTCTACCTGGGTATCAAGGGGATGCCACGCCGATATTTCGACTACCTGCGAGAGTTCCATGGTCCCAACATCATCTCCACCCTGGGTGCCCTGGTGATGATCACCGGATTCGTGATCATCCTGATCAACCTGATCAAGTCGGCCCGGCATGGCGAGAAGCCACCGACATGAATCCCTGGGGAGGCACCAACCTGGAATGGCAGGATTCCCACACCTCCGCCCCTGGAGAATTTTGATGAGATCCCGGTCATTGATAAAGCAACCTATAAATTTGACTAAAGCTGAATTCATATGTCAGAAACCGCTGCACATCATGATGAACACAGAGACGACTGAAGGTTCCAAGCTCGGCATGTGGCTCTTTATATTTACCGAGCTGCTGCTTTTCGGGGGACTTTTTATCACCTATGCTGTGTACCGTCTACGCAACCACGAGGCCTTTCACCTGGCAGCCCAGGAACTGGATGTGACCATAGGGACCATCAACACGGTGATCCTGCTGATCAGCAGTATGACCATTGCCATGTCCACCACGGCCATCCAGAAAAAAGACAAGCGGACCACCCTGATCCTGATCGGGATCACCCTGCTTCTGGCCCTGGTTTTCCTGGTGAACAAGTATTTCGAATGGAGTGCCAAGATCGGTCACGGCATCTGTGCCCGGGTCACCCCTGCTGGAAGAACTGGGACAGGGGCGATACCCTTTTCTTCGGACTCTATTTTTTCATGACCGGACTGCATGCCCTGCACATCATCGTTGGAATGGTCGTGCTTGGAGTTGTGATTCTGTGTCCGGGTAAGAAAGGACAAGCTCACCTTTGATAATTTCCAGTTACTTGGAAAACGGGGGCCTCTACTGGCACCTGGTGGACCTCATCTGGATCTTCCTGTTCCCGCTGTTTTACCTGATCACTTAAGCCATTAGCATATGTCAGATACAACACATCATATTGTATCCTACCGCACCTACGGTCTGATCCTGCTGCTGCTGCTGGTACTGACAGCCATTTCAGTGGCAGTTACCCAGATTGAACTGACCAGATGGGCCACGGCTGGTGGCCCTGCTGCTGGCCTCGCACCAAATCGGCCTTTGTACTGGCCATATTTATGCACCTGAAGTTCGACCAGAAGATCTTTAAGGTCATGGCTGTCATTTGTCTTCTTGCTGATCGCTGCTGTTATTATCCTCACTTTCCTGGATTACGCATTCAGATAAACCATATTTACCCATGTATACTGCAGATCCACAACAAGCTTCCAATTTTGTCGCCGGTGTCGACCTGGCATTCATGGTTATCCTGGGGATATCCATCTTCTTCCTGATCGCACTTACCGTCCTGATGATTGTATTTATTCGCAAATACCGGAAAGAAAAGCATCCCAAAGCCATTCAGAATGAAGGAAGTACCAAACTGGAGATCATCTGGACCAGCATTCCCCTGGTCCTGGTACTGGTGATGTTCTATTTCGGATGGATGGGCTGGAGACCCATGAAAAATCCTCCGGATGATGCCATGCATGTGAAGGCCATTGCCCGGATGTGGAATTTCAAGTTTGAGTATGAAAACGGAAAAATCACCGATTCTCTTATCGTTCCCATCAATGAACCGGTGATCCTCGACCTGGTGGCCCTGGATGTGCTTGCACAGCCTCTATATCCCGGCCTTCAGGGTTAAAGAAGATATGGTGCCCGGACAGGAAAAGGTGATGTGGTTTATCCCGGGTACCGCAGGGGAGTTTGATCTCTTCTGTACCGAATATTGCGGACTGGAACACTCCTACATGTTTACCGGGGTTAAGGTGATTGCCCAAAGAGGAGTTTGATGCCTGGATTGCCGATACCACCGCAGTGGCTGGCCAGTGGCTGGACTGCTGAAACGTCCCTGGCCGACCAGGGCTGGGAGGTACTGCGGAAGGAACGGATGCAATGCCTGTCATTCCAGCGGACGGGAGCAAACTGGTGGGCCCCTCCTACCTGGGTGGCTGGGGAAACACCCGCACCGTGGTGACCGGCAGGGAAGAACGTGAAGTCACCGTGGATGAAGAATATATCAAACGTTCCATCTACGATCCCAATGCCGATGTGGTGGAAGGATTTAACAAGGGACTGATGCTCTCCTATGAAGGGATGGTCAGCGAAGAGGAAGTGGAACTGATCATCGAGTATCTGAAAGCACTGAATGAATAGCAGTCATATTTTCCTGCTTCTTAAACTGGGGAAATTTACCATCGCCCTTCCGGTAGCCCTCACCGGTTTTCTGGGTTATTTTCTGGCACACTCCTGTCCTGGACCTGAACGCCCTGCTGGTCATCTCTGGGGTATTTCTTCCTTTCCATGGGCTCCGGCGCCCTGAACCAGATCCAGGAGACGACATACCGATGCCCGGATGGAACGAACCGCCAGGCAGGCCCCTGCCTTCCGGCATCATCCGACTGACCCATGCCATTATCTTGCTGCGCTGATCTTTTCCATCGCCGGAATTGTCCTGCTGATGCTCACCGGCATCCCTTGGCAGCCGGCATCGGACTTTTTACCCTGCTCTGGTACAACCTGGTCTACACTCCCTTGAAACAGATCACCGCCTTTGCTGTACTTCCCGGGGCACTGATCGGGGCCCTGCCTCCCCTGATCGGGTGGACGGCTGCCGGGGGAATCCCCTGGATATGGAGATCCTGGCTGTGGCTTTTCTGCTGTTCGTGGGACAGATGCCTCACTACTGGCTCCTGCTGCTGAAAATCGGTAAGCGAGTTCCATGAAGCCGGAATGCCGGTGATCACCAGCCTGTTTGATCCACGGCAGATCCGAAACCTGAGTTTTATCTGGATTGCTGCCACCGGGGTGATTGTGTCTGATGCTGCCGGCCACTCCGATCATGGAAAACCGGCTCATCTCAGTGCTGCTGATTGTTGCTGCCCATCGTCTTTCTGATCCGCATGTTCAGTCTTTCCTACCAGGGGAGATCTGATGGAACATTGGAAAAAGGCATTTATTACCGTAAATTTGTTCTACCTGCTGATCATCCTGGTACTGATTGCCGACAGAATGATTTGAATCATAACATTCACTAAAACCCTGACAACATGAAAAAAATATTTGCACTCCTCCTGATCCCTCTCCTGGCTGTCGGCCTGCATCCGGGTGAACAATGAACGTGAACCTGAAACGGAAGCATGAACCAAAAACCGACGGGGCCTTTATTCATATCAGCAAAGGTTCTGCAGACACCCATGATGTACTGATGGCCCTGATGCTGGCCGATAAGTTTTCCACCTCCAACGATGTCCTGGTATTTTTTGACAAGGAGGGGATTGAAATGGTGACCAAAGATGCTCCCAACCTGGAAATGGATCCCTTCGACTGCTCCGATGAGATCTTTGAACGCCTGGTGAACCTGGATGTGACGATCCTGGCCTGTCCGGCCTGCATGAAAATTGCCGGAGCTGAGAAGTACGACCTCCGGAAGGGTGTAAAGCTTGCCGAAAAAGAGCGCTTCCTGGACTTCACCGAAGGCCGGATTTTAACACTGGATTATTAAAACCTGAACGCTATGAAAATTTTATGGATCGCACTGGCTGCCCTGTTTCTGCTTGCCTGTAATACACAAACAAAAACAGAAGCCGCTCAGGCTGAGGGAACCGAAGTCTCCGCCGATGCCCAGTGGGTTGAGGTGGTGATCAATGTAAATGGCATGACCTGTGAGGGTTGTGAAAATGCCATTAATGCGGGAATCAACGGCCTGGATGGCATTGCCACGGTGGAATCCTCCTTTGAAGAGAAGTGGACCAAAGTGAAGTACGACGAGAACCTCACCTCCCTGGAGGAGATCACCGCCTCCATCACCGAGACCGGCTACGAAGTCGTGGACGACATCTAGCCTTCCCAATATCTGACGGAATATGGCCATTGGCATCCGAAGCCTATAAACATTTTTAGAAGGTTTTAAGCAAGGATGGGAATGGCCATATCCCTAAATCAGGAGGGAGAGGAAGCCCATGTAGAGGATCGCATCGGCGACCAGCCTGTAGGCTTCCTGTCTTTCTGAAAAGGGAGGGGGTCAGCAGAACCCACAGAAGCAGTCCGGCCATTCCCGCCAGAATCAGGGCAAATTGGGATGATACGATCTGTTCCGTAAACCATGAACTGAAGCAGGGCCAACAGGAGTACCAGATGGCGGTTGCGATCATCAGGTTCCGGGTCGATTTCTTTCCCAGCGTTCCGGCCAGGGTGGAGATTCCCAGCCTGCTATCGATCTTCACATCGTAAAGTGGAGATCACACCAAGATTCAGTAAGAGCACCCCTGCCATCATGGCCAGAACCAGGATATGGCCCGAGCTCATGTGGCAATGGTTCGGGAAATAAAGGGGCCCAGCCAGGTACCTGCCAGATAGATCATCAGAACAAAGAATCTCACCCGGGATAAAAAGCAGCCTGTTGTTCCTGAAGATATGGCGCATGGCATAAAAGAGAAATACCAGGCCGACCAGGAGCAGGGCAGCTTTCAAGCATGGCCGGGTCCAGGAAATTGAAGATCACAAGCAGGTCGGCTACAGTTATCACGCCCAGGATATAGATCAGGATGCCCTTCTTCCTGAAAATAAAGCGGTGCATTTCCCGCTGACTGTTTTTCCGGTGTTTCCAGGCATCCAGCATATGATCGCCCGTATAGAGCAGCCAGACCGTCATGGCCAGGGTGACCCACCAGGTCCATCCTGGATTTGCCTCAAATAGCCGGGCGGCAAGACGGATGTGGCCAGTGCCCCAAGAACAATATCAAGACTCAGAAAATGAAAATAGCGATAAAGGTGGGATTCACACTGCTTAAGTATGATGATGTTTGCACTCCTCCAGGTAGGGATGATTCACCGGGTAAAGATTGGCCCGGCTAATGCATAGCCCGAAACCAGCATAAACAAGTCCGGCAAATCCAACAAACATCCGATCTCCTGGAATCCCAGCACCTGCTCGCCCACGGTCCCGGGAAAGATCTGGATATAGAGATCGATAAACTGTCCGACGATCAGAAAGGGAATCACAATTTTCAATACCAGTTTGATTCCTGGCCGTGGCCTTGGGCATCAGCAAAACAAAGGGAAGAAACCAGTTGATCAGCAATGTTGGCAAAGAAAAAGAATCTCCAGCCTTCTCCCTGACCCTGGGAATGAAATAGGCGGTCTCTTCGGGGATATTGGCATACCAGATCAGCATAAACTCGGCAAACCAGAAGTAGCCCCAGATAATGCAGAGCATGAAAATATACCGGGAGAAATCACCCAGGTGACTTTTGTTCAGAAAGGGGAAATATCCCCGCTGGTTCATCAGCAGAACGATGAAGGTAATTACAATGGCTGCATGGTGAAAAGCTGCCACAAAGTTCTTGATGGCAAAAATGGTGCTGTACCAGTGGGCATCGATGGACATGACCCAGTCGATCATGGCAAAGGAGAAGGTAATGATCACAATGAAAATAAAGATCTTGGAGCAGTGCTCCAGCTTCTTAAAAAGCTCAAGTCCACCCGTCACTGATCCTCTTTCAGGGAGAGCCGGCGGATGAGCACAAACATCAGGATCCAGAGTGCAAAATAGACCACCATGCGGATGATCCAGAAAGGAAGATTCAGGTAGGGAGCCTTATGTGCCAGCAGGGGATCATGGGCCACTGCATCGGCATGGGACCAGTGGTAGAGGGAATGGGCCCCGAAGATCATGACCAGGAAAAGGACGGCTGCCACCGGCAGGTATGCTGCCATGGCCTCGGGAACACGAATAAAACCGGCCGACCAGCCTGAATGGGTCACCCGCTGGATGGACAAAAACAGCAGGGCTCCGGCCGCCAGGGAGACAAAATAGACATTGTTCAGCAGGATATTGGCCCAGCCCCTCTGAGGATCGCCCGTAAATGCAATCACCAGGGCCGCAATACCCACGGCAATCATGATCAGGGTGGCGATGATATAGATGCGGGATAATTTGATTCTCTCTTCCATTTGTAATGATTTAGGCCGTCTACTTTTGAAGGTTTTCGCGAATATGTAAAATGATCTTCCAGCGGTCCTCCGGCCGGATCATGCCCCCATGGGCTCCCATGATTCCGTAGCCCACCGTGATGGAGTGATAGATCTCTCCGTCCTTCAGGGCTCTTACCTTATCATCTGACCAGGTTGGCAGGTGGATAGGGATAGCGCTTACTGGTATAACAGATATCCCTGTCCATCGCCCTGCCGGCCCATGACAGGAGATACAGAAGATACCGTAGGCCGCCTTGCCCCTGGCCAGATTCTCCGGCTTGGCTTCCAGGGGATTCACCAGGGCCTTCCCGGCTGCGATCCGGTCCTCATCGGTTTTCTCCCAGGGAAAGGGAACCATCTCCCTGGGCACTGTGCCCTCCACGGGTGTCCTCATGGTCAGGTTATCGCTCGAAATTGGGATTGGGTGTATAGGATTCATATGCATTGGAATAATACATATCGGGCATGTAGTCCCATCCCGTACTGGAGCGGGTCCGGTCGCACGAAACCAGTGCCAGCAGAACGATGCAGCAAGTAGGATGTTTCTGTTCATGCTCATATTTTTACTTTTCAATAACTTCAATGGCCCCTGTCTCTTTCATACAGCGAGGTGGCCTTTGCGGCATCGGCTTTCTCCTTTTTCACCAGGATCACAAATTTATCATCGGTGGCCCTGTCGTGGTAAATGGGTTTCTCATTGCTGGGCCAGAGATTGGCCCGCCAGGAGAAGGTAAACAGGCTCAGGATGGTGATGCTGAATATGGTCAGGATGATGGTAATCACCAGGAAGGAGGGAAAGGCATTGCTGGGTTTCCCGCCGTAATTCAGGGGCCAGTCGATCACTGCTGTATAGATCAGGAAGGCCAGAACTCCCAGGGAGGCAAAGAAACCATAGAACCATCCCACAATGGTGATTCTTGATTTCCGTGCCATGTTTCTCCAGGATCTCATGAACCGGGTAAGGTGTAAAGACATCCTCGATCTCGATCTCCTGCTCCTTCATCTTTCTGAAGGCAGCGAGCAGGGTCTCCTCCTCATCAAAAACGCCAATTAAATATTGTGAGTCCATATGTTAGTCCTCATTTTATTTCTTTTTTAACTGGTATCTGATTATCACTGCTTTCACCTCACGGATGGCAATCATCGGGATGTACTTGAAGAAAAGCAAGTACACCGAAAATAAAGATGCCAAGGGTTCCCAGGTACATGGATATCTCCACAAAGGTGGGGGAATAGCTGGCCCAGGCCGAAGGAAGATAATCCTTTGAGAGGGAGGTGATTACAATATTAAATCGTTCGAACCACATCCCCACATTGATCAGGATGGAGATAATAAATACGATCAGCAGGTTGCTCCGGATCTTTTTGAACCACATGAGCTGGGGGACAATGGCATTGAAGATGAACATGGCCCAGAACTGTTTGGTGAACTCACCGGTGATCCGGTTGTGGAAGAAGGTGAAAATCTCATACTCATTTCCGGAATACCAGGCCAGAAAGATCTCGGTCAGGTAGGCCGTACCCATGATCAGGGAAACAAAGATCAGGATCTTGGCCACCTTATCCAGGTGGGCATCGGTCACATAATCCTCCAGCTTGTAGATCTTTCTGCAGGATAATCATCAGGGTCATCACCATGGCAAACCCCGAAAAGATGGCCCCCACCACAAAATAGGGAGGAAAGATGGTGGTATGCCAGCCCGGCTCCACCGAAACGGCAAAGTCGGTGGAAACAATGGAGTGTACCGAAACCACCAGAACAGCAGCAATACCACCCAGGATATAGCTCAGTCCTTCATAACGCTTCCACTCTCCAACCGAACCTCTCCATCCCATGGCAAAGAACCGTAAACTGCCTTTTTTATTTTCGATTTGGTATTGTCGCGGATGGTGGCAAAATCGGGAATCATTCCCAGGTACCAGAAGGAAGCCGAGATCAGCAGGTAGGCCGAGATGGCAATAAAGTCCCAGAAAAGGGGTGAATTGTAGTTTACCCAGAGGGGCCCGCGGGTATTGGGATAGGGGAAAATAAAAAAGGCATCCCAGATCCGGCCCATGTGCAGTGCAGGAAAAATAGCAGCACAACCCACAGCAACCACCGTCATGGCCTCAGCTGCACGGTTGATGGAGGAACGCCACTCCTGGCGCAGGATCAGCAGGAAGATGGAAAAGGCAGTTCCGGCATGACCGATCCCGATCCACCAGACAAAATTGATGATGGCCCATCCCCAGCCCACTGTATTGTTCACCCCCCAGGTTCCAATACCCTGTGAGATGGTCACATAGATGGACCAGAATCCCAGCAGCATCATGATGGAACTGATTCCCAGTCCCACAATCCACCAGAATTTGGGCCGGGCATAAAGCGGAGAGGTAATATCCGCGGTGATCTGGCCAAGGGATTTATTTCCCAGGATCAGTGGTCCCCTGACTTCCGTATTATACATATATTCTGTATTAGTTTATTATCCATGTTGTTCATGTCTCTCTCGTCATCCCGGGATATGCATCTGCTCCCCGGTCCGGGTTCCACATTCCTCACCCTGGTCAGATAGCCCACCGATGGAAGGGTATGAAGCTGCTCCAGCAGGTGATAATTCCGTTCCTCCTTTTTCAGCTTGCTCACCTTGGATTCCGGATCATTCATATTTCCGAAAACCAGTGCTCCCGAGGGACACGACTGCACACAGGCAGGCTGAATTTCCCCATCCCTCAGCGGCCGTTCCTCCAGCTTGGCCTCCAGTTTTCTTCTCCTGGATCCGCTGCACACAGAAGCGTACACTTCTCCACCACCCCCCGTTCCCGCACCGTTACATCGGGATTCAGCACCAGCCTGGAGAGCTCACTGTTCTGGTTAAAATCGAACTTCTCGTTTTTCATGTACTTGAACCAGTTGAACCTCCTTACCCGGTAGGGACAGTTATTGATGCAATACTTGGTCCCGATGCACCTCACATAGGCCACCTGGTTCAGTCCCTCGTTGCTGTGCATGGTGGCCGAAACCGGACAAACATTCTCACAGGGTGCATTGTCGCAATGCTGACACATCACCGGCTGGTGGAACACCTTGGGATTCTCAGGATCCTCGCTGAAATATCGGTCAATGCGCATCCAGTGCATGATCCTCCGGTTCTTCACCTCCTCCTTGCCCACCACGGCCACATTGTTCTCGGCGATACAGGACACCACACAGTTGTTACACCCGGTACATTTATTCTGATCGACCATCAGTCCCCAGTGGTAGCCGTCAAATTTGGCCTCCGGGTAAAGGGTCTGGTGATGGGCTTCTGCCTCCAGGTGAAAATGGTTCCCTGCATATGGATCCTCCTGGAACTCTTTCAGGGTGGTTTCCCTTACAATGGGCCTTCCCTCCATGGTATGGTGGGTCTGGGTCCGGGCAAGGGGATAAGCTTTCGCGGTTTTCTCAAGTTCGACCTCCTCCATTGGTATAGGACCGGTAGCCATCCTTGAATTTCACCCAGGGAAAAGCATTGACTCCCAGATCATCTCCCAACCTTTCCGGCCATGGTCCGGCCATAGCCCAGGGCCAGGGAAACCGTTCCCTTGGCCTGTCCGGGCTGAATCAGCACCGGAACTTCCATTCCATCCATGCTTACCACCATTTCGTCTTCCAGTCCCATGGCTCGCTGCATCGGCAGGGGAAACAGAGAGGTAGTTGTCCCAGCATGCCTTTGATACCGGATCGGGCAATTCCTGCAGCCAGGGATTGTTGGCATAACGTCCGTCATTCAACGCCACCGTGGTGTAAAGGGTAAGCGTCAGATCAGATTTCGGGGGATTGAGTTCCACTTCAGGAGCTTTGTAGCCATCGGAGGCAGGAACCGGGCTCCCTGGGATCCGATTCATAAAATCCGGCCTGCAGGGTTTTCACCCACCAGTCCTGGTCCTTGCCCGGGCTTCCGGGGAGCAATGTTATCTTCCCACCAGAACTTCAACAGATCCTCATAGGTCTGTCTCCTGTCCGGCCCACCTGAGCAGGGAATCCTGAAAAGCCCTGGTATTAAAAAGGGATGGATGCAGGGTTGCTGCAGGCTGTAGGATCCATTTACCGGTTCGGCATCACCCCAGGCTTCCAGGTAGTGATGATCGGGACAGATGACACTGGCAGGCCTCGGCTGTTTCATTGAGGGCTGAACCCATGTAGGCAGTAAATCCGGCCTTTTTCATGGCATCAAATCCTCCCAGGCTGTAAACGGGATTCACATTGATCAGAAGCAGGTTGTCCACTTCACCACTGTTCAAGGTCGCTGACGAAATTCTGAAAACTTCCTGTCATCTCCCTGTTTCACCTGAATGGTTCGCTCCAGATCCAGGGTCGTTCCATAATTCCCCAGCATGTAATTGATCCCGGCCACCAGTTTTCTGCACATCCGGATCATTGGATCCGCTCACCACCAGGGACTTTCCCTTGTGTTCCAGCAAGGTCAGCCACAATGTCATCCACATCTCGTCACACAGGGAGGAGCAGATACAGTGGGACTAGCCTGTGGCCGCTGCAATGCTTGTTGTAAATATTCCCCAGCATCAGCATCGATTCCGCGGGGTGACCGGAATGCGCTCATCGGCATTGGATCCGGTCATGGAAAGTGCCGATTCCACCTGAACATGTTTTGACATATGCGGATGCTGCCTTGCTCACCTCCCGGGTGGAGGCATAATCCCGTGCAAACTCCACAGGTGCAATCCAGGTACCCAGGAAATCGGCATCAAAGCTCAGAATATAATCAGCCCTGTCAAAATGAAATCCGGGATCACTGCTGCTCCAAATATTTCCATATGTGCCTCCCGGATCCCGGAAGCTGAAACCTCATCATACTGGATCCAGTCTGACATTGGGATGAGGCCTGGAAAAATGTCCGGAATACCTCCTGGTGGAGGGACTGATCACGGTGGGAGTGAGCAATAACGGTTTTTCCTCCCTCGCTCAAGCCTGCTGCATCACCAGCGATCCACCTCCTCCCAGGAGACTGCCTTTCCGTCTAATGACGGGTTCCTTATAACGGGCATCATCATAAAGATTCAAAACCGAAGCCTGCACCCTGGCACTGGTTCCTCCCCGGGAAACAGGCGACTGATGGTTCCCTTCTATCTTAATGGGCCGTCCGTCCCGCACCTTCACCACCACACTGCAATATTCGGTCCCGTCAAAAAAGGTTGAGGCATAATAGCTGGCTTTCCCCGGGGTAATCTCTTCGGGTTTGATCAGGTAGGGAATGGCTTTCTGAACCGGCTTTTCGCAGCTGCTGACCACGGCCGCAGTTGCAACACTGAATCCAAACAATTTCAGAAAATCGCGCCGTGAAGCCGGGGCATCCACCACCTTGCTGTCAAGCACATCCAGAACAGCATTCTTGTGCTTCTCCTCCGCCTGATTTCCTGCTAAGGCTCCTGCCGTTCTTATATTCTTCAATACTTCTCCACTGTTTTTCCATGGGTATGATCGGGTTTAATAGTGACACTTGGAGCATTCGGTTCCACCGGTCAGATCGGCAGTAACCCGGTCAATTTCACCTGATTTCATCTTTTTCTGAAGCTCCTCGTATTGTGCATAGAATGCATTGTCAAAAAACTGGACTTCGGTATCGCGGTGACAATTGATGCACCATCCCATGCTCAGGTCACTTACCTGCCTTACCCGGTCCATCTCCTCAACGGGGCCGTGACAGGTGGCACAGTCAATCCCGCCAACCGTCACATGCTGGGCATGACTGAAAAAGACATGGTCCTGAAGGTTATGAATCCGGATCCACTCAATGGGATTTCCGCTCTCATAGGCTTCCACCACCTTGTTGATCTGATGTTTTCCCGAATGGCTGCCTTCCCGGACGATGGAATGACAATTCCAGCAAACATTCACATCGGGAATGCCGGCCGATTTGGAATGTGCCACAGTGGTGTGGCAATACTGGCAATCGATCTGATTATCGGCGGCATGAACCACATGGGAAAACTTGATGGGCTGATCGGGTTCATAAAGCTCCTGTCTGCCCAAGGGAGGTCCCGGCCTCATACAGCAAGTTTGACCTGCCAGCCCAGGGCCACAATAAAAATAATGCCCAGGATGTAACGTCTCTTTACCTTCTTAAAAAAGAAAACATCCAGCATTACCCAGGTGAGTACCACCCCCAGCAGAATAAAAAGGAAGATTTTATTGATCACCGGTTTTTTCTTGGTCAAGCCCCTGCTCCTCAAAATCATCCAGGAACAGTTTAATCATCTCCACATCACTTTCATTCAGGTTGAAGGTCTGGTGCATCACTGGACATGGTTTCGCCGGTGGGATTGAGAACTGCCTTCTGAAACTCCTCCAGACTCTTGTTCCTTGTATTGGTGAGCGATCTCCCAGGCATTGGGATTCCAGTTAAAGGTGTCGATCTCAACAGTATTGTGGCAATCGGCACAGGCTTTCGTTTCAAATTTCCCGTCAATCAAACCGTAAAACAGGCGTTCACCACGCATCAGTCCCTCGGTGCGATGATCGGTATCATGTTCCCCTCCTCGCAGAAGGCCGGATGAGGTGCCAAAAAGAGTGAAAAGTAATGAAGAAAAGGGAAAAAGCCAGACTTGAGACTTTTGTCATGTCCAGATCAGGTTAGTTTAAATGCTATACATTGTCGGTGATTATGCAATTTAAAGCCTTGCTGTAAAATAACAACTATCTGATTGGAATATTAAGGCGAAGAGTATTAATTATTTTTAATCGGTATAAATTATTTAGTGAAACCTATACCTTGCAGTCATGCATTCCCTCTTTTCAGAATATCTTCCTTCCGGTCACACTGGCATTATCACCCTGGGTATGGGACTTTCACTTACCGACAGTGATTTCAGAAACATATTTCTCCAGCCAAAGGCAGTGATCATCGGGCTCTGTCTGTCAGATGATACTGCTTCCGCTGATTGCCTTTTTGATTGCCACGATCCATCCATATCGATCCCCTGTTTAAAGTGGGACTGATGATCATTGCAGCCTGCCCGGGAGGAGCCACCTCCAACCTGGTTACCTATCTGCTCAGGGGAAATGTGGCACTTTCCATCTCCATGACTGCCCTCAACAGCCTGATCACCCTGATCACCATCCCGCTGGTGGTTACCCTTTCGCTGGAGCTATTTCATTCACCAGGATGCCAGCCATCCAGCTCAATGTGGGAGAAACCATCCTCAATGTATTCCTGATTACCATTTTGCCTGCTTATGCGGGAACCAGGATCAGAAAATGGAAGCCCTGATTTGGCCGACGGACTTGAAAGACCCCTGAGGATTGTTCTGCCCTGCTCCTGCTGGCCCTGATCTATGCAGGTGTTATTTTCATTGACCAGGGATGGTGAATCTGCCACATGCGAGTGATTTCATCAGCATCTTCCCCTATGCCCTTGTGCTTGACATCTTGCAGCCATGGTATCCGGATTCCTGGTGGCCAGGCTGTTCGGACTGAAGTGTGAGAAACCAGTTTACCATAGTCGATTGAGGTGGGACTTCAGAATTCGGCCCTGGCCATTTTTGTGGCTGCCACCCTGCTGGAAAGTCAATGCCATGGCCCTGGTGCCGGTGGTTTACGGATCCTTCTCCTTTTTCAGCACACTTGCTGTTTGGATGGATTGTAAAGAAACTTGCCATGGATCCGGGTATTACCGGAAAAGATAGCATAAATCCGGCTTTTCGAAAAGGATGCCGATGCCCCCTTCCTCCTCAATCACATAGTAATATACCCCTTCCTTCAGCTCTTTTCCTGCAATGCTTGTTCCCATCCCAGAAAATCCTGGGGAGAGTTGGAATGAAAGATCCGGGTGCCGGTCCGTGTGAAAACACTGAAACTCATATACGGTGGTTCCATCGGTTGTCACCTCGAAATAATCATTCACCTCGTCGCCATTGGGGGTAAAAACATTGGGAATCATCCAGCTCGTCTGCCAGTGGAATCGACTGCCATGGTATCCAGACCATGAGCTGTTCACTCTGACAGCGTGAGATGCTCAGTCGGAGGCTGATCCGGTTGCTGTCCCGAAAGCTGCCGGAAGCAGCAGGCAGCAAAAACAAATATATGGCTAATAAATCTGCTTAGGGTCATATCTTTTCGGTCAGCTTCTGGACCACCCTAAAGTTATTAAAAAATTCTTTGGCGAATACCCTGATCACCGTATATGTGGGAATGGCAAGGATCATCCCCACGATTCCGGCCAGGCTTCCTGCCATCATGATCACAATAAAAATTTCAATGGGATGGGCATACACGCTGGTCCCGAAGATAACCGGCTGAAAAACCATATTATCAGTGAGCTGGGTAATGACAAATACCAGTGATCATATAACCGATCAGGGGCACAAGCTGGGTGGCAAAATCCAGATCCAGATTTGTGGCAACACCCAGAATAACTCCCAAGGCAGCTCCGATCCAGGGTCCCAGGTAGGGGATAATATTCAAGACAGCAGCCACCAGCCCGATGACCAGTCCGAGCCTGAAACCCACTCCCACAATGGTCATTCCCAGGGTAACCAGGGTAAGGATTCCGGTCATCTGCAGCAGGATCCCTACAAAATACCTCCGGAGCAGATGTTTGATGGATTCAAGGGCATGGCGGAAGGCATTCTCCTTCTCCTCGGGAAAAATGGTTACAATATATCCGGAGATCAGCTTATCCTCCCTGAGCAGGAAGAAGGTGATAAAGGAGATGGCAAAAATGGCCCAGGCCAAATTTCCAAGAATGGAGGCCATGGTGGCAAGCAGGTCGGTGATCACCTTGATATTCAGTACAGATGCCAGTCCGCTGCTGCAGCTCCTCCCTCAGGGAAAATGCTCCATCGTCCACCCAGATTCAGTTTTCTGATCCACTGCTCCAGGCGTTGAATGGGTTCTTCAAACTCCTCAACGATCAGTTCTGTATCGACATTGGAAAGCTCCTGTGCCTCATTGGCCACCAGTGGAATAAACAGCCTGAAGAAACCAAAAAAAACGGCCCAGATGACCATCAGGGTGATCAGTGCCCGAATGGAGACAGGAATATGCCACTTCCAGATCCTGATCCTTCCCAGCAACCTGACCAGCGGCCGGGCTATAAGGGAAAGCACCGAAGCAATCAGGATATAGGCCACAATGTTGGAGAATCGCCAGACCAGCAGTCCCAGCAGGATCATTCCGGCCATGACCAGCAGGGTGCGGGGTGTAAACCAGTTTTTCATTGATATTGTAAATATAGTGATATCGTAAATATAGTGATTTTATGAATGTTGATAATTTTTCCTTTTGAATTCAGGCTTGATTGGCTACTTTTACCAGCCATTGGAGAGGAGGAAATATGAAGCAGTATCTTGATTTATTATCACATGTGCTGGAAAATGGGACCAGGAAGGAGGACCGGACAGGAACAGGCACCATCAGCACTTTTGGTTACCAGATGCGATTTGATCTGTCAGAAGGGTTTCCCGTTGATGACCACCAAGAAACTGCACCTTAAATCGATCATCCACGAACTGCTCTGGTTCCTGAGAGGGAGATACCAATACCAAATACCTGAACGACAATGGGGTAAGGATCTGGAACGAATGGGCCGATGAAAATGGAAACCTGGGACACATTTACGGATACCAGTGGAGAAGCTGGCCCACACCCGAGGGGAGCCATGTGGACCAGATCGCCGCGTGGTTAATTCCATCCGGAATAATCCCGATTCCAGAAGGCATATTGTCAGTGCCTGGAACGTGGGTGAACTGGACAAGATGGCACTTCCCCCCTGTCACATTCTGTTCCAGTTCTATGTGGCCGATGGGAAACTCTCCTGCCAGCTCTACCAGCGAAGTGCCGATATCTTCCTGGGTGTTCCCTTTAACATTGCCTCCTATTCTTTCCTTCTGATGATGATGGCCCAGGTAACAGGACTGCAAGCCAGGTGAATTCATCCATACCCTGGGAGATGCACATATCTACCTGAACCACGTGGAACAGGTAAAGCTTCAGCTGACGCAGGGAACCCAGACCCCTTCCCACGGTCAGACTGAATCCCGGAGTATCATCGATATTTCGATTTCACGCTTTGAGGATTTTACCGTTGAAAATTATGATCCACATCCCACATATCAAGGGAGCCATATCGGTCTGACATGGAAAAAAAGATCCTGCAAAATATATCCATCATCGTGGCCATTGCCGAAAACCGTGCCATTGGAAAAGACAACAAATTGCTCTGGCACCTTTCGGATGACCTGAAGCGTTTTAAGCAACTGACCACCGGTCATACCCTGATCATGGGGCGAAACACCTTCCTTTCCCTGCCCAACGGTGCCCTTCCCAACCGGAGGCATATTGTGATCTCGGATATGGCCGGAGAATCCTTCGAAGGATGTGAAATGGCCCGCTCCATTGAAGAGGCCATTAGCACTGGCCGGAGTGATCGGATGAATGCTTTGTGATCGGAGGAGGCATGGTCTATGCCCAGTTCCTGCCGCTGGCAGGAAAACTCTACCTGACCCAGGTTCATCAATCCTTTGAAGCAGATACCTTTCTTCCCGGAGATTGATTTCAGCCAATGGAAAGCCCTTGTCATCTGAAACAGTGGAAGCAGGAGGGAAAAATCAGTACGCCCACACCTACACTGAATATATCAGAGAAATTTAAATCACTATTTTGCTGCCCAAACTAAAACTCAAAACATGAAAAAGCATCTGTTTACTGCCATTATTGCTCTTTTTATTCCCCTGTTCCTGTATGCACAGGCCAATAAAATTGAAGGAACCTGGTTTAATGAAGAAAAGACCTCGAAACTTGATGTCAAAAGGGATCTGATGGAAAATATCAGGAAAGATCGTCTGGCTGGAGGAACCCAATGAATTTGGCGCACCCAAAGCTGGATAATGAGAATCCTGATCCCAAACTGGCAAAACAGCCTTTGATGGGTCTGGTCATTGTCAAGAATTTCACATACAACTCCGATAAAGAACAGTGGACGGAGGTTCCATCTACGATCCGAAAAACGGAAAAACCTATGACTGTTATGCCTGGTTTGAGGATGGCGATTTCAACAATCTCTATATCAAAGGTTATGTGGCCGGCATCAAGGCCCTGGGTCGTAAGACCATCTGGACCAAAACAGAATACAGTACTCAGTACGCAGTACTCAGTGTAAAGTGTCGGCTGATAAAAATGCGTTGAAAAACGCCCGGAATCGTACATGCCGGTCCCATAAGCGTTCACTTTTTATCATGTTCAGAATCTTTGGTAAAAATCAGCTATCATGCTTGCTTTCTGAGGCTTGCAATTTTTGGCATATAATATGCATAACCTAAACTGAAAACAAATCTTACGTCCTTTTACATTTCACTAACGGGTGATACAGTAAAAATTTCTTTTTAGGTTTAAGTGGTTAGTTAAAAGGGGTCCTCTCAGGCCCCTTTTACTTTTGTATACACTGCTAGTGCTATTATGGATGCAACAGGTAGCTGATGGCCACATACTCGGCCAGGGCAATTCCCTTGGAAGCATCTGGTAGTCTTGTAGTAGTTCTTCATCAAGGGATCGTCTCACCACATCCTTTACGCCATACTCATGTTCCAAACCTTTCCGGTAAATTCCAGGTGGTCCTGGATCTGGCATCGTGCTACCGGATCTTTGATCAGCTCCTCAAGCATGATCCGGAAATCCAGTGCAGCCTCAGCAAAATCATGTCCACTGCCCGATATCAACAATGGCCTCCCGGCCTGCCCCATGACTGTCCTTTCCCTTAAGCTCTTCAAGAGATGCCCCGGGTTGATCCAGATAGTGCAATCATTCCTTCCTGCATACCGGAAATCATCACCTGCAGGACCTGGCCTGGTCATGGATTCATGTGATGGTCTGCAGACATGCAGCATCGCAGCTATCCCCTGCCCATTCCAGAAGTTTTGCGGTTCCCTTTTGAGCCTGCACCACCTGCTCCTCATTGGTCAAGGCCTCATCCAGGTAAATATCGATGCAAGTTCTTGCCCATATTCACATTGGTATAGAGCATCACACAGTGCAATTCCCACCAGCAACATGACGATATAGGGCAATGTGATCTTCTCCTTTCCGCTTCGCTGAAATACATTAACCACATAGAGAGGAATAAAACCAATAATCAGGAAGCCCATCCCAAGCTGCAAGATCAAGAGCCGGCACCAGGCCAGTGCATGAGTCTTGAATAGTGCCCCTGCAAGCAGCAGGGCCATGGTCAGATAGCCCACGATGGCATAGACCGGATTTTTCTTTTCCAGCTGTTCCCTGTGATTGGTAATAAAGTAGAGGGGCAGAAAAACAAGTACAATCAGTACAATTCCCACCGTAATCAGGATGCCGGCACCGGGCCAGTGCATCTTTTTAAAAAAGGCACCAATGATGGTCAGCAATGGCCGAGGTAAGTCCGAATAGATACGTGAAATTTTTCATGCGTTGAAATTTTTTGTCAAGGTTTAAGTAATGTTTGATGCTGGATCTCAGGCAGGCGTTTTTCGCCGATGGAGTCGAGTACCTGGCTGTAGGAAGATTCAAAATCGCTTCCCTTCATCCATATACTCCTCCACCATGCAGCATACATGGTCCAGCAAATCATCAATCAAGCCGGTCATAGGTCAGTCCGCGACTGACCAGATCGCCTTTGATGCGTTCATAATTGTCATCAATGACAGCGGCAATCATTTCAGGCAGGGGTCGGTTTGAGCACGTAGGTGAGTGTATTTACAAAATCAAAAAACTCATCCACCTTCTGCTCTGTCCACGATCTGCCCTGTCTCTGTAAGAGTGTAATACTTCCGGACACGTTTCCCGATGAATTCCTGCTTCGGTGGTGAATGTGTCCGTCAGCCTCCAGTTTATGTAAAACCGGGTAGAGTGCACCGAATGTGAGTTTGATCTTACCGGTGGATGAGCTCTTCCACCTTTTTGGTAATCTCATACCCGTACATCCGTCCGTTGTCGGCCAACAACTTTAAAACAATGGTTCTCAAGGTACCTTTTAACAAATCATTTGCTATCATAACGACAAATATATAACATTATTATATATATGCAAATTATATATAAGATTATTATACAAAGTGTGATTCCTTTGCGAACACACTTCTGAACAAGCCTATTATTTTTTGTTGATAAAAAAATAAAGCATTCATGTTCAAAAACAGCATAAAAGGTCGACTATTCACAAAATATGTTCGAACTTCGTAACCCTTTTTAATTAGAAATTTTATCCATGAAATATTAATCATTAATCCATTAAAAAAATGAAGAAACTTTACACATTGATTTTAATTTCCGTTTTCACCCTTGTCTTTGCAAATATGCAGGGACAGGCACCCCTTATCTTCTCCGAGTATATCGAGGGAAGTTCTAACAACAAAGCGATCGAAATTTTTAACCCTACAGATGCAGCAGTTGACCTTGCCAACTACATCATTGCTCAATCCTCCAACGGGGGGGGGTGGCAGTATTACCACACTTTCCCTGTGGATGCTTCCATCGAAGCCGGCGGTGTCTGGGTCATGATCACCGACCAGACCGATGAGGCGCTATTTCCATCAGCTGAGGCTGATGAAGTTCTGGCTTATCCCAGCGTAGTACACCACAACGGAGATGATGCCAGGGGGCTTGTATACCTCACCGATAACGATACCATCCTTCTTGACATCATTGGCATTCCCGATGAAGATCCGGGTAGCGGATGGAATGTGGCTGGTATTGAAAATGCCACTGCAAATCATACGCTTGTAAGGAAAAATCACATCATTGCAGGAAATACTGACTGGGCAGCCTCAGCAGGTACCAATGCAAAAGATTCCGAGTGGATGGTTTATGATGTCAACTTCTTCGATAGCCTGGGCATGCATACCTACATTCCCATCGTGGATGTAAGCGCCATCAACCTCACCGGCGAAGGTGATGCTACTACGATTGACACGGATAAGGGATCCCTCCAGATCTCTGCCGAGGTCCTTCCTGCTGACGCCTCTGACAAGAGCCTGGCTTGGTCGGTTAACGATATTACACTTGCATCGGTCAGCGAAACCGGGCTGCTTACTGCCATCAACGATGGTGTGGTTACTGTCACTGCCACCGCCCTTGACGGATCGGGTGTAAGCGGAACCATCGACATTACCAATTCCAATCAGACTCCGGTTGTGCCAGTTGCCTCTATTACTGTTAGCGGTGCTGGCGGAGCAACTGAAATCACCGAAAATGGTGGATCTCTGCAGATGGAAGCTGTAGTTCTTCCCGCAGATGCCTCTGATTCTAAATACACATGGAGCGTAAGTGATGAAAACATAGCTACCATCAACGGAAGCGGAATGCTCTCAGCTGTAAACATAGGAGTTGTTACTGTTACAGCTACTGCTGCTGACGGATTTGGTGGAATGGGCAGCCTTGATGTTACCATCTCCAACCAGTACACCGAGGTAGCCGACCTGACTGCCCTGAAGGCACTGGATCCTTCGGATAAAATGACGGTTTATAAAATTGTCGGTGAGGTAGTGCTTACCTATAGCCAGTCCTACCGCAATATTAAGTTTGTTCAGGATGCCGCTGGCGGAGTTAAAGTTGATGACAATCCCGGAAACATCAGCACTGCATACAATTTGGGTGATGGCATCACAGGAGTGATGGGTACCATCGAAGAGTATAATGGAATGCTGCAGTTCCACCCGGTTGCTGATCCGGGCGCTGCTTCCACAACAGGAAATGAGATTGTACCCCTTGTACTTACCCCGGCCGAGCTGATTGCCGACCATGACCTTTATGAGTCCCGCGTGGCTGTGCTGGAGAGTGTAAACTATCTTGATGCCGATGGCGCACTTACTTTTGAAAATGGTAAAAACTACGATCTCACTGATGCCATCGACACACTGGCCTGCAGGGTGGACTTCTACGATACCGATCTGACCGGCATGGTTATTCCCGATTCTGCCAATGTTACCGGTATTGTCATTGAATATAAGGGTACTGTTCAGCTTGCCCCACGTTCAGGTGCTGATGTAGAAGAGTTGATTTTCTATGTGCCATCCAGCGATGCATCCATCTCTGACCTTCTTGTGGACGGTAGTTCGGTGGCTGGATTTAGTCCTGCACAGCTTACCTACTATGTGGAGCTTCCTCAGGGTACAAGCACTGTTCCTGCAGTTAGTGTAGTGACCAATAACGACAGTGCTGTTGTGACGGTTACAGATGCAAGCGACCTGGGCGGTACTGAGGCTGAAAGAACTTCCACCGTACTGATAACAGCTGAAGATGAAGTGACTACCAAAACTTACGATGTGGTATTCACTGTGGCTGTTGGCATTGCGGGTCAAAGCGGAGCCAGCTTCGAAATCTACCCGATACCTGCCGATCGTTCCCTCCATGTAAGGAGCCTGGAGTCGCTCAGCGAGATGCGTATTATCAGCATTACCGGATCGACTGTAAGGGTAAAAGAACTCTCTGGCGAGAAGAATATCCAACTGGACATCAGCGAACTGGAGAGTGGAGTATATTTCCTGAAGCTTTCGGGCGATAAATCTACCCAGATTCTGCGCTTTGTAAAGAATTAAGTAATCAAATTCAGAAGAAGATTACTGCAGGGTACATTGTGTACCCTGCATTTTCTGCATTTATAATATGATGATATGAAGAAAATATTTTTGGCTCTAGGATTATGCATGACTGTGACGGCCCTGTCGGCCCAGGATTGTAGCGACCTCTTTTTCTCTGAATATGTGGAGGGAAGCGGTAATAACAAAGGGATGGAAATTTATAATCCCACAGACAAGATTGTGACCCTGGGCTCCTACTACGTGGCCAGGTACAGCAATGGCAACCTGTCATACGAATCGGGAGGGATTACCCAGTTACAGGGATTTCTTTATCCCTACACCACTCATTTTCTGGTGAACGGGCAGACTGTAAGCACTGAGACCTCTCCGGCCTGTGATCCTGCACTGCAGGCCATGGCCCAGCAGCTGGACCATGACTATCCGGCTCCCACCTACATGAATGGGAATGATGCCATTGCCCTGTTTAAGGATCCTGTAGGACAGGGGGATGTCAATGACTTCATTGTGGTCGACCTGTTTGGAATTATTGGTGGTGGAATGCAGAGCTCCGATGAGGGCTGGACCGACTTCACCGATGCATGGGCCTATAAAAACATATACGAGGGGGAAGTGATTACAGGTCAGGACAGCACCTTCATTCAGAACTATATTGTGCCCGACTCATATTACTGGCTGCCATGGACAGCGAATCACTCCCTGGTCCGTAAAGCGACTGTGAAAGGGGGAGTAACAGCCAACCCCGAGCCCTCTTTTGTGGTAACCATGGAATGGGATACTGTTCCGGGAGGAGTGGATCAATGGGGATTTGTTGGAAGTCATACCTGCGATTGCGAACCTACAAATGGCCTGGAGACCGGCATGGAAGAGGATCAGCTGCAAATCTATCCCAATCCTGCCAGGAATTACATACGGATTGATGCTGATGCAGGTTTTGAAGCGCTGAGCCTTTACGATGCTGCTGGCAGAATGGTTTATCATGAAAGCACACCTTCAGGGAGTTTCAACAGGGTGATTAAAACCGATGTATTTCCTTCAGGTTTCTACCATTTGCAGGTGAAATTTCAAACCCGGGTTCTCGTGAAGAAGGTATTGATACTTTGATTCAATAAAAATCTTTTATGAAAAAAGCTGGATTGCTACTGTTGGGGCTGGGTCTTTTTATGGTGACTTATGCCCAACAGGGCCTTGTGACCGGTAAAGTTCTTGATATTGAAACGGGAGAGACGCTCATCGGAGCCAACGTGGTCTATGCTCCCGGGAAAGGAACCATCACCAATCCGGAAGGGAAGTTTGAGCTCCATTTGGAGCAGGGAACTTATGAACTCCAGGTTTCTTACGTGGGATATGAAGCTGAGAGCCGAAAGGTTGAGGTTTCTTCAAAAGCCCTTATCCTGGAGTTCAGGTTGCAATCCATGACCATTGATGAGGTCATAATCACCGCCGACATTGCCAGATCACGGGAAACTCCGGTGGCATTTACCAATGTTTCACCGGCAAAAATTGAAGAGGAGCTTGCTGGACAGGATATTCCAATTATTCTGAATTCGACCCCCGGGGTATACGCCACCCAGCAGGGGGGTGGAGATGGCGATGCACGAATCACCATCAGGGGTTTCGACCAAACTAACCTTGCCGTAATGATCGACGGCATCCCGGTCAACGACATGGAAAATGGTTGGGTTTACTGGTCCAACTGGTTTGGTCTTGACGCGGTTACCAGGACCATGCAGGTGCAACGTGGACTGGGCGCCTCTCAGCTGGCTCTGCCTTCGGTGGGGGGAACGATCAACATCCTTACAAAAGGGATCGAGAGCAAAATGCAGACCAGCATTAAGCAGGAGGTTGACAGCCAGGGTAAAATTCGGAGCTCCCTTGGTTTTACCAGTGGCAATCTTAAGAATGGATGGGGTCTTACCCTTGCCGGATCATACAAAAGGGGCAATGGCTGGGTGGATAATACCTTCTCGGAAGGGTGGTTCTATTATGGTAAGATTGACAAGCGGTTTAAAAAGCACCTGCTTACTTTGACTGCCATGGGCGCACCCCAGATGCACGATCAACGTTCTTACCAGAGGCCGGTTTCGGCTTATGACTCGGTTTATGCGAAAAAAATCGGAATCAATATGGAGGAACTGAAGCAGGCCTCCGGCACCTACAATATCTTTGATAAAGGGTCAGGATATAACCAGCACTGGGGTTATGTTACGCGCGACAGGAATAACCCTAACGCTTCGCCTGAGGTTTTGTCCGAGCGAACCAATCAGTACCATAAACCACAGTTTACCCTGCGGGACTTCTGGACCATCAGCGACCGCCTGACCATGTCTAATAATCTCTATCTCTCAGTGGGGAAAGGGGGTGGCGACCGGCCGGCAACAAGCATCAAGGATACGCAGTTGTTCCAGGATCCGGATAGCCCGGAATATGGCCAGATCAACTGGCAGAAAATATATAATACCAACTGCAAACCACAACCTCCGTTTAATATATTACCGACCAATCCCATTTATAGCGATTCGCTCTTTGTTTCAAGCAACTACATGACCAGGGCCCATAACGAGCACTATTGGTATGGATTGCTTTCAAAATTATCCTATAAACTCAGTCCCTCTTTTGATCTGAGCGGAGGAATTGACCTGAGATCCTATAAGGGAATTCATTATACCACGGTAACCGATCTGCTGGGTGGAGATTATGCAGTGGATAAAACGGACAGCCGGCCGGACTACCTTGCGGATTCATCGGCTGCCATGAAATATGTGGGCGATACCATAGATTATTATTACGACGGCCTTGTGAGGTGGGGTGGCGTTTTTCTCCAGGGAGAATACAGGAGAGAAAAGCTGAGCGCCTTTCTGAATGCCACCTTTGCACTGAGCGGGTATAACAAGATAGACTATTTTACTCAGTCGGAATCGGGCTGGAAATATAAGTCTGGCTTCACCATCAAAGCAGGAGCCAACTACAACCTCAGCTCCCGATCCAACATTTTCCTAAACCTGGGTTACCTCTCCAAGGTGCGCTCCTATAAATATTTCTACCAGGGATTTTCAACCTCCTTTGCGGAGGAGCTGGACAATGAACTCATCAAAGCAGTGGAGGCTGGTTATACCTTCTCTTCTCCAAGGATTTCAATGTTTTTAAATCTCTATTATACCCGTTGGGAGAACAAACCCACAAACCGGGTTTACTCAACCTACAACCTTCAAGAGGGTGACCCCGGGTATGTTCCCGACGATCCGGAATCCAACAACGATAAACGTGTTTATGCAGATATACCCGGGCTGGACGCAAGGCACATGGGCGTGGAAGTGGATTTTATATATAAATTACTACACAACCTTGATTTCCAGGGGACAATTTCAGTGGGTGACTGGATCTGGGATTCCCAGGTCGAAAATCTTCAATTTTACCTCTATGATGGGAATGCCCCCATCAACAAGGTGATTGATTTTGATGCCAGGGGGATACACGTGGGTGATGCCGCCCAGGTTCAGCTTGGATCCAGTCTGCGTTATGAACCCATCAAGGGGCTTTATCTGAATGTAAGGCAGACCTACTTCACCAAGTACTACTCCAAGTTTACTCCGGAGGCAACCACCGATGCCGAGGGGAATGTTCATGACTCATGGAAGATGCCCGGATTTAATCTTTTTGATTTTCACACAGGATATGGTTTCAGACTAAAATTTGCTGAAAAGGTAAGGTTTGACCTGCGCCTTTCCATACTAAACGCCTTCAACACCACAAATATAATAGACGCAACCAACAACGATCCTTACAGTCCCTACTCCGAATTCCAGTCCTTCGATGCGAAATCAGCCACTGTATTTTTCGGAATGGGCCGAAGGTTTAATGCCTCTCTGAGGATTACTTTTTAAGAACTAAAATTTAGAACAATGATAAGATTTGCATTCACATTTTTACTGATAGCCCTGGCTGCACTTCCTGGAAAAACACAGACCGAATCCATTAAGAGTGCCAAGGCAAAAGACATAGGCTCGACGGTAACTATATCGGGCGTGGTCATCAATGGAGATGAGCTGGGGGTGATCAGGTATGTCCAGGATCCCACAGGCGGCCTGGCTGTATATGACCCGGATAAAATGGGGGCTATTAAGCTGGGCGACAGCATTACGCTTACCGGCACACTGGTTGACTATAATAATCTTCTCGAGATACAGCCTGTTGCTTCTGTGGTGGTGGAAAAAGAAGGTGCTCAGGTACCCGACCCGATCATCCTGTCTCCCGCTCAACTGGGAGAGGAGTACGAAGGAATGCTGGTTGGCATTGAATCCGCCGTCTTCGATTTGGCAGGCAGTGCCTTTGTCTCAAAAACCAATTATGACTTTTCTTCAGCGGGTGAAGGCGGGGTGATCAGAATCTCAGACGATGCTTCTCCTTTTGTGGGGAAGGTAATTCCATCCGGCGAATCTGATCTTATTGGCGTGCTGTCCCAGTTCTACGACACCTATCAAATCCTGGTACGCGGGGAGGGAGATATTGCATCAGCAAGCACCATCAACTTTATTGCACCACCCGTGCTAAGCAATCTGAGCACAGCTGGCTTTACCCTGGAGTGGGAGACCGATATAGACGGCACAACAGAGTTACTTTACGGAAACACACCTGCCTTTGAGCTGGGCAAACTGACCAGTCCCGGAGAAGGTACCATGCATGAGATCACCGTATCCGGTGCATCTCCCAGCGAACTCTTTTATGTACTTCCCATCTCAGTGAGCGGAAACGATACAGCTAAGGTTTCAACCCAGATTTATATCACCCAATCCAATTCAAGTGGTGAGATGAAAGCCTTTTTCAATAAGCCTGTGGATCATTCGGTCTCCACGGGTACCGATGCTCAGTACCTGGACCACGCCATTGATGATACCCTGATCAACTACATTGGCAGGGCCAAAGAATCCATCGATTTCACTGCCTACAACTTTAGTAATGAGGGCATATCGAATATTGCAGATGCCCTGAATGCAGCCCACGACAGGGGGGTAGTCGTGAGGGTGGTATATGACATCAACCAGGCTAATTTCGGCACAGATGAACTTGACCCGGCCATTGGGAAAATGGCCAGTCCGGTCAGCGAATATCCCATTACCGGAATTATGCACAATAAATTTATTGTGTTTGATGCCCTCTCCGAAAACCACCAGTATCCCATTGTGTGGACCGGCTCCACCAACTTTACTGATGGACAGATCAACATTGATCCCAACAACGTGGTGGTCATCCAGGACAAAAGTCTTGCCATTGCCTATCGCCTGGAGTTTAATGAAATGTTTGGTTCCGAGGGACCCCTGCCCGATGCCGGAAAATCCCTTTTCGGACCTTTCAAAACCGATAATACTCCCCACGAATTCCTTATAGGAGGTAAGCGGGTGGAGAGCTATTTTAGCCCCTCGGACAACACCCATTCGAAGATCCTGGAAACACTTAAGACAGCCAACACCGACCTTTCAGTCTGCACCATGCTCATCACAAAAACCGACCTGGCTTATTCCATCAGGGACAGCCATGAGGCGGGAATGGATGCAAAGGTGTTGGTAAAAGACGAGGTTTCATGCACAGAAGCAGTTGTAGACATCCTGAGGAACTCCCTTCAGGATAAGTTCCGGGTCAG
This sequence comes from uncultured Bacteroidota bacterium, assembly GCA_963716765.1. Classification (GTDB taxonomy): domain Bacteria; phylum Bacteroidota; class Bacteroidia; order Bacteroidales. The sequence continues at coordinate 64,823 of CAVQUO010000030.1, read as the reverse complement.
TGGAGAGGCCGGTATCATGCACCATAAATATGCCATTGTGGACCAATCCGATGCAAATTCCGACCCCGCAGTTATTACCGGAAGTCACAACTGGAGTAATTCGGCACAATTCAGGAATGATGAAAATACACTGATTATCCATAATCAGGATCTGGCAAATCAATATTATCAGGAGTTTGTGATGCGGTATAAGGCGGGACTGCTGTTGGTGGATGCTCCGGTATGCCATCCCGATTTTGTGACCATGTCGGCAGGTTCCTCCTACAGGTACGACGTGCTTTACAACGATGAGATTCCGGGACCCGTGGTCGTTGAGATCAACAAGCAGCCCAGCAACGGCACTGCCACTGTTGGAAACGACCAAACGGTGACCTATGTTCCCAATAGCGGTTTTACCCAGAAGGTCGATACCGTCTACTATAAGGCAAGTATGCAATCTAACCTGAACATCAGTGACTCGAGCATGATGGTGATCTTTGTGAATCTGCCTGTGGGTATTGAAGGCTCCATATCCGCGCAGGGCTTCTCGCTTTATCCCAACCCAAGCAGCGGGGAGCTGACCATCCAGGCGGACCCGGCAAAAAAAGTGAACAGTATCACCCTCTTTGATCTGACCGGTAAAAAGATCTTCGAGGAAAGGGGAATATCTGCCCCTGAAGGTAGATACAAGATCCATATGGATGCTTATAAGGATGGTTACTACTATGTGGCAGTGGAGGGAGAAGACGGAGCACGAACAGTTTTACCTTTCATTCTTCAGAGATAATGGAAAGAAGAAAATTCATCAGGCAAACATCGACAGCTGCAGCGCTCACTTCCCTGCTCCCGGCTGCTGCCATGGGTCGCAAGGAAACGGCCCAGGGAGAGACGAAGAAGCATATCTGCATCTTCTCCAAGCACCTTCAATGGCTGGGTTACAGGGATATGGCCCGCCTGGCCTCGGAGATGGGGTTTACGGGCATTGACCTGACCGTGAGAGATGGCGGTCACGTTCTTCCGGAACGTGTAAAGCAAGATCTACCCATCGCTCTTGAACACATCAGGGGTGAAGGTCTTGAGGTTCCAATGATCACCACGGCGATCACTGATCCCAGTGATACACTGACCCGGGAAATACTGGAGACAGCCGGAAAGCTGGGAATTGGGATCTACAGACCCGGATGGTTCAAGTACCCCAAAGGTGTACCGGCTTCCTCAGCCCTGATGCAGGCCAGCAGACAGATGGCTCAGCTCCAGTCAATCAATCGGGCCAACAACATTGCAGCATCTTATCAGAACCATGCAGGACTCTCGGTGGGTAGTTCGGGCTGGGACCTGCTGAAGCTGATCGATGGTTTGGATCCAAAATGGACCGGGGTGCAGTTTGACATCAGGCATGCCATGGTTGAGGGCCCGGAAACCTGGCCCGTATTCCTGGAGATACTCAGTCCATACATCAACAGCCTTGATATCAAAGATTTTACATGGATGAATGATGGAGAGGCAAAGGTGCTTAATGTTCCCCTTGGTAAAGGAATGGTACCTTTTGAGGCCTACCTGGAAGCCTTAAGGGGATTCGGGATTTCTACCCCGGTCTCCATTCACTATGAATACCCGCTGGGGGGAGCTGAACATGGAGCCAGCGATTTGAGCATTTCCAGGGAAGAATTTATGGAAACAGTCGGGGCCGACCTCAGCTACTTTACCAATCTATATGCTCATCAATAAAGGCTATGAAGCTTGAGGCCATATCCTCCTGTTCTCTGATGGTGGGATGTCCCGGCGTATCTTTGCAGGCTACAAAATGAGTATAGATTCTGTTGTCTTTTAGATTGGAGACGGCCCGGGTGACATAATCGGGCCACGGTGAGCCCTCCCTGGTGGCATCCATATTCCCAAGCGCACAGATGATCTGAGCATGGGGATAGTGCTTGCGGATATTTGCCACAAACAGCCGGTAGGCCGCAATGATAGCACTCCTCATCGGGAGCTTGCTTCTCCAAACCTCACCTGAAACTCCTCGTGATCCGGCAAGTTTACCAGCCAGGAATCATTTTGCATCAGGTTGATGACCACCACATCGGGCTGGTAAAGTGAGAAATCCCAAATGCTTTGCGGATCCTCCGGATTCAGGAGGTCGTAAATCTCAGGCATGATAACAGGGAACCAGCTGATTGTTATACCAATGCCGCTTTTGCACGTACAATGGTATTCTGCGTCGTAATGTCTGGCTATCATGGCCGCGTAACTCAGGTAATTATTGGTAAAGATACTGTCCGGAGAGTCCTCCCCAGAAAAATCCTCAACAGCATAAGCTGCTGTGATGGAGTTCCCGTAAAACTCAATTTTTCTTTTTTTCGCCGGTGCTTTTGGCTCTAACTTTTGCCTTCCCTCCTATCCTGAAACCATAAAACTCCCCCCTTCCCCGGTCCCACTCGGTCCGCTTAAACAGTTCCACACTGTGCTTACCGGGAGATAAACCTGAAGCCAGGGTATAATATTTTTGCACGGTGTCGGGTCTTATAATGGAAATCAAGTCCCCGTCTAAAATAACATTGTAGTAGTTATCTCCCCTGCTTTCTCTCATCAGTGCGGCGATGGAGTCTCCCCTGAAAATTGATCCTGATGGAGCTACCCGACCAGTACAGGTCAGCCGCCTCAATCCGGGAGCGATCTATCCGGCCTTCATACATGATCCCGGGATCGGAATAAGCAACAAATATTTCCTTTGTCTTCCTGGCAGCCACAGACATTCAACAGGGCAATCAGGATAAAGATGACCTCTCTGGTTCTTTTCATAAAAACGAGTGTCCTTCAGCCAGTTTTAGTGTTTTATTATTTTTCTTGTATAATTAATGTTCTGGTTTAAGATTCTAAGCATGTATATCCCATTCGGTATATCATTAAAATCTAATTCTCTGATACCAACTCCTGCTATCTGCTTTAGTGACCTCCCATCAATAGAGTATATTGAAACAGTTGCCATTTCTCCTTCAATGCCATTAATCACTAATTTGTCAACGACGGGCATGGGGTATAATTTTATCCGGTCTGTCCACTGATCTCCTATTTCAGTTGATTCATCAGTTGAGAAATTCCAGGTCTCTGACCAGGGACCAGAACCAGAAATGCCATTACTGCTCGCTTTCCAGTAATAAGTAGTATTAGAGCTTAAACCACTGACCGAAAAACTTGTGGAAGGCAGACCAGTAGCAGAGATAAGCTCGATGTCAAATTCTGATGAAGGCGATATCTGAATATTATAGCTTGTAGCTCCCGATACTTCAGCCCAGGTCAATTTGGGGTTTGTTGATTGGCCTGTTTCCCCATCCTCAGGTGAGATTAATGTGGGTGCGGATAAGGATGGTCCGGATAAATTGGAAAACAATCTGAGCAGGGCAAAATCAAAATAGTCAGGACTGCCATGATTAAAGTAGCCCGCAACCAAAATTTCCCCATCCTTTCCAATTCCAATGGCATTGCCTTCCGAACCGCCAATACCAAAGGAAGCTGTAAGCAGCCCATTTGTTCCAAAGGAATTATCCAGCGAACCATCAGGATGATACCGGAAGACCGCAAAATCCCAAATAGTAGTATTTGTATAGGCTCCTGCTAAAACAATTTTATGATCTGGCTGCAATGCCAAAGAGTTGCCCATTTCATTGGATATATCTGTAAGCACAACTCCATTTGTTCCAAAGGTCTCATCGGGCACACCATCCGTACCGTATCTGACCACTGCACAATTGAAATTTGACAAGCCGTTTTGAGCTGAACCTGCAACCAGGATCTTCTCATCATCCTGCAATACGACGGCCTTTGCAAAATCATAGGTTTCGCTAAGCGCGGTTCTTACAATTCCCTGATCACCAAAGGAGTTGTCCAAGGAACCATCTGAATGATACCTTACTACTGCAAAATCAGAAAACATGGAATCATTTGCCTCTCCTGCCATGATGATTTTGCCATCCTGCTGAATAGCTATAGAATATGCAACATTATAGCTTAATCCTATATGAGTCGTGACTATACCATTATTTCCAAAAGAGTTATCTCTTGTGCCATCTGAATGATATCTTACAAGGGCAAAATCATGCATGGATTCGCCCTCCAGACTGGTATCGGTGCTTCCACCGGCAAGTATTTTACCATCGGATTGTATGGCAATTGTATTGCACCAATCATGATGACTCCCTATTTGACTAATCACTAGTCCGTTTTCACCAAAGGATGTATCAGGACTTCCATCAATATGATAACGGGCTACTATAAAATCATCATTGCTACCATTATAATAGCGAGTACCTAAGACAATTTTCCCATCAGCTTGAATTCTTATATCCGTATCAGCATAATTGGACCCGCAATCCCAGGATGCAAATACTTTTCCTCCTGAACCAAAACTTTTGTCCAGTATTCCTGTAGTATCAAAACGTATTATACAAGGCTTGCCATCGGCATCGCCCGCGACAAGAACCTTACCATCAGGCTGTATTGCAAGGGAATGGGCATAATCATGCCGGGTGCCTAAATCTGTCAACAGCTTTATGGTGCTGCTTTGTCCAAAAGATGAAAGAGACAATAAGCTGGCAGAAAATATCAAAGCGGCCTTCCTGATTTTGATCAATATTTTCATGTTCGATAATGCCATGTATTATTGGATCGTTTTCGTGTTGGTGGGCTCCAGGCCCTTATTTTCATAAATAAAAAAGTCTATGCTTGTTGGGGGCCCGAACTGAAAGGGTACCGTAACAATTTGTCCATTTCCATCCGCCTGAAGATTCGTACTGTCTGCATCCAGATTATTTATTGTCCAACCCTCATTTTCCATTGACCAGATTCCTATACCACTGCTGGTGTATCCAGGTGTTGGCTTAAAAATCACTGTAAGGGAAGTTCCTTTTGGCAGATCGGCTGCAATACAATATTTTACCCCGCCAGTCCAATTTACGGATGTGTCTGAGATTATATTTACCAGTGAATTAGCAGTTGTCGGGTAGCCAATTTCCTTTGTAAAAACATAGTTTGTGGTTTGAATAAAGGAATCGACATATTTTTCAAATTCATTCATTTCAATTTCTTCTCCCAGTTCACTATACCTGTTTTTCAGATTGTTCTTAACTTGAACCCACATTCAGCAGTGTTGCCTCGTTTATAAGTGCACTTTGCAGTTTTTCATCATCTAAAACTCCGTCTGTTTTAATATCAAGATAAATACCTGAAATAAGTTCTGCTAGCTCAGCTTCTGTATTAGTGCCCAGAATGATGGCCGAAACAGCCAATAAAATTGAATTGTTATCTCCGGTTTCAGTAATATCAAAAGTTTCCGGGTAATCAGAGTCAGAGGAAGAAAATCCAAATATACCATAGACCTCATCAAGCGATTGTACTTTTGCATCGTCAAAAGCAAAACCCTTTGCAACTAAATATTTCACCCTTTCAGCCTCCAGGGTAGTCAGTATATTCACATTGATCCTGGAATTCGATTGAACATCAACGATTGCAGACAAAACAATCGTTGATTTTGATAATTCATCCTCTACTTCATTAAAAAAATAGCCGTCAGCAGAAATATATACATACCTGGAAGTAAGCTCCAGATTCGATATCTCGAATGAGCCTTTGTCATCGAGAATAATTGTACTGAATGTTTTACCTGTTTGGGATAGATCCTTGTTTAACTCTGATATTAAAATAGTGGTGCCTTTTAAAAATGGACCTTTCTGAAAATATCCATTTATATCATATTTGAGTGTTGAGGGTTCATCCTCTTTACCACAACTTAAAAGGACCATAAAAGTTAGGGCCAAAAAAAAATAACGATTTACGTTAAGATCAGTGAGATAAATCCGTCTCATAAAGATGCTGGGGTTAATGGCTGTACTAAATTACCTAATTTCTGATTACAACAAAAGCGCTGTCTAACATACCGTTGTGTTTACTCGCCCACTCGCGGGGATTCATGAGCCGGGTGAGCCAGTCTTGAAATAGCGAGATAATTGCTTTAACTTTATTGTACCCAAAAATTACCCATTCTCATGAAATATTCCAATCGGATATTTGTCTTTTTCTTAATTACTGCAATTTCAAACCTATGCCATTCCCAGGTAGTGGCCGATGCTGGTAATGATACCGCCTTTTGTGCACCATATTGGGAAGAAGCAAGTTTCGGGGGAAACCCATCTGCTTTCGGGGGTACTGAACCATATACTTATGCCTGGTCTGCCGAATACGAATTTGCCGGACGTACGTATACAGCATCCCACATGCTTGTTGACACCACTGTAGCCAATCCTATTTTTTCTTCTTCCTTCGATGACTCTGCAGTCTTTCACCTTAGGATTACTGATTCAAACGACGGTATTGCATATGATTCTGTTACAATTCGATTTTCAAATTACATCTATTGTTTGGCAGACTGCAGGGAAGAAATTACCCTTGGTGATAGTTTGAAAATAGGGCCTTGTTGTATAATCGGCGGGATAGCTCCATTTCATTATTCATGGTCACCAGAGGAAAGTCTTTCCGACCCAGGTTCTGGATCACCCTGGGCAAAGCCTTTGGTAAACACATCCTATATTTTGGAAATGACAGACTCTATTGGTTGCCAGGCAAGCAGTTCATTCCTGGTTATTGTGAATCCTTCAGGATTGCCCTCAAATGAGTCAGAAGGGGAGTTTCACCATGTATATCCAAACCCAAGCAATGGGATAGTCAATTTTTCCTTCACTCATCCCCAAAACAAAAATTCTGTTCTGAAGATATTTAGGACTGAGGGCAAGCTGCTAAAAGAAGTTTTGGTAAATGATCCGGTTCTTTCACTTGATTTAAGCGAGTTTGGTCAGGGTGTATACCTCTACAATTGGATCATCCTGGATGAGACAGTGGGCTCAGGCAAAATAGTCATTGATTAAGCTGCATCAACAACTCAGAAAGACAAGCAAAATAACAGTCTGGAAAACAAAGCTTTTCAGTTACTCGGTTACTCGCCCACCGGGGGTGGGCTCGTGAGCCGTGAGGGGGGTGGACTTCAACACCAAAAACCGTTAGAATGCTGCGCATTCCATAGCGGTTTTTTTTCATGTCCGCTTTTGAATGCAAGCATCTCAGCGCGGCAATAAAAAAACCGCCATGCTTTGCCTGACGGTTCTTGGTGTTGGGTGGAAGACCGGGTTCGAACCGGCGACCTCTGGAACCACAATCCAGCGCTCTAACCTGCTGAGCTACATCCACCGTTTGGGTGTGCAAATTTACAAAATATTTTTATCCAGATAATTCTATTATATAGAAATTTATTGCATCCAGAATCTGATGAAAGAGTTCGATTGTATTGTTCCATCACTGCTGGTTTGGCCGTAGTGTTCTAAGGTGCTGGCTCCGGATATTGTCTGGCGGAATATGTCTCATGAGCTATGTGATCATTTGTTCCATGGCATCTGCCAGCTGATCGGCATCATTCGGGATCAATAAGCAGTCCGTTTTCTTCGGTGACAATGTGATCAGGCCCTCCCGAGCGGGTGGCAATCACCGGCAGTCCTGTGGCCATGGCCTCGATCAGAACCGCTCCGAATGCCTCATAGCGGGTGGGCAGCACAAAACAGTTGGCCTCCTGCATCTCTTTTTGCATCTCCTCCCTGGAAATCCGGCCCAGGAAGATACCCGGTCGTTCACCTCCAACTCTTCGTGCCTGATTCTCAAGTTCAGTCGCGAAGGGACTCCCTTGCCGGCCAGCCTGACCATGAAACGGATTGGTCTCTCTTGTCTTCAGCAATCTGAACTGCTTCAAGCAACAGATCAATCCCCTTTACATGCTCCAGCCTTCCGGCCCAGAAAAATACAAAAGGATCGCTCTTCCGGGGCTTATCCGGGGGAAGAAACATATCTTCCCGGATCATGTTGGGGATGACCATGGTTTTTTCCTCGATCCAGGGCATCAGTGTCTTTCAGTCCGTTTATCAGGCTCCCCGAAACCAGGACCAAGTCTGCTGCAGTTCCTGATAGGCCTGCTCAAAAAATGGCAGGTAAAAGGGTTTAACCATCTTCCTGGCCTTCTCGGTGCTCCAGACAAAAAAACTCCGGTGCTCCACGATCAGATAGGGAATCCCGTATTTCTTCCTGAATCAAGACTGGCTGCATATCCGGCCCAGGTCACACTGTGGGCAAGGATCAGATCGGGTTTCCCAAACTGCTTTCTCATACCGCTTATACAAGCTTCAACGTCTGCCGGGACCAGCCCCTGATGTTATGTTTTTCGCTGCCCGGGATTTTCAGGTAAACCGAGCGGATCACCCGAAGTCCATTCTCATCCTGCATCCCTGTATGGCCGCAGTGCTGACAGCCCCAGCCTGGATCAGTTTCCGAACTCCCACCACCCGGTTCACCAGCACATCCACCTGCCATCCCATATGTCTGAATGGCTTCGCTGTGTTCCTTGAAAAAATAGCCTCCATCGGGCGGATACCAGGAAGGAATGATCAGTATGCGTGCGGCATCGTATGCATTGATGTCAGATCTCTTCCTGGTTAGATTCAAGTGTATAATAACTCTTCAGGAATCAAAGGGAAAATCTGCCGGCTTTGACGGGTAGCTCCTTCCCGGTATAGATGGCACATTTGGTATGGGCCACATGGTAGATCCTGTTCGGCCCGGTCAGGACCCACCCCATCCAGTATGGCTGCCATCACTTCGAAGCGGACCTGATCGGGATGGAATCCGTAATCGTGCCAGACCACAATGCTCTTGTCATGAACCAGGTGCTTAAATACATTCCGGGTATCGCTTAGGATGAAATCGTAGTGGTGATCCCCATCAATAAAGATCAGATCGAATTTCTGATTAAGTGTCGCAAAATCAAAGCTCCTGGAATCGCCCCTCAGCTGGGTCACATTCTTCAAATCCTTTGAAAAATAACGGTGAGATGCGATGGTATTTTCATGCATTCCCATGGATCGCATCTCCTCATCGGTCAGGCAAAGGGTATAACAACTTTCTGCCCTGGAGGCAACGTTGGCCACACTCTCTCCCCGCCAGGTCCCGATCTCAAAATAGCTGCAGTCCTCAATCCCCTCTGCCAGTCCTGCCAGCAGCATCATGTCGGTGGGCAGGGATCCTCCATCCAGGAAGGTCATGGGTCCCAGGTGACAGATCTGTTCTGGATCCACCAGCTGATCCATGTCGATCACCGGGAAGCCCTTCGGGCAATCCATACTTCTTTTCCACATAGGCCTGCCAGGTATCCTCATCGGTCAGCACCCGGTTCAACAGCACCGGTTTCCGGGTAATCCACCAGAGGGCTTTTAATGCTTTTCCTAATCTTACCCATCATTCGTTTCATATGGTTTGCGATTCTCCCGGCGGATTCTTTTCACCAGCCTGATGTACCAGAACAGGCTGTAGAGCGATCATCAGGGTACTCACTCCACTGTAAAGTGCCAGTCCAATATATACATTTTCCATGATCACTCCGACGGCCAAGGCCTCCCAGCCTGGCCACCAATCTGATGCCGTCAATGATCATGGCCACCCGCTGCTTTTTATAAAGATCGGGAATAAAGGAGAGTGGCATGACCAGGCTCACCATAAAGATCCAGGGCAAGATGATCTGTGCATAACGTCCCGCTTCGATCCACTTCTCTCCAAAAATAAATCCAAAGATCTCGGGGGCAAAGATACCCAATACAACAAAGGGAATCAGCAGTACCTGGGTGGTTCTGTCTGAGAAAAAGAAGTACTTCAGGCAGAATGGAGTGTCCCTGGTGTTGTTTTTCCACGAAACGCTGAAACATAACCTGGTAGAAGGCATTGGCCACCAGGTTAACCGGACGGTAAAGGATCATATAACCAAAGGTATAGAATCCCGGCTATGGCCAGTGGAAAAATAGGAGCTGAATACAAAAACAGGCAAGGCACCTGAAAGGTTATTGATCAGGCCCTGCCACATATTGTACCTGGGAAAAAGACTGTATTGCTTTGCCCAGCCGTCTTCATTTCTGCAATCTTCAACCAGCCGGCATTTATGACTGATTGATCCTGACATGCACCACAAAAAAGACCAGGAATCCAACCAGCTGCCCGAAGATCACACCAAAAATCAGACCCGGCTGCACCCGCAATCACCAGACCCAAGTCCAAGCTTTAACAAGGAGTTCCCAAGGCTCTGTCCGATATTGGCACCTGCAATGAGTCTGTATCGCTTCTCCCGGTTGGAGTAGTTCCGGAAGGACTGTGAACAATCCCACCAGCAAGGTTGAGAGGGGAATGTAATAGAGCCAGGTGGAGATTTCCTCACTTCCCAGCCAGTCGCAGATCAGCTCATTAAAAGAGACAGACAATCAGCAACAGGAGCAGGCTGACACCCACACTGATCAGTCCCGAAAGTCCCAGCAGGTTGACCGATTCCCGGTCACTTTTGGGCAGCAGGATGGCCAGTTCATATTTGGCAGTGGAGAAGATAATGGTAATATTCAGGATGTTCATGTAAAGACCAAATATCCCGAAATCCTCTTCGGTGTAAATCCGGCTCAGAACAATATAGATCACAACGGAAAATGCCTGGGCAAGGGTGGTTCCGGAGATCAGGGTGGCCACATTTTTGAAAAACTCATTCTTCCAGATATTGCGAAGGGCCTGAAACATGATCCAAAAGTAAGAATTATACTGCAATTCTGTCAGGATTTGATCTCTGTCTATTGATATGGCATACCTTTTGATCCCTCCAATAGACTTAAATAATATATATTTGACACAAATTTGAGAGATATGAGAGCAATGAGATCATCCAATCCTGTCATGACAGGAAGGATATTTGAAAAAGCTGGTAGCGCGCTACCGGCAGCAGTGTAATGACCATTAACGGAACCATAAATAAAATTGGGCTGATGCTGTCTGCTGGTGATTGCAGCCGCAGCCTATACCTGGAAACATGGTTACTGGGAGCCGATCCCGGCCGGGCAGGCACCCTGGCCATTGTTGGTGCAATCGGTGGCTTTATCATGGCCCTGATTACCGTTTTTCAGCCCAAAATCATCCGCCATTACAGCACCCATCTATGCCATCCTGGAGGGTCTGTTCCTGGGTGCCATCAGTGCAGTGATAAATGCACAATACCCCGGAGTTGCATTCCAGGCAGTATTGCTGACCATTGGAACACTGTTTACCATGCTGTTTCTTTACCGGTCGGGCACGGATCAGGGCCACTCCCAAATTCCGAAGGGGTGTGATGATGGCCACCGGTGCTGTTTTCTTTGCCTACCTGATCAGCTGGATCCTGAGCCTGTTTGGGATGCCCATGGGGTTTATGCATTCCTCCGGCCCCCTGGGCATCCTGATCAACCTGGTGATCATCGTGATTGCCGCCCTGAACCTGATCATGGACTTTGATTTTATTGAAAAGGGATCACAGATGGGTGCCCCAAAATACATGGAATGGTATGGAGCATTCGGACTGATGGTGACGCTGATATGGCTCTACATTGAATTCCTGAGACTGCTTTCCAGATTTGCAGGCAGGGATTAAGTCATAAAGTCCGTAAAGTCGAGTTAATTTATGAGTGAATTAGAGAAGTATTTTGAGCCATTCAGGGAAAAGATCATCGGGAACGATGCCACCTTTGAATCACCCTATGGAACCAAAGGGATCCTCTATGCCGACTGGATTGCCAGCGGGAGACTGTATGAGCCCATTGAAAAGAAGCTGCAGACTCAGTTTGGGCCCTTTGTGGCCAATACACATACGGAGACCACCCTGACCGGCACCCTGATGACCAAAGCCTACCACCGGTCACACAAGCTGATCAAGAAGCATGTGAATGCAGGTCCCAATGATGTGATTATTACTGCCGGTTATGGAATGACCGCCGTGATCAACAAACTCATGCGGATTCTCAGCCTGAAGGGTTGCGGGGGAAGCACAGTGATTGTGTGAAGAAAGGCGACCGGCCGGTGGTATTTCTCACCCACATGGAACATCATTCCAACCACACTTCCTGGTTTGAAACCACTGCCGATGTGGTGATGATTGAACCCGACTAAGGATCTGAGGGTGGACCTGGATGACCTGAGAGACAAGCTGGAGTTATACAAGGACCGGAAATTTAAGATCGGTTCATTTACGGCCTGCTCCAATGTGACCGGAGTGAATACTCCCTATCACGAAATGGCCAAGCATTATGCATGAATACGGAGGGCTGGTTTTTATCGATTTTGCAGCCAGTGCTCCCTATATGGAGATGAATATGCACCCGGAAGATCCCATGGAGAAGCTGGATGCCATCTTTTTCTCTCCCCATAAATTTCTGGGCGGACCAGGATCATCGGGGGTACTGATTTTCGACAAGGCCATGTATACGGCAGAGGTGCCTGACAATCCGGGGGGAGGAACGGTGGACTGGACCAATCCCTGGGGCAAGTATAAATATGTGGATGATATTGAGGTGAGGGAAGACGGGGGCACCCCCGGATTCCTGCAATCCATCAAGGCATGCCCTGGCCATTGAACTGAAAGAACAGATGGGTGTGGAGAACATCATGAACCGGGAAGAGGAGCTGCTGGAGATCGCTTTGCCCGGACTGCGGGCAGATTGATGGGATTGAGATTCTGGCCAATAATGTGGACGATCGGCTGGGAGTGATCTCCTTTTATCATCCTGACATCCATTTTAACCTATTTGTCAAGTTGCTGAATGACCGGTTTGGTATACAGACCCGGGGAGGTTGTGCCTGTGCAGGAACCTACGGACACTTTCTGCTGGAGGTATCCTATGACCAATCCCAGGAGATCACTGAGAAAATCAACCATGGTGACCTTTCTGAAAAACCGGGTTGGGTCAGATGGTCACTTCATCCCACCATGACCGATGATGAGGTGAGACAGATCCTTCATGCCATTGAGGAGGTTACCCTGCACCACCTGGAATGGGCTAAAGATTATGTATATATTCCCAAAAAGAATGAGTTTATTCATCACTCTCAGTCTGAAAATCCGCTTGAAGATAAGATGATGGGAGATTGGTTTGAGCTATGATAAAGATATGTTCCGGTAAACGACAGAAGAAGTGAAAGAGCATTTCTCGGCTTCCCCGGGATACTGTACAAGAATGATCCCAATTTCGTAGTTCCTTTCGACAGTGAAATCAGAAAGGCCTTCAACCGGAAAGTGAATCCCTACTTTAAACATGGTGATGCAGTCCGCTGGATTGCCATGGATGAGAAGAAACAGTTGGTGGGCCGTATTGCTGCATTTTATGACAGGGACAAGGATGAATCTGAAGAACTGTAAAAATGGTGGGTGTGGTTTTTTTGAATCCATCGATGATCCAGCAGGTGGCAAATCTGCTGTTCGATACGGCAAAGGAGTGGCTGACAGAAACATGGCTATGAAGCCATGACCGGTCCCATTAATTTTGGAGAGAATGACACCAACTGGGGTTGCCTGGTTCAGGGTTTTATACCACCAGGTTCTCGGAATGACCTACAATCTCCCCTATTACCAGGAGCTTTTTGAAAATTATGGATTCAAACTGTATTACAGGCAACTGAGTTTTCACCTGGATCTTGAAAAACCCTTCCCCGAAAGATTCTGGAAAATTGCTGAATGGATCAATAAGCGAAAAGGATATTCTTACAAGCATTTTGATCCGAAGCTTAAACTCCAAGTTTGTGGAGGATACCGTCTCCATCTACAACGAGGCCTGGAGGCCCCTCAGAAAGGATTTCACTCCCATGGATCCGGCATCGCTGTATGATGAACTGAGAAAAATCAAGGCCATCATGGATCCGGAGCTGATCTGGTTTGCCTATTATGAGGATGAACCCATTGCCTTTTTTATGTTTCTGCCCGATGCCAACCAGATTTTCAGACACCTGAATGGGAAATTACATCTGATCAACAAATTAAGATTTCTCTATTATAAAAGGAAAAAGACCATTACCAGGGCCAGGGGTACTGCTGCCGGTGTGGTTCCCAAATTTCAAAATTCGGGTGTGGAGTCGGGAATTTTCTACCAGCTTAATGAAGGTATGTGAAAAACAAGCCCCAGTACAAACAGTTTGAACTGTCCTGGGTGGGTGATTTTAATCCCAAAATGATTGCCCTCTACCTGAACACAGGAGCACAGCATACCAAAACACACATTACCTACCGATACCTTTTTGACCGGGAGAAACCCTTCCAGCGGTTTATGGAAGAGGTGGTTGATGTGGCAAATTGCCTCCGGAAGCATTAATATCCAACTGACAGGCATCTATTTATGTCAAATTGTTTTGAAGTTCTGACAAACATTTTTATCTTTGCATTCCGTTTTGAAAAAAGACGGCGGTATTAGAAAATAATAAAGAACATGAAAAAAGAGATACATCCAAAGAATTACAGACTTGTTGCTTTCAGGGACATGTCCAATGGATTTACCTTTGTAACCAAGTCAACTGCAGCCTCCAAAGAGACTGTCAAAACTGGAAGATGGCATTGAATATCCGCTGATCAAACTGGAAATTTCCAGCTCCTCTCACCCTTTCTATACAGGTAAGATGAAGCTGGTGGATACAGCCGGTCGTGTGGACAAGTTCATGAACCGTTACAAGACACACCTGGACAAGAAGAAAAAATAGAAGGAGCTACATGCCTTTGTGGAAAAAGCCATCCTATCCGGGGTGGCTTTTTTTTGTACTTTTAAAATAAAAAATGCAGCTGATCCTCTTCGATGATCACTCCTGGGACAACCTGCTTCCTCTTACCTTTACCCGGCCGGTCGCCGACCTCAGGGTGGGGATTCTGACCATTGCAGAAAAGTGGGAGAAGCATCTCGGAAGCCACCCCTTCACATCTGACACAGACAATACCTCTCAGAGAAAGTTTCACCTGTTTAGCGGAAAGGAAAACCTGCTGATTAACGGCTCCCTGCTTCCCGAAAAAGGAATTGTCAGAGGCTCTGAAGGCCTTGCAAATGGGAGATGCCCTGAAAAAAGGAGACACCCTGCTGGGTGTTTGGACCGGGAAGCCGACTGGTCTTGAAGCCTTCAAGGTGGATGAGCACCTGGATTCGGCCAGGGAGTACCAGGGTGAGATATCCCTGATTGACTTTCCCTGGAAAATATTTCAGCTGAACGGACAGGAGATTGAGGCCGATTTGCACATGATCACCAGAGGAAGAAAGAGCGAGAAACTGAGTGATACGGTAAGGGTCATTGCTCCTGAAAATGTATTTGTGGAACCAGGATTCAAGGGAGAGCATATCACCCTGAATGCATCCTCAGGGCCCTTCTACCTGGGACCAAACAGTGAAATCATGGAGGGAAGTGTGATCAGGGGACCCTTTGCTCTCTGTGAAGGATCCACGGTAAAACTGGCGGCAAAGATCTATGGTCCCACCACCATAGGACCCCATAGCAAAGTCGGAGGAGAGGTCAACAACTCTGTGATCCATTCCAATTCCAACAAGGGCCATGACGGTTTCCTGGGCAATGCGGTTCTGGGCGAATGGTGCAACCTTGGAGCAGATACCAACAACTCCAACCTGAAAAACAACTACTGCGGAGGTGAAGGTCTGGAACTATCCGAGTGAGCGTTTTATAAAATCGGGATTGCAGTTCTGCGGACTGATCATGGGCGATCATTCCAAAGTGCGGAATCAATACCATGTTCAATACGGGAACCGTGGTGGGAGTGGCTGCCAATATTTTCGGTTCAGGCTTCCCGCGGAATTTCATCCCCTCATTTTCAGCTGGGGAGGTGCCGCAGGGATGACCACCATATCAGATGAATAAAGTGCTGGAAACCGCCACCCTGGTAATGGAACGCAGGGGACAGCAGCTTAGGCGATGCCGACAAGGCCATCCTGCAATGGATCTTTGACTATTCCGAAAAGTTCAGGAAATAAGTCCTATTTCAACAGCAGCTCGTCGAAATCCTCCGTCAGTTTCATATCCTTTTGCCAGTCATAGAGGGTCAGTCCCCTCAGATCGTAATAATAATTCCAGTAGTTCCTCAGTGCCTGCACATATCCCCTGCGGGCCACATCCTTCTCTTCCAGGGCCACATTCAGATCCAGCACATCGATCTTCCCGATCAGGAAGCGCTGCTTGGTCACCTCGTAGCGCAGGTCGGCAATGGTATCGGCCTTGGAGGCAATAACCACCTGGTCGTCCTGCAGGTTAAACTGCATCACCTGGAGGAAAATATTCTCATCAAAGTCGATCTGTGACTGCTGTACATCGGTCCTGACCACCTCCTGGGCCGACTGGGCCATGCGGTACTGTCCCCGGCCCAATCCCCAGTCAAGAAGAGGAACCTGTACACCTACCTCGACCCGTTGCTGGTTTTCAGGATTCTGGTAGGCACCGGGCAAGCTCATCGGCATTCTGACTCAGTCCCACCTGGGCAAACAGATCGGCCCTGATTCCCTTTTGCGACCTGGCCTCAGCCACCTGCTCGTTCGGCTTCCAGCAGCTGCCGCTCCATACTCAGGATCTCCGGATTATTGGCTTTGGCTTCTGCCAGGGTTCGGGCATAATCCAGGGTCATATCAGGAACTTCCCTGGGCAGTATCAACTCCAGGTTTATCCGGTCATTGAATCCCAGGAAGGATCTGAGCCTGGACTTGCGCAAGTCCAGGTCAATGGTGGCTTCATTCATGGCAGCACCTGAATTCAGGGAACTCAGCTCCATCTGCAACAACTCATTTTCTGCAATGGTGCCCAGCTGGTATCGTCCCTGTGGCAATCTGATAAAGGGTATCGGTATTGGCAAAATTCTTTCTGGCAATCTCCAGGTTGATCTGGGCCAGGGCCAGGTCGAAAAAATATCCCACAGCCCTGCTGGCTCACCCGTTCCATGGTATTGATATACTCCAGTTTGGCCTCCTCATACTTCATGGGTTCAATCTTCCGGTCCCATTTCAAGGCATTGTACCCATTGATGGGCTGCATAAAACCGATGGTTACCGGATAGGCCAGGTAAGTGGTGGGAGGTTCCTCACCGAAGTTGTCGTTTCGCTGAAGCTGGGAAGTCACAAATACGCGTCCCCCGGTAAGCCCGATATTCTGGTTCAGCTGCAGATCCAGGGAGGTCTGCATGTTGGAAGTGGATACAAATTTTTCAGATCCGTCAGGCTGGGTCACACTCTCCATGACATTGTTCAGGGAAGGAAAGGTGGCCTCCAGGGTCAGTCCGGGCCTGTACCTGGCCATGTGGGTCCTGTACTCCCAGTAAGAGCTGCGAAACTGGTGCCTGGCCATGAGTGCCATCAAGGACTGTTCCCTGGCAAGCTGAATCACCTCCGGAAGGGTCAGAACCCTGTTTCCGGTTTCACTGCTCTGACTGAGCATTTATATCCTGGACAAAAAGCAGAAAAACTAAAAAAAGTGAAATGCGATACATGTTATTCATACCTTAAAGATTCGATGGGATCCCTTTCGGATGCCCGTTTTGGCAGGAGAGTAACCGAAGATAACCCCCACCGATGCTGAAACTGCAAATGAAATGATCACGCTGATGGGTGTAACAATCGGTCTGGATATCGGCAAACTTGGTGATCAGGAAGGAGGCGACAATCCCGATGATCACCCCCATCAGTCCGCCGATCACACTGATCAGCACTGCCTCGGCCAGGAACTGGACCACAATATCCCGTTTCTGCGCCCCGATGGCCAGCCGTGGTCCCAATCTCCTTGATGCGCTCCATCACCGAGGCAAACATGATGTTCATAATCCCGATCCCCCCCACCAGCAGGGAGATGCTGGCAATGGCTCCCAGTACAATATTAAAAATATCCTTGGTCCGCTGCTCCTGCTTCAGCAGCAGCTCAGGCACGGTAATTTCAAAATCCTTCACCTCCTCATGACGCCTGAGCAAAAGCCGGGCCAGCAGATCGGTGGAGGGTGAAAGTTCGGCCGATTCATTTACCTGGACAATGATCCGGTCCAGCTGGTGGTAGTTGGAGCTTGAATTGTTTCCGCTCCGCCGAAACTGAAAGCAAATCCCATCCCAATACATCATTCCCCCTTCGGCTTCCCTTGATCCGGGATGCCACCAGGGCCCGGTTCTGATAGCGCATCAGCATGGTCTTCACCGGCACATAGATATTATCATTCATCACATTCACCCCGATATTCTCGAAACGGGTCAGATCCACATCATTTTTCTCCAGCACACCTACCACCTTCAGCCACACCTTATCGAACTTGATGTACTTGCCGATGGGATTCTCCTTGCTGAAAAATTTGTTCTTGATATTGGCTCCGATCACACAGACCGGGATACCATTTTCCTCCTGGTATTCATTAAAAAAGGCACCCTCCTCGAGGGGTAGATTGAAAATCTCAAAATACTCATTGGATACCCCCAGCAATTTGGCAGTGGCCCGTTTGCCTCCCTGGATCACATAGCTGTTCAGGTCAATCTCCGGCGAAGCTTATTCACTGTGGGAACAACCTCCCTGATGGCCTCCACATCCTTCAGGGTAAGTCCGGGTGAGAATTTGCGTGGCCTGTTTTTCACCGCCTCTTCAGAATCATCTCCTTCAGCCAGCTTCAAAAATAGGAGTGATCATGATGTTGTTGACCCCCACCATTTTGATCTGCTCCAGGATCTCCTGCTGGGCACCCCGGCCAATGGCCAGCATGGTAATCACCGCACGCCACCCCGAAAATAATCCCAAGGGCAGTCAGAATGCTACGCATCTGGTTTGCCATGATCGACTCAATGGCAATCAGGATATCGTGAAAATATCTTCCCATGTTCTATCCCTGGCTTCTTTTATACCTGAGCTCCCTGGAGGCTCCCTGGAAATTGGTGCTCTTGCCTTGTTTGGTTCATCTGCTCCTGTTTCCCTTCTGCTTGCGCTGCTCCTCTGCTTTTCTGCTTTTAATCTCCTCCATCAGCTCAAGACCGGTATATTCAAAGGATTCCGGATCATCCGGGCTGGGAGAGGTAAAGCTTCTCACCCTTTTTCAGTCCCATATTCAACAATGATGTTGTTCTCATTGGATTCACCCAGCACCACAATCTGTTTCTTGCCCTGCCTTGTGTATAACAAAGGTCAGGCTGTCATTGGCATGAACTGCCTCCAGGGGAATAAAGAGCACACTATCCAGTACCTGGGTAATCACCTCGTTGCTGGTGGTCATGGAGGGCCTGAGGATGGTGTCACTCTCATTCAGTTCAATTCGCACCTCAAATACCTTGGCATCGGTATTGGGCAGCTGCTGACCAATATTGGCCACCTCGATCACTTCCCCGGTAAACTTCTTTTCCGGGAAATGCATCCACCCCGATCTTTACCTGCTGTCCCTTTTTCAACTTGCTGATATCAATCTCATTCACATAGGTCAGGGAGATCATGGTGGAGAGATCAGGCAGGGTGGCCACAGCCAGGTCCCAGGTATTGATCTCTGTTCCGGCAGTTCTTTTCTGTCCGTTCCAGTCCTTTTTATAAATCACCATTCCTGAGGAGGGTGCCATGATATCAAACTGTTTCATCACCGCTTCCATCTCCTCCTTGCTTCGCCGGTCCCTGGCCATGTTGATCTCTGCCTCCCGCATTTCTGCCTTGGCCTGCCTTACCTTCAGATCCATAATTTTCCTTGGCCTGATTGATAGGCCCTGGTGGCTTTTTCCAGCTCAATTTCAGCCTGGCGGATGGTGGCCGGTGGTTCATACTTGGACTGCTCCAGGGTGATCTCTGCCTCCTCCATGGCAAACTTCAGGTTGATCAGATCATCCCTCAACTGCCTGAGCTGCATGGTGGTATCCAGCTTGGTACGCATATATTCCGACTCCTCCTGTTCCAGGTTATCCATGATATCCTTCAGGGAATTATCTGCTTCGGACCGGTCCAGGGTGGCCACCCAGTCACCCGAATCCACCACCGTTCCTTCGGGGATCAGATCCTGGATCTTTACCCTGTGAATTCTCAGGTTCCTGCTTCGCAGCTGATGAGGGAGCCTGGATCTCAGTCTCCCTGATGGCCTGCAGCTCTCCGGTGACCATCACGGCAATCTCAAAACTGTCCGTACTGTACCTCCGTTTCCAGCACAACCTCCTTTTCCTTTCCCGACATGGCCGAGTAGATCATCAGTGCAAGCGATCACAACTGCAGTGATAATAATGGTAATAAGTGTTCTTCTTTTCATCTCTGAATTCTGTTATTCTTGGTTTTAGTCTGCTAAATTAATCGTTTAATGGTTTCATCTGCTTCCTCTGCCAAGCGTTCGGCCTCTTCGGTGCTTTTAGCTTCGGCATAGAGCCTGATAATGGGTTCGGTATTGGATTTTCGCAGATGAACCCAGCCTTCGGGCATATCCACCTTTACACCATCCACGGTGTTTACCTGGTGATGCGGCATATGCCTTTTCAAAGGCATGCAAGCAAGCGATCCGCATCTGTCCCTTCCGGCAAGGTAATTTTATTCTTTGAAATGGAATAATCGGGATAGCTTTTTCTCAGCTGGCTGCAACTCAGTCCGCTTTCAGCCAGGTGGGTCAGAAAGAGCGCAATACCCACCAGGGCATCCCTGCCATAATGAAGTTCGGGATAAATGATCCCGCCATTGCCTTCTCCCCCGATTACACAATTGATTTGCTTTCATGGCCTCCACCACATTCACCTCACCCACAGCAGATGGGAAATAGGTATTGACCATATCCTTCGGTCACATCCCTCAGGGCCCGTGGTGGAGGACAGGTTTGAAGCTGTATTCCCGGGGGTCTTGGAAAGCACATAATCGGCAACGGCCACCAGGGTATACTCCTCTCCAAACATGGTTCCGTCCTCACAAACAATGGCCAGTCTGTCCACATCGGGATCCACCACAAAACCCACATCTGCTTTTTCCCGGATCATTACTCCTGAAATTTCAGTAAGATTCTCAGGAAGTGGTTCCGGATTGTGAGGAAAATCACCGGTGGGATCGCAATAAAGCTCAACCACCTCCTCCACCCCCAGCGCCTTTAGCAGCTGAGGCAGGATGATCCCTCCCACAGAATTTACACAATCAATGGCCACTCTGAATTTTTTTGCTTTGATTTTTTCCACATCCACCAGGTTCAATCCAACTACCTGATTGATGTGTTTGACATCCATTCCCTCCAAAGGTTTAATTGAACCCAGATTTTTTACTTCGGCATAGGAAAAATCATCTGTCCCCCGCCCTCCTTAAGAATGGATTCGCCCATCCTTGCTGAAAGGAACTCTCCCTTTCCGTTAAGCAATTTCAGGGCATTCCACTGTGCCGGGTTGTGACTGGCAGTCAGAATGATTCCCCCATCGGCTTTTAGCCCGGGTTACAGCCAGCTCCACCGTGGGAGTTGTGGCCAGTCCCGCAGTTCAAAACATCAATTCCCATGGCCGAAAGGGTGGCGGTCACCAGTTGTTCCACCATGGGACCGGAAATGCGGGCATCCCTGCCCAGGACCACCGAGAGGATGCTCCTTTCCTGCATTGCTCCCTTAGCCAGGAAGCATAGGCGGATGCAAACTGGACTGTATCAATTGGAGTTAATCCTTTCCCGGGTCTTCCGCCAATGGTACCCCTGATCCCTGAAATTGAAATTACCAGACTCATATCATGCTTGATTAAATAGGATTGATATCCACTTTTTTAAAACGGTACTAAAGTTAAAACTATTATTCCAAGAATGTTTCCTAATTAGCTGTATCTTTGTACCCTTTAACAATAATTAATACTCAGGAAATTGGGCAAATCCGGACCAGATAAAAGCAAAGTTCAGTAAAAGCCGGCAGGCAGGGAAAGAGCGTTCCGACAACAGGCACTTTCGGAAAAAACAGGACAGGGGTCCAGTTCGCCAATAAAGTAAGGCCGGGGAGCAAGTCCGTCCACAGAAGGCGAAGCGGCGGTTCGTCCAGAGAAAGGCGAAGCGGCAGATCGCCAAGGAAGGCTTCAGAGGAAGGTGATAAAGAGGCCAGTTTCCGAATCGGCAAAAGCAGGACTTTCTCCAAAGAAGGCAGAAGCGGCAAATTCTGCAAAAGACAAAGGCGCCGGAAAGCAAGGTCCAAAGAAGAGCCGGCAAAGGCTGAAAGGCCGGCAAAGGCAGCAGGCGATGACTCTATCCGGCTCAATAAATACATTGCCGTCATCGGGGATCTGCTCCAGGCGTGAGGCTGATGAGCTGATCTCTGCCGGTGTGATTTCCGTGAACGGAAAGAGCATCACCGAGCTGGGGACAAAGATAAAGCCCGGTGATGATGTGCGCTACAACGGTGAAACGGATGCAGAACGAGCGAAAGGTCTACCTGCTGCTCAATAAACCCAAGGATTATGTGACCACCACCGATGATCCCAAGGAGCGAAAAACAGTGATGATGCTTGATGGAAGGTGCCTGTCCCGAACGGATTTACCCTGTGGGACGGCTCGACCGTCAAACCACCGGGGTGTTGCTTTTCACCAATGATGGTGACCTGGCCAAAAAATTAACCCATCCCGGGCTATAACAAGAAGAAGATCTACCATGTGTTCCTGGATAAAGGCGATTACAGCAGCTGATATGAAGAAACTGGCCGAAGGTGTTACCCTGGAAGATGGCTTTATTCAGCCCGATGCCATCAGCTATGTAAGCAGTGAAAGTAAAAAGGAGGTCGGACTTGAAATCCATTCGGGACGCAACCGGATTGTAAGAAGGATGTTTGAACACCTGGGATACCGGGTAAGTACGACTGGACCGGGTCTATTTTGCCGGTCTCACCAAGAAAAATCTGCCCAGGGGAAAATGGCGTTTCCTCACCGAAAAGGAGGTGAACCGGTTAAAAATGAACGCATACGAATAGGGTCATGGAGCACAAAGCAGGATATGTAAATATCATCGGGAAACCCAATGTGGGGAAATCCACCCTGATGAATGCCATGGTGGGAGAAAAACTTTCCATTATCACCTCCAAGGCACAAACCACCCGGCACAGGATCCTTGGAATCGTGAATGACTCCCGAATACCAGATTATTTTCTCTGATACCCCGGAATTCTTGAACCCAACTATAAACTGCAGGAGGCCATGCTCAAAGCTGCCCGGTCGGCACTGGTGGATGCAGATGTACTTGTTTACCTGACCGAAATCGGTGAGAAACCTGATCCTGAAGAATGCCTTCCTGCAGAAAGCTGACCAAGGCAAAAGTTCCTGTCCTGCTGGTCATCAACAAAATTGACCTGAGCAACCAGGAGCAGGTGAAGGAGGCCATGGAGATGTGGAACGAGATGCTCCCAAAGGCAGAAAAGATTCCCATCAGTGCCCTGACGAAATTCAATGTGGATTTGGTTTTCCAGCGGATTCTTCACCATCTGCCCGAATCGCCTCCCTACTATGCCAAAGATGCCCTCACCGATAAATCGGAACGATTCCTTGCCGGAGAGATGATCAGGGAAAAAATCCTGCTTCATTACAAACAGGAGATCCCCTATTCAGTGGAGGTTGAAATTGAATCCTTCAAAGAGGAAGCAAAACTGATCCGGATCTATGCGCTTATTTATGTGGAAAGGGAAAGCCAGAAAGGCATCCTGATCGGGAATGAAGGGAAAGCCCTGAAAAGAGTGGGCAGGGAATCCCGGCTTGACATGGAAGCTTTCTTTCAATAAGAAAGTATTCCTGGAACTGAGGGTCAAGGTGAAAAAGGACTGGAGAAACAATGAGAGGCAGATTAAGAAATTCGGATACCAGTAAATCAATTAGTATATGGGAAATATTGTGGCCATCGTAGGAAGACCCAATGTGGGGAAATCCACCTTTTTCAACCGTCTGACCGAAACCAGGCAGGCCATTGTGGATGAAGTGAGCGGGGTAACCCGTGACCGGCACTACGGAAAGGTGATCTGGAATGGTCATGAATTCAGCATCATCGATACCGGTGGATATGTCACCAATTCCGATGATGTATTTGAAGAGGAGATCCGCAAACAGGTGATCCTGGCCATTGATGAGGCCGATGTGGTGGTCTTCCTGGTGGATGTGATTTCGGGAATCACCGACCTGGATGAAACCATTGCAGGAATGCTGCGAAAAATCAAAAAACCGGTGGTGCTGGTGGTCAATAAGGTGGATAACTCACAACGGCTCTATGATGCCACCGCTTTTTATGGACTGGGACTGGGTGATTATTTTCCGCTCTCCTCCATCAATGGAAGCGGAACCGGTGATATGCTGGATCAACTCACCTCCCTGTTTGGTGAGAAGCAGGAGGAAGAGGAGGAGGAGGAGATCCCAAGAATTGCAGTGGTGGGTCGTCCCAATGTGGGAAAATCATCCCTGGTAAATGCACTGATCGGTGAAGAGCGAAATATTGTAACACCCATTTCAGGAACCACCAGGGACTCCATTCATACCAGGTATACCAAATTCAATCATGACTTTTATCCTGGTGGATACAGCCGGACTCAGAAAGAAAGGCAAGGTGAAAGAGGACCTGGAGTTTTATTCGGTGATGCGGTCGGTAAGGGCCATTGAACATTCCGATGTATGCATGCTGATGATTGATGCCACCATTGGGATTGAGGCACAGGATGTGAATATTTTTCACCTGATCGAAAGAAACAGCAAGGGAGTGGTGGTCCTGGTGAACAAATGGGACCTGGTGGAAAAGGAGACAAAGACCATGAAAGAGTTTGAAAAGAAGATCAAGACAACGCCTGGAACCCTTTGATGATGTACCCATTCTGTTTGTTTCTGCGCTCACAAAACAGCGGATCCACAAAGCCCTGGAAGTGGCCATTGAGGTATATGAGAACCGTATACAACGGATCCCCACTTCAAAACTGAACGAGGTGATGCAGGAGGCCATTGAAGAAAATCATCCCCCTTCGGTAAAGGGAAAATTTATCAGGATCAAATATGTAACACAGCTGCCCACACATGCTCCGGCCTTTGCCTTCTACTGTAACCTTCCGCAGTATGTCAGGGAGTCCTACAAGAGATATCTTGAAAACAAGATCAGGAAACATTTCTCATTTTACAGGTGTTCCCATCAAAATATTTATGAGAAAAAAATAGGCAGGATTTTTGTAGTAAATAGAGTATGTATGAAACTATTACAATCTGTCATCTGGATTGGACTCATGCTGCTTGTCTCCTGTGACGAGATCACGCCGAGATTTACCCCGATGAACCTGTGGTAGACTACCAGGGATTTGGCCTCTATATATCAGAGGATGCACTTGGCAATAAAGTAGCTGATGGGTCAGGATTACCTTTGATTTTACAGATGGAGACGGGAACCTTGGATTGCCTCCACTGGAAGAGAATTCAAATCCGCATGCTTCCCGATAGCTTGAAATACAACTTCTATCTTGCAGCTCTATGATCTCCAGGGATATGAATATGTAAAGATACCCGAATCGGAAGGAGGCGTTCTGAAATACCGGATTCCCTTCCTGAATAAACAGCCCCTGAAGGGTACCATGGACCTGGATATTTCCTATCCCGTGATCGTGTACGACACAATATTCTATACCTTTTATATTGTGGACAGGAGTTTTAACAGCAGCAACACCGACACCACCGATGTGATTGTACTAAGCGGGATTGACCTGGATGAGCTATAGATCTAGCTCCGGGGAGCCTACAGCTTAACTCCCATAAAGAGGACATCATCCACCTGCTCAAGATCCTCCTTCCACAGGAAGAAATTACTTTTGATATAGTTATACTGTTCATCCATGGGTTTTTCATGGATATCCCTTAAGCAGGTTCTTGAGTCTTACCATTTTGAATTTCCGTCCCAGTGGCCCACCGAACTGGTCGGGATAACCATCCGAGAACATGTAGATAATATCTCCCTTTATTCAGCTGGAACTACCTGGTCAATAAAATCTTTTTCAGTCCGGTCCTCATCCAGCTGTCCGCCAATGGAACTCCGGCTCCCTTTAATATAGATCTGTTCTCCCCCGGAATAGACAATCACAGGTCGCATGGCAGAGCTGACTGTAAGAATTATAGTTCTTCATATCGATTTCGGCCACAATGATATCCATCCCGTCATTGGATCCACTGGTCTCCATATTCTGATTCAGCGACTCCCGCACCTCATTATCAAGGGTGGTAAGTACCTGTGAAGGCTTTGTGATACCGCTCCTAAGGCAAATATCCTTGATTAGGGTGGTACCGATCATGGACATAAATGCACCCGGCACACCATGCCCGGTGGAGTCGGCACAAACCACAATAAATCTGTCCTCGGCTAACTCTTTCGTACCAGTAAAAGTCACCGCTCACAATATCCCTGGGCTGATAAAAAACAAAGCTGCCGGAAAAGGCATCATGAAGTTTTTTGATGGAGGCAGAATGCTGGCCTGAATCCGCTGGGCATAGTTAATTGAATCGGTAATATCCCGGTTCTTCACTTCGATCTCCTCCTTCTGCTGAACCACCTCCCTGGTACGTTCATCCAGCTGACGCTGAAGGTACTCCTGAATGGCTTTCTGGTTTCTCTCCCTGATCTTGAAAATGACAAAAATGGTGGCCAGAACCAGCAAGACTAGCTGAGACAATGAACCACCAGGCCTTCCAGATGGGAATCTTAACGATGATTTCCAGGCTGAGTGGCTCAGATGGTACAGTTTCCATTTCCGTCACAGGCCCTGAGAAGGAAGTTATAATTTCCATCTTCCACCCTGCCGTAAAAGGCATAGGGAATCGTTGGATACATCGGACCACTCCTCTTCATAACCGTCCAGTTTGTACTGGTAACTTACCTGATCCGGATTGCTCAGGTTAATTCCCACAAAATCGATCCGTAATCCGGTACCTGTCATATTTGAGCTTAATGGGCTGGGTGGGATCATAGGGTGTATCTGAGATTACCACCGATTTAAGACTTAATCTGGGTGGAATTGTATCCTCCTGCGCCTGGAAGGCATCATACCTGATGATGCCATTGGTGGAACCAAACAACATTGCTCCATTGTCTGGTAGTGAGCGATGCGCGTTGCAGGTGATATCGGCCGTAAAGCCGGCTTCCTTCCCATAGGTACGGATAATCTTCCTTTGAGGATCGATGCGACTGAAGCCCTCCCTGTGCCCGATCCAGACATAGCCCTTGGGATCAAGCCCGATGGCATAGGTGTAATCATTTTTCAGGCCGGTATTTTCATTAAACCACGAAAGGGTATCATCGGCAAACATAAAAACACCATCTCCATAGGTTCCTGCCCAGATAGCACCATTTTCATCCTCAGCCAGGGAGACGAATTCAAGTTTGGGTTTCCCATCGATGAGCACTTCAATGATCTCCTGATTTGGATTGATGCCAAACAAGCCACTTGTGAGTGTTGCCACCCAGGCAATACCCTCATGATCAATCAGTATATCATTCACTTTATTATGCGGAAGACCATTGGTGGTTGAAAAAGAGGTGCGATTGCCGTTGGCCGGATTGTAGGTGTAGACACCATTGTTGGTGGCCACAAAAATACTATCCCCATTTCCATCAATGGCATTGATGATATTCTCCAGTGAATTGCCTGAAACAAACAGGGGCCGAATCCTAGAGCTCCCATCCTCTTTGATATAAAGACCACTCATCTGCGGTTCCGATATAAAGATCATTGTCGGTCATCAAGATAAAGTGCGGTGACCTTGTCCGCAGGGAGGCCATCCTTGATTCCCAGGTCAGGTATACTGTTCATCCACTTCCGAGTAATGAGCAAGCCTGGCGCTGCCACCAAACCAGAATTGTCTTCCCTGATTACAAATGGCGCTCACCTCGGGAAATTGTTCGTCATCCCAAATATCAATAAAGGTGAAGGCCTGGTCACGCAGACACGGCAATTCCGTTCCCCTGGGAAGAGAACCACTGGTTACCCTCCTCATCGATAAAAATCTGGTTGATGTACTCATTGGGAATGCCGTTCTCCTCGCTAAACAAGAATGGAATTTCCCAGATTGCCCGCTTTCATCAAGTTCAATTCGGTAAATCCCCTTACCATAATCGGTAATCCAGACCCTACGGGGACCATCAAAGCGAATGGATGTGACACGGGCATATCCAAGCCCGGCTTCCTCACCGATCTTTCTGAACCTGATAACTGTGCCGGGTCGTACCCGCTTCCGCTAAGGGCATAAACTCCTTCATCTTCGGTACCCACCCAATATTCATCCTGACCGAATGGCGGCCACGATCTCCTGAACCACCATGTATTGCAGACTGGCAATATCTCCCGTATGAACATAAGTCTCCAGTGCTTCATCAAAGCGAAAAATGCTCAGTCCATCATTGGATCCCACCAGCAGATTCCCCTCGGGGGTAATCTGAAAATTATTCAGAAATTTACCTGTAAAGGGATTGTTCTGATCGCCGGGATCTCCTCCGAAATAGCGAACCTCCAGCTCGGGGGAGATAACCATCAGATCCGCTCTGCTGCAAAAGAGCCATGATATTTCCTCTGGCATCTTCCCGGATGGCACGAATGGAAGAACGGGGTCCATCCACGGGTGTAATTTGTCTGAAATACCCATCTTCCAGCATGGAAAGCATTCCGTTTTCATGTCCGAACCACAGTCTGCCCCTTGAATCCAGCAAAGCTAGCAAAATGCAATACTGGCAGGAACAGAATCTCCCCTGAAATCCTGTTCAAATTCTTTGCCGTCAAAGCGACAAAGACCCTGGGTGGTACCCACCCAGAGAAATCCACTGGGGATCCTGGTTTATGGTGTAGGCAAATTTATCACACAAGCCTTCGGCAAGACCAAAATTGAAAAATTGATAGGACTGGGCTGAGCCTCCAAGAGAGATCAATAAAAGAGAAACAGGACCGTTAAGCTTTTCACGCCAGAAAATTAAGTTGTACTATTCGATTGGTTCAAACTCCACTTCACCCCTGTATTTGGGAACTCCACCAATGGGGATGGTGTAGAACGGTAAGTGCCTCGTCAAACTGGTTGCGCACATTTACCACCACATTGTTATTTCTTACCAGAGGCTCTCGCCTTCACAAAGCGAAAATCAAAGGAGGTATCCAATCTCCTCCTCCTGAACCACAAGTTCATCATAGGCCCAGTTGTCCTCCTTGGAGATATTTACCTCCTGACCCTGCCTGGCCACAGAGATCACCACGATACTGCCGTCATTGTCCCAGTCAAAATTGGACATCTTTACCGATTTGGTGCCCACCTCGACGTAAGGATAAATATGGGCCACCTCTTCGATGGTGTTATGCATCCTGAAGGAGTATTCGTAGGCAAAGGCATTGGCACCCTCAATGGGCCTGTTCTCCTCAGCATTGGTACTCAGGAAAAAGCGATACATATTTCCATCATCACCTTCAACCCCTTCACAAATAATCTTAAAATCCGCCCGTGATACTGCTCCACGTATTCTCCCTGTGCCGGATTAAAGGGCCCAAAGGTGTACCAGCTGTTATCATACCTGGGATTATCAGCAAAGGCACGTGAGGCCAGCAGGGTACCACTTTTATAATTTCCATCAGGAGCAGTCTCCCGGGCATCGGGATCTGACCAGGCAGTCTCTCCTCCATAAACCTCGTAAACCTGCCTGGTATTAAACACCCCCGCTATTTCATCAACTTCACCTCCCGTATCGGGATCAAAAACCCTGATAAAAAAAGGCTGTGTATATTCTTCCGGCACCAGAAAAAAGAAAGCCTGCGAAAAATCATCATCTCCCCAGCTGGTTTCCGCCTTCGGTCCGAAGGTCATGAGATAGGGAATATTCTCCTCCACGTTGGGAACCGGCTGAGAACAGCCTAAAATGCTCATTAATAATAAGATAACTATATATAAATGCCTGATCATTTTCTTCATTTTTCTATTAGGACTAAAAGTATGCAAAATTCGTGCAAAAAAAAATACGAGTTATAAACGAAGGTGTAACTAGCTGTGAATGTGATGAATTAAAAACTACTCGGAGATTACAACGACCTCCTTGAAGTTGGTCCGGACTTCCGGGATCATCCTTCCTGTTCTGCTTTCGATCCTCTACTCCAAGTATGACTGTAACTTTTCCAGGATAGTTGTATGTGTGTGTTACAAATAATGCCCTCACCAAACCTGGCTCCCTCCCCCTCGCCAAAATCCCAGACATAACGTCCCACATCAAATCCTGGCAGATAGGACTGGCTGCGCATCAAAAGTAACTTCTGTACCAGCGCGGACCGTATCAGGACAGATGATCACTGCCTGCTCATTGAGGTTAGATATTCAGCGTCTTTACGGTCTGTCCCTCAACAAGGGTATCCAACTGAATATCATATACATTCAGCTTGCAAACATAGGTCCCGGTTCCCGGGAACCTATAGATAATATCATGCCCTGGTATGGTAAGGGTGTCATTGATGGTCCATGAATAGCTGAAAAGGTTTGTATCCACCGTATCCAGCTTCCGGTCATAAATCCTGTACTTGTAGTAGGTTTTTTTGATGGGTGTAGCCGATTCAAATGCGGGATGATCCGTTGCTAAAGCAAAAATATCCTTGGATCCTCCCTGCCTGTCGCTGGTGAGATATCCGCTTTTCATATCCTTGCTGAACCAGGCATGATAATCGTTGGAGAGTCGAATTAAAAGGTGGCTTAAGCTTGATGGCCGGTATCCACTTTCCGTTGGTAGTTAAAGTTTCGAAACAGATCGTACCCGGCCTTATTATTGTCACTCCCATTTGAGGAAAACAGGAGTCTTCCTGATTCATGGATGGAAGGATAAATCTCATTGTCCGGTGTATTTACTTTGCGAGCCCAGGTTTTCCGGCTTAGCTCCAGAGATCTCCCTTAAGGTGTGAAACATAAAGATCAAATCCACCCTCCCCATCCACCCATATTTGCTGAGAAGAAACAGGGTCTTGCCATCGGCACTTAAGGGCGGGTGAAAAGAGCCAGGCTTGAGGATCGTTATATTCGATAAGCCCTGATATTCGTCCAGTCTCCATCCACATTATCTGCAAAATAGAGCCCCAGGGGATCAAAATCGCCGGTTACCTGCCGCCGGTCTTTGCTGGGCAAAAACCATGGTCTTGAAGTCGCCCGTAAAAGAAACCGGCCCCTCGTGTCCCTGCGTCACAAGGGCTTCTATGAATTGCTTTTTCTGACCGCTGTCCGGGCTGATACACGGAACATGGTAAAGAGCCTGCGGCCCCTGGAATCTGTGGGACTGCTGGCACCCACACTGGTTGATTCGGTAATGTATACGACACCATCTTCATAGGGTAGCTGCAGCTGCCTCATCCAGGCCCGAGGAAATACGGGTCTGCTTTTCGGACCCTGTAGTACTCCTTCCTGGGCCGACAGCGAAGGCAGCAAAACAAACAGGGTTCCTATGATGAGTAATCTCTTCCTCATGTTCTAAAAATAGAAGGGATCATCGGGTATGGTTTTAATCACCGGCCGTAATTCCCAGCGTAATACAATTTCGTGGCTTCCACCCAGGGCCGTTCTCACCTGGCTCAGTGCCCATGGTATAGGCATAGCCCACCATCCACTGGGGACTGATCTGGAGATTCAGTAATGCAATGGCGTAATTGGGATGATCGTAGGCCCCTCCAATGAATACCCTGGAGTCCAACAAGCCCACATTAAGGCTGGCCTTGAAGCTGGTAATGGCCTTGCTGTAATCCAACAATGAAGGAGGGCTTCAGACGAAATGCCCTGCTGATGTCAAAGAGGTAAGCCCCGGTTATAATCATCCTGTAATCACTTGGATTGGCCGATAAGGTCTGGTCGGGACCCGGAATAGCCATAAGTTCTGGCACGGATACGCCAATGAAATACTTATCGGTATAATATAGCACCCCCGCCCCGAAATTGGGGAACCAGCGCTTGTAAACTTCATCGGGAAAGGATGGATCACCCGGATCCCTGATTAGAGTCCCGTCTGTATTGCTGTTAATCCCGTACAATCCTGCTGAAAGCCCCAGGGAAAACCTTCCTGTCCCCAGGTAGAGCCGGTAGGCATAGGTGGTCATAAAGGAATAGATTCCCTGTCCGGGAGGGAATTATTGTAGGCCACCACGGCTCCCAGTGCCACCTTCGAGTTCCCCACCGGAGTAGTGCACATTCATCTGCATGTCCATTGGACCCACACCTCCATAAAGCGGCGAACGGTAAATGGCACTCAGGCTGATCGCATCCCTGAAACCGGAAAATGCCGGGTTGTAAGTGGTCCAGGCCAGGTGGTAATTACTCACAGAGGGGATCAGCGTATTCTGGGCAGAAACGCTAAACGCTGCAAAAAGGCAAATCCCTATGAATAATTTTCTGATCATCTTTTAATCATCTAACAACAATATAATGCTTTCCTTTTCATGGTGTATCGAGCTGTATCACCCTGCTGTACTGATCTTCACATTCAACACATAATAATAGGTACCGGCAGGAACCATATTTCCATTATTGGATTTTCCATCCCATATCACCAATTCATCATCCCTGAGCCCTCCGGGGATGGATCCCGGGATCATAAACAATCTCACCGACATTATCCTGGTCAATGGTCCTCACCGAATTACCAAGCGCATTAAAAATGGACATGGAAAACTCAGTCTGCCTCAGCCAGTCCCCGTATAATAAAATAGTCATTAATCCCGTCCCCGTTGGGTGAGAAACCTTCGTAAGGCTGCGCCTCATCCTGGGTGATTACGGTAAAATCATCGGCAGCTTTCACAAACTCCATTTACGATTGTCCACGTGAATTCGATTCCTTGTCATCCTTTGTCAAGCCCTGTCACCAGGGTTTTGGGGTCATTCTCATCTTCAAAATCTCCACTCCCGTATGAACCACATGTCCAGGTACCGATCCCGGCAGTGGGATGGATCAGCATTGAGGCTCCAATGGAATTTTGGTAGATAGGTCGTATCCTCCGGCCCGGCATCGGCATCATCGGGCTGTTCATAAAAGTAGATTCCAACTGTATCATAACCCACTACAAACACCAGCCGTACTGGTGAAAAAAATTATGATAGGGAAGTTGATCCCAGGCATCAGGATAAGTTGTATCAATAGAAGCATCAGACACTAAGAGACTGGGCATCGGGCAGTAAATCGCAGTTTGACAGGATTATCATTGCTCCAGAATCCGGTTCCATTATCAGGATCCACCTCTAGCTCCACTACATCACCACAATATCGAGTCTGTCGGTGAGTGGTTATCACGTTAATCTTCGGCTCTGGGTGTATGGAAAACCTCGATGGGTACATTCCCGCTCAGGTTCTCCGGTGGAGCAACACATTCAGTTCCATCGCTCAATTCATAAATAATCTTCCAATGGTATAATTATACTGGGTACTCACCATCATCGGTACTCAGAGCTCACATCCACCTGATGCTGCGAAGTACCAGCATCCAATCCTGAGTGATCCACCAGTTCCGGATTCACACCATCGGAGAAGGATATTTCCCAGTCGGAGTTATAGTTTGTGAAACTTCCAACATTCAATTCCACATCCAGCTGGGCAGTCACCTTCACAGGCCTCTGGCAGTTCGCCGGAAAGTGTTCCTCCTGGCAGTTCCATGACTGTAATAGGCATAATATTGGAGCTATCCTCACATGCCCCCAATGACACAATCCGATTGAACTGCCTGTCATCGAGTGTGGTAAAGGTGTAGGGTAAAGTCTTTCTCCGTACCGAGCTCAGTACCGGAGTCCACATCCCTCCAGAGATAAAGTGGACTTGCCGTCCTCTCCCAGCCGGAAGTTTCCCAATCAAATCCTTGGGCGTATTAAAACAGACCGAATCGGCCGCGTCAATTTCATTATTGGATATGGCCGTGTGGATCACAACCTTGATCGTATCTGACGTGCTGCTACATACCTGGTTCTGTCCTCCCAGATCCGGTCCACTAAAAACCACACGGCGGTACCAGTAATCTTCAGCGGAGGATAAGCACAGGCATCTGCATTAAAGTTTGCTCATCCGGTCCATAGGAAATTTCTGTCCAGACTCCGGGAACCTCTTCCCGTGGACTGTTCCCAGCGGTAGTTCCTCGTGGGATCGACTCCTCCCTCTGTGGCTCCTCCACCAGGTATTGATCCACCGAGATCAGACAGAAGATCAAACTGGCAATTCACTGTCACGGCGGTTGAAATGGTATTGTTATCAATGGCAGGAAGTACATTGATGGTTTTAGTGGTACTTGTATCCTTACAGACACCTTCCTGTCCGCCCGACACTCACAATTCTTCTGTAAATGGTGGTATCGCCTGTCATCACCGGAGGAATATAATTTGCAGATTGTTCCCATTGGTATTATCGGCCGACATCCACCCTGTGGATTCGGTGCGGGACTCCCATAAGTAATTGTACAGACCAAGATGACCTCCTCCCGGAGCCGAACCCTCCATAACTGGGGCTGATCATCGGTACAAACCGTCTGATCATCGGAAGTAATTTCATTGCCGGTAATCACCGGTACATTCAGAATTTCAACCGGACAGCTGATATCGCGACAGGCATCATCATTGCCGGAAAGCACCTCCCTACGATACCATGTCGTGGCCGTAAGTGTCCAGGCTGGTAGCTGGGAGTAGTGGCCCCGGCTACCTCGTCCCATGGGCCTGTCTCGACCGGCTGAGCTCTCCCAGCGGTAACGCCAGTTGGTGGGATCGGGATCACCTCCGCCAAGGCTAATCTCCGGATCCTGGATAATCAGATCCGGTACTGTATTAAAGCATATGGTATCATAATCGGCAATCAGATTGCCTGATATGGGCGCAAATACCTCCACCTTTAGAATTGCAGCTGTATCCACACAGGCTCCTGATTTAACAACCCTTCTGAAAATCAGTGGTCACATCTAAACCGAGGTGGTGCATATCCGGGCTGGTTATTGGTTCCTTCAGCATCTGATAAAAATACCACTCCCTTCATCTTTCTGCCAGAGATATTTGTAGTTTACCATTATCCCCTTTGCTCGGTAATCCCACTGAAACAAAGGGCATCCGGAATGAGGCCCTGGCATACCGTATCGGGTGCTGCTATGGTGTTATTTGTCATGGCCTGGTGCACATAGACTGCAATGCGGAAACTGGTATCGGGCTGGTAACATTGCCGGATCCTCTTACGATCCTCCTGAAGTAGGTGGTATCTGAAAGTGGTGCTGAAAAGGTCAGAGATTGTACCTGTTGCCCCAGGAATCGCTAGCCATTGATTTTGAGTGACTGGAACTGTCAACCCATGTGATAGGTATAAGTTTCCACTTCCCCCTTTAGGTTCTGAAGCTATAATAGGATCAGGCACCTGGTCGGAACAGACCCAGAATTCTCGTTGGGACAGAATTAAAAAGAAAACCTCGAAGAGGTAGCTTCAAGATCATCTTTAGTCACGGGGTGATTTCCATCCGTTGCTCCATAAATGTCTTGATGCGGGTACCAGCCTGCCAGAAACCCTGCCCCTCATCAGTAATCAGGGTCCGATCCAAGTTGCCGTTTCCCCGGACAGCCAGTATATACCACCGCCACCACCACCACCCGGACCTGTCATTAGTATCCCACTGCGTAGTCTCCACCGTCTCCTCCAATCTGCCGAAAGTGTGGGATTGTTTTTATAACCACTCACATCGAGAATAATTCCACCTCCACCGCCACCGCCACCACCAGCTCCTGTCCACTGCACCTGACACCGAAGCACCATCGGCACAATGACTCCAGTGTCCGTTTCCGTCGATGGTATCAGCCACAATAACCACCAGTCCGCCGCCATTGGCGCACCGGCAGAGCTTTCAATGCCGTTCACCCTGACTCCGGCACCGCCGCCACCTCCAAAGGAGATTCGGTTCCCTAGAGGGTAAATGGATCTGATTTCATGGAATATTAATATAGAATCTCTAACACCCAATGCCTGTTCCTCCAAAACCACCCTGATTCGGAACTCATGGGAATGCATTCCTCCGACTCATCTCCTCCCTGGCCTCCTGCACTGATAATTGCCACCACCGCCGCCACCAGAAAGCCTGCCATTTCCACCGCCACCACCGTTGATATTTTTTCCCTTTCCCCTCATCAGATCAAAAGCAGGAAGTCCGTAATTCCCTCTCCTTTCTGCCAGCCAGGACAGGACTCATGGGGTAAGTAAAGGCTATCGTATAATACCGTATCGATAGTTGAGCAATCTCCCTGAGATAAGGAGTCATCCGGAAGTCCTAATTTGCTCCTCTGAATCCAAGTCCCGTGACATTGATATCGGCATTCAGCTCTAAGCTTCTGTTCAACAAACATGGCTACAACCCCTCCTGTCGATCCATCCCAGGCAGGGGCTGTTACTTCACCAGTCACCATGGCCTCCTTGTAGGAGGGAACCTCTGATCAGCTGGGCCACATTCCCGGCACTAAAGGGCTATGATCTCCGGGTCCATGGTCGCATTCAGCACCACAATGGTATCCGAAGGACCTCAATGATGTTATTGTAATAATCAGAAAAGCATACTTTCCAGCCCTCCTGGAGGTATCTAATGTCACCCTCATCTCATCCTTCCGAGAGATCGTTTAATCTCGGCCCCCAGTACACACATGCACCATCACAGTATCCCCTGACTCAAATTCATCAAGATTAATGCTGCAAACCAGAAAGAGAATCTCTTTTATTCTCTGCCTGCAGGATGGCTTCAATCTGAGGCGTAGCTGTTAATGATGCCTGAAATGGTGCAGTCTGGGCGTACCCCTTGCAGAGAAATAAGCCCAATAAGAATAAGGGTCAGGTATATTTTCCTTCTTAGGAACAAGAGTGGGGTCATTAGCTTTTGTGATCGAAAGCCAAGATAATAATAAAATCCTTTGTTCGTGCCCGGGCTGAAAATGAGATATTGACAGTTTTCAACCAGGCCCTGCGTCCAGATTTGATCAATCAGATACAATGGCAGGGATACATAAAAGATGGTTCCCTTGTCAGGCTCGGTATCATACCATATTTTGCCGCCGAGTGACCTGACAATGCTGCTGCTAATGGCCAGGCCCATTCCCATGCCGGAGGTCTTGGTTGTGAAGTTGGGCTGGAACAGCTTATCCCTGATCTCCTCCGGGATACCGTTACCATTATCGGTAATGCTCACCTCTGCCTCCTGACCCTTAACAGCCAGGGCGATGCGGATCATCCCCTTTCGCTTACTGCGGGATGGATTGCAGACCATTTTTAACCAGGTTGATAAAGACCCGCATGACCTGCTCCTTATCGGCATAAACATAAACCTCTTCAACGGGCCCGGGATCCAGAATGATCTTCGCCCTCTCGCTGTGCTTCAAAAAGCTGCAAGAGATTGTGCAATATGGACACCAGATCCACCGGGACATTCCTGGCCTTTGGCATTTTTGCAAAATCGGAAAACTCGTTGGCAATGGCGCTCAGGGAATCGATCTGCTCAATGAGTGTTGCTGAAATCCGCTCCACCATTGCAGCATCGGCCTCACCCTCCTCCATGGCCCGTTGCAGGTGCTGTACATTCAGCTTCATGGGTGTCAGGGGATTCTTAATTTCATGGGCGATCTGTTTGGCCATTTCCCGCCAGGCCGACTCCCGCTCACTCTGGGCAAGCAGATTCAGCGCTTTTCTCCAGCTCCTGCACCATGTAATTGTACTCCTCCACCAATCCCCTGATTTCATCACTCCGGTCATAACGGATGGTTTCATTCTTGGCGCTCAGGCTCACCTGGGCAATGCGACTCTGGATCATTCTTAAGGGCTGGGTAATGCGGTCGGCCAGGAATACACTCACCCCCAGAATGATCAGCAGAAGGATCAGGTATATGTTGATTACAGCCACCACCATGTTGGTAACATCCCTGGTCAGGATGCCCGACTGGGTAAAGTAAGGCAGGTTCAGGTAGGCCAGGAACTCATTTTCACTGTTCAGCAGGGGTACATAGGCCGAAATATAATTCAACTCTCCAATATGCTCCTCATGAATAATTTCAGAAGCCCTTCCTCCGGAAAGGTCTTCAAAGACCATCCGGTCCATTCTTGTGCTCAGCAACTGCCGTTCAAATATTTCCTCCCTGGATGTGGCCAGTAATACTCCGTTTTCATCATACAGGTTGATGTCGGAATAGAAGACATTCGAAAATTTCCTCAGCAATTCGTCCAGGTTGTAATAAGCGTCGGAGGACCAGTTCCTGAGATCTTCCTCGTACTCTACCTTATGAATCAGCTCGATATAAACAGACCGCATGGTGTTCCGAAGGTTATCGTTGTTTTTATCCCTGTATTGCTGAACAATGAAAAAGATGGTTCCCGAACAGATCAGGACAAAAGTCAGAAACAGGGTTGCCAGCATGGAATACTGAATCCTGTTTTTAAAACTCCAGTTAAATCCTGGCTTCTTCTTCCCTGCATCCACAAGCAGGTAGATCAATGCCAGCATCAGGAAATTAAGGGCAAAAATATAGGAGAAGGAGATCAGGTTGTTCATTAAAGTAAAGGAAGGACTGCCCACGATAATGGTATAATCCCTGTCCACATTATAGATATTATGATCCCATCCATCCAGGGTAATTCTCTCAAATGTTTCTTCTCCCCGGGTATAAAATGCGGCCTGCCGACGGTATGAAAAATCCCCGTCCCTGGAAATCAGAATCCCCTTATTATAACGGGCATAGGAAAAATCAAGGCTGGTAAAAGCACTGTACCGCTCATCCAAAAGTAATTCCGGATATCCCAGCTCCTCGGAGATTATCCTTGAATCCAGCTCAATAAAAATCCGGTGTTCCTCCCCGGCCATCTGGTAAGGAATAACCGCAAGATAGGAGATCCGTCCATTCATGTTATCAAGGTAATAGAAATCGCTGCCGGGAATTTCAATCCCCATGGATTGGATCATCTCATCAAAGAAGCCATAGCAGTGGAACCATTCATCATCAGGGGGAGCAAGGTAAACCCGGTCATCGGGACGACAAACGGTATATTGCAGCTCATATTTTGTCCAGTAACCTGAAAAATAGTTGCGGTTCAAATGATTCACGAGCAGATCAATCTCTACGTAGGGCTCCATAAAATATGAAAGAAGGGAATCGTTCCTGATACCCTGGCTGATCTCGCTGAAGAGCATCTCTGCCACCGGGTCGTGCTCTGAAGATAGTTTCACCAGTTCCACCTCTTTCTGCCGGTCAACTCCTGATCTGGTTGTATTGTTGAAAGCGAATCACCAGGAATACTGAAACGAATAAGCAAAAGAAATATGTACCTGGAGAAGGGGATACGCACAGGATGGCCATGCCTTATATAGAGCTGGCCCAGGATCATCAGCATGAGACCTGCCCAGCCCAGCCAGGAGCCATTTTCCCAGGGCAGGAGGTAGGCTGCCAGGAAAGTTGCAGAGATGGCGCCGGCTGCGTATAGAGTAACCCTCCATATCTTTGTGTTGGCACAGGTAATGGCCCGGTCAATTACCATTCCGATGGAAACAATCCACATCATGATCACCGCAAGGGTCAGAAAGCTATAGGCAGTCAGGGTTGTAACCCGTTGAGGCTCCAGGGATATCATCGAATCCAGGACCAGGCTGCTCAAGCAGCTGCTCCACAAGCAAAAACATGAGTGCTCCCAAAATAAACAGCATGATGGACATCACCCTGCAGGGTATCCGGCTGCCAATTTTAGTGATTGAGCCATGCCTGTAATAAAGGGCTTACCAGTGGCCAGAACCGAAACAGAAATCACAAGCAGATGGCCCAGGGAGGCAAAGAACCGGCTGGCAAAAATATCAGGCTGAAACAAGCTGGGTTTTCTCAAAGAAATAGGGAAGTCCCAAAGCGGAGAAACAGGAAGGCTCCAACCGGGATCAAAAGGGTTAAAATACCAATCCATATCCATCTCCACTTCCCTGATAGCACCTGCAACAATAGTGAAAAAGACTGGCCCAGAAACAGGAGCAGAAACCCAATAAAAGCGATGGTAGACAAAGGGCCGGGGCCCTGTGTCTGTCATGTTGAACTCGCATTAAAATCCAGGGAGAAGAGATACTTCCCTTCTTCGTTCAATACCGGAAGACAGCCCTCCTCCTCAAGAAACTCGATATTCTACTTCCGGGCCCAGGGTAAAATCTTTCTGAAATCCGTTAACCAGGAATTCGTTCTGAAAGGGATAGTGTCTTCTTGATCTCGATCAGTCCCAGGAGGATCCCATCCTCCAGAATGACTGACTACAGTCACATAATCGGCATTCCGGAGCGAAAGGAAAGGCTTTTCTCAACCTGGCATTCCACCTGTCATGAAGAGCAATGGTGTGGTCCGACCAGTATTTCAGCTCTCCACCTTCATAATAAAAGATGGAGATATCCCTGTTGATCGGCGATTTCCTGGTATTGCAAGGAATCTTCTGTTCAGTACATCCATGGGTTCTTCTTTCTCAAATTCGCTTTCCAGTTTTGAAAGCTCCTCCTTCAGGAATCGTTCCTTTTTATGCAAGAACCCGTTCAAATTCCGCCACCTCCCTGGAGCAGTCATGCTGCTTGGCAGGTCCACCGGTAGAAATCATCCAGGTGATCAGACAAAGCAAGGTCAACAAGAAACAGGAGAATCGCCTGCGACGATTCCTTCTCGCCTTGATTTGTTTCGGGGACTGCTCCATGGCTTTGATTTATTCGTGATGATAGGGCTCTCCCTTTAAGAATTGTAAATGACCTGTATATCTGTTCCATAAACAGCAGCCTGATCAGCTGGTGTGAAAAAGTAAGTTTCGAAAGGGAAAACTTTTCATTTGCCCTGCTGTATACCTCCTCCGAAAATCCATAGGGTCCTCCAATCAAAAATATCAGATGATTTACCCTGCCCTCCAGTTTATTCAGATGTTCGGCAAAGCCAATGGAGTGAAACTCCTTTCCCCGTTCATCCAGCAGGACCAGGTAGTCACCGGGCTTTGATCCTTTTCAAGATCATGTTCACCCTCCTTCTCCTGAACTTCCTTCATGGTCATGTTCCGGCTGTTCTTCAGATCCGGAACAGTTTCAATCACAAAAGGGGCATAGCGGACCACTCTTTTCCGGAACTCCTCCACTCCTTCCATAATGAAGTGGTCCCTGGTTTTTCCTGTTTGAAGAAGGGTAATCCGCATTTACAGATGTTTATTCAGGTTTTTTGTATCTTGCACGCACCCAGACCATTGGCCTGATTATTGCGGTGATATACAAACATAATTCATTATTGGAAAAAGCCTGCAAATATATTGCCAAAACCGGCCGGTAAATGCAGATGTTTAAAGAGATGTACAAGTTAATAACTATTTTCATAATCAGCCTGGGCTGTATGATGTCCCTCAGTGGCACAAACAGTTCCCAGCTGAACTTAGCAAGTGCAATGAAAGCACGGGGAGGCCACAAAACTTGCGCAATTTTTCCACGAGAGCCTTGAGCTGACCATACTGGATAAGGATTATGTGGCCAGTAAAAACCAGGCCACCCGGATCATGGAAAATTTCTTCAAGGAGCATCCTCCCACCGGTTTTAGCATATCCTTCGAGGGAACCAAAGAGAAATCCAAAGTATGCCATTGGCAACCTGACCACCGCCAAGGGAAATTTCAGGGTCAATATTTTCTTTATGAGCAAGGATGATAAACGCCTTGTCTATTACATGAGTATTGAAAAAGAGTCACAATATGAACTCTATCCAGGACCTTGACCAGGCCATCGACCTCTGGTTTGAGGAAGATATCAGGGAGGGAGACCACACCACCCTCAGCACCATTCCAAAAGAAGCATCCGGGAGAGCCGTTCTGCATGTTAAACAGGAGGGTATTATCGCCGGTATTGCAGTGGCAGAGACGCAGTTTTCAAGCGCTTTGATCCTCTAGTTGAGCTAAATATCTCTTCATGAAGGACGGCGATCCCATATCGGTGGGCGACCAGGTATTTGAAGTGGAAGGGCGCGTCCATACCATTTTGCAGTGCGAACGGCTTGTTCTGAACATCATGCAGCGCATGAGCGGGATTGCCACGTCCACCAGGGAGTATGTCCAACTGGTTGAAGGAACGGGAACCCGGATCCTGGACACCCGGAAAACCACTCCTGGATTTCGCCATGCTGGAAAAGGAAGCTGTCAGACTGGGCGGAGGTGTAAACCACCGTTTCGGACTCTTTGACATGATCCTGATCAAGGACAATCACATTGACTTTGCAGGAGGAATTGAGAAGGCCATCATGGGAACCCTGCTCTACCTTGAGAAAAATAACCTGGACCTTCAGATAGTGGTTGAGACCCGAAGTCTTGCCGATGTGGAAGAAGTTCTCAGGATCGGGAAAGTCGCACCGGATCATGCTGGACAATTTCTACGATCCCAAAACCCGTGAGGCAGTGGCCCTGATTGATGGACGAATGGAAACCGAATCATCAGGAGGCATTACCCGGGATACCTCAGGAGATTATGCCGAATGCGGAGTGGATTATATCTCAGTGGGAGCCCTTACCCACCAGGTAAAGAGCCTGGATTTAAGTCTGAAGGCAGAATTTTAAAAAAGTTTTTCAATGAACCGTGATCTGGGAGATGAACGTCGCGAATATGGTCGGAATAAAATGGAAAGATCCGGCCTGCCCGAAAATCCCATGGAACTATT
The DNA here is from genome assembly GCA_963716765.1 of uncultured Bacteroidota bacterium. Taxonomy (GTDB): domain Bacteria; phylum Bacteroidota; class Bacteroidia; order Bacteroidales. The sequence goes on along the minus strand of CAVQUO010000030.1, from coordinate 22,374 downwards.
TTCCCAATGGCTTAACGAGGCGCTTCAATCTGATATTCCCGATCCTACTGCAATGACCCTCTCCACTGTGGATTCAAATGGTCAGCCTTCCTCCCGGATCGTCTTGCTTAAAAAGGTAGAACGAGGTTCACTGGTGTTCTATACCAATTATGAAAGTAATAAATCCAGGGACATCAAAGCAAATAACAGGGTTGCGGCCCACTTCTACTGGCCTGAACTGGAGCGACAGGTCAGAATCACCGGTACTGCCACACCCCTTGACAAGAAAGATTCAGATCTCTACTTCAGGTCCAGGCCCCTTGAAAGTAAGATTGCTGCATGGGTCTCACCCCAGAGTGAGGAAATTCCAAATAAAGAAACCCTGGAAAAAGCCTTTGAAAAGTTCAGCAGTAAATTTAGTGACCCTGACAACATTCCGCGCCCGGCCTTCTGGGGAGGCTATGCCATTCAACCCTCACGCATGGAATTCTGGCAGGGCGGACGCAAGCGCCTTCACGACCGTATTGCTTACCTCAAAAAAGAGGCGCGTTGGACCTCTATCAGATTAGCCCCTTAGTTCAATCCAGGCCCTAATCCTGATCCCCATTCTGATTGATTTAGCTATGGAATCTGCCTCCTAAAGACGGCTCACAGTGACAGTCTTCACATTCAGATAGGGAGAATTAATGATCGTTAGTATTGATAGTGTTAATTGCTGGTTTTTGCTGGTTTTTGCTGGTTTTTGCTGGTTTTTGCTGGTTTTTGCTGGTTTTTGGGACAAGCGCGGCTAATATTAATGCTAAGGGCTAATAGAAAAACAAAAATAGATTTAAATTATCTATTTGTTATCTAAATAGGTTAACAATTAGATAATATATATCTATCAAGAGATGTTTTTTATCGTTTATTAACTGTATTAGTTAATATTCGGATAATTTATATATATACCATTAGAGCCGAAGCGGAATCCCTTATGAGTCCCTTGACCTTGAGCTCAATTGGGTAATTTTCGGGCAGAAATAGGTTTGAATTTATACTTCAGTAGGCAAGGAGGTAATTTCCGGAGTAGAACCATAATCCTCTGGCGAGAATACCTACTGAATGGCCCATATGGACTTGTTTCAGAGATGAAGAACTACCTGAAAGAAGTATTGAAAACTTGAAAATTTTGACTTCAAACTTTCGACTTTAAACTTTAAACTTTAAACTTTCGACTTTAAACTTTCGACTTTAAACTTTAAGCTTAAGTATCTGTGCCTCCAGAACGGCGATCTTCCCCACTGCATCGGCCAGTTTTTGCCTCTCCTTTTCCACAACCGCTGGTGGGGCACCCTGCACAAAACGTTCATTGGCCAGCTTCTTCTGAACACCATCCATGAACCCTTTTGTATAAGAAAGCTCCTCCTCCATTTTAGCCAACTCCTCCTCGGGGTTCACATTTTTACCCACGGGTACAAAATACTCGACGTTTTTTACGATGAATGAAATGGTATCGCCCGGATCCTCAGCAACCTGATTTACAGCTGAAAGATTGCCCAGCTTAAGAACCACCGGTTCCAGATCGAGGTGATAAATCGAGTTTTCAGAGGGCCTTACATGCAACTCAAGAGACTCTTTCTGAGGTATGTTTTTGTCCTTTCGTATACTTCTGACCTGGGTGATTACTTCCTTCACCTCCTCAAAGCGTCCGAGCACTTCCCTGTCTGCACCGCTTAGAGCCGGCATGGGCGAAATCATCAGGCTTTCACCCTTCTCCCTCTCCTCCATGAGTTGCCAAATCTCCTCGGTGATAAAGGGCATGAAAGGATGAAGCAGGTGAAGAAGCCTGTTCACAAAGCCAAGGGTGTGCTCATAGCTATGCTTATCAATGGGTGCCTGGTAGGCCGGTTTAATGATCTCCAGATACCATGCACTGAACTCCTCCCAGAAAAGCCGGTAGATGATCATCAGGGCATCAGAAATGCGGTATTTTTTAAACTGGCGGTCCACCTCTTCGAAGGCACGGTCCAGTTGAGCATCCAACCATTGGGCAGCAATGAGTGAATGAGCAGGCTGTTCAATACCTGCATCCACCTCCCAGCTTTTAATCAGCCTGAAAGCATTCCAAATTTTATTGCTGAAATTTCGTCCCTGCTCGGTCAGGCTCTCGTCAAACAAGAGGTCGTTTCCGGCTGGAGAACAGAACAACATCCCTACCCTTACACCATCGGCACTGTACTTTTTCATCAATTCGATGGGATCGGGAGAATTCCCCAGGGATTTGGACATTTTCCTGCGCTTGCTATCCCTGACAATGCCGGTAAGATAAACCGTATCGAGAAAGGTTTTTCATCCCCTGTATTCATAGCCTGCTATAATCATCCTTGCCACCCAGAAAAACAGAATCTCAGGAGCAGTTACCAGGTCATTGGTGGGATAGTAGTACTTAATATCTTCATTATCAGGATTCCTGATTCCGTCGAATACCGAAATGGGCCAGAGCCATGAAGAGAACCAGGTATCCAGCACATCTTCATCCTGCCTGAGATCCTCAAGCTTGCAGGGAAGTATTGCCTGTCTTCTCCATAGCCAGTTTCAAGGCCTCCTCCAGCAGATTCGGCGACCACGTAATCGTTATGGCCCTCGCCATAAAAATAATGCAGGGATACGATGCCCCCACCAGAGCTGACGGGAGATGCACCAATCCTTCACATTCTCCATCCAGTGACGGTAGGTGTTCTTAAATTTGGCAGGTTGCAGCTGGATATCGTCATTCATCACATGCTCCAGGGCCGGTTCACCAAGCTCTTTCATCTCCAGGAACCACTGCAGGCTCAACTTGGGTTCAATCACAGCATCGGTTCGTTCGCTGTAGCCCACCTTATTCATATAGTCCTCCACCTTCACCAGGTTTCCGGCCGCTTCAAGTTCAGGAATAATTTGCTTGCGGGCCTCAAAACGATCCACGCCCAGCAGTATTTGAGCGGCTTCATTCAGGGTTCCATTGTCGTTGAATATATCGATGGATTCCAGGTTATGCTTGATACCCAGCTCATAGTCATTGATATCGTGTGCCGGAGTAATCTTCAATGCCCCGGTACCAAACTCGCGATCCACATATTCATCCACGATGATGGGTACAGGCCTGTTAATCAGGGGAACAAGAACCTTTTTCCCGTGAAATTTTGTGAAACGCTCGTCTTCCGGGTGGACACAAACGGCCGTATCGCCCAGGATGGTCTCGGGCCGCGTCGTGGCAATGGTGATGTAGTCTTCTTCCCCCTCCACCTTGTACCGAATATAATAGAACTTCGACTGTACCTCCTTATAGTTCACTTCCTCATCCGAAACGGCAGTGAGTGCCTGCGGATCCCAGTTAACCATCCTCACTCCCCTGTAGATCAAGCCCTTGTTAAACAGGTCCACAAAAACCTTGATCACACTCTCCGAAAGCGCCTTCATCCATGGTAAAGCAGGTGCGGTCCCAATCACAGGAGGCCCCGAGCTTTTTTAACTGTTCCAGGATGATCCCACCATGCTTATGGGTCCAGTCCCAGGCATGAGACAAGGAATTCGTCCCTGGTCAGATCTGCTTTTTTAATTCCCTGCTTCGGCCAGCTTGTTAACCACCCTGGCCTCTGTGGCGATGGAAGCATGGTCGGTTCCCGGTACCCAGAGCGCATTTTTCCCCATCATGCGGGCGCGGCGGATCAATACATCCTGAAGTGTATTGTTGAGCATATGTCCCATGTGCAGCACACCGGTTACATTGGGAGGGGGAATTACAATGCAGTATGGTTCCCGCTCATCGGGTGTGCTTTTGAAGAATTGATGTTCCATCCAGTAGGCATACCATTTGTCCTCCACACTGGCGGGATCATATTTCGAGGGAATATTCATTTTTGATCATTTTTTAAAGTCCCGCAAAAATAGTAAAAAAAGGGACGGCAGCTTTGATTCACCGGTCCAGATCTCCCGTTCACCGAATTTTACCATTATTTAACGCTGAAAACTTAAAAAACCAAAAAAGTTTTCATATACTTGCCGAAAATTTGAAGACCTGTGGAAGTCAGAGAGCGTATATTAGTTGAATCGGGACAACTGTTCGGGAAATATGGCATACAGGAGCATGACCATGGATTCCCTTGCCGAGGAGATGGGGATATCCAAACGCACCATTTATGAACGCTTCAAGGATAAGGATACCCTGCTTCTGGAGGTGATCACGCTACTATAAGGAAAAAACTGCAGAGGAAGCACACAGGTTAATCGAGCAATCCGACAATGCCATTGAAGCACTGTTCAGGATCATGAAAATGACCATCGACCAGATGATGCACATGAGCCCCTCCTTCTTCAACGATTTCAAAAAATACCATCCAAGGGTATTCAAGGAGATTCAGGAACCCGGTAATATCAGGGATTTCAGCGTAACCGGAAAATTAATCGAAACCGGTGTGAAGCAGGAGGTATTCCGAAACGACATCAACATCGGGATTTTCAACCGGGCGCTCCATGCACTCTTCGACCTTTTTAAGCAGGACAGCAGCATGGTGGAGGCCGGTTATGACCGGAAAGACATGTTCGAGCACATTATCATCCCCTTCTTCAGGGGCATCTCCACAATAAAGGGACAGAATCTCCTTGAGGAATGTAAAAGCATTTTGGATAAAACGATTAATGAATAAGAGCGTTAGAGCGTAAAATTACAGATATGAGAATAAAGATGAAAAAACAATTTTAGCCATACTCCTGGCAGTGGGCTCATTGCCCCAGCTGATGAGTCAGGAGCACACGGAGCCTCCAGGATCCCTCAGAAACACTTGTCCTGGACCTGCAGGGAGCTGTAGACTATGCCCTTGCCTATAACAAAACCCTTGAAAACTGCCAGGATGGAGGTGGAGCGCTCCAAAGCCAGCGTATGGGAATCCATATCACAGGGACTTCCCCAGGTGGACGGAACCGTCGACTATATGACCTACTTCAATTATGAAATGGAATTTAATTTCGGAGGGTGGAGAGGCACCATCCTTCACCCCTGAGGATTTACAGAATGCCTTCAACCAGACCAAGGCAAGTTTTCCCATTCTACACAGCCAATGATTGTACTTGTACACGGCGCGAACTCATACTACGATGGTGTGCTGCAGTCGCATGCTGCCCCCCTCAACCATTATACTGAATGACGCATCCACTGCCAAAGCTACAGGTGTCCCAGCTGATCTTCAGCGGACAATATATTGTGGGCATTCAGACCGCCAAACTGGCTAAAATCATTTCCGAGCAGAACTATGATTTTAATGAACTGGGGATCAAGGAGTCGGTAATCACCTCCTACTACCTGGTGCTGATCACGGAAGAATCCCTGGACATCCTCAAACGAAACCTGGAAAACCTGGAGGAAACGCTGCGACCACAGAAACCATGTACAAGACCGGCATGGCCGAGCAGACCGATGTGGACCAGATCAGGATCACCGTGAACCAGCTTGCAAAATTCAGTGAACTCCCTGAACAGAAACCTGGAGCTCAATTACAATCTGATTGCGGTTTCAGCTGGGAGTTGATGCCGGAACAGAAGTGCAGCTTACCGATCAGCTGGAAGCGCTCTTTCAGAGCGAAGAGCCTGAAGCTGGCCCTGGCAGCACTCCATTTATCATGGAAGATAACGTTGGCTATCAAACTTGCGAAATCCCAGGAGGAGATCAACGAGAAACTGCTGTCCATGGAAAAATGGAATTATGCCCCCTCCGTGCTGGATTCTATAACTACAATGCAAAGATTAAGAGAACCAACTTTGATATGAATCCCAACCACCTGGCCGGACTATCCATGGCAGTACCCATTTTCTCCAGCGGGATGAGAAAGGCAAGGGTGGACCAGGCAAAAATCGACTATGACATGGCCCAGAACAACCTGAGCATCATGGAAGACCAGCTGAACCTGCAGGAAAAACAGTACCGGTACAACCTTCAAAGTTCACTGGAAAACTATGAAACCCAGAAAGAAAACAGGGAGGTAGCCCTTCGTGTTATATGAAAGTTATACCCGGAAATTTGAACAGGGCATGGCCACCAGTCTGGACATTACCCAGGCCAATGGCAACTACCTGGATGCAGAAAGCAACTACATGACCTCCATGATGGAGGTTCTGAATGCCAAACTGCAACTCGATAAATTAATGAATAAACTATAGCCTGAAGCAAAATTGAAAACAATACTGAACATGAAAACCATATCCACCATGAGAACCATAAAGATCATCCTGCTCACCTTAATTGCCAGTGCTGCACTGTCATCCTGCAAAATGCAGGCTCCGGGAGCTGAAACAGATGCAGCCACCCTGAAATAAAGGTACAACCGGTAAAGGTAATGGACCTGATCTACAGGGAAACGGCCATCTCACAAAATATTACCTCCACAGTGGTTGCCTTTGAGGAGACCTATCTTTCACCTGCCCTGTCGGGCCGGATCCGTTCGGTGAAGGTGGAAGTAAACGACCATGTTAACAAGGGAGATCTCCTGGTTGAAATGGACAGGACCCAGCTGGACCAGACCATGCTGCAGTACCAGACCCTGAAGACCGACCTGGCCCGGATGGATACCCTGCTTGAAATACGGATCGGTGACCCAACAGGCCTACGACCAGATGTTGTCACAGGTGGAAACCACTGAACTGATTCTGGAAAACCTGGAGGAGAACACCCTGCTGAGGGCTCCCTATTCAGGAGTCATCACCGGCAAATATTACAACGATGGAGAGCTCTTCTCCCCCACACCCAACACCCCTGTGGGAAAGGCTGCCCTGGTATCGATGATCCAGGTTGACCCGGTCAAGGTGATGGTGAACCTGAGTGAGAAGGACCTTCCGCTGATTAAGTTGGGCATGAAGGCTGATGTGACGACGGATGTATACCCGGGTGAAACTTTCACGGGAACCGTTTTCAGAATTCACCCGACCGTCAGTGCAGCCACCCGGACCTTTACCGTTGAATTGAAGGTTCCAAACAGCAAAGACAAACTTATCCCGGGCATGTTTGCAAGGGTGAGCCTGAAGCTGGGTGAAAAAGAGGCCCTGATTGTACCTGCCATTTCCGTATTACAGCAATCAGGAACCAATGAACGCTATGTAATGCTTCATGAAAACGGAACAGCCCGCAGGGTAAGCGTAAATATAGTGAGCCGACAGGACGACCAGCTGGAGATTGCGTCTCCGGAGATTAAAGGAGGAGAGCAGCTGATTATTGCCGGTCAGAGTCACCTGGAAAATGGTGCTCCTGTGAAGGTGGTTGCCGACTAATTATTAAAAGCAAGGAAAAATGAGCATATACGGAAACGCGGTCAGACGACCGATTACAACAATCATGATCTTTGTGGCATTGCTTGTCATGGGAGTATACTCCCTGAACAAACTGCCCATTGATTTCTATCCCGATATTGATTTCCCGGCCATTTCGGTGATTACCACCTATTCCGGGGCCAGTGCCGCAGATATTGAGACCAATGTGACCCGGACCATCGAGAACCAGCTGAACTCAGTGGGAAATTTGAAGAACATTTCATCCACCTCCCGGGACAATATGTCCATCGTGGTTTGTGAATTTGAATGGGGCACCAACCTGGATGAGGCATCCAATGAAATGAGGGATGCCCTCAGTTTTGCAGAACAATTCTTACCCGATGAGGTGGATAAACCCTGCCCTTTTCAAATTCAGTTCCAGTGCCATGCCCGTTCTTTTTTACGGCGTAACAGCCGAAGAAAGTTTCCCGGCCATCGCCAAGATTCTGGATGAAAAAATTGTGAATCCCCTGAACCGGATCGACGGAGTGGGTTCCGTGGGCCTTATGGGTGCTCCGGGAAGAGAGATCCAGGTGGACATTGACTCCCCGGAAAATGGAATCCTACAATCTCTCCGTGGAGATGATTGCCGGGGTACTGAATGCAGAGAACCTGAACCTGCCTGCGGGGAACATCGAAATGGGATTGATGGATTATCCCCTGAGGATCAAGGGGGAATTCCCCTCCAGTGATGTTCTTGACGACATTGTACTGGCCAGTTTTAACGGGCAAACCGTCTACCTGAAAGACGTGGCAACCATCCGGGACACCCTCCGGGATGTCTCCCTGGATGAGCGGCTGAACGGGAAAACCGGTATGCGGATTATTATCCAGAAACAATCCGGTGCCAATACAGTCCAGGTTTGCCAGGATATCCAGGCCCTGATGCCGGAACTCATGGAATCGCTTCCCGAAGATGTGGAGATTATCACCTTTTTTGATTCTTCAGAATTTATTACGGATTCCATCAATAACCTGTCATCCACCCTGATGTATGCTGCCATTGCGGTGATCCTGGTGGTCCTTTTCTTCCTGGGAAGATGGAGGGCCACCTTCATTGTTATCCTTACCATTCCCATCTCCCTGATCGTAGCCTTTATCTACCTCTATATTTCAGGAAGTTCCATCAACATCATTGCCCTGTCGTCGCTTTCCATTGCCATCGGTATGGTGGTGGATGATGCCATTGTGGTGCTGGAAAATATCACCAAACATGTGGAACGGGGAAGCCGCCCCAGAGAAGCGGCCATTTACGCCACCAACGAGGTGTGGCTGGCGGTGATTGTTACCACCCTGACCGTGGTGGCTGTATTCCTGCCACTTACACTGATTGGAGGAATGACCGGTGAACTGTTCCGACCCCTGGGTTACATTGTATCCATTACCGTGGTCACATCCACGATCAGTGCCATCACCCTCACTCCTATGCTGGCTTCCAAAATGATGAAGCTACAGGAAGAAACCCAGAAAGGTCCGCAAGGTCAGCTACGACAATACCATTGGACGCTTTCCTCGACCGCCTGGATAACTTTTATGAAAGATCCCTTAAAGTGGCACTGCGTTTCAGGTGGGGCACACTGATCATCGCCTTCGCCATTTTCATCGCTATCCATGATGATGGCAGGAGGAATGGGATTTGAATTTATGCCCGAAGCCGACCAGGGATCCATGACCGCTGCCATTGAACTGCAAACCGGGCTCCGGGTGGATGAGACCACCAAGGTGGCACGTAAGGTGGATGCCTTTATTGAAGAGAACATGCCCGAAGCCAAGTTCTACTATACCTCGTCGGGATCGGACGACCAGGGGGGAATGATGTCCCTCTTCATGGAATCGGGATCGCACCGGATCAATATCAACTTTACGCTCACCGATCAGCTTGAAAGGGACCGTGATGTTTGGGAACTGGCCAACGTGCTCAGGGAGTACCTGGAGACCATTCCCGAAATTGTCAATGTGGATGTGGTCCCCAATGGTGGCATGGGAGGTACCACACAAAACAATGTGGTGGTGGAGATCTACGGTTATGACTTTGATGCCACTTCCATGATAGCCAATGCACTGGCCGACAGTGTTCAATCCATTAAGGGTGCCACCAACATCAATGTGAGCCGTGATCCGTCCAAACCTCAGCTCCAGATTGTTCCTGACAGGGAAAAAATGGCCCAGCACGGACTCAATACCTTTAGCATGGCCAATGCAGTGCGCAACCGGGTCGAAGGTCCTTACCTGAGCCGTTACCGCGAAGAGGGTGATGAATACGACATTGTGCTTCGTTTCGAGGAGGATGAGCGTAATTCCCTCTCCGACCTCAACGACATCGCCCTGATGAACATGAACAACCAGGTAATCCGGCTGGGTGAAGTGGCTAAGATTGAAGAGAACTGGTCGCCTCCCAACATCGAGCGCAAGAACAGGGAAAGGATCGTGACTGTATCCATCACCCCCTTACAAGGTACCCCTGAACAAAATGGCTGAAGAGGTACAGGCCAAGATCGATGCCATGGATATCCCTCCGGATGTGAATGTCCAGATGGGAGGGGCTGTGGAGGATTTGCAGGATTCCATGAGGGACCTGATGCTGCTGCTGACTGCTCAGTCTGATCCTTACCTACCTGGTGATGGCCAGTCAGTTCGAATCCATGAAAATGCCCTTTATCATTATGTTTTCCATTCCCTTTGCATTCACCGGGGTGATCCTGGCCCACCTGGTTACAGGAACCACCATGAGTGTGATCTCCATGGTCGGAGGTGTGATGCTGGTTGGGAATCGTGGTGAAAAATGCCATTGTGCTGGTGGACTACATCAACCTGATGCGTGAACGCGGACTGAAACTGAATGAGGCCATCGTGGTGTCGGGAAAATCGAGGCTCCGTCCTGTGTTGATGACCTCCCTGACCACCATTCTGGGGATGCTGCCTCTGGCCTGAGCACAGGATCCGGATCGGAGATCTGGAGTCCCATGGGAATCGCCGTCATCGGCGGACTGATCTTCTCCACCATTGTAACCCTGATCCTGGTACCTGTGGTCTACCACATGATGCTCAGAAGAAGTGAGAAACGCAGAAAAAGGTCAAGTATGATTTTATGAATGGAAACGGCGAATCCTTGCCACAAAATGAAAAAGCATGAAAGCAATATTTATAGTATACAACCAGGCACATACCGAAAAGGTGGAGTACCTTTTTGAAAAGCTGAATATCAGGGGATTTACACGCTGGACCGACCTTACCGGCCGGGGCAGCGTGGATGGCCCCCCTCACATGAACACCCACACCTGGCCGGAACAAAACATCGGCCAGGATGGCGGTGGTGGAAGATGAAGCGGTCGAGTGCTGTCCTGGATGGAGTCCGCCGCCTGGATGAAGAGAACAAGGACGTGGGGATCCGCGCTTTTGTATGGAATATTGAAGCGATGTATTAAGGGGCTCGCTTCGCGAGCTGTTATTAGTTAATGGGTAGTAGGTGGGTTAGTGGTTAGTGGTTCAGTGGTTAGCTGGTGAAAAGTTACTTGACTGTGTCCCGGTGATAGAGGTAATGGTGAGTTTCAGAATCACCATGCCTTTCAGGTTTTTCGCATTAAATTCAATCAGTTCCGGGGCTCCGTGCTGAGCCATTATGATCTCCAGTCCCTCTTGTTTACTCTGATCATCAGAAAGGATCTCCATCGCTGCCGTAACCCACCACTGAACGGTAGCGGGTGGTCCAGCTGCAGGCTTTTTCGCCCTTTACAAGCTCCACGCCATCCTCAACCTCGAAGCAAACCTGATTGTTCTGGCGCAATCAGATCGAGCTTTTTTCCCTCCGGAGCCGAGTGGATGTAAATGCAGCCATCCCTGTATCCGTAATTAAAGGGCACAATGTAGGGCAGATTCACCGTCCATCATGGCCACCCTGCAGATGACAGCATTGCTTAAGATCTGGTCCAGGATGGCCGGATCCTTTATTTCCTGGTTGGACTTTTCTCATTCTTCCGCATATACCATTTTACTCCTGGTGGCCGTTTCGGATCCATTTTCAAAATACTCGATCAGAATCCCGCCTCCCAGATTGGTGCTATCCTGGTCAAATCCAAATTGAAGGGCCAGGTCACATGATGCTCCCGATTCAATGGCAGTGAAGGTTTGGGACTTTGTATTGACTATCGTACTGCGAGATTTTCCAGTTTACAGGACCATTGGGCATCGCCCTGTAAAACCATATTCCCCCCGATAATTTGATCACCAGCGAAGATCCTTTGGGCAGATATGCCGCCAGGCTGTATTCCAGTGAATTATTGAAAAGGGATTTGTCACCATACAATACATTTTCCCCATACTCACTGAATTCGGGGTAGACGATGGATAGGTTTGATTCAAATGCGTATTTACAAGGAAAATATCCACGTATTTCTCAAAATCCGGCAAATCAACTTCCAGTCCGGTCTCCTTATACCTTGCTTCCAGGTTTTCTCTGATTTCACCCAGATGGAGCCACATGGCTCCATTGACCAGTTCTGATCCGACAGATTCACTGTTGAGTTCTCCGTCCTCCCTGAAATCGGAATTAATATTGGCCAGCAGCTCGGAAAGTTCAGCCACTGAGCGGTAACCCTGAAGGATCACCGAAATGGCCAGCAGAACGGCATGCTCATCACCCGCCCTGGAAATATCCAGCAATTCGGATTCTGCCATCCCGGGCATCTCAATGGAAAAAATCTGCAGGAGCTCCTCCTGGGCGCGGGCTTTGGCTTCAGTGAAAGAATAACCTTCATCAAGAAGCTGATAGACCCGGTCCTTTTCAAGGTGGGATAAGAAATTTACATTCAGGGTACTTTTATCACTCAGATTTGAAAGGGCATAGAGAATCAGACGAGCAGATGAGGATTCATCATCCACTTCGTTATAATAAAAACCATCCGCCTTAAGCTCTACAAACTGGGATGAAAGATCCACCTGTTTCAATTCAAAACTTCCACGGTTATCACTGATCTGGGTGCTGAAGTTTTTTCCGGTCTGACCCATGTCCGAATTTAATTCGGCAATGGTAATGGAAGTCCCGTTCAGAAAAGGTCCCTTTTGAACCTGACCGCTCAGTTTCTCCAGTGAAACCGGGTGGGGCTTGTCTGGGTTTTCCTTTTCACAGGAGGATAATATCACAAAGCCCAGGCTAAAAAGAAAGATTACTTTAATGGATTGAAAGATTTTCATGGCTGCAGGTGTTGGGGTGTATCCAAAGTTAATGAATATGAATTAGTAAGGTAAATGCTCTTAATCATATTACACTTTACGAAATTCAAGTACTTTTGTTTTTCTAATTGGATAATCATGAAATTTCATCGAATATAATTCATTGGCTTCCTGACCCTGTTGGTGCTCAATTCAGGATGCAATGAAAACCCCGAGCAGAAAGCAAAACAGCAGGGAGTGGAGATCTGGTTTGAAGAGGTAGCTGCACGACTATGGGGAGATTCCCGAAGACGGGGATGGGAGCTGGACCTTCGTTTTCAAGAACATTGGGGAGGAAGCCGGTGGTGATCAACAGGGTGCGTTCCACCTGTGGATGCACCGTTCCAGCCTGGCCCAGAGAGCCCATTGAACCCGGAGCATCAGGTGAGATCACCGTGGAATACAATACCGCTCACGGCAGGCACCTTTTTCAAGTCGCTTTATGTCTATTCAAGTGCCATCCAATTCGCCGGTGAAATTGCAGATAAAAGGAAAAGTCATCCCAAACGAAGAATAAACATGCCAGGAATATCCAAAAAAGGAGAACAGATGCCAGCCTCTCCCATCCGAAGGCTGGTCCCCTTTGCCGAAGAGGCCAAGAAAAAGGGAAGAAAAGTATACCACCTCAATATCGGGCAGCCCGACATCAAGACGCCTGAAGTTGCCAGGGAGGCAGTGAAGAACATGGATGAAAAGGTGATTGAATACAGTCACTCGGCGGGACATGAAAGTTACCGCCGAAAGCTGGCAGCATTTTACCAGGGGATCGGAATCAATGTGGACCATACCGAAATGCTGGTGACCACAGGAGGCTCGGAGGCAATCACCTTTGCCCTGATGTCGACCGTGAACCCGGGTGAAGAGGTGATCGTTCCCGAGCCCTTCTATGCCAACTACAATGGATTCTCAGTGGCAGCCGGGGTAAAGGTAGTTCCCATCACTTCGGGTATCGAAAACGGATTTGCACTTCCCCCCATTGAAGAGTTTGAAAAAGTGATTGGTCCGAAGACCAGGGGGATCATTATATGTAATCCCAACAACCCGACCGGCTACCTCTACTCGCGGAAGGAATTGGAGATGCTCGGTGAAATCGTAAAAAAACATGACCTCTATCTCTTTTCTGATGAGGTTTACAGGGAGTTCTGTTATGACGGGGAGGAGCACTTCTCAGCCATGAAGCTGAAAGGTCTTGCAGGAAAATGTGGTAATGTTTGATTCAGTTTCAAAACGATACAGCATGTGCGGCGTAAGGGTGGGTGCCCTGGTTTCAAAGAATAAAGCGCTGATTTCCACAGCTCTCAAATTTGCCCAGGCAAGGCTGAGTCCTCCGTCATACGGACAGGTGGCCGGTGAAGCAGCACTGGATACTCCTCCCTCCTATTTTAAGGAGGTCTACGAAGAATACATCGAAAGACGCGACTTCCTGGTAAAGGCCCTGAATCTCATTCCCGGGGTTGTTTGCCCTACTCCCAAGGGAGCTTTTTATACCGTTGTTAAACTCCCGGTGGAGGATGCCGACCATTTTGCACAGTGGATCCTCAGCGACTTTGAATATAAAAATCAGACAGTGATGATGGCGCCTGCTTCCGGTTTCTATTCCACTGCCGGGTTGGGTAAACAGGAGGTCCGGATCGCCTACGTCCTGAAAAAGGAGGAGCTGGCCATGGCCGTGGAGACACTTGCAGAGGCACTAAAAGTCTACCCGGGCCGAACCTAATCCAGCCCCTGGCTGTTTAAGCTGTATACAAGTCAAAGGATTTGACTACCTTTGCATAACATTTTTTAAGAAAGAAGCATATTGAAATTTAGTGATTTCGGCTTTGAACCCTCCCTGATGGAGGGGATTGAAGCCATGGGGTTTGAAACCCCCACCCCCATTCAGCAAGAGGCCATTCCCGCCATCCTGAAGGGACAGAGACATCATCGGATCAGCACAGACCGGAACCGGAAAAACAGCAGCCTTCCTGCTGCCGGTCATACAGAAAATTATTTCGGAAGAACGAACCAACAAAACCAGGGCACTGATCGTGGTACCCACCCGGGAACTGGCCCAGCAGATTGACCAGCAAATGGAAGGCTTCGGCTATTTTACTCCGGTGGGATCCATTGCTGTATATGGTGGTGGAGACGGGGCCCTTTTTGCCAGGGAGAAAAAAGCCCTGATGGAAGGCACCGAAGTGGTGATCTGTACACCCGGCAGGATGATTGCCCACCTGAATAACAACTACGTGAAGTTCGAGGACGTGGAATACCTGATTCTGGATGAGGCCGACCGCATGCTGGACATGGGTTTCCATGAGGACATCCTGAAGATCATTCAGTACCTCCCGAAAAAAAGGCAGAACCTGATGTTTGCCGCCACCATGCCCAGTGAAATCAGGACCCTTGCCAAGAAAGATATTGAACGACCCGGTTGAGATCAGCATTGCTGTTTCCAAACCTGCAGAGAAGATCCTGCAGGTGGCCTACCCTGTATATGAAGCTCAGAAACTACCACTGGCCATACACCTTCTCAAGGGTCGGAACCTGAAAAGTGTAATCGTTTTCTGCTCCACTAAACTGGCTGCCAAGCAATTGGGCAGGCAACTGAAGCGCGAGGGGCTCATAGCCGAGGACATCCATTCGGACCTCAACCAGAAGGAGCGGGAGGAAATTATGTTACAATTCCGGAACCGGAAGCTGAATATACTGGTGGCCACCGATCTGCTTTCGCGAGGTATTGATGTGGACAACATTGAACTGATTATCAACTACGATGTACCCCACGAAGGCGAAGACTATATACACCGTATCGGACGGACAGCCAGGGCCGAGACGGATGGTATCGCCATTACCCTGATCAGTGAAGAAGAACAGTATAAATTTTCCCGCATCGAAAAACTCCTTGAAAAAGAGGTCACCAAATCGACAGTACCCGAAGAACTGGGTGAAACGCCTGAATACAATCCGGGTAAAAACCGGGGCCGCGGCAGCGGACGGGATTTCAGGGGGAAGAAACAGGGCGGACGGAAATTCCAGGGTAAAAGGTCGGGTGGCGGGAGCCAGGGAGGAAGCTCGAAAGGCAAACGGCACGAAGGAAACAGGTCAGGCGGGGCGGATCTCAATCGTAGATTAAATACTTCTCCCTTTTTTCCAGGAAGAGATCAATATCCCTCCTGCCAGCTTTCACGAATCTGTTGCTCCCCATATCCCGCTTCAATCTGCAGCCGAAGGGAGGCGGTACCGGCAAGCTTTTCAAAATAGGGGGTAAAAAAATTTCCCTTATCCGGAAAAGAGGCATAGGCATCCACCAGAAATTCGAGGAATATGCGATTCCATCCCTTCCCCGGGAACAAAGTCCCGAAGGTCGGTCCCGAAACAAAGCTCCCCTTCAAATTTCGGATTCGCAGCTACTCCTTCAATCGCAACAGGGGTAAAGGAAAAAGAGCCATTCATTTCCGGATGGCCGTAAACCTCGAAGGGCATGGCGGTTCCCCTTCCCTCGCTCAGCACAGTTCCTTCGAAGAAACAGGTTGAGGGATAGAGGAGAATTGCGTGGTCATTCGCCAGATTCGGAGATGGACGAACCGGCAGGGAATATGACATATCGCGGCTGTAACCCTCACAGGGCACAACGGTGAGTTCGCATCGGATACCTCCACTCAACCACCCTTCCCCGTTTATCATCCTGGCCAGCTCTCCGATGGTCATGCCATAGACCACGGGAACGGGGTGCATACCGACAAATGAAACATATTCCGCTTCCATAAGCGGGCCATCCACATATCCCACATTTGGATTCGGCCGGTCAAGCAAAAGCAGGGGAACACCATTTTCAGCACAGCTTTCCATCACGTAATGAAGGGTTGAAATATAAGTATAAAAGCGGGTTCCCACATCCTGGAGATCGAAAAGCACAAGTTCCAGCCCGGACATCTGGTCGCTGCTGGGTTTTTTATGACTGCCATACAATGGATATAACCGGAATCCCGGTGACGGGAATCGGTATGATCATCCAGCATTGATCCCGGCACCGTGTTTTCCCCTGAATCCATGTTCAGGACGAGAAAATCTTCTCAAGCTGTCCCGGACTTATTCCGGAATTCAACAGGGTGTCCAACAGATGGACACCGTTGACAAGTGAGGTCTGGTTGGCCACGAGGGCAAAGTGCCTGTCTCCGATCAAGGGCAGGTAACGTTCAATTTGCTCCGCTCCGCTTACCTGAGCTTCCCCTTGTTGCTGCATTGACCCGACCGGACATGGCAGCAAGGGAGGTCCAGGGAAAACTTATGATCAAGGCTTACATTCATTTGCCGAAACTTTTAGCAAAGATAACTACATTTGAAGCCATAATCCAGAATCAGTTTGAATACCGAACTGTTTATCGCACGCCGGATCATCGGCAAAAAGAAGGGACGCAAAAGCTTTTCCGGCTCCATCGTTGGCCATTGCCACTTTTGGAATTGCACTTGGACTGACGGTAATGATCGTGGCTGTGGCCATTATTACCGGATTTAAGAGGGATATTTCAGCAAAGGTAACCGGATTTGGAGCCCACATCCAGATTCTGAACCTGGATTCAAACCTCTCCTATGAAACCATTCCCAGTTCCGGCACAATTGGAGAGCCTGGATAAGATCAGTGAATGGAGGGAGTGAGGAATGTTCAGCCATTTGCCATCAAGGCCGGAATCATCAAAACCGGTGAAGAGATTCACGGAGCCGTTCTGAAAGGAGTTGATCAGAACTATGACTGGAGTTTCATTGAAGAGCATATGAACGAGGGCGAAATCTTCAAGCTAAACGATTCGCTGCGATCCAGCAGTGTGGTCCTCTCCCGACAGACGGCCGACCTGCTGAAACTGGGACTTGGGTGATAAATTTACCATGTACTTTATCCAGGAACCTCCACGGGCCAGAACCTTTACCATTGAAGGCATTTACAGTACCAGCCTTGAGGAATTCGACCGGCTCTACATCTATGCCGATATAAGACAGGTTCAAAGGCTGAATAACTGGCACGAAGGAGAGGTAAGCGGACATGAAGTGCTTCTGGATGACATGGATAAGACTATCAGAAATGGCTGTTAGAATAAGAGAAGAGGTGGGCTTTGATTTCCTGGAGGATGGCAGCCGGCTCAGGGTAGAGACCATCCAGGAGAAATACACCCAGATCTTCGACTGGCTGAATCTGCAGGATCTGAATGTGGTAGTACTTATCATTCTGATGCTGGTCGTGGCAGGATTTAATATGATATCGGGCTTATTGATCCTGATCCTGGAACGCACGAACATGATCGGAATATTGAAAGGACTGGGAACCACCAATGTATCCATACGAAAAATCTTCCTCTACCAGTCTGCCTACCTGACCCTGATCGGACTGGCCTGGGGTAACCTGATTGGCCTGGCACTTTGCCTTGCGCAGAAGTACCTGAACCTGATTCCGCTCGATCCAAGTTCCTACTACCTCGACACTGTACCCATCAACCTGAACCTGCTTCACATCCTCCTGCTGAACCTGGGGACCATGGCTCATCACCATACTCTTCCTTCTGCTGCCCTCCATGATCATCGCCCGGATCTCCCCGGACAAAAGCATCAGATTCGGCTAATGAGTTAGCTGCTTCATTTAGAGAAGGATTGAGAGAGGCTCTTAGAAAACCACTTCCGGGTGAGAAAGGACAGCTGGGCATGGCTCCTCGAGTTCAGGGGCGAAGTATCCTATACGGCCGACCCATTCCTGCAGCTGTAATGATCCTTTTGTATCCCCATAAGGAAAACATAGGCATGGTATTTATAAAACGAAATAAATACAATGGTCCCGCACAGTGCGCAGGTAAGTTTTCCCGGTGGAGCATGGGAACCAAACGATGGATCCCTGTTGGAGACGGCACTCAGGGAAACCCGTGAAGAGCTGGGTATTACCCAGGAAATCCATGTGCTGGGATCTCTGACTCCGCTTCATATACCGGTAAGTAATTTCATGGTAACTCCCTTTGCCGGATGGATGGATGAGCACCCTTTATTTCAGCCCGACCCCACGGAGGTACAGTATGTGATTGAATCATCCCTCCATGAACTTTCTGATCCGGTCAACATCCTTTCAGAAAGTTGGGAACAACATGGACGTACCATCATAGCACCCTACTATCGGGTAGGGAATGAAAAGATATGGGGTGCTACTGCGATGATGCTCTGTGAATTTCTTCAATTGGTCGCCAGGCTGCGGCCATATTACTGGGAATGATATTTTTATAATGTTCGTAGCGTTCAAGTATCTCCCGCACATAATTGTATGTTTCTATGCCTCTGGCATAACCGTATTTTACCACAGGATCGGAATAATAGTCCGGATCAGATTTCTTTAATAGCCATTCCTCCACATCTCCAATCCAGATATTGGGATCATCGCCATATTTACTGGCGAGTCTGCGAGCATCCTGAATATGGCCATAGCCAATATTGTAGGAGGCTAGTATAAATTTAGTCCGCTCTTCCTCATCGGGAATCTCGTCCTTGAAACGATCATCAAGCCACTGGATAAACTGTATCCCAGCCCTCACATGTTCCCTGGGAGGGGAATCCACGGAGACCCCATAATTCAGGGCTGTCCCAGGCATCAACTGCATCAGTCCGATGGCTCCCGCCCAGGATACTGCCTCGGGATTGAAGCGAGACTCCTGGTATACCATGGAAGCAATTAAGCGCCAATCCCAATTAATGACCTCACTCTCCTCCTTTAAAATATTGTCAAACTCCGATATTTTTCCACTGCTAAGGGCATAAAATTCGCTGTGAATATTGCGATAGTTGTGCCTGTTCTGAAAATACTTGTTGTATAAAAGAGCATATTTCTTGCTATTCTTAAACTCCTTCACCCAAACATCAATTTCTGCTTTAAGGCTATCCGATTTCAGGTTTACTGCCCATGCGACATTTTGGGGAAATGAAACGGCTGTTCTTACATCCAGTTGGGGAAAATAGGTCGCATTCACCAGCCCCACGTTCTCATCACAAACGGTATAATCAATCTCTCCAAGAGCGACCCTTTGAATAAGTTGTTCGGCTTCAAGCTGAACCTCCCTGATCTGAATACCACCCCCAATATCATTGGAAAGGGCCATCAGGCGTTTCGCATAAACAGAGCCAGTTTGCACATAAACTGTTTTCCCGGCCAAATTCAGCTGATTACGTATTACATTGGTTTCGAGTTGATTATTATTCATATCTTTCCAATGTTCAGGCTTCCGTTGCACAAGTACCTGCCTGGTCTGCAGCAAGGGAGATGTAAAATGAACCTGTTGCTTCCGATCGGCCGTTACGGTTAAATTCATGGCAATCAGATCAATATCACCATCATTCAAATCCCTGAAATTTTTTGCAAGATCGTTACTCACAGAGACATCCAACTCCAAATCCATATAGTCTGCCAGGGCCTGCAACATCTCGAACTGGAAGCCCATGGGCTGTCCACGGTAGATGAAATAGCTGATCGAATTAAAATCAGTAACCACCTTCAATACACCCTCCTCCCTGATTCGGTCTAAATTAGTGACCCTGCTTTCTGGTTTCAGGCTGTCCAGATCCCTGAATCGGGTTGAACGATTGCTCTGACATCCCCCCAGAAAAATCTGTGAGAGAATGAGGCATCCGACAATAATGCTATAATGTCTTTTATGTACCATCAGTCATAAAATGTCCACACCAATCCCACTCTGAAATGTCTTGGTTTCATGGGATAGCGGTATGTGGTGAAATAATTATTTCCAAGGAAAGCTCCACCGCTAAGCAAGTTATTGAATGAAGCAAAAATCCGGGTACGGGCAATTTTAAAAGCCAAAAACACATCCAGGAAAGGATAAGAGCCCACATCATTTGTGTTCTGTAAAAAAAATACACCAGTGGCAGGCATATAAGAGCTTGCCTTATACTTGCTTGTGGCATAGAGATCAAAACCAATGGTTGTAATAAGGGCCCCCTTAAAAAAGGCCTGCTTCCAATAGTTTGAACTGTAAAATGCAACAGCCGGGAGTCTTAGCACCTCAGCAGCTGTAGTATACTGAACCAACAATTTGTCTTCCGAGTTAAATCCCGAAACCTGGAAATGTTTTGAAAAATAGCCGGAAAAAATTAAAACATCATTACCATAAACCTGAGGAAGCGCATGATCGTCCCAATACTGAAAATTGGACATATAAGCCACACCGGCCCGCAACTCCATCTCCATTTCATTACTCTTTACAAAAGCCTCACCCTTAATCCTTAGCATGGAAGGAAAATCATTCTCCCACTTAAAAAATGAGGATGAGTAGTGATTTGTAAAATAATGTGGCCGGCGCTGCTCAAAGCTTCCCCTTAATCCAAGGTTGGCTTTTTGAAAGAATTTACGGGAAAAAGTGGCATTCACCCTGAAATCATTTTGATAATACCCTGCCAGATAGTACTTTCCATCAATCACCCAATCCCAGGTACCCGTTGTTGGTCCGGCCAGATGAAAGCCCAAATACACATCATTAAAAAAGGTATCATCAAAATTTGCAACGACCGAATCCCTGAATATGGAATCCGTCATAAGAGGGAAATAAGAGGTGGTATCCACACGATGGAAGATCTCTTGAGGATGGGGAGAAAGTGCACCAAAACGCCGGAGCTCATAGCCTGCATAAACACGCGCTGATATCTTATCATAATCCGGATTACCAAGGATGACCTGGAATACATTGGATATCTTATCCTCTGAAGCTGAATCAAATGCATTGGCTACCTCGTAGTAGTAATGATTGTATACCGGTGAGATGCTATCTAGATCAAGCTCATCCGAATAGGACTTGAAATGGCGATCGTACATCAGCTGATAAGAAAGTGACAGGGTTTTTTTGGAACTGGTAGTATTGCCCAGGGTGTCTGTAGTGGTGATACGCTCCACCAGATTGTACTTTTGCGTAAGAAAAAAAGAGATATTCCTGTACTGTGACTTTGCCTGGGTTAATTGCATGGGGTATAACCATGGTTTATCCTCCGAATTTTCAATAAATGCTTCCACATCCTTCACACCGGCATTGTCCTCCGCTTTAAAATCGTTATAGTAAAAGGTCCCAAAAACGCTGTACCTGTTCTTCGCATGGCTTCCAAAAAGTCCGATACGGTTCGACCGGGTTGTTTCATTTGTATATAACTCCTTACCAGCAATTATATTAAAATCCAACCCAAAATTTGTAAAAGGGGAGAAATTCTGTGTGTGCAGCGCACTTATATTTTCCTCCCTCCAGCTCAACACGGGCATGGTCGTGTATGAAATCATGGTAAAGGGAGATTTCGTATTGAAAAATTGGGTGCGGCCCGGTGTTTTTAAGTAGGGATTCCAGCCTGTTCCAAATACGAAGGCATCATTTTCAGGACGCAAAAAGAAGTCGACATGATTTAAACCGTGCCCTAAAATTCCAAGATATTCGTAGCTAAAGCCCTGATTAAATGCCGGTTGGTATAAGAGCTCCAATTCATGCATACTGGTATCAAGAGGCGACTCTTCGAAACGGGTGTAATTATGTGTAAGCATCCAGGTATTGATCTTTTTGGTAGTGTCAATAACCTGTGCGTTTGCTAGCATACTTACAGATAACAACAGAAATATAAATATTCTTTCTCTCACCCGGATTTCAGGTATGTTTTACTAAGTTAAGAAGAGGGATGGAAACGAGGGGATTATATCCAGATAGAAATTAACAAAGTATGAACTCTGCTTATTGCCTCCTCGCTTATACAGGCTTCGCCAGCAGTAGGCTAGGGTAGCCAATAACCTTTCGTTATGTTAGCTTTGATAAGGCTATAAATATATTAAAAACCAGAAAGTTTTCATGTGAATTCCAAAAAAACGGAATTGTGTATAAT
>CAVQUO010000029.1:0-16749 GCA_963716765.1 uncultured Bacteroidota bacterium | reverse complement strand
CCCGAAGATTCATTAAATCCTCATGTAATTCCTTAGCAAGCTCCGGTTGTTCATTAATAATGTTATTCTCCTCGCCCGGATCCAGTTCCAGGTTATACATCTCATCATCCTCATCCTGCTTAATGATGTATTTCATCCTGCCCTTCCTGATGGCTAATCCTTTTTGTGTATTGGTTTGTTCCAGGATGACATCGGCTCCCTTTTCATCTTTACCCATAAATGTATTCCAATAATTCCTGCTGTCCGGAGCAGCATCTTCCGGAAGTTCTATTTTTAGAAAACCTGCAAAAGATGCCAGAAGATCAACCTGGCTTACCAGTGCTTCAGACACTTTGGGCTGTATCACTGAAGGCCAGCGTATAATGAAGGGAACACGTGTGCCTCCTTCATAAATTTGATATTTACCTCCCCTGTAAATACCGGCTGCCTTATGATCTCCCTTATCCGAACCATCCTGGTATCCTCCATCGATATAAACGGGTCCGTTATCACTGGAAAAAATCAGGATTGTATTTTCCTCCATTCCCTTCTCTTTGAGCATCTTCATTACCTCACCCACACACCAATCCAACTGAACCACATTATCGCCTCTGTAACCCAGATCTAGTTGCTCCCTTAAAACGTGGATGAGGCAAACGCGGAGCATGAATATCATTGGTGGTCAATAAAAGGAAAAAAGGATCATCCTCATTTTTTGTTATAAATTCTTCTGCTTTTTCAACCAGATTATCAGCGATATCATGATCATTCCACAAGCGCTTTTTTACCGCCTTTCATGTATCCGATACGCCCCACCCCGTTTATTACGGAACAACAATGTCCCCTGTCGCCTATCGTAAACAGTGACTGATTCCGGATCAAGAATGGCATCAGGATATTTAGTGCCGGGAATTGAATCAGGAATTGGCTCTCTGGAAACGGTAATCGGATCATTGGGATCACCATTGTAAACCCTGTGATTCTCAACATAAACAAATGGAGACCTGTCATTTGAAGAGGGAATAATAAAACAATAATCGAATCCCACTTCCAGAGGCCCGGGTTTTATCTCCTTATTCCAGTTTACATCCCCATCTCCCAGGCCCAGATGCCATTTCCCAATGATGCCGGTCCTGTATCCTGCATTCTGAAATAGTGTTCCAAGTGTAAATTGCGTAGGGCCGGATTGTGGCCGGTGCATTGACGGATTGTATTCCCACATTTTTTCTGAAACCCATTTCCCCCGTAAGCAAAGCATAGCGGGAGGGGCTGCAGGTTGAGGCAGCACAGTGCCCGTCGGTAAATCGTATTCCCTCGCTTGCCAGTTTGTCGATGTTCGGAGTTGGAATAAGCCTGGCTCCATAGGCTCCAATATCGCCATATCCAATATCGTCGCTATATATGATTACAACATTTGGTCTATCCTTCCCATTGCTGCAGGAACAAAGACATAGATATTCCTGCAAGTAATATGATGAGTCATATATGGATACTTCATCTCTAACTGATTTCATTGCTATCAGTTTTCAATCAGCATCAAGATAGTCGATGATACACTTACCCAGTTGTTCATATCCTTCTTCCTTATAATGCACGTCGTCCGACCCTATTCCATTCATCTTATGTATGGAAATGGACTCTTTATAAATATCATTGACCAATACCGCATGTTTTTTCATGAGCTCTTTGGCCGCCCTGTTGTATTTTTTTACATCCTTTGCATACCGGCCGCCCTCGTCTTCAGGCACATAGGTGGTAGTTACAAAAATGAGTTTGGCATCACTCATCTCCTTCAGGATGGTCACGATGGAATCAAGGTTTGCCCTGTATTCATCTATGCTGAATGTGATTTCTCCATTTACCTTATCCCTGTTTCCATATAATTCTGAATCGGGGTGCCTGTAGCACAAATCCCACAGTCCAAAGTTGAATTGTATTACATCCCAATCCCTTTCACCAACCCACTCCCTGATATTTTCCAGCCCCATACCCGAGTGCCCCGCGTTTCCGGGACTATGAACAATAATTGCCTTCTCGTTGAAATACTCCTTCACAAAGGGAGTATAACCCAGGGAAATGGAGTCCCCGATAATCAATACTTCGGAAGCTTATTGCTACTCGCCTGTTAACAAAAACAGAGCCAAAACTATTATACAAACTAATGTGTACTTTTCCTTTCATTATCTGAAATAGCTATGGCATCCTATTAAATTTCTCGTATTTGATTTTCCATTTTCCATTGCCGGGGAAACCAGGAGCATTTACATTTTCAGCACCATCCCAACCACCTGCCATCATGGCTACCGCAGTTAACAGACCACCATTAGCCGGAAAATAAGGAAATGGACCTTTCATACTGTACGCAAGCCCGTGCTGATCAAATCCAAAATTTTCATGCAGAAGAAGGTCTATGGCCTCATCTGGCCTGTTTAATCTGGCAGCGGTCATCGCCAGCATGGGAAAATCCCACCCCCAGGTCTTTTCGAATTTCCATACGGACAGTATCTTATTAAAGGTGTTTTCGAGTATTTCCACGTCAACTCCATCTCCGGGTAACATCCCATAAGTGCCAATAAGTGCCGGATGTTCATAATTGTATTTTGTCCACATATCCTGAACTCCTTCATGCAGCACGTATAAATCATCTTCAACAGGCAGAGGAGCAAGGTTTTGTAATACATCTTCTATAATTTCCGGTGATTCCAATCCACAACGAGCATACCAATCTTTAGCTACCCTGAGACCAAAGCGCCAGTAAGCCAGTTCAAATGTTGGATTCAGGGTTTCCCAATATTCTACGTTCTCCGAAACCGGAATTAATGGAGGACCTAAAACATATTGCTTTTTCACTGGAATCATAATGTGCTACAGAAACAAGAAAATCAGCAGTGTTAAATACAATGTCTTTCCATTTCTCCAGGGTGTTTTTATCCGGATGCAATCTGTAATCCAATTCTGCAAAATAGATGGGGTGTGGTTGTTGCCAGATTAAAAAAGCGTGGCAGGGTTCAGGCCATTCAGAATTATTATAGGCAGTGCATTTAGGCCACCTTGCACCTTCAAAGCCTTCATTTTTAGCTCTTTCTTTCGCCGTTTCCAGGAAACGATTATAAATTTCAAGACTTTCATCCCATTGCTCCCAGCGATCCCATAAAGCCCAGTGTACACCATGCCACCAGATCATTTCGAAATGAAATCTGCCATACCATCCATTATTTACCAGGCCGCTTTCCTGTGGAGGTAATGAACCCGCTTCATTCACTTTCATCAGATATTGAGATAAAACGATTCTCCTTTCCAGTTCCATCCATCTGGGATCCATGCTCTCCGAAAGGTCGATTGCTGCACCTGTATTCCAGAATTCAGCCCAACCACTTTTACTTGCTTCCAGACACTCTTCTACACTCAATAAATTATCCGCTATTTTTTCGGATGAAAATTCACACACAAATTGCATGGTCTTGCTCCTGGGAATTAATTCAAATTTATGTGGATTTTTGTCATCATTTTCAAAATGAGATTCTGTAAACCATTTTAAGGAAGCATAATAATCATCATCGTCCAGGATTCTGGAAAAATCAACTCGATTAGCAGTCTTACTAATTTGAGTTTGATGCGATGAAAATTGATCCCATATACCAACATAATCTCCTCCCCTGCTGGCAGAAGCATATGGGAACTCTATCTTGACTGACAATCGACCCTTATCAGCAAGTTCTGATTCAACACTAACAGCGATTAAATCCCTGGTTGGATGACATGCCGTCTTCACATAAACAGGGATTCCCTCAATTTCAAAATAACTTGAAATAATTCCGGTCCATAGATTAAGTTCCTGACGGCAATTTTTCAGATCTTCTGAACAGGCCTCCTTTCCATCAGCCTTTTTTAATGAAAAAGCAATTCTTCCAAGATTTATTCTGTGAGGATTCCCTGAAAGCCAATCAGACAGGGCCCTTTGCTCCTCATTGTCATAATTTACAAGCGGATACTTAACCATCCTGCCGTAAGTATCCACCATTTGCCCCCTGAAATTTTCCACCTCTGTACCCCTGGGTACAGGATCACTGTGCCATCCCCAGTGAGACAAGGTGTTAAATGGTACAAATGTTTGTAAGCCGGTAATATCAACGGAAAAAGCAAATTCTCCATTTCCTACCTGTGCCGGACTCTTAAGATCCAGTTTATCGTGAAATAATAGTATGCCTTTCCACAACACTTTTACGATCAATCGACTTTTGAAAATCACTTGTACATGATAGGGGAAGAAGAAATACGATAAGTAATCCGAAATACTTCATTTTAGCCTCCATTTACATGCTGAGTCCGGAACTCGCCTCACTTATTTACATGATAAAAATAACCAAATTTTTTATCCAACCAGCGCGTATAATACGATCATAACAATCAATAAGACCAGTGCCCATATTCGAGGGTCTTTGATTCCCGTAATTTTTGTTTTAAATCCGTCCAGGTTCTCTTTGGTGAATACCAATTGCTGAATTTCAGCAAAGGGGCGACTGGCAGATTTTAAACTCAGGGTAACATAAAATAAAGAACACAGGACAAACAGCCACCAGGCCTGCATCAAAAAGCCGATCCCAAGTCCGTCGGTAATGTAACTGTAACCCGAAATCGGCGCAAAATCAAGGCAAAATACGATGGCACCTGCCGCAAGTCCGAATATCATGGTTGATAATGCAACCTTATCATTTCCTTTTGACCAAAGCAGTCCCATGACAAAAACGCTTGCAACGGGAGGAGAAAGCATGGACAGCAAAACTGCAATGGCATCAAAAATACTTTCAAAACGCCCGATAACAGGTGACCATGAAATCGCCATTACCATGACTATTATGCTGCTTACACTACCAATCCGAAGCAAGGCACTGTCTGTCATCTCTGGCTTCATTCTTTTTACCACGTCAATGGAAACCATGGTCCCAATGCTGTTTAATGCCGCTGCTACAGTACTCATCAAGGCGGCCAGCAGGGCGGCGGCCATTAGACCTGTCAATCCGGTTGGCAGTACCTTCGCAATTAATACAGGAAGAGTATCATTCGGATCCTGTATGATATCCGAAAATAAGACGTAGGCAAGAATGCCGGGAAATACCATAATAAATACAGGTAATATTTTCAGAAAACCTGCAAACAAGGGCCCGTTCTGGGCATCTTCCAGTGTTTTAGCCCCGAGCACCTTTTGTACAATGGTCTGATCGGCACACCAATAATATATTCCCAGGACCGGGTAACCTAAAAGGATTGCATACCAGGGTATTATCGCGTTCTCGCCGGACTGTATCATGTTCAGCTGATCCGGCCTCACTGCAGCTTTAAATTCTGAAAAAGAAGTGATTCCATGATCCGGCAACATAGTTATGGCGAGAATTGTTAAAATTGCTGAACCCCCTATGAGTATCACTGACTGAAAGGATTCGATCACAACAATGGCTTTCAAACCACCTATGATGCTGTAAAGCGTAGTCACAATAGAAATAATCAGGATGGAGACCATAATATCAATTCCGAAGAAGGTCTTAAACACCACTGCGCCTGCATAAAGGCTAACCCCGATGTGGGAAAGCATTGCGGTAATAATCACAATTACTGCAAAAAATGACCTTGACCTGGGACCAAACCTCTTCTCGAGAAATTCGGGCAGGGTTCGGATTTTATTTTTAAAATAAAAGGGTGCGAAAAACAATCCCAGTATAATTAAGAGGAAGCTTGCCATCCATTCAAAATTCCCCCACACCAGTCCATCCTTAAAACCATTGGCTGCCAATCCTACCAGATGAATCGTGGAAATATTGGCAGCAAAAAGTGCAGCACCAATCATTCCCCAATTCAAAGACCGGCCGGCCAGGTAAAAACTATTACTGCTCATTTTCTTTTTACGAACAGATAATATACCAATGAGCAAAATGCCGGCGAGGTAAACCAGGATGATGATGAAATCAATCTTCGAAATGCTTATTTCTTTCATAAAAACTGCTGATGTGAGTCTGATCCTATTTTTTAGTTCTCAATTGCTCCGTAGTGAAATCCTCCCAGTCTTTATTTAAAATGGGCTTCAGAATTCCCCTGACATGGCCCACAAGTTCATGGTCCAGTGATTCATCCACATATTCGGCATTCATTTTTATTCTTTCAGGATTTGCAGTACTTATCAAAGTTGTTGGTATATCGTCACAACTGACTGCAAATTGCACTGCCAGTTTTTCAATACTTGTTCCCTGTTCCTTACAGTAGTCAACAGCCTTATCAATAATGGCTTTATCCGCATCACTGGCCGGATGCCAGGAGGCCACTCCCCGGGCACTCAATAATCCTGAACTCAGGGGCGCGGCATTGATCAGACCCGTATTTTTTTCTTTTATCAAGGGGAGTAATTCCAAGAGCCGGGTATCATTCAAAGAAAATGAATTATGATTCATCACGGTATCAATATCATGAGAATCAATAAGCCTGCGAATGAGTGGGATGGGATAAGTAGCAATTCCAAAAAAACGAATTTTCCCTTGTTCTTTTAATTTCTGCAGGGCAGGAATTCCTTCATTTAATGCCTGTTCCAGGTAGAATCCATCATTGTATTCAATATCATGGAGATTAAGAATATCAAGGTAATCAACCTTTAAGCGTTTCATACTCTCCTCTGCAGAACGGATAATCCGGTCAAAGGAAAAATCAAATTCATTCCACCCAAACCTCCCTGCTTTTGTGGACAAATAATACTTCTCACGGGGAATATTCTCCAGAGCCTGACCCATGATTCTTTCAGCTTCTGTCAAACCGTAAAAAGGAGAACAATCAAAATAATTGATCCCGGAATCAAAAGCATTTTGAACCGTGTCTATTCCCTCCTGTTCATCTATTTTCCTGAAAACAGAACCAAGAGATGAACCTCCGTAACCTAATATTGATACATTAAAACCTGTCCTTCCAAGCTTTCTGTATTTCATAATATCACCTGGGTTTTTATGATGTCCTCAGCATCACCGGTATGCTGAATCGCCCTATCCAGTTCTTCAAAAGGAAAAGTCTGTGATATAAGATCCTTTACATGAAGCTCCCCGAAGGAAAACATGGTTAATATCTCATTAAATACATCACAAAATCTGAATGAGCCCATGTAGTTTAATTCTTTAAAAAGAATAAGGCCCACAGGGATCACCTCCTCGGAAGGAAGAATTCCCACCTGTACGATGGTAGCACCTCTCCGTGCTAACTGAAATCCCTGGCGCAATGCATGTATGGATCCTGAAGCTTCCATAACAATATGAAATCCATCACGGTCAATATCCTTTGCTTTATCACTAAATTCTGGCTCTGCTGGATTTAATGCATAATGAGCACCTTGCTTCATCGCGAGGTCCCGTTTTGACGCAATGGGGTCAGCAATACAAACGGTCTCTGCACCCATGGCCTTTGCAAATATTAATATCAATTGCCCTATGGTTCCTGCTCCAGATATTAATACAGACTTTCCTTTCAAATCACCTGCACGTTTAAGTGCATAGTAGGCTACAGACATTGGCTCAAAGAGTGCCCCAACTTCATAAGAAATTTCATCCGGAAGCTTATAACAGTTCTTTGCAGGCATAAGGACGTACTCGCTGAATGCACCATCTACAGGAGGGACATACATTGCACTACCAAGATATTTCATATTGCTGCATAAATTCGACCGCTCCGCCAGACAATACTCACATCTACCACAAGTCATGGAAGGATCGATGGCAACACGGTCATTTTTCTTCAAGCTAATAACCTCAGAACCCACATCAACAATATCGCCGGAAAATTCGTGTCCCAATACAAAGGGACGGGATGGAGCATAATCCCCCACCTTCCCATTGTGATAGTAAGCAAGGTCCGAGCCACAAATGCCCACCTGCTTCACCTTGATCAGGACTTCATCATTTTTTACAGCAGGAACAGGCCTTCTCTCAGGCCTGATATCCTTTTTGCCATATAGCACCCATGTATCCATCATACTACTATTCATCATACTACTAACTATTCATCTTATACAATTCAAGGATAAATCCACACTGTAAAATATGCGAAAACCTGCACCCATCTGAAACTAATATCTGACTATTTTCATAATAAATACGGATTTTTTTTTATGATAAAACAAATGTAATTATTTTTACTTTCCTTCGGTAGCGAAACAAAAAATTCAAGCCCATGAACATAGGCTTTATAGGTACAGGCAAAATATCCAGTGCACTGGTTAAGGCTATTTGCTCCACGGATCTGCCAGATATCCGGATATTTCTTTCTCCAAGGAATGAACAGGTTTCCGAATCTCTGGCGAAAGCGTATAAAAATGTTAGCAGGCTTACAGCAAACCAGGATGTAATTGACAGTTCCGAGCTGGTATTTATTGCCCTTAGGCCTGATTGCTGCAAAGAAACTTTGGCTAATTTGGTTTTCAGGGCAAATCAAAGGGTCATTTCACTGATACCCTACTTAAAATACGAGGAACTGGCAGCTTTAGTGGCTCCGGCCCATAAGATTTGCCGGGCAATTCCCTTGCCAACCATTGTAAATCACCTCTGCCCTATTCCTGTATATAATCCTGATAATAAAGTACTTGAACTATTACAAAAAATCGGACAGCCACTGCTAATTAAAGAAGAAAAGCAGCTGCATACAATATGGACCCTTACCGGTCTCATCACACCTTTTTACGACCTTTTAGGCGAATTAAGCAGCTGGTCGGTAAATAATGGAGTGGAGAAAGAGATTGCTGATAAGTATGTTGCTGATATGTTCAACTCCCTGGCTCATGCAGCCAGTATTTCAGACAGGCCCGACTTTGAGTCTCTTTCCCACCATGCAGCCACACCTGGCGGATTGAATGAGAAAGCCGGTATCGAGATCAGGAAATCGGGAGCTCACGGGGAATATATCCTGGCAGCCGACAAACTTCTGAAGCGCTTCCAATAAAAACATCAAAGCTTCCCGAAAGGGTTTCTGCGAACGATCCTGAAAACAAAAGCATAATCACATGGCCTGTTTTCAGGAGTCTCAATGCTCAGACCGTCCTCTGTCATTTCCCACTTCAGCTCTTTACCATCCCCGAGCATCGTGATGGATGCGATTTCCGAAGGATATAATCCTGACCAGGTATTCCCTTTGGGTGCCAGGCTCCTGATGAGGACTTTTTCACCAGGCCAGTCAAGGACAGTGGCATACAGCTTATCATCCTTAACAGTGAAACGGATGTCCTGTCCTGTGTAAACCAGGTCGTTCTGCTCATTGAATCCAGAATCAGCTGCTTCTTTCATTTTAGTCGGGCCCTCGCCGGCTGAAACCCAGGTTGTTGTTCCATAAATGGCATCCCCGTTTATCCGGAGCCAGGATCCTAGATCCAGTAAGCGTTCTTTGACCTCATCAGGGATACTGCCATCGGGCTTCGGACCGACATTTAGGAGAAGGTATCCGTTTTTACTGACTCGATCGACAAGGTTATCGACCAGGTTATCCACCGACTTAAACCCCAGGCCTTTAACGTAACCCCACCCCTGCCCGTCATCTATGGATGTGTCTGTAATCCAATCTAGTAGGTAAGCTTGGATTCCTGGCTCATTTCCCAGTCAAGCAAACCGGCTCCGGGGGGCAGGTCATGTCCCTTGTAGGAGACTACAACTTCTTTTTTTTGGGCTTCAGCATAATTATAAAAATAGGCCAGCATATCTTGCTTGTAAGAATCAGTAATAAGTCTCAACCCGAAGTCAAACCAGAGAAAATCAGGATCATATTTATCAATAACTTCAATGATCTTTCCTTCCCATTTGTCAAGGAAGGCCTTATCGGGCAGGGCACCCTTAGGATGGATGGGGCCGTAGAGACCGGAATATTTCGGATCGCCGCAATCGTAGCGCTCATCCCAGACCGGAAAATAGAACCATTGCTCGGCATGATGGAAAGCTGTGACGAACTTCATATCACGTTTTTTGATTGCAATGGAAAGTTCGCCCACCACATCCCGGCCGGGTCCCATTTTAGCAGCATTCCACTCGGAGTATTTTGTGTCCCACATTGCAAATCCATCGTGATGTTCGGCCACCGGTCCGGCAAAGCGGGCGCCCGCTTTCTGGAAAAGATCGGCCCACTCATCTGCATTGAAATTTTCGCCTGTAAACATGGGGATAAAATCCTTGTAGCCAAATTTCTCAAGTGGTCCGTAGGTGGCTTCATGATATTTTCGTGCATTCCCATTGGGATCCTTATATACATTGCTGGCATACCAGGTGCCATTCGGCCCCTGGGCTGGAACAGCATACACACCCCAATGTGTATAAATTCCGAACTTACCGTCCTTAAGCCACTGGGGTGTTTTATGATTCTTCAAAGAATTCCAGCTGGACTCGTATGTTAACTGCTCTTTTACCTGAGCAGGCATTAAAGATGAGAGCTGAAGCATCACAAACACAGCCAGGGGGATAACAACCGTTTTCGTTTTCATATCATAAACTTTTAAAGTTGATTGTTTTTTAGCTTGCCAATTTCTTCTAATGCTTTTTTACTCGATTCTATGATATTGCCATTCTGATCAGGGCCCACATTTAAAAGAAAATTGGCATTTCTGCCATTGGCCTTGATCATGTGAGTTAGGATTTCCTCGGCGCTCGTGGAATAAAAGTCCTTGCCCCAGAACCATTTTTGTTCCAACTGCCAGCATGTTTCTCCCGCAGCACTATTATCCTCCGGGAAATGCCTCATTTCCGTTACGGCAATATCTGCATAGGGCGTTCCTTTCTTTGACCAATCCCACCAGTTTGCACTGGCAATAATGTCCGGCCGTATGCTTTTAATATAAGGTAAAATCTCATCTGCAGCCATTATCTCCGGGTCAAGGCCATCATTCCAGATATAAAAAACATCCGGATACTTTGTAATAAGCTCTGCGATTTGTGCTTTCTGGAATTCATTTTGTTCATTCAGGGTATGAGTTTCTGGATCACATTCCGGAGGCAGAACCTTGTATTTAGCGGGATCATCAAATCCAGGATGGCGCCAGCAATAATAAAGGCCTACCTTTAATCCCCTGCTTTTGAATGATTTGATGAACTGTGCTACAAGGTCCTTCTGGTACGGACAATCAGGATGCATCACATCATAGGTGGTATACTTACTGTCCCACAGACAAAATCCCCCCACATGCTTAACGGTCAGAACAGCATATTTCATCCCGGCTGCAACGGCAGCATCTGCCCAGGAGTCGGTATCAATCATATTCACACCCGGATCAAATTCAGATGGGTCCGGATATCCCTCAACCCATTGAACACCCTTATAGGTGGCCATGTTATAATGAATGAACATCCCGAATTTCAATTCAAGGAAGTTCTCCTCTATCGCCGGATCCAGACGCGGAGATATTGAAACGGGACCCATCAACTTTGATATAACAGGAGCCAATGCCTCAAATACCAAACTATCTCCTTTCAAATTGGGATGCAGGTAATCAGGCATAAGTTCTCGCTTCACTTTGCCTTCTTCAGTTAAGAACAAATAGCCAAGATCGTAGTAATGTATCATGCTGTCTTTTTCAGGGAAGGCGGAAATGATACGGTTGCATGCTTTATTGATTTCATCCCTGTGATTTGCTTTGTATCCATAGGGCAGGATGCCCAATAAAACAATTTCCGTATCAGGTAGTTTTTCCCGGATAATTTCACAGATCTTCCATATTCCCTCTGCCAGCTCTTCGGCTGTACTTATCTCCAGGTAGTGATTCCCATCTGTATTATTTGTTCCTATCAGCAAGGTAGCCACCTTTGGATTTATTCCATCGATGGCTCCATTTTGCAAACGCCATATTACATTCTCTGTCCGGTCACCGGAAATCCCCATGTTCACTGCATCCAAATCATTCAGGTATTGTTCCCATAATATTTGTCTGTCAGGCTCATCCAGACTATGGGTTATTGAATTCCCTATCATAATAAGCCGGGGGTCTGAAGTTTTTACTTTCTCAAGGATCTGTTCATGGCGTGCTTTCCATCCTGGCCGATCGAGATGATGGTCAGGAATCACAGCCGAATTGGGCTCCTGGGCATAAACTGTTATTACAGCGATTATAAGCAATGGAATCAGAATTAGTTTTTTCATTTTTTTACAGTTTATGGAGTCCTTTTACCAGATTTCAAATTTATTTACACCCGGTTTAAGCGCTTCAAATGGTCCGGCCACCGGCTTACTATTGTTCCTCTTATTCCCAAAGAAGTCTGTGTCAAATGTTATGGGAGATGCATCTGCTGTTTCAAACTTTTGTCGGGTGATGACTGTTTCCCCTAACAGGTCGCTCGTTACCAGATGCTTATGGATATTTAACATGGCTTCGTCACAGCTAATATACAGGAACAGTTTACCTGCATCCCTTTCCAGGTGGATATTAGGATTAAATTCTATCTTCTCCAGGAAATCCTTCTCTTCAGCATAAAATCGTCCACCATCAAGGTAAACATTTCCATTGATGTATACGGGGAGTCCCTCTTCCCTGTATTTTCCCAGTTCTTTGCCTGCAAATATGTTGTTGTACCAACGATCATCCCCCCCGGGGATAGGACTGAGTCCTGTTTTTTCTGTGGTGTGTGGTTTAAAGAGAGGGGTTTCCCGCTCTTCAGGACCCAGACTTGTTTTACCCGCCACCAGGTTGTGTACATAAGCCACCCCCGTGGACAGGCTCCTGATGCCAAAAGGTGAGAGGAAGATATTGTTATCCACGATAATGGGGCCGTGGTTCACTTCAAGGAAGAGGTCCTGATGTTTATTGTCATAACATATATTATTCCCTATCCTCGTGCCCTGGGCCATCCAATCCAGCCAGATCGCCTTATGGGAATCATGGATGTTATTATTCTCTATGAGCATATCGATGGCAGCATGTATCTTGATGCCTCCCATCTCGAAGCCGTGAAACTGTTCTTTTGTCCATATGTCATGAATATGGTTGCCTGATATCTCACTGAAAATCGCTCCCAGGCTTCCGCATATGCCTGCCTGTTCACAATTAAATATCTCATTGTTTCTCACCACATGAGATCCAATGAGCGCTTTGCTCCAACCGGCCAGAATAACCTTGTCCACGATATCGGTATAAAGCCTCACCCCATCAGGCACCCTTCCCTGATCGGCCGGATCCCCCACATTGTTCCCGCTTTTCCGATCCTTTCCAAGGCTTATACCAGCACACCTGGAATTGCTGATCACATTATCTTCTATGATCCAGCCTTTGCTCCAGTTGGTCCCGATGATACCGATCTGTTCGGCTGTGGGTGGTGACCACGGGGTGGCTGCCTGGGTGATAAAAAAACCACGTACAGAGATATAGTTTACACCTGTTTCGGCCGGGTAGAAGCAGGTACGCCGAACATTAATTTCCACCTTTTCCAGGTTCGGATCATACTGGTGAAAATTAGCGTATATGTAGGTGTTTTCCTCATCGTTTTCGCAGTACCATGTATAATCAGAGCCCTTTTTCTTCTTAAATTTCAGGGGATTCAGCACTTGCTCAAGAAGATCCTTTTCATAGAGCGATTCCTCATTGAGATATACTTCACCTGTGTGATGTTCATGCTCCCCCGGGAAAAACCAGTCCCCCCGGATAAGATCCGTGAAGGGATTAAAATCACCAAAAAAAACATTGGGAATGCTTACTTTCCAAACACTACCTTCAAAACGAGTCCACCCCTTGATTACTTCGGAACCCCGGATCTCGGCCCTTTCCCCATCTGCCGATTGATAAATGATTCGACTGCTATCCGAGGTGCCGCCCCGGGGCGGATTGACATGTTCCCTGTAAACTCCCTGGTGGACCATAATCACATCACCAGGTCGGGCCATATCGGCCGCTGCCTGAATGGTCAGAAAGGGGAAGTCCATGCTTCCTTCATTTGAATCATGACCTGACTTTGATACATGGTATTCTTTTGCCCAAACAGAATTGCACAGGATTAAAGCAGCCACTATTATTTTTAATCCATTCATTCTGTTTCCTTTTTATAAATTAAATTTTCAGGACTAATAATCATTCCTGCTAACAATAAATTATCGCCATCAGGACTAATCTCTATTGTCATATTGCCTCCCTCTGACTCAATCAAAAATTCTTCATTCAACTGCGTAGAAACTAAATGTCCGTTTTCCTTAACCTGAACTCTTGCTTTGAAATCTCCATCGGGATAATAGAGTATCAACTTATATCTTCCTTTTGGCAAATTAAAATTCCTGATTGTTTGTACCGGAATTTTTACCGGTGAGCTAATTTCAATCCAGCTGTCATTAATGCTATTTAAAGGAAGCGTTCCATTGGTCCCTGCTTTCACACCCAGCTCTTCTTCTCCCAGAGAATTCCAATAGTTTTTTTCATCATCAATAAAGAAAGTATACTTCCCTGCACCGCGGGCCAAAGGATCGTGTGATGTAGGTTGAAAGTTAATCCTAAGAGGCTCCAGGCCTGCTCTTTGCTTCACATCCATATAATCGGGCAACCATTGCAAATTCAGAGTGATTAAAACTCCCTTTTCTCCCCTGGTAGCTTCATAATCCGAAATTGTATTTGAATACATTTCAATGGTTTCCTCGGGGCACATCTTTTTAATGTGTGGAATTGATTGCTCAATTTCCCCTTGCTCAATTAAGGTATAAGCAGCATGAATATGATGATGATTTTCGAAGAAAGAAATTATAAACCTCTCCATACCAAGCTGGTATTCATACTCTTTCTTACCCTGCTCCTTAAGTGCATTAAGATCTACTTTCTCTAAAACCTGCAACCTTTTTTTAGTTTTCTCCACCACCTCCAAAGCAGAACCATATCCGTCTAATTGATAATCTTCTTTTGCCGGAATAAAGTCCGGCGGGTCCCCCCCGAACATCGGAGCCTCAGTAAACCAACGCTGAAAATACAGTTGAAGGTTATCATCTTTGTTCTTCAGGAGCGAGTTTGAATAAATTCTCTATGGACTTTTCTAAATCTTCGTTTTTTGAGTTTTGCCAGACCTGATTTACGGTATTGGTAAAATACAGATCGAGGGGATGTGTTGTCCAGTGAATTATCCCGAAACCCGGTGCATTTATCCTGTCCAGTTTACTATCAAAATTTGCCCATGTTTTGTACGGACGACCAAGATATCGATGATCATCATGGTGAGCCCAGGCAATGGGATATAACTTCCTTTTTGCACCAATTTCCTCTAATTCTTCCAAAGTTTCGGGATTCCCGAAAACAATGTCATAATCCAATGGCATTAATCCGCAGCATTCAGGGATAAACGGATCTGCATATTTACATATATTATAACGCCAGGAACCCAGTGTTAATTCCACATCGGGTCTTAATTCGTCCAGTATCTCCCGGTAGGTTTCAAGTACTTTTGAAATTGCATATAGTCCAGGAAAAGGATTTTCATTATTCAATTCCGGGTGTTGCCTCAGTATTTCGAAGTATTCTTTTTGCCAGCTTGGAGGAAGTTGATTCGAATCAAAATTAAACCAGATTGAAACCGGTGAATCCATTCCTATATAGGGATTTCTCATCCAGGCAGCCAGCATTGATATTTCCGGATAGTCAGTCAGCAGCTTCTCCAGCTGTGCTTTATAATAATTCCTGCCATCCGGATGTTCAGGATTAACCACATTATAACCCGAAACCTGAAGCAAACTCTCCTGTGGTAGTGTTTTAATAATGTTTTGAGGATTGGCCATCCATGTGTCAAGATCTATGGCAAAACAAACATCCATCTCTTTTTGATTGGCATGTTTAAAAACCTTTTGCATGAGTGAAGTGGCCGCACTGCGCCTCTGTTCGTCCGGCACCTTTGCAGCTTTGGCGCCAAAAATATAATCTGAATAGATCTCTCCTCCATGCATTAACCTGACATCATTTACATGTTGGGCACCATTGTCCCGTCCCTTTACAGAGCTGGTCAGGTAACCGACTTCTTTTTCCTTGCCCTTGAATGAAAAAGACTGTATGGGATTATTCCCATAGGCATGTACCATAAGCGTATTAAATCCAGTTTTGGAAGAATTATCAATCCATT
Source organism: uncultured Bacteroidota bacterium (assembly GCA_963716765.1). Classification (GTDB taxonomy): domain Bacteria; phylum Bacteroidota; class Bacteroidia; order Bacteroidales. Next base: position 703 of record CAVQUO010000029.1, on the reverse strand, counting down.
TTTCCCACTGTTCAAGATCCCATGTGGAACAACCACTCATAAAGTTATGCCAGTTGAATATGATCCTTTTTCCCTTTAAAGGTGAATCGCTTAATTGAAAATCACTAAAGACGAATGGCTTTGGTTTTGCAGGCGGAACCTCAAAAGAGAGATAAAAACTCCAGCCAATTTCTTTCAGCAATCCATAGACACCGTTAAAAATTGCACGTGGAGTTTTCCCCTGAATTATCAACTCATTTCCTTCTCCAATAATTTGATATTGTTCATCATTTGCATGGTTCTCATCCAGAACAGTTTTGAGGATAATATTTTCTTCACCCTCCATCTTTATATCTGAGACCTGAAAAGATATATCCGAATAGGTTTTTGAGAGGTAGAGCGCAAGTTCCTTTCCCGCCTCCTGGTTTTCTTTCCCTGATACAATAAAGACCTGTTTCTTTTGAATTGAACACGAATCCAGAATCAGCAATAGAAAAATGAGTATAGCTGCGGTAAAAGTTTTCATGTTGTTCATTTTCAAATTTTACATTTTAGAGAACTTATGTTTCGTAGTTCTGTCAAATTATAAAAACTAACAAAAAAAAAAACGCATGATAGCAGAATCGAAAAACAAGTGCAAAATTACAAATGTGGATAATCCCCAGGTTTTCTTTACTTTGAGATTCCAGCTATAAATTTACGATTAAACATATAAAACATATTC
>CAVQUO010000028.1:0-47553 GCA_963716765.1 uncultured Bacteroidota bacterium | reverse complement strand
AACCTGCCCCCTGTTTATAATATACTTATGTTTTTTTTGTTGATCCTGCTTGCCTGATAAAGCTGGTAAATAGGATATGCCGTCTTTCCCCTCCGGCATTTCAATACCTGCAAGTTCAGCAAGAGTGGGCATTAAATCGTAATTGCTTACTAGCAGACCAGTCTTACTGCCTGGTTTGATTTTACCGGGCCACCTGAGAATTAAGGGCACCCGGAGGCCACCTTCCCAGGTGGAAAATTTTTTACCCGACAGGTTCCCATTGCCATTAAATACATCTCCGTGCTTTTCTGAGTCATATTTATCTGAAAGAATTCCCTTCCCTTGATCATAACTTAGCCGCTGGTCAGGTTCGTAATAAATTTCATGACCATTGTCCACCGAAAAAATAACAAGGGTATTATCCGCAATGCCCTGCACTTCAAGCTCATTCATGATAATGCCGACATGATCGTCCAGCATTTTTACCATGGAAGCATACTCTTTCTGAGTTTGGCTTAGGCTTTGATTATTTACAAAATCAGGATGTATCTCCGGTATCATCACATCACCATGAGGGATCTGGCTTGGGTGATACAAAAAGAAAGGGTTTTTGCTTCGGGCGCTTCCTGATGAATTCCAATATCTCTTTTAGAAAAAGCTCCTGGGAGTAATAAGGTCCTTTGGTCTTCCCATCCGCTGAGTGTATTACCTTCGAAAAACACCTCTTCCCCATTCCGGAAAAGCGACTTTGGGTAAAAACCGTGACAACATTTATGGTCGTAATAGCCAAAATGATAATCCCAGCCATGCCGCTTCAGTCGATTGGGGGTGGTGGCAAATCCCCACTCCAGTTTCCCTACCTGGGCGGTGTAATACCCGGCTGTTTTAAGCAACTGGGGTAAAAAAACCTCCTCATCAGGTATGGGTAAATGGGAGCTGTCAACGCTGTCAACGACCTCCTGGTAACTGTATTTGCCCTCCCGGTAGTCAATCCAGATTCCGCCCGGGTACATAGTTCCAGCCATCGGAGTGGCAATCGTGCAGGCCGGTAAGCAGAGAGGCCCGGGCGGGCAGGCAATAAGCGCATCCATAGCTATTCTTAAAACTTATTCCCTGCTCCGCGAGTTTATCAATGTTGGGTGTTTCTATAATTTTCGACCATTGACGCCAAGCAAGCCCCTGCCCAGATCATCGGCATAGATAAATATGATATTGGGCTTACCCGCTTTGCTGTCTTTTGTTTCTTTTAAGGGCTTGCAGGCAAACAAGGTCATTAATCCGGCAAAAAGTAAAAAATACACACCCGGTTTCATCAAGGTAAAATTTTGTTTAAAACATCCTGTCCAAGCTCCGATCTCTGGAGAAAAATGATCCGAATTCACATAATTCAGGATGCTGTAATACAATTGTCTTGCTTCAGGTTTATCCTGAAGATTGAGCAGGTCGATGGCACATATCAATACACTTCCCTTTCCATATTTTGTTTCGAAAATCATTCCCAGTTTGTGATTACGTGCAAAATTATCAATGGTCTGTATTAAGGGTTTATAATCCGCCGGAGTGTCATCCAGTATGATTGGTTTGCAATTTTTCACCAGTTGCCACCATTGCCAGTTGCTGTGAAACTCGGTTGGGAAATGTTCAAGTAAAGGGGAGTCCGGATCGCATATAAATCCAAGTGATCCGGGTGCCGGTTCAATACCCGATTCTAATTGCAGCCTGAGCAAACATGGGATAACACCAGTAATCGGTTTGAAAAGCCCCTTTGATGCAATGGGTTAATTTGTTATGGTCCGGGATTATTATGGCCTTTCCTCCGTTTTGAAGATGGCTCCTTGTTTTTGAATCCAAGTTGTTCAGAAACCATGATTCCTTCCGGAATGCTTGTGTCTATAGACTTTGGATAAACCCATATGTCATATTCGTTTTTGTATTTTGTCCCCTCCATGCAAATGACAATTTTTAATTTTTCAGCTTTTTCAATCCTTTCAAGGGGAAGGCTATTTCTCCAATATCTGACCACTCCGCCCCGGGCAATATTCGCCTGCGTGAATTTTCCTTCGCTCAATAATTCTCCGCTGATCATTGACAGCTTTCCAGCTCACTTCCGCATCCATGAAATCTTCTTTACCATAATGGGCTATCTCAATATTTCCCTTAAATTCTTCATCGTTTGTCCAGGTATATTTACTCATTTTTAGCAATGGAACCACTTCACTGCAGAACTGGCTCCATTTTTCGGGGGTAATAAGTCCTTTGGATTCCATAAAGTCATTCAGAATCCCGACCAGAGCAGTGCCCTGTCCCGGAAAATCCTGAATATCCAGCAGTTGAAATCCTGCAAAATCCGGCGTTCGCAAAGCTGCTTCAATATCTTCCCTGTAACAGATCACTGCCAGTTTTCCCGATGCTTTCACAAAATCATCAGACTGGTCAAGCATGTTTGCCTTTTTTAACCTTTCCCTGAAAATCTCATAGTTTCTTGCCCTGTGTTACTCCGGTAAACTTTGGGATATCATTAAAATCGGGAGAAACCTGGAACGCGCCATATTTCGTGTCCGATCACAGGTACATCAAAATCTTTTATTGATGCTGAATAATCTACCAAGGTGGAAGGGGGAAAGTGTTCAATATGACGGTATGCATAATCCCACATGACAAAATGCTCCCCGAACAGGCAATTTCAGTGCCTGTTTTGGCGTATACCCAAAAATCATCGCCTTCGGCAAAACTAGGATCCCAGTGCATATTATTGCTTCCCTGGGCATACAATCTCCTGGGAATCAATGTTCTTTGAAATGTGCAACCAATTTGTACATGGCCTGATTTCGTCCAAGTTCATTTCCCAGGGTAAACATGGTAAACGAGGGGTGATTGCCAAAATACTTAAAGATCAATTCTCCTTCTCGTTGCAAATAATCTTTAAGGGTCATATTGATCCTGCTGGTATCCACCTCCAGGTAATCGATATTGTACATGGCACGAACAGCCTCATCATCCATGCTCTTCTTATCCATTCCGCTCCTTTTGTTGGGAAGTTCAGGCTGCAGATACACACCAAGCTTCATCTGCTGCCATAAATGCTTCATTGGGCGGGCACCAGGAATGAAAACGCCAGTGATTGATCCCGTAGGATTTTAATTGCCTGAATAGCTTCAGCCATGCCTGTTTATCCATGGGTGGATAACCGGTAAGGGGATAATTGGCACAATCGATACGTCCTCTTAAAAATACTCTTTCGCCATTATTATAAATGTATTTGCCTTCCCTGTGTAAATTCACGCATTCCAAAATCCACCTGCTTTGACTGCTGTAATTTTGCTCACCCGAACTGGCTGAGAATTTAAAACTTAGTTTAATTAAGGCCGGATCAAATTCATCCCACAGAGGAGCTTCTTTGTTAAAATTGTAAGTGAATTCAACAATCTTTATCCTTTGTGATCCCCGATATTTCTTCCTTTTGAGATTGAAATTTTAACAGGTTTTTCTGTATTCCAGCTCTCTGCACCTACCACCAATTCCCCATCGACCTCGCTGCCGGTGATATTTCCAATGTTGACCCGGATTTTCACGCGGTTGTTCTTCACATCCGGATATACCTGTACTTCATCAATCCACACCGGGTCTGTTACCTGGAGTTCTATTCTGCCGACAATTCCGTTCCAGTTGGTCTGGGTTCGTTCGTCAACTGCATGCGATGGCCCTACCGGAGGTAGTTTTGCATTGTCAACCAAAACCGTAATCCTATGTTTTCCTGGCTTTATGGCTTTGGTCAGATCAAAATACTGGGATGCGCTCAATGTATTTTCATATCCGCAGTCCTATATCATCAAACCAGACATAGGTATCCTTGGTCCGCTCCAGAAGAAGTTTTACATTTTTACCTGCCCAGTGTTCCGGGATATCAACCTCTTTCTGGTACCAGGCCGCACCCTTCCAGTACCATACGCGCGAAAGGCGGTCCACAGCCTGTTCATCTATAAAAATTCCCTTTTTGTTCTCATCGGTGGTGCCGGGAAGCGGTATTGAGTCGCTGAATTCCTGGCTATACCATTGGTCCCTCATCCCCACATTATCAGGATCAAGCTGAAATTTCCAGATTCCGGATAAATCCCTGATCTCATTTGAACAGTCAGTGGATTGATTGCAGCTCGTAAGCATTACAATCAGAACGAATATACTTAAAGGTGCATATCTCATAATTCATTTTCTAAAGTGAGAACTTGTCCATTTTTCATATCTACTGTAATCACTTCTCCTTCAACTATTTTGGCTCTCTCACCGGGGGTAATCACTCTTATTTTTGACTGAGATCCCCATGGATTGTAGAGTTTCAATGTCCTTGTCATTTTCGCTCTCTATGGTGACCTTCTGAATTTTGCCATCAATGATTGAACTGCTGACCAGAAATCCCCCGGCAGCCCTGAGCGTTTTAAATTCAGCACCTTTGTTATCTGGCCAGTTGGGAAAGAGCCTGACAATACCATTATAACTTTGCATCAAACATTCATTTATTACGACAGGTGTTGCAAAATTTTCAAACCAGATGCCCATGGGTGCCATAAAATATGAATTGGTATGATCACTGTACCGGCCATTTATTTGCAACACATTTTGAGCACATGTTCCATTGGGAAGCAGGTTGTATTTTATGGCCCGTTTAAAAGCCTCAATATCCAGCATACCTAATCTGGCAGCCTGTAAATGCTGAAATACCAATTCATTACCACCTTCACATTGCATATTCCTTCTTGTGTTTGCCAGAATATTATAGGTCTCACCGTCGGAATGCAGGCCGTGATCTTCTCCGGGAAAAACAGTCATCAGGCTGTTGGGTACATTGTACACCGTTTCGGTTGATTCTCCTTTTACCGATACGAAAACTTCCCCATATTCATCGGATTTCTCAAGCGGGTAATCGGGATAATTATTCAATATCAGATTGACTTTTTCGATGCTTGCCTGTTCCATTTGATCATAATCTAATATTTCAACAGAACTGAGATAGGCTTTAAAAAGGAACTTGATCAGGGTTAAGTCTACCAGGCAATCATGATTAAATTTGAATCCAGGCCGAAGTCTGTACAATTCGGGTGGTACCGTAGGAAACACGTGATATTTATTGTCCTTCCATTGTGGTCCGAAAGCTTCGGGACGTGTCATGTAATCCACAATAAAGAGCGTGGCGTCTTTAATGAGAGGGAAAGCTCTTGATCTCAGGAACTCTTTATCACCGGAATATAGATATTGCCACCATACTCCCTGAACCGACCAGGGTGTTTCACAAATCTCCCAACCCCAATCCGGAACCGGGTAGGGATTCATGGTCATATCCACCGGATATGCAGAGTGAGGATAATAAGCTCCCCGCATTTCATAATATTCCTCCGCCCATTTTTTTGCCACATCCGAAATAAATTCAATCATTTCCACGTATGGCAGGTTCTTCTCGAGATGATTGGAGGAAAAAGTAAGCCAGAAGGGTTGCTGGGTATTATAATTCATATGATAATCGCCATGCCAGGCCGTTCCAATATCATTAAAACTCCAGTTGGCAAATAATCCGGGACACCTGGCTCCTGATTTAGCAGCACAGTTGAAAAAGTATAGGTTTCTGTACCAAAGGGACTCAAGGAATTTATCCTCAAGGACGATACCCGACTTATCCCAGTACTCAGTCCATAGCTGATTGCTATTCGAAAAGTCCTTCTCCAGATCATTTACCTGCAGCGCATTAAGCTCGGAAAAACCAAGATCAAGAGTGCCTGCATTGCCTTCTTTCAGTTCAGCACACAGCCAGAATGCCTCATCCTGTTTGCACAGGTACTCCAGGTCAGCCAGATCAATTATATTTCCATTCCAATCGATCCGCTGCTTCTTTTCAATGCCATTGCTTAAAACCACGCTCAAACTAAAGGCCTTATCCTTTTCGAATCCCTTTTCCCTGTCATACTCCTCGGGTTCCAGGTAGGGCAAAACCTGCCTGAAGGATATTCCATTCTTAACACTCAGTACTTCATATATTGGGAATTCTTTTGGTGTGGAAGTGTCAGGAATTAAGCGGATCCGGTTAAAACAGTTTTTCACCGGTTTTCCTGCTTCATCAACCAGCTTCATCCAAACCCGGTCTTTCTCCATATCTGTAAACACCTTAAGATAAGCGAGATCTTTTTTGTTCAGAAGTAATTTTATGCTTACAAGGCCATTTGAGATATCAAGTTTATGGTCGATCAATTCCACTTTTCGCCTGTCAAAACCCAAAATAAGACTGCCGCAGGGGAAGGGCCTCGGATAGGGCTTGGCATAGTTCTCCCTGGCCATCCTCCTGTATTCTGCATACCACGGATCCTCATCCAGTGACTTCAGATTCGGATCTATCGCCTTAATCTTATCAAAAACTTCCTGAAATGTTCCCAGTTTCTCCTTGTTGTCCTCTGCAATTCGAATGTCCCATACATTGTTATGGCCGAAGCGAATCATCACTGCATCGGGTCTTGAACAAACAACAGCACCCAGACCACCATTTCCAATTAATGCCCCTTCAAAAAAATCGGGGGCCGGACCTTCGTGAAAAATCGGATGCTGTTTGGCCTGTTCGTAGGACGAAAAGTTTTTGCCTTTTTCCTGAGAAAAGCATGCCAGGGAAAAAAACAGAACAACTAAAAATAAGGAGATAGATTTCATTCCTGTCTTATTTTACTTTAATTCCGGATATTGATTGTGGCCGCCTGTAAATCCCCCGCGCTACATTTTACGCTTACTTCACCTTCCCCTTTTGGACGGATGGTCAGCAACAGTCTTCCCTCGTAGGCCTTGCGCTTGTTTTGCTTGTACAATTCATGGCTGAACTGGTCGCCCGAGTCCAATCCAATCAGTTCACCTGCACCACTCACCTCAACAGTAATTTCGTCTCTGGCATGCGGACAGCGTGTACCTTTTTCATCCTGAACCTCCAGGCTTAGAAATATAAGCCGGTCCTTATCAACAGGCTCTCTGATTCTCGTTCATTCTTTCAATACCAGTTTTTCAGGATTTCCGGCAGTTTTCAAAGTGTGGCTCGCCACAATCTTTTTGCTACTAAAGGCATTAGCCTTCAACTCACCTTTTTTATAATCCACCAGATAGATGGCCTGGTAGGTATCCGGATTAACCGTCTTTTTTCCCAGGCTTTTACCATTTTGAAACAGTTCCACTTTTTCAGTGTTGCTGTAAACAAAAACCGTATCCACATCACCTGGCTTAAAATTCCAGTGTGAGGCCACGTCGTAGCTACGCCATTTAAAAGTGATCTTTTTCCTTCAGGTTAACGGCAATGTGAACCATTGGCTTTTCCGACCAGAATGCCTGCCAGTAGTAATACAAAGTCTTTTCGAAACTGCCGATATCAATCAAACCCCATTCCCAGCCACGGCGGGGCCAGCCCAGCGATTCCCCCAGGTAATCAATACCAACCCATAAAAAAAGACCAACCACATAGGGATTATCCCTCACTGCAAGCCAGTTTTCAAGGGTCTCATAGTTCTCAGCACCAAGCAGGATGCGGTCTGGATAGCGGGCATGTTCTTCACGATAATGTTCCTTAAAATAGCGGTCGGGGTAATTGTAACCGGCAATATCCATAGCATCGAAAAATCCGCTTGCATTGGCCCAGGGTGCCCAGTCGCAGGTGGCAGTGACCATGCGGGTATCATCCTCTTCCTTTAGCCCAATCCATAAGCTTTTTCAAGGTCTCTGGACCATCCGCATAACGCTGGTCAGGCACCTCATTCCCCACAGAATACATAAATACTGAAGCATGATTGCGATCACGCTTCACCATATCCTTTAAATCGGTCTCAGCCCATTGATTAAAGAACTTATGGTAGGTATAGGCTTTTTTACCTGCCGGATCTTCCGAATAGCCATAGTGCCACCTTTTGTTCCACTCATCAAAAGCCTCGGCCATCAGGTAAAAACCCATCTCATCACACACATCAATAAATACAGGGTCAACCGGTCCATGTGTGCGGATGGCATTGCAACCCATGTTCCTTCAGTTTCTCCAGCCTGTATCGCCAGACATCCTTTGGCACAGCCGTACCAAAGGAACCGGCATCTTTGTGCAGGCATACGCCCTTTACAATTACTTTCTCTCCATTTACCAGCATGCCCTGGTCTTTATTGAAATCAATGGTGCGGATACCAACCTTTTGCTTCTCGGTATCGACCAGCCGGTCATCAATCCATAACTGAAGTTCCAGCGTATAGAGATAAGGATTTTTATCCGACCAAAGCACAGGATTCCTGGCTTCCAGGTTCATGGATGATTTTTTGGATGTGTAGTCACCAAGTTCAAAGCGCTCGCTGGATTCTGCTAAAATTCCGCCTTCCTTGTCCTTCAAAAGTGCTGTAATCCGGGCTTCTTTGATTACTTTTTTCCAGTCTTCAGGGAAGCGTTGAAAATTGATGCTCATACTCTCAGGGTAATTATTGGAAATCACTTCGCAATCCACTTTTAAATGGGCCACATTACCATCTATCGAAGCGGTTCTGAAAAACGTAGCAAAGGATTTAAAATGCTGCTGTTCGGAGATAAAAAGATGAACATTCCTGTTAATCCCGGAACCGGTGTACCACCTGCAATTACCCGTTAAGGAATTATCCACTTTCACCGCAATTACATTTCTGCTATCCCCGTAGATTCAAATGGGGCGTCAGGTCATATTCAAAAGTGCTGAAACCATAAGGACGGTTGCCCAGGTAGATCCCATTCAGGTATACTGAAGAATTCATATAAACCCCATCAAAGCGTATTTTTATTCGCTTTCCTTTTGTGTCCTCAGGCATTACAAAATACTTGCGATAACAGGCGATTCCTGTGGGCAGATACCCTCCCGATACACCACTTGGATTTTCCTCTGCAAATTGACCTTCCACCGACCAGTCGTGAGGAACATCCAGAACACGCCAGTCAGAATCATCAAAGTCCGGGACATAAAAACCGGGGATTTCACCTAAATAAAAATGCCAGTCTGTATTAAAGTCGAGGTGCACATCCATCACTTGTTCCGCATGCCCTCCTCCTGCTGTACTGTCGGGGACCACATCACGGAAAACATTTTCATCTACCTGGGTATAGGCGGTAGAATAAGCAAAAAACAAAATAACGAGCAGCTGGATAAAATTGGCTTTTTTATGCATTCCCTTGAGTTTTTACTTTAGATTATTCGTATTTCAATATCCATTTAATATCCTTGTTTGCAGAGGCCGAGAGCGTCAAACAGCTGAGGCCGGAGACCGGGTGAGGATTAAGTTCAGACCTGCCCCCTATTGCATCTGATTTGATCGGCTTCGTTCCGTTGTCGGCGACAACAATCCTGAAGGGCTCGCCTCCGATGACGTGGGCCGTGCCGCTCAGGGTCTTCGTTTCAGGATCCCAGTGCACCTCTTCCAACTCAAGCCAACCCTGAAGGAGATGACGGTTGGTGCTGAGAACCTGGGGATTAAATTGCGCCTTTCGAAGCGAAATCATGGCGCAACAGTTCGGGCTGCAGCTCCCGCTTAAGGCGTTCGGTACCATGGAGCTTACCCAGGTAGGTATCGGACCAGAACTCGTAGGCGTAATAATACGAAGTCGAATCAAGGCCAATGGCATTGTCGACCCGCTCTCCACTGATTGCTGTGGATACAACGGCCTTCTCTTTTCCTGTGTTGTAAAAGGCAATCTGGTGCCAATCGGGAGTTAACTCCAGGTCATATACCTGAGGGTCCGATATACCGGTAAAAGCATCAAGGGGACGCGCAGTCCTGGGCTCCTGATAGTGTGGGTAAGTGCGCGAAACGTCATGTGTGATCTCCGGTGTAAAAAATGAGAAAGAGGTGGACAGATCAAGACGACCACTGCTGAGAAAGCCCATGGTGAGAAGGGATTGGCGGATCTCTGCCGAAAGATTATGCACCGCCTTGGTATCCGAATAGTAGTTGAACACGGTCCGGTTTTTATACCAGCGCAATCCGCTAATGGAGATCATCGCTGGCTCAAATCCGTTAGAATCCCACCATGTCCGCTGGGTATCCACCAATCCCGCGGTCACATCCAGGCAGGGTCGACTCGATTCACCCATATTGCGCTCATCAATAAAAGCATCCTCCCCCATTGCTTCCCGCAGCAACTCGAAGGCCCGGCGATAAGCGGCATTGGTGGTGGCATAACGGTCGTCAAAGCCTCCCTCGGGACGCCAGGCTGTTGCCGGGTAATCAACCTTCACTCCACGAATCCCATCCTCGCTCAACTTGCTCCAGACCTTGAGGAAGTGCTCTGAGAATCCCTTGTCCGTATAGTCGTAGCTTACATAGGGCTGATGGTGCGGATGCTTCTGTTCCAGGTCTGGCCTGTCGGGAACGCGCTTGTCAACATCTGAGGCATCGTTGAACAACATGTACTCCGGATATTGTCGTGCGAAATCATCTGATGGCATGCCGAGTTGCATGTAGATATAAGGAATCCCGTTTGCTGCATTCATCGCCTTGCTCCATTTGGCAATGGATTCATAGGGTTCGACCAGGTGATTGAACTCGCGCATGTGGGCATCGTCCCACCAGCCCTGCTCGGTATCGAAGTGGTATTTATCCGGTTCCAGCCGGAGTGAGACCTTCGTGTACCTGGTCAATCCGCATTTGTTGGCATGTTCGAGTTCTCCGATCAGCTTCGCCGAGTTGTTGACAGAAGGTAAATTACTGATATTGCCGACACTCCATCCACAGAGAACAGGAAAGTCATAGACATTGGGGTGCGCATTGTTGGCCATTCGCATGGCTAAACCATAGCGTTCCAGGGCATCGAAGGGATCCCGTGTATAAACATCAAGATAGAAATTGTCTTCGGCCAGATAAATTTCGTCTTCATCCACCAGGCGACCAATGGGGTCGTTGGCGTAGAATGCAGGCAAGCCATCCTGCAGGGTCACATAGGCAGCAAACTCCTTATACCTTAGCCCACCCCAGACGGCAGTGCGACGTTGCCCCTCAATCAAACCGGTCAACATCAAACTGTTGGCAGACCGGCGGGTCAGACCTTTCTCGACCAGGGTCGGGGTTCTTCCCGCAGCGCCGTTAAGTGTCATTGCCTGTTTGATATCCTTGCCATCAAAGAGCTGCCCGCCTCCAAGCGGAGAGCTTTCCATTAATCGAAAGCTAAGATAGCTTGGCATCTTTACACCGAAACCACACACCAAAGCAGGCATATTCTCATAGAGTGAATAGGTATAAAGCAAATATGCGTATGCCCGATTGGGCCTCCCCTCGTAACCCAGCTCGTTAAAGTCTGCAACCTCCAGTGTGATACGTTTGCCAGGGCCCATGGCATCCTTTATATCCTCCTCGTACATCTTGACAACAGTTCCTTGTTTCCCGTGCGGCAAGCCAAAGCGAGCATCCGAAAGCAATACCTCGTCGCTCTGTCGCATCAAGGATGGAGAAGCCGCCCTGTGGATCGAACACCACGCAAATGATACCGTTGCTCAATCGACCATCGGCGTAAGTCAGGAGATTTTCCCGGTCAACATCTTGCGGTACGACCTGGTATTGTTTGCCTGCCTCTGTCGGAAAGGAAATAACACCATTCTCAATGTCCAGAACCTTCACCTTTTTTCCGTTTTGTGTCACAGTCACTGGCATGCCTGTTCGAAGGATACAATCTGATCCCTTATCGGACCGTATGAGTGCTTTAGTCAGCTTGCCATCCTTCCAGGTCATGTCGATCTCAAATGCGCCCCTGGCCCTGATGCCTTTGATCTCGCCTTCTGACCATACTTTGGGTAAGGCAGGCAGAAGATGGATCTGGCCCATGTGAGACTGTATGAGCATCTCGCAGACACCGGAAGCGTAGCCGAAATTGCCGTCGATCTGGAATGGCGGATGGGCATCAAAAAGGTTGTCGTAAACGTTGCCACGCAGCATCTCGCCCAGAAGCTTGTGGGCCCGGTTTCCGTCATGCAGACGCGCCCAGATGCTGATCTTCCAGGCCTTGCTCCAACCGGTTGCCCCGTCACCGCGCGCATTCATGGAGACCCTGGCCGCTTCGGCCAGCCCGGGTGTGGTCAGGGGCGAGATCTGGCGGCCGGGATGCACGGCGATCAGGTGCGACAGGTGCCGGTGCTTGTTTTCCGGGTCGTCCCGGTCAAGCATCCATTCCTGTAGCTGTCCCCACTTACCGACCTGGGGACCAAGCAGTTTGCCGCGCATCCACAAGGCTTTCGTGCGCTCCTGCTCATCCACCCCCAGAACTTCAGATCGCTTCGGCAAAGTTGGACAGCAGATCCCAGGCAAGCTGTTGGTCGAAGCTCACCCCGTCTTCGATCGGGCCATGCTCCGGTGACCATCCGTCCGGCGCCACCAGCACTGTTCCCTTACCGTCCGGTGAGGGAATCTCCTTAAGGTGATCTTCCCAGAACATGAAGAGATCCTTCATGATCGGATAAGCACGTTTCTCCAGGTAATCCTTGTCGAGCGTGTAGGCGTAGTGATCCCAAAGGTTGTTCGCAATCCAGGACGCGTCGCCAACTGCTCCACTTATAGGTGCTGCCACCGAAGATTCCGTTTTCCGCGTGCATGGCAAACCCGCGCTTCTTGAAATGGGCCATGGTCTGCTCCTTTCGGACATCGCGGATCGAGAAAAACCATTCGGAAAGCGGTGTGAAGCAATCCGACAGGTTCGCCTGATCGACGAACCAGTAGTTCATCTGAATGTTGACATCAGAGTGATAGTCGCAGCGCCATGGAGGGTTATTGCTATTGTTCCAGAGCCCCTGAAGGTTGGACGGCAGGGAACCCGGCCGGGAGCAACTGATCATGAGATAACGTGCATACTGAAACATCAACTCTTCAAGATCAGGATCCGGGGCACCACCCTCGCCACACAGCCGAGGCTTCATAGATCATCTCGCCGGCTGGTCCGGCCTCCTTTCCCCGGTAGGCGCGCATTCGTGCGTCTGTAGGAAGTTTCAGCTTTGTCGGCTTCGGTCGCGCCAATGTCGATGTTCAGGCGATTGAAAAGCGACTGGTAATCCTTTACATGATCCCGGAGAAGATCATCGAAGGACTTCTTTGAGGCCGCGTCCAGGCTGGCTGTAATGCGCTCATGCGGATGCTCGCCGGTCCAGCCCCTGGCACGCTGGTTCAGGTAATCTGTCCCAGCCGACACCAGTACCGTGAGGCTATTGCAGTCACGGAAGGATATCGAGTTGCCGTCGGTGCGCACTTTGCCGCCTTCATTGAGGACAAGGAGCTGTGACTCGAAGTTCAGAATAACCGGATTCCCCCAGGGCTCTCATTTTCGAGGTAGCTCTGGTGCTTTTCTGTGTTGCCCGAGGCTGTAAGGCGCTTGCCCTGGGCAACAACGACCGCGTCATGGGCATCGGTGAGCGTGATCGTGCCTGAATAGGCATTGTCCCGGTCGGCCGTGAAACGAAAGACCATGACCTGGGCGGGCGCGCTGACGAAATACTCTCTTTTGTACTTCGTGCCCTTGCTGTTCATAGGTGACCGTATGCACGGCCTTGCTGATATCCAGTTCGCGCCGGTAGTCCGTCTCACCGGCGTGTCCGAACTCGATGTTGATGTCGCCAAAGGCCTGGTAGGCGCCCGTATTCTGCTCGCTACCGACCCATAATGCGTCGTGGTTGAATTGGATGTGTTCATTGTCAATGCCACCAAAGACCATGCAGCCCAGGTTGCCGTTTCCCAGCGGAAGGGCCTCTTTCTGCCAGTCAGTGGCGGGTCTGTCATACCAGAGAACAAGGTTCTCGGGCGCGGAAGGGGCCTGTACATCCGCTGCTGCTGCAGTAAAGGCGAATCCTGCCATCACCGCAATGGCCGGGGCCAAAAGAGTTTTGATTTTACTGATTTTGATCATGTTCTGTTTTTACATTATACTTTTCGTACTCCTTGCCCATCACCTTCTTAACAGCTTCAAGATAACTGAATCCGTATTTCATATCTGGGAGAAGATAACTCCCTTCTATCCATTCATTCCATGCAAAAACCGTGATCAGTTTTGCCTGGTCCGGATGTTCATCACAGTAATCTCTGGCTTTTTGCAAAAAAGATGAAAATGCTTCAGGTGATTTATTATAATGCACGATTTGTTCTTTAGCCTTGTTGGGGAAGCGCGGCGAATCATCCCAGCCGATGGAGGCATTGGGAAAAAACGGTATGGACAAAGCCTCATCCCATTCTTCCATCCGTTCCATACCTTCAACACCCCACTGAATATAATCTTCGGGATGAGGCCCATCCCAATTATACATGGTAACGCTATTTGCACCCAAGGTTTCAATTTGATGCAACACCTCTTCATTTGGAGTATCAAATACGATTTGCTGAAGATGTAAGCCAGGGAAACCTGCCTTCTTTGTTTCTTCCCTGAAGTATTGGATTGCCCGGGCAGCATTTTCTAATCCTCCCAGTCCTTCAATAAATTCATTGATCATGAATAAGGAGAATACCGGTTTCCCATCAATCTTATAATAATTCGGTCTTTTAAAATATTGGCTAATCACCCTTTCAACAATAATTTCAAAATTCTCAAGATCAACGCCACCATCCCATCGTGGAGATTTGTAGTCCTCGAATTTGTGAACATTAATTAGTTTGGCCGGCATATCATGGTTTGCCCACATGACATAAAACTTTATTTTCTCGTTGTTCCCTGCTTTGAGGAAGCCATTGTTCAGGGAGCTCTCCAGGAAAGGCCCCCCATCGAGCCAGTACCAGTCAAATATAAAAACATTGACACCATGATCCGAAGCTGCATCAATCCAGCGTTCCATTACTTTTGGATCATCATCAGCTTCATAAGCCCACAAAGGAACCTTGGGCTGATAATGACCCTCAAAATGAGGAGTACACTTCTTTATCACTTCCCACTCTCCCATACCATCGGGCCAGATAATATCACCAAGTCTTTCGTCATGATGACAGGAAGGCCATACATATGCAGCCACATCGTATTCAGGATTAATATTCTTTTCAGTTTGATCGCTATCCCCGGAATCTTTAGAATTACAGGAGCTTAAAACACTAAAAAGTATTACCCCCATATATACAAAAAGATGCATCTTAAATAGTTTCATATCACCTGGATTTATATCATTGTTTACTTATTTTTCACTGTGCCGCCGTAGGGATAATGTACATTAACCGAACGCTCTTCCATAAATATCTGTTCCATCTTTTTTACCAGTTCAGGATGCTGATCTGCAATGTTGTTGCTTTCAGAGATATCCAATTCCAGGTCGTATAATTCCGTTTTCGAACTCACTCCATAGCGAAGGCCTTTCATATTTCCCATTCGCAGGGCCTGCCTGAAATTTCCTTCCTCGGTTCCGTATTTATGGAACTCCCAATTCAGGAATTCACGTGAATGGGGTGTTTCCCCTGTCAGCACGGGGATAAAGGAGACCCCGTTGCTTTGTGCCGGCGGCTCAATACCCGCAGCTTCAGCCAAAGTCGGCATAAAATCCTGTCCGCTGCCCTGATAAGCAGAAACGCTTCCCGGCTTCTATTTTTCCTTTCCAGTACGCCATTGCCGGAACACGGATACCTCCCTCATAGAGATCGCGTTTAAAGCCCTTCAGTGCACCGTTGCTGTCGAAAAATTCATGATCGTGAGCCAATTCGGCATGGGGTCCGTTATCACTGGTAAAAAAAACCAGGGTGTTATCCAGTTCACCTATTTCTTCCAGCTTTTCTAAAAGGCGCCCTATTTGTTTGTCAAGCAAAGTGATCTTTGCAGCATGCATCCTTTCCTTTTCGGGCCAGCCCCTGTCGGCATAAAGTTCCTTATTACGAATATATTTTTCATTGGCGTGAGGTGCACGGTAGGACATAAACAGGAAGAAGGGCTTGTCTTTATCGATGTTCTCTAAATAATTCAGTGTTATATTGGTACGGAATTCATCCTTACAGTCGTAGTCATTTTCCTTATAATATATTGAATCCTGTTTCCCGTTTATCCAGTGCATTTCTTCATCGTATTGAATCCCGCCTTTACCAGCACCCCATTGTTCCTGCACGGCAAAATCGAAGCCGCGATTGTAAGCCCATGTGCTAAGGTCTTTGGGGTCGTCGAGGTGCCATTTCCCCACCCAGGCAGTTTGATAGCCTGCACCGCGCAGCATCTCGCCAAGCGTGAGCTCGTCCTTTTTAAGGGCAACCCGGCTAAAAAGGTCGTGCTCCGGGTAATAGCCCACATTGCCCCGTATTGTATTGATCCCGGAAGATTTACCTGTCATCAGTACCGCCCGTGAAGGCGAGCAAAGTGGATTTCCAGCGTAAAAATCGGTAAACCTCATTCCCTTTTTTGCCAGATCATCCAGAACGGGGGTTTTGATGAGCTCCTGTCCGTAACAACCCAGTTCACCGTAACCCAGGTCATCGGCCAGCAGAAACAGGATATTTGGTTTTTGTACCAGGACATTTTCGTTTGGCCGGGTTTTACACGCCAAAGAACAGGATAGTCATCAAAATATAAATAAGATGCTTTTCTTCATAGGTTTTAAGCTAATAAGCAACTCCTGAAATCCATTTCCGGTAGAGGTAGGCCTCAACTCCCTTTCTCTCCTTTTCACTCAGCCTGGAATTAAATACCAGTACTTCAGTTAGCTCTCCTTCCCAGTGACCATCGGTAACTATAAAGGGATTGTCGATTACATCAGAAAATTCATAGGTGGCAATGTAGAAGTCCTCCGGCATCAATGCCGATCCAACATCCGCCTTCTCTCCGTTAATCCAGACATTTCCATTGGTGGTTTTCGAAGAAATATCATCTGCAAAAAGTTTCTCCCCATAAGATCCGAATGCCTATCAGGCTGTCAAGTTCTCTCCAGGGAGCAGTTCCTGCAGAGGAGAAATCACTTTCCTTCCTTACCATAATAATGGTCTGATAATTATTTACGGCTTCACTCAGTCGCTGCACCCATATGGTTCTCCAGCTCAGAACCGGCTTACCATTCTGCTTATTCGGGAAATAATTGAAAAAATGAAAGTAAACTTCACCGGCCTTACTCCGTCCCCCGTTTGCTGATCCTCTTCTGAAAAGTTCTCCGTCCGGATTCCCGTCAGCATCAAGGTCGTTTGCATCCAGCCACATTTGCAGCCCTGCACTCTGGATACGGTCGGGAGATATGGCCTTGCCGGTTTTCCCTTTTACTTTTTCAGTGATTGCCACACCTACCCGGTTTACACTGGCGGCACCTGACGCTGCACTCACAGGCTTCCACGTAGTAGTTACCGGGTTTTTCAGGTTTGAACTCCAGGCCTTCGCCAAGGGCTTCCTTTCTCCCGGCATAAAATGATGAATAATAAAGTTTAATCTTACTATCCATATATCCCTGCTCGGAGAGCTCCATATATCCATCCCTGATCACCCCGTTCCAGGTGATATCAACATCTTCGGTACTGAATTGATAATTATCATCGTAGATGATTTGTTCTGTTTTCTGATCCTTAATTTGCAACACAGAGGCAAATCTTCCATCCTGGTTTGTATTAATGCTAAATTCAACCGGCAAGTCATCTTCACCATCAGGATACACTTTGAGGAAGATCCAGCTGCCAAAATCATTCTTTGCAGTGTCCTTTATAAAAACCCCTCCCCTGTTTTCGATCACGGTGGCCACAGCCTTAAATTTTTCACCATTGGCTTTTTTCCCGGAGCCGTAAAATTTGCCATTGGGAAATTTAGGCACGTAATCGGGCATGTTTTCCCCGTACCACTTATAGGTATAATTACTCCTCGGATTTGAGATCCTGACCTTTCCCTTTCCGGCTTCCTCAAATTCCAGATCGCCGACAGTGAATGCCGGCACCCTTCCAATCTCAAAATCCAAATCCTTCACATAGCCGCTCTGCATCGGTGACCTGAACGGCATAACTTCCCGGCACAAGGAAGTGCCTTGAAGGATTTATCAGTCGTTTTTCCATCAGACCAGGTAAATGAATAGGGTTCCTTTCCTCCTTCAACCAGGATCTCTACACTGCCACTATTCTGACTTCCGGTCGAGGGAATGATTTCTGATACCGACATACTGATATCCTGCCCGCAACCTTTCTTCGCCCCTTGTCCTGCATCATCTTCCTTCGAGGCCAGCTTGAATGACCAGGTTCCTTTACCTCATCCTTTTTATTCACTACCCATTTTACCGATGCCACCGGGTAATCAACAAAGGGTGGATCGGGGCGGATAAATGCTGACTCATCCACCAGCCTGCATTCCACGATATACTGCTTTCGTATCATCAAAGTGTGATATCGACCTCTCTTACATCAAGGGCAATTAGCTCACCATTAAGAAGCCAGGAGAGCTTTTGTGATCCTGACAGGTTTTCGATAATATCCACGGCAGAAATGCACCTTCCCTGGTATCGGTAAGATCCAGCTCCTTTCTTGCAGGGTAGGTGGCATCAAAGGGATCAACCCACATATAAAGTCGGCACACCGTTCTCTGAACACATACGGGGCATAGTCCGTCGGGATCCCCTGCAAATGATCCTGCTCCCATAATACATCCCCTTGCGGTGGGCCTGTAGATATGGTGAAGCCTGTGTGTGGCTCCCTCAAAAACGCCCACTTTATCCATATTTTCAGGCGAATATGGAGTTGGGACCTCGGTCCCTGGCTCAATCCACGCTCTCCATTTCACATCTTCCAGTATATAATCCAGGGTCGTATTGGAGCCTTCGCCTCCCCTGCCCCAAACACCGTTTGAAGTATACTCATCGGGTAAGCCAGGAGCAGTATGGGAAAATTCATGAATAAACGCCTCTGTTTCCCTGCCGGCTATCATGGCATTGCCGGTCCTCGTTTCAATATTACGGGCGGCTCCCCCGCCTCCGCCGTCTGTATTCAGCATGGCCAGGCATGAAACCCATCCTTTCCCTTCCTTATTCCAGGGGAGGAACAATCGATCCCTTATCTCGTCCAGGTCGACCGTGGTAAGACCCGTCCTCCAATCGTACGCCGGCATTCCGGGCCACCAGATGGCGTATAAATTGAAAAAATCCCGGTATTCCGGGTAGGGATCAATCGCAAGTGCTCTCACCGGGGATAAAAGTTCTGAAGGAGTGTTTTGCGTCATTGATAAACTCTTCACGCAGAAGGGGTGTATTATAACTGTCAGGCTTTCCCTCTACCCACCTGTTGATCGCACAGAAATTGATCCGCTTATCCTTATCTCCGGTCACCCTGATGGGGATAAGCTCGATTTCACCCTTTGCGAAAGCCTTGTCAATCTCTGGGATATATCTTGAATCGCCTGTGTTCGTAGATCTTCGGGTGGTGACTTCATAGATTCCCGTTGAAGGGATCAGCTCATCGCCGGCACCTGCTTTCCTGACCCTTGCCATATAGCTGTACCTGCTTTCAGGTTGCAGCCCCGAGTTTTTGAATTCATTGGAGCCCTGCCATTCGCTGCTGTATCCATCACCCCTGACGCATTCAAAGCGATACTCAAACGGCCCCTGCATTCTGAGGAACCTTTACGCTCATCTGCACTTCTGAACTAAATACAGAGTGAGGTTCAGCTAACCATTCAAGCGGATCAATTGCCGATGTCTGCATACTGAGCATTCAAATTAGTGCTAATTCCGCTGAATAAACCGATAAGAAATACAATGAAGTAGCTCTGACATATATTGTTTTTTGTGATTATTTTATATTCTGCACCTGTGATATTCTCATTGAACAAATCATTTCGTTCAATTAACTCATAGATCTCAAAATCCTCCATCAGTCCGTAATCCAATAAATCGTATTCTGTCCCCGCAGGCATTTTTTCTTTACCGATCCTGAAAGCAGGTGGTCTCATAAACCCCTTGCTAATGACATGGTGCGGACCGAAAACATTTTTCAGGCTGCCATACACCACCACCGATACCTCATTTTTACCGGCTTCCAGTTCGATCTTTTTTGTATAGGGTTGCGACTGGATCACTCCCTCACTCTTCCCATTCACAAGCACCTCTGCCACGGTGCCATTCCACTCTGGCAATTCAATTTCATAATCACCTGCCCGTTCATTGCTGAATGCTTTTGGTATACTTCACAGATTCACTGTAAAATGGAAAGCCCTGATTTTTCCAGCTGCCTGTTCTGATCTCTGCCGCCGGAATAATATTCCAGCCTTTTTCAGCTGATTCCAGTGAGAAAGTGCCCAGGATATATACTGGGGAAGGATCACAACGGTTATCAAAACGATTCATCGACAGTTTCACCACATTTTTCCCGGTTTTACATATTTTTCAATCTCGATACAATTGAAATCAGGATCCAGCCATGTCTCACTCGCCTGAGTTAACCTCTTGCCCATTAATGGTGATATTGTAGAAGGAAGCTTGTTCCACAACCACTTTCATATTTCCTTTGCATTCACTCCGGGGCCAATATTAAAGGAATAAGCTTATCTCAAAACGCTCCCCTTCTTTGTGCAGTTTTATTCTGATCCAGGAAGACCGTTTTGTACTGTACACTATTCCATGGACTGCCGTGTTCATAGCCAAATCTTTTATATATCATATCAGAGGCCTGTGGCATAGTACATGCTTCCCTTTGTTTTCACCCATAAGGTTCAGATTGACATAGTCAATATTCAGCACATTGGGATAAAGCATCTCCACCTCACTTTCCGGACTGCTGACAAGTTTCCTTTCCTGTTTTGCTGCCTGACCGGCAGGAGCCACTTTCCTTTTATCGTGCACATATACCATATAGCTTCCACCCGGAGGAAGGTGAATCGGGAAGGTGATTTTATCACCCTTCTTTTCATAGTAAACGGGGAACACACTTCCACTTTGAGGGCAAATGGCCTCAACCGATGCACCCTCAATAGTTACAATGGTGCTGGCTTCTTCCTCCAGGCTGAAAGTTTGACACAAACAGGACCTGCCCGTCTTTTAACTGACGGCGCATATGATGAATCCTTCCGGTACCAGAAGGTGTCATAAGAAAATCGTCACGTAAGAGAAATTCATTAACTACCTGCTCATTTAGGATTGTCTTACTTATCCAGTTCTTACTCCCTGTCAGCTCCTCCAGTGCATCTGATTCAGAGACCATCCATCAATTGAAGCGTAGTGCCTATTTGCAAAACCCTTCCGCCGTTTGATACATATTCCTTTAACAATTCAAAGCTTGCCTGATCCATGTTTTCCATTCCCATCGGGAATTACCACCAGGTCGTAAGCCCTCTTATTGATCATAAATCTTTTCCCGCTAACCCTGCCATGGTCTTTGATTACATTCTCGCACCCCAGGTCATATTCTGCCTGCTGATCTTCCAGGAATTGGATCATCCCTTTAAAGGAGTTTCCAATCTCATTTAATTTCTGGTCTGTACCACCCCCATAGTACATCCAGACAGAAGTTGTGGGTTCTAGGATCAGGGTCCTGTTTATTTGCCGGCCTGAAGACAATGCCACTGAAAGGCGTGCAAAATAATCCGTCTGATTTTTATAAAGATTCCAGTAAGGATCGTAATTCAGAAACGACTGAGGATAGTTTTGTTTCCTGTATCCCACCAGCGATAACTGAGAGATATGCTGATTCATGAAAGTTTACCCCCAGGGCATACTCCCAGTCACCCAATCGTTTCATATCTTCAAATCTCAGATCCCAACCGGCTCCGCCATAGGTTTCGCTCAGGGTTCTGTGTCTTTCAAACTGGTTGGCGATGGAGCTGAGTTCTTTTACCGCCAGATTGTTCCCAAACTGATCCGGACGGCGTTCCAATGAATTAAAGAGCATGTCGATCCCCGGCATCTGGTGCCAGGCATACATGGCCATATTATCCGGACCATGATAAATATCGGGCCAGGTGTTTTCCCAGTAATGCCCGGTCCAGATCAGATCCTTCTTCTTCGGTATATTCATACCAGGGTTTTGACCAGCGTTCAATAAACATTTCCAGCAATACCGAACGGTAATCGTGCCTGACTTTTTTCCAGTTGCCGGTCTCCTCTGTCAATGACACGAGCTCGTCTTCCAGATCATATCCCCATCTTTTTGCTAAATTCCTCAAACAGATCAGGTGTATACCGATCCCTCCTTCAGAACCAATCTGTGGTTCATCGGTAAATATGCCCGGTATTAGTTTCCCAAATTCATGGCCTCCAACTTTTTCGTAACCTTTCATGGTGACTTCCATGAATTTTTCAGTAACCCCTTTTGCCAATAAATCGACATAGGAAAACCCTGCATAACTGGGATAATTCAAGTTCGAAATTTCTAAGGTAGAACACAGCATACTCCCCCTCTTTGCCCTCCTCCTGTTTTGATTGCTCCGATAATATTGATCCACTTATCTCCATTTTTCTTAAACACAAATTTTACTATTTGTAAATCCGGAGCAGACAAGACTCAGCCTCTTCATTTTCCTGAAGATTAAGGAAGTCCCCTGATTGTAGGACTCCGGCATTTCATTGAATACATGACCCCCGGCAAAACCGCTGGGACAGACATTTTCATCATATAACCATACTTTCAGGCCCATCTCTTTCGCCTTCTCCATGGAATAGGCCACCAGTTCAAACCATTCATCAGATAAATATTCCGTGATCAGTCCCTTTCCGGGGATGAATAAACACACCACCAATGCCCTGTTTTTTCAATTCTGCAAGGCTGAAATCAATATCTTCTTTGCTTACTTCATTGTTCCAGACCCAAAGCGGAGCGGGGCGGTAATCCACGCCAGGATCCTTGAATTCTTCTGATCAATGAACTGTAGTCATTGATCCTGCCATCGCTGACGGGCTCCAATTTGTCTTACAGGCTGTAATGGCCACAAGGAAAATTAATGTTAGAATTCTGATGTGCATTACCTATGAGATAAAAATGTACTATTTATAAACTGATGACGGTTGCCTGACCGAATAGCCTTTATCACGGTATTCCTTTAACAATCGATCCATCTCCTTTATGCGCTCCGGGTATTTATCGTAAAGATTAATACGCTGTTCGGGATCACTCTCCAGATTGAAGAGAACTCCCTGGGTATCAAAATCGGTATAGCCTTTCAGCTTTTTAAAGGATTCAGGCATTTTTGAATGCTCCCCTGATGGACTGTTAATATAAAACCATGGTCCCTGCCTGATCCCCCACTTATTTTCATTCGTATTCTGAACAGTTGCTTCCCTGAGTGGTGAATGATATGCCTCCCCTTTTAAAACAGGCAAGAGATTGTAACTGTCGGGGGCTGCATTTGCCGGCAATTCCGATCCGGTGATGCCTGCAATAGTGGCCATCATGTCGACCTGGGATATTACTTCCCCGGAAACAGATCCTGCTTCCACATGTCCGGGCCATTTAAAAATAAATGGCACATGATGGCCCCCTTCCCACACATCGCGTTTCAGACCGCGAAAATCACCCATGCTAAAATGACCGTATTTTTCGGCACGATCAAAAGCATACTGTTCAGGCCCATTATCAGCACTGAAAATAATGATGGTGTTGTCCTCAAATCCCTTTTCTTTAATTGCCTTCAGAACCTGGCCCACCACCCAGTCGGTCTGAACCATAAAATCACCGTATGCCCCCGCCTGTGATTTCCCGTCAAAGTCATCGTTTGGTATAATCGGGGCATGTGGAGAAGGCAAGGCGAAATAAAGGAAGAAGGGTTGTTCCCCTTCTTGTTCATTAATCCATGCCACCGTTTTTTCGGTAAGTGTCGGTAAAACTTCATAGGGATTCCAGCCTTTGACCATAGGTCCCGGGCGGAACTCCCATTCCCCTTCTTTGGTATCAAATCCAATATTATTGATATCCAGCGCTTCGGTAGGGGCCTCAATGAGCCGGTCATTTTCAACCCATGCATAAGGCGGGAAATTGATGGTGCCATCGCCAAAGTAGTAATCGAATCCCCGCTCCAGTGGCCCGCCTGCAACCGGTTTGCTCCAGTCAATATCTCCGGGAAGATAAACCTTTCGCATTTTCCCCCATTGTTTCACTTCACCCGATGGTTCATTTTTGAATTCCCAATCCCAGCCCAGGTGCCATTTCCCGATACATGCAGTGGTGTATCCTTTCGATTTCAGTACCTGGGGAAGGGTCACATCTGTATCCTTAAAAAAGGGTTTACCAAAAGCCCCTACAATGCCGTGCTGCCTGCGCCAGTGATAGGTTCCTGTGAGAAGTGCAAAACGACTTGGAGAGCATATCCCCGAGGAACTGTGTGCATCGGTAAAACGCATACCCTCCGATGCCAGCTGATCCAGGTTGGGAGTCGGGATTTTGGAATTCGGATTCTGGCAGTTGAGATCCCCGTATCCCATATCGTCGGCATAGATGATCACAATATTGGGAGATTTCCCATGGTTTTGATCCACATTACAGGCTTTAATGATCAACAGTGCCCCCGATGCCACAGCCAATATTATTATAGCTCTCATGTGATCCTCATTTCTTTGCTTGTAAAGTTTTCTCCAAATAAGCGCCGATGATCTTAGCCAGTTGTTCATATCCTTTTTCGGTATAATGAACATCGTCGGAACCTGTTCCATTCCTTTTATGTATGCCAATGGATTCTTTATAAATATCATTGACCAGAACATCATGTTTTTTCATGACCTCTTTTGCTGCCCTGTTGTATTTCTTCACATCCTTTGCATACCGGCCGCCCTCTTCTTCAGGAACATATGTAGTGGTTACAAATATTAATTTAGCATCACTAATCTTTTTCAGGATCGTCACAATTGAATCGAGATTGGCTGCATAGTCATCCACGCTGAAAGTGATGGTACCATTGATTTTATCCCTGTTACCATATAATTCTGAATCGGGATGCCTGTAGCACAAATCCCACAGCCCAAAGTTGAACTGTATCACATCCCAATCCCTTTTACCAATCCATTCCCTGATATTTTCCAATCCCATACCAGAGTGACCCGCGTTGCCGGGGCTATGAACAATAACTGCCTTCCCCTTGAAATACTCCTTCACGAAGGGAGTATATCCCAGGGAGATGGAGTCACCGATCATCAATATTTCAGGAAGTACAGGAGTCCCGGCAGCACATAGAATTAGAGCAACAACGATAATGAATTTAATATGTATTTTTCTTTCCATGGGATGAAAGAGCTACGGCATCCTGTTAAATTTCTCGTATTTTATTTTCCATTTCTCATTATCCGGGAAACCAGGACCCTTTGTGTTTTCAGCACCATCCCAACCACCTGCCATCATCGCCACTGCTGTTAACAGCCCTCCATTGGCCGGGAAATATGGAAACGGGCCCTTCATGCTGTAGGCCAGCCCGTGCTGATCAAAGCCAAAATTTTCATGCAAGAGAAGGTCCACGGCCTCATCAGGCCTGTTTAACCTGGCAGCGCACATCGCCAGCATGGGGAAATCCCAGCCCCAGGTCTTTTCGAAGTTCCATACAGACAGAATCTTATCGAAAGTGTTCCCGAGTATTGACGGGTCAACTCCATCTCCCGGTAACATCCCATAGGTACCAATCAGTGCCGGATGTTCATAATTGTATTTTGTCCACATATCCTGAACACCCTCGTAAAGAACGTACAGGTCATTTTCAACAGGCAGTGGAGCAAGATTCTGCAATACATCTTCGATGATATCCGGAGCTTCCAGTCCACATCGGGCATACCAGTTTTCAGCTACCCTGAGACCAAAGCGCCAGTAAGCCAGTTCAAATGCCGGATTGAGGGTTTCCCAGTACTCCACGTTCTCCGAAACCGGGATTAACGGAGGACCCAGAACATATTGTTTTCGGATGCTATCGTAGTGGGCGACAGAAACAAGGAAATCAGCAGTGTTAAATACAATTTCTTTCCATTTTTCCAGGGTGCTTTTACCGGGATGCAATCTGTAATCCAATTCAGCAAAATAGATGGGGTGCGGTTGTTGCCAGATTAAAAAAGCATGGCAGGGATGAGGCCATTCAGAATTATTGTAAGCGGTGCATTTTGGCCATCTTGCGCCCTCAAAGCCTTCTTTTTCAGCTCTTTCTTTCGCCGTCTCAAGAAAGCGGCTGTATATACCAAGACTTTCATCCCATTGTTCCCAGCGATCCCATAAAGCCCAGTGCACACCATGCCACCAGATCATTTCGAAATGGAAACGGCCATACCATCCATTATTTACCAGGCCGCTTTCCTGTGGGGGCAATGAACCTGCTTCATTCACTTTCATCAGGTACTGGGACAAAACGATTCTCCTTTCCAGCTCCATCCACCTGGGATCCTTGCTCCCTGAAAGATCAATTGCCGCACCTGTATTCCAGAAATCAGCCCATCCCTTCTCACTCGCATCCAGACATTCTTCCACGTTCAATAATTCTGCCCTTATTTCCTCTGATGAAAATTCACATACAAATTGCATTTCCCTGCCCTGTGGAAGCAATTCAAATTTATGAGGGTTCTGGGGATCACTTTCAAATCGGGAGTTTGTGAACCATTTTAAGGAAACATAATAGCCATCATCATCCAGGCTCCTGGAAAAGTCTATCCTGTCACCGGTTTGCCTGGTTTGAGTCTGATGTGATAAGGGCTGGTCCCATATCCCGATATAATCTCCTCCCCTGCTGGCTGAAGCATATGGGAACTCGATCTTCACAGACAGGCGCCCCTTCCCTGCAAGCTCCGATTCTACACCAACAGCGATTAAATCCCTGTTTGGATGACAGGCCGTTTTTACATGAACCGGGATTCCTTCAATTTCAAAATAACTTGAAATAATTCCAGTCCACATATTGAGCTCCTGCCGGCAATTTTGCAGATCTTCCGGTCCGGCCTCCTTTCCGTCAGATAGTTTTAATGAGAATGCAATTCTTCCAAGGTTTATCCTGTGAGGATTCCCTGAAAGCCATTCTGACAGGGAACTTTGCTCTTCATCATCATGATTGACAAGCGGATACCTGACCATCCTGCCGTAAGTATCTACCATCTGGCCCCTGAAATTTGCCACATCGACACCCCCGGGCAGGGGATCACTGTGCCACCCCCAGTGCGACAGGGTATTAAATGGGACAAAAGTTTGTAAGCCGGTAATATCAACGGAGAATGCGAACTCACCATTGCCTGCCTGTGCCGGACTCTTAGGATCCAGTTTATCCGAAATTACAGCATGCCTTTGTACAAGACTTTCACGATCAATTGATTTTTGTAAATCACTTGTGCAAGACAGGGGAAGAAGAAATACAACCAGCAATCCGAAATACTTCATTTTGCATTCTGGAATATGATTAAGCCTATTCTGAAATGCTTCACTTATTTACATGATAAAAATAATCATTTTTTCATCCAAGCAAAGCGTATAATACGATCATAACAATCAACAGGACAATCGCCCATATGCGCGGATCTTTGACACTTGTAATTTTCGCTTTAAATCCGTCTACATTTTCTCTTGTGAACACCAATTGTTGAATTTCAGCAAAAGGCCGGCTGACCGAGTTTAATGCCAGGATAACATAAAAAAGAGAACACAAAACAAACAACCACCAGGCCTGCATTAAAAAGCCGATACCAAGGCCTTCGCTTATGTAGCTGTAACCCGAAATGGGTGCAAAATCAAGGCAGAATACGATGGTTCCTGCCGCAAGTCCGAATACCATGGTGGATAAGGCAACTTTGTCATTCCCTTTTGACCAGAGCAGTCCCATGACAAAAACACTTGCCACGGAAGGAGAAAGCATGGACAATAAAATGGCAATGGCATCAAAAATACTTTCAAATCGTCCAATGACGGGTGACCATGAAATGGCCAGCAGCATGACGATTATACTGCTTACCCGCCCAATTCGAAGCAGTGATCTGTCCGTAGTTGCGGGCTTAATTCTTTTTACCACATCGATTGAAACCATGGTCCCAATGCTGTTTAATGCAGCAGCCACAGTACTCATTAATGCAGCGAGAAGGGCGGCGGCCATGAAACCTGTCAATCCGGTGGGCAGAACCTTGGAGATTAAAACAGGAAGTGTATCATTCGGATCCTGTATGATGTCGGAAAATAAAACATAGGCAAGGACACCGGGAAAAACCATGATAAAAACCGGTAAGATTTTCAGGAACCCGGCGAACAAAGGTCCCTTTTGGGCATCCTCCAGTGATTTGGCACCCAACACCTTCTGGACAATGGTTTGATCGGCACACCAATAATAGATTCCCAGTACCGGGTAACCTAACAGTACTGCATACCAGGGTATTACAGCGTTTTCTCCGGACTGAATCATATTGAGTTGATCCGGCCTCAATGCAGCTTTAAATTCAGAAAAAGAAGTGATCCCATGATCCGGCAACATGGTCATAGCGAGAATTGTTAAAATCGCAGCACCTCCAATAAGTATCACTGTCTGAAAGGATTCGATAACAACAATAGCCCTTAAACCACCTATGATACTATATAGCGTGGTCACAATAGAAATGATCAGGATGGAGACCATGATATCAATTCCGAAGAAGGTCTTGAACACCACTGCACCTGCATAAAGGCTAACCCCAATGTGCGAAAGCATCGCGGTAATAATCACAATTACAGCAAAAAATGACCTTGACCTGGGACCAAACCTCTTCTCGAGAAATTCGGGCAGGGTCCGGATTTTATTCTTAAAATAAAATGGCGCGAAAAATAGTCCCAGGATAATCAACAGGAAGGTTGCCATCCATTCGAAATTTCCCCACACCAATCCGTCCTTAAAGCCGTTTGCTGCCAGGCCCACCAAGTGAATGGTCGAAATATTGGCAGCAAAAAGTGCAGCGCCTATCATTCCCCAATTCAGTGACCGGCCGGCAAGGTAAAAACCATTACTGCTCATTTTCTTTTTACGAACAGATAAAATACCAATGAGCAGTATACCCATGAGGTATACTAAAATGATGATGAAATCAATCTTTGAAATCGTTATCTCCTTCATAAGAAATGTTGTTGTAACCCTGATCTCATTCCTGTGTTTTAAAATGCTTTGCGGTAAAATTGTCCCAGTCCTTATTTAGAATGGGCTTTAAAATTTTCCTTACCTGGTCCACCAATTCCCAGTCCAGGGAATCATCCACATATCCGGCATTCATTCTAATCCTTTCGCGATTTGCAGTACTTATTAAAGTAGTCGGAATATCTTCACGACTGACCGAAAATTGCACTGCAAGCTTTTCAATGCTTGTTCCCTGTTCCTTACAATATTCAACTGCCTTATCAATAATGGCTTTATCCTCTTCACTGGCCGGATGCCATGAGGCCACACCCCGGGCACTCAATAATCCTGAACTCAGGGGAGCAGCATTGATCAGACCAATGTTCTTTTCTTTTACCAGTGGGAGCAATTCCAGGAGACGGGTATCATTTAAAGAAAATGAATTATGATTCATCACCGTATCCATATCATGAGAATCAATAAGCCTGCGGATGAGTGGTACGGGATAAGTCGCAATTCCGAAAAAACGGATTTTTCCCTGTTCCTTTAGTTTCTGCAAGGCCGGGATTCCCTCATTCAATGCCTGTTCCAGGTAGAAACCATCATTGTATTCAATATCATGAAGATTAAGAATATCAAGGTAATCAACCTTTAAGCGTTTCATACTCTCCTCTGCAGAACGGATAATCCGGTCAAAGGAAAAATCAAATTCATTCCAGCCAAATCGTCCCGCTTTTGTGGACAAATAATACTCCTCGCGGGGAATTCCTTCCAGGGCCCGGCCCATGATTCTTTCAGCCTCAGTCAATCCGTAAAAAGGGGAGCAATCGAAATAATTGATGCCGGAATCAAATGCATTATGAACCGTGTCAATACCCTCCTTTTCATCTATTTTTCTAAAAACAGAACCAAGAGATGAACCTCCGTAACTTAGTATTGACACATTAAAACCTGTCCTTCCAAGCGTCCTGTATTTCATAATGTTACCTGGGTTTTTATTAAGCCCTCAGCAACACCGGCATGCTGAATCGCCCTATCCAGCTCTTCAAAAGAGAAAGTGCGTGATATAAGATCCTTTACATTAAGCTCCCCGAAGGAAAACATGGTCAGTATCTCATTAAATACATTGCAAAATCTGAATGAGCCCCGTAGCTCAATTCCTTAAAAAGAATAAGCCCCAGTGGGACCACCTCCCCGGAAGGAATAGTTCCCACCTGCACAATGGTAGCCACCTCTCCGTACTAAATGAAATCCCTGGCGCAATGCATGAACAGATCCTGAAGCTTCCATTACAATATGAAATCCATCAGGGGAAATATCCTTAGCGCTTTCCTTAAAATCCGCCTTTGCCGGATCCAAGCACAATGAGCCCCCTGCTTCACTGCCAGATCCCGTTTTACGCTGAACGGGGTCAGCAATACAAACTTTTTCAGCCCCCAAAGCCAGAGCAAATATTAATATCAACTGTCCGATGGTTCCAGCTCCTGATATTAATATGGACTTTCCTTTCACATCACCTGCGCGTTTAAGTGCGTAAAAGGCCACCGACATTGGCTCAAGGAGTGCACCAACTTCATAACTCATATCGTCTGGAAGCCTGTAACAATTCTTTTCCGGCATGACGATATACTCCCTGAATGCTCCATCTGCAGGAGGTACATACATTGCACTGCCAAGATATTTCATATTGCTGCATAAATTCGACCGCTCTGATTGACAAAACTCACAACTACCGCAACTCATCGAAGGATCGACAGTTACCCGATCATTTTTCTTCAGGCTTTTAACCTCAGAACCGACATCAATAATAACACCTGAAAATTCATGTCCCAATACAAAGGGTCGGGATGGGGTATAGTCCCCCACCTTCCCATTGCGATAATATGAAAGATCCGAGCCGCAGATACCCACCTGCTTCACCTTTATCAGGACTTCATCATTTTTTACAGAGGGAATAGCCCTTTTCTCAGGCCTGATATCCATTTTGCCATATAGTACCCATGTATTCATTATCTTATTTTTTTCATCAGATTAAGGTATCTTTTCAGGCTTAAAATCACACTGTAAAATATACGAAAAACTCCACCCGGCTACACTAATATTTAACTATTTTTAGCTCATTTATGGATTTTTTTTTAGGGTAAAAACAAATGTAATTATTTTTACCTTCCTTCGGTAGCAAAACAAAAATTACATGCTCATGAACATTGGATTTATAGGCACAGGTAAGATTTCCAGTGCATTGGTTCGGGCGGTTTGCAGTCCACGGATCTGCCTGAGATCAGGATATACCTATCTCCCAGGAACAAGAGAATCTCTGAAGCACTCGCCAAAGAATTTAAACCTGTGACAGGCTTCCGGATAACCAGGATGTAATTGACCGCTCCGACTTGGTATTTATTGCCCTGAGGCCAGGTATCTGCAATGAAACTCTGGCCAGGCTGGTTTTCCGGGCTGATCAGAGGGTCATCTCACTGATACCCACCTTAAAATACGAGGAACTGGCTGCTTTAGTGGCCCCGGCCCATAAGATATGCCGGGCAATTCCCCTGCCAACTGTTGTGCATCACCTTTGCCCGATACCTGTGTATAAGCCCGATGCCATGGTACTTGATTTATTGAGAAAAATTGGTCAGCCACTGGTAATTGGTGAAGAGAAGCAGCTGCATGCAATCTGGACCCTTACCGGACTTATCACACCTTTTTATGATCTTATGGGCGAATTAAGCAGCTGGTCGGTAAAAAATGGCGTTGACAAAGAGATTGCAGATAAGTATGTTGCTGATTTGTTCAGCTCCCTGGCTCATGCAGCCAGTATTTCAGACAGGCCCGACTTTGAGTCTCTTTCCCAGCCATGCAGCCACACCTGGCGGATTGAATGAGAAAGCCGGCATCGAGATCCGGAGATCGGGAGCTCACCTGGAATACTATTCGATCAGCCGAGCAACTCCTGGAGCGCTTCCATTGAGAAAATCATGGCTGCTCGAAAGGGTTTCTGCGGACGATCCTGAAAACGAAAGCATAATCGCATGGCTTATTTTCAGGAGTCTCTATACTCAGACCTTCCTTTGTCATTTCCCATTTCAGTTCCTTTCCATCCCCGAGCATCGTGATGGATGACGATTTCAGAGGGATATAATCCTGCCCAGGTTTTCCCCTTGGGAGCCAGGCTCCTGATGAGGAACTTGTTCACCAGGCCAGTCAAGGACAGTGGCAAACAGCAGATTGTCCTTAACGGTGAAGCGTATGTCCTGCCCTGTGTAAACCAGGTCGTTCTGCTCATTGAATCCAAAATCACTTGCTTCCTTTCATTTCAGTCGGGCCCCTCCCCGGCATTAAACCACGTGGTAGTACCATAAGTGGCATCCCCGTTAATCCGCAGCCAATTTCCAAGCTCCAGTAAACGTTCTTTGGCCTCTTCAGGGATGCTGCCATCGGGCTTCGGGCCGACGTTCAGCAGGAGGTAGCCGTTTTTACTGACACGGTCCACCAGGTTATCTACCAGGTTGTCCACTGACTTAAATCCCAGATCCTTTAACGTATCCCCATCCCTGTCCATCATCGATCGAAGTGTCTGTAATCCACTCGTAGTAGGTCAGCCTGGATTCCTGACTCAATTCCCAGTCAAGCAAACCTGCTCCGGGAGGCAGGTCATGTCCCTTATATGAGACTACCACATCTTTCTTATGGGCTTCAGCATGGTTATAAAAATAGGCCAGCATATCCTGCTTGTAGGAATCGTTTACAAGTCTTAATCCAAAGTCAAACCAGAGAAAATCCGGATCATATTTGTCGATCACTTCGATGATTTTTCCTTCCCACTTATCCAGGAAGGCCTTGTCGGGCAGGGCACCTTCAGCATGGATGGGGCCGTAAAGCCCGGAATATTCGGGTCACCGCAGTCGTAGCGCTTATCCCAGACCGGGAAGTAGAACCATTGCTCGGCGTGATGGAAAGCAGTGACGAATTTCATATCACGCTTTTTGATTGCAATGGAGAGTTCGCCAACCACATCCCGTTCGGGCCCCATTTTTGCTGCATTCCACTCGGAGTACCTTGTGTCCCACATGGCAAATCCATCGTGATGTTCGGCCACCGGTCCGGCAAAGCGGGCACCCGCTTTCTGGAACAGATCGGCCCACTCATCTGCATTGAAATTTTCACCTGTAAACATGGGAATAAAATCTTTATAGCCAAATTCCTCAAGAGGTCCGTAGTTGGCCTCATGATACTTCCGGGCTTTCCCATCCGGATCCTTGTATACATTGCTGGCATACCAGGTTCCGTTCGGACCCTGGGCTGGAACAGCATACACTCCCCAA
Source organism: uncultured Bacteroidota bacterium (assembly GCA_963716765.1). Taxonomy (GTDB): domain Bacteria; phylum Bacteroidota; class Bacteroidia; order Bacteroidales. The sequence goes on along the minus strand of CAVQUO010000028.1, from coordinate 14,352 downwards.
TGCGTATAGATACCAAACTTACCGTCCTTAAGCCACTGGGGAGTCTGATGATTTTTCAGGGAATTCCAGCTTGGCTGTAGTCGCCTTTCCTACCGGCTAAATTGCTAAGCATCATCAGGTTACCGCTCATTTTTTTTAGCTTGCCAATTTCCTTTAGCGCTTTTTTACTCGATTCTATGATATTGCCATTCTGATCAGGACCCACGTTCAAAAGAAAGTTGGCGTTTCTGCCGTTGGCCCTGGTCATTTGAGCAAGGATTTCCCCGGTATCTGTGGCATAAAACTCCTTGTCCCAGAACCATTTTTGCTCCAGTTGCCAGCAGGTTTCCCCCACAGCAATATTATCCTCCGGGAAATGCCTCATTTCTGTTACAGCAATATCTGCATAGGGAGTGCCTTTCTTTGACCAGTCCCACCAGTTTGCACTGGCAATAATATCCGGTCGAATGCTTTTCATATATGGTATGATCTCATCTGCAGCCATTATCTCCGGGTCAAGGCCATCATTCCAGATATAAAAAACATCGGGATACTTTGTAATAAGCTCCCTGATCTGTGCTTTTTGAAATTCCTTTTGTTCATCAAGGGTATGGGTTTCAGGATCACATTCCGGAGGCAGCACCTTGTATTTACCGGGATCACCAAATCCCGGATGGCGCCAGCAATAATACAGTCCACGTTTAAGTCCCCTGCTTTTGAATGATTTGATGAACTGTGCCACAAGGTCCTTCTGGTAAGGGCAATCAGGGTGCATCACATCATAGGTCGTATACTTACTGTCCCACAGGCAAAATCCCCCCACATGCTTAACGGTTAGAACAGCATATTTCATTCCGGCTGCAACGGCAGCATCTGCCCAGGAATCGGTATCAATCACATCAACACCCGGATCGAATTCGGATGGGTCAGGATATCCCTCAACCCATTGGACACCCTTATAGGTGGCCATGTTATAATGAATGAACATGCCGAATTTCAATTCCAGGAAGTTTTCCGGCAGGACCGGATCCATAAGCGGGGATCCTGAAACGGGACCCATCAACTTTGATATAACCGGAGCCAATGCCTCAAATACCAGGCTATCTCCTTTCAAATTCGGATGCAGATAATCAGGCATAAGTTCTTGTTTCACTTTGCCTTCTTCGTTAAGAACAAATAGCCAAGATCGTAATAATGAATCATGCTGTCTTTTTCAGGGAAGGCAGAGATTATCTGGTTGCATGCCTTGTTTATTTCATCCCTGTGATTTGGCTTTGTATCCATAGGGCAGGATGCCCAGTAAAACAATTTCTGTGTCGGGCAGTTTTTCCCGTATAATTTCACAGATCTTCCATATACCTTCTGCCAGCTCCTCGGCTGTACTTATCTCCAGGTAGTGATTGCCATCGGTATTATTTGTTCCGATCAGCAAGGTGGCCACCTTTGGATTTATTCCGTCGATCGCTCCATTTTGCAAACGCCATATTACATTCTCCGTCCGGTCACCGGAAATCCCCATGTTCACTGCATCCAGATCATTCAGGTATTGTTCCCATAATATTCTGCCTGTCAGGCTCATCCAGGGTATGTGTGATTGAATTCCCGATCATGATAAGCTGCGGATCTGAAGCTTTTACTTTTTCAAGTATCTGTTCGTGGCGTGCTTTCCATCCTGGCCGATCGAGATGATGGGCAGGAATCACGGCCGAATTGGGCACCTGGGCATAAACGCTTATTGCAGCGATTATCAGGGATGGAATCAGAATTAGTTTTTTCATTTTTTTCAGTTTACGGGGTCCTTTTACCAGATTTCAAATTTATTTACACCCGGTTTAAGCATTTCAAATGGTCCGGCCACGGGCATACTTCTGTTCCTGAAATTTCCAAAGAAGTCTTTCTCAAATACTATGGGAGATGCCTCTGCTGTTTCAAACTTTTGTCTGGTGATGACTGTTTCCCCCAGCAAGCCGCTTGTCACCATACTGTTTTTGAGATTTAAGATAGCTTCGTCGCAACTGATATACAGGAATAGTTTACCGGCATCACTTTCTAAGCGGATATTTGGATTGAATTCTTTCTTCTCCAGGAAAATCTTCTCTTCAGCAAAAGGCTGTGCACCATCCAGGTAAACATTTCCATTGATGTACGCGGGAAGTCCGTCTTCCCCGTATTTTCCCAGTTCTTTGCCGGTAAATATGTTGTTGTACCAACGATCATCCCCTCCGGGGACAGGACTGATCCCTGTTTTTTCTGTGGTGTGAGGTTTAAAGAGAGGGGTTTCCCGCCCTTCCGGCCTAAGGCTTGTTTTACCCCTCACCAGGTTGTGAACATAAGCCACGCCGGTGGACAGGCTCCTGATTCCAAAAGGTGATAGGAAGATATTGTTATCCACGATAATGGGGCCGTGATTCACTTCAAGAAAGAGGTCCTGATGTTTATTGTCATGACATATATTATTCCTTATCCTCGTGCCCTGGGCCATCCAATCCAGCCAGATCGCCTTATTGGAATCATGGATGTAATTATTCTCTATGAGCATATCAATAGCAGCATGTATCTTGATGCCTCCCATCTCGAAGCCGTGAAACTGTTCTTTCCTCCAGATGTCATGGATATGGTTGCCTGAAATCTCACTGAATATAGCCCCCAGACTTCCGCAAATGCCTGCCTGTTCACAGTCAAATATCTCATTGTTTCTCACCACATGAGATCCAATTAGCTCTTTGCTCCAACCGGCCAGAATAACCTTGTCAACGACCTCTGTATACTGCCTCACCCCATCAGGCACCCTTCCCTGATCGGCCGGATCCCCGACATTGTTCCCGCTTTTTCGATCCTTTCCAAGGCTTATACCTGCACACCTGGAGTTGCTGATCACATTATTTTCTATGATCCATCCTTTGCTCCAGTTGGTCCCGATGATCCCAATCTGTTCGGCTGTGGGTGGTGACCAGGGGGTGGCTGCCTGGGTGATAAAAAAACCACGTACAGAGATATAGTTTACACCTGTTTCGGTCGGGTAGAAGCAGGTACGCCGAACATTAATTTCCACCTTTTCCAGCTTAGGATCATACTGGTGAAAATTGGCGTATATGTAGGTGTTTTCCTCATCCCTTTCGCAGAACCATGTATAATCAGAGCCCTTTTTGTTCTTAAATTTCACGGGATTCAGTACTTGCTCAAGAAGGCCCTTTTCATAGAGTGATTCTTCATTGAGATATACTTCACCTGTGTGATGTTCTTGCTCCCCGGGGAAAAACCAGTCCCCTCGAATTATATCCGTGTAGGGATTGAATTCACCAAAGAAATTATTGGGAATGGTTGCTTTCCAAACACTACCCTTAAAACGTGTCCACCCTTTGATCACTTCTGAACCCCGGATCTCGACCCTTTCCCCTTCTGCAGCTTGATAAATGATTCGACTGCTATCCGAGGTGCCGCCCCGGGGCGGATTGACATGTTCCCTGTAGACTCCCTGATGTACAATGATCTTATCACCAGGCCAGGCTATATTGGCCGCAGCCTGAATGGTCAGAAACGGTAAGGCCCTGCTTCCTTCATTTGAATCATGACCTGACTTTGATACATGGTACTCTTTGGCCCAAAGAGAATTGCACAGGATCAAAGTGGCCGCTATTATTTTTAATCCATTCATTCTGTTTCCTTTTTATAAATTCAATTTCAAGTTTCACATTGTAAACAACTTAAGTATCACAGTTCTATTAAATCTTAAAAACTAACAAGATATATCATTACTTTTAGATACCAGCTAGACAGTTAAGATTATACATATAAAACATATTCCCGGATGAAAAAAGCAGCCCTTTTCCTTCCTGTAATAATGATGCTCATTCAGAGTTGTCAGATAAGGAGCGATTATCACCAGACAATGGTCCCGTCTGCATTTGAGTTATTAGCCATTGGGTGAGATTCAAGCCGGAAGGCTGGATCAAAGCCCAGTTAGAACGTGATCTTGAGACGGGATTTACAGGGCATCTTGATTCGCTTACCCATTATGCACGCAGTGATATATTCGGGAAGGGGAAGATCACCGGAATCAGAAGTAATGAAGATGGAAGCACTGGAGCATATCCCAAAATCCTGGTGGCCGGGAGAGACCATACCGGTCTGGCTTGACGGATACCTGCAGGCGGCTTTCCTTACCGGCCATCCGCTTGCCATAGCGAAGATGCATGCCTTTATGCAACACTTGCTGGACTACCAGGAGGAGAACGGCTACATCGGGATCTATCTCCCGGAAACCCGGTACAAGCATACCACGGAGAATGCCGAGCTCTGGTCCCAGAGTCGCATCTTCCGGGTCATGCTGGCCTATTATGAATTTACCGGGGACCAGCGGGTACTGGCGGCGGTCAGGAAAGCAGTGGACCTGACCATGGATCACTACGGACCCGAAAGAAGCTATTTTTCCGTTGACAATGCGCTCGGGGGGGTATCCCATGGACTGATGTTCATCGATATCCTGAGGTGGTTATACCGGCTCACGGATGACGATAGATACATTACATTCGGAGAATTCCTTTACCAGGACTATACCAATTTCGACGTGAACAGGCTCAACGACGCCCGGCTCGATTACCTGCTTGATCCCGGAAGAGAGATCGTTGGACATACCCCCCATATTGCAGAGCATCTCCGGGTGCCTGCCTGGTTGTTCCATGCAACCGGAGCTCAGAAATACCACCTGGCCTATGAGACGGGATATGCCAAACTGGAACAATACATGGTTCCCAGCGGGGCCGTGCACAGCGGTCACAGGGAAGACGTGGAAGGTACTCCTCCGACCCCAGAAATGGGCTACGAATATTGCGGAATCACAGAACTTTTTGACACCCAGAGATTCCTCATGGAAAAAACCGGGAACACCCGTTATGCCGATATGGGAGAAAAACTGGTACTGAATGCAGGACAGGGGGCACGCTTATCAAACGGCAAGGGTGTAACTTACTTTTCAAGGGACAACCGGCTGAAGGCTACCAGTGAGGGAAGCGGTGGCCGTTTCAAATATTCTCCCACCCATGAAGATATTGCCGTATGCTGCAACCCGAATGCCTCGAAACTGATGCCCTATTATGTGGGTGGAATGTGGATGAAGAAAAAATATAATGATAACGAAGCACTGGTAAGCATATTTTATGGCCCGGCCTCCTTAAAAACTGAATTGAACGGAACCAGTGTAAAAATTAAACAAGAAACAGATTTCCCCTTCTCCGATACAATACATTTCAGGGTCGAGCCGAAGAAAACTACCAATTTTGAGATTTGGTTAAGAATTCCGGATTGGTGCAAGGAATTGAAAATTCAAATTGATGATGCAGAAATCTCTGAAAAGGATGGGTTTCGAATCATCAGGAAAAGATGGCGCCATGGAGATACTTTCAGCATAAGCTTCGTTACCGGTATACAAACCATCAAGGCAGTGAATGGGGAGATAGCATTTCGAAGAGGTCCATTATTTTACGCCCTGCCCTTACCTTATGAGAAGAAAGCTATTAAATCATTATCCCCTCAAAGGCTTTGCGGATTATGAGTTTACACCATTGAAGGATGATCTGTGGAATCTGCAACTGAAAACCGATCAGGTAGAGAACAGTCCCGGGTTTTTATATTTCAATGATGCTCCTTGTAACAGGCAATACCCCTGGGATGGCTCACCCTGTTATCTGAAGGGAAACTTGTATGACATGATAGGAAAGGAAACAAATGTCAGGCTGGTTCCAATGGGAACAACCATACTCAGGAGGCTAACTTTTCCGATTATACCGGGCTTAGAATAACTCCGCAAACGATAATGCTTCCCTCATCAGGTTTTAAAACAAGTGACATCAAACCGGTTTCCTTCTGTTCAATCAGACAAGTGACGATGCTTTTGCCGGCTATTGTAAATGTCTCTTCATTGCCATTTATATGAATACTGAATGATACCTTTTTTTTGTTTTCTGATGCAGCCAGTATCTTTAATTCATACTTTCCTTTCCAGACATCACTCTTGTTTTTGACTGCAGTCGCCCTCATGACAGGCTGTATGGGTATGGTATCTGCTGAGCTTATTTTCAAGCCATATTGGAAAATTTCATCATAAGGACTCACATCATCATTGAGTTCCGATTTATCGGACAGATGTATTATGGGAGAATCAAACTCCTTCTCTCCCAGCGATTCCCAAAATTTACCGGAAGGATCAATATGATAGGTGAAGTTTACCCGGTTCCCCTGAGCCAGATCTTCGTATACAACAGAATCCATATTGATAAGAAAAGGTTTAAGCCTTGTTCGCTGTTCAAAAGACAGGTAATCCGGAATGTATTTTGTCGCAAACCTGTATGCATAGGCCATCTCGCCGCGCTCCTGCTTTACAATCTGACTAAGCTTCGAAAAGGTTTTTACACACAACAGTGGGGTCTCCCATTTGCAGTTCTTTTTGAGCACCCTCAATATTACCTGCATTCAATAATTCCTCTGCTTTTAAAAAATGAGCCTGGGTTATACTAAAATCAATAATGAACTGTTCCAATGTCTTGAAATACTCCAGGTATTCTTTTTGTTTTACAGTCATCTGTGAAACATCAGCTCCGTCAAGAATTGCAATTCTTTTTTCGCACTCAACGATCGCCTTTTCAAAATCAAACACCCCATCGTCCATATTGCGATAGAAGAAATTCATAAGTGTTGCCCTGCCAAACATTGGGGCATTTGACATCCATTCCTTAAAATAAACGGACATGCTTTCAGTACCAAAATAATGCCGCGCCGAAAAGCTGATGGTCTTGTCCAGCGGTTCGTTCACGGTTTCACTCCACACCTGCCTGCTCATGCTTTTAAAGAAAAGATCCAGGGGGCGGTTCATCCAATGAAATACGCCAAAAGAGTTACACTCGGCCTGTCTGAGTTTTGTGTATAAATCTTCTGTGGGTCTAAAGGGTCTTCCAATATACCTTCCATCGTCATGATGTGCCCAGATAAACGGAATCACTCTGTTTTTGCATTCGGGAGAAGCAAAATCATTCAGAATATCACCATTCTCCATGAATGATTTATCAATTCTGCTTTCCCAGTCGATGGGCATTATTGAAATATTTTCGGGTAAAAATGCTGCTGTAGGGACCACAAAATAATGATTCCAGCTTCCGGTTCCAAGGTGAATTTCCTCCTTGCCCATATCCTTAAGGATCTGTTGGTATCCGGCAACAAGCCTGGCTGTAATAAATGATCCGATTACTTCTTGCTTATCCAGGGTTTCAAGCTTTGGATTTTGCCTGATTACTGAAGTGTACTCTTCCTGCCATTTTGCAGGCAATTCTTTTAGTTCGGCATTTCTGAAAAATGAAGCACCTCTTCTGAAAAATGTAATATCCTCCAACATCGGGTAAGATGAAAGTAAGCCTTCCAACTGGGCCTTATAAAAAGCATATCCTTCCGCTTTGTCAGGGAGGGGGATCCATACATCATCTGTTGAAAGATAGAATTTTTCATCTTCCGGAATGCTTTGTATCATAGAGTTTTTCAGAAATAGCAGGGGCATATCTATATCTATTGCATAGTTTACTTTTACCCCTCTTGCCAATGCATAAGAAAATACTTCAGCCATTACTGATTGTGCTTTTTCTATTCGCTGCTCATCGGGGACCATGGCCATTTCGCTACCAAATTCCGCTTTGCTGAAAATTTCACCTCCGGGTAACCTGCGTACATCATTTATGGGGATATTCCCCCAGTCGCGACCCTTTGCTGAAGTAGAGATATACCCTACTTCCTTTTTAAAACCATTGTATTCATAGGTATGCATTGGATTATTATGATAGGAATGTATCATAACAGTGTTATATCCCATCTTCTGAGACCTGTCGATCCATTCCAGCCAATGTTGTTTATCCCAGCCCGTGCAGCCTGATATAAAATTATGCCAGTTAAACACAAAGCGTTCTTCAATTAATGGTTCGTTTGAAAAGTTCCAGGCACTGAAATTAAAATCCTTCTTTTGTTCAGGAAGCATTTCATCGGAAAGGAAAAAACCACAACCAAGTCTCTCCAGGATGCCATACACACCATAAATCAATCCTGTATTTCCTTTTGATATAATAAAGGCATTCTCACCCTCTGCCTTTAGCAGGTAACCTTCCTTATTATCAGGTACTCCTTCGATTGTATCTGTAACTATAAGATAAATTGATTTGCCGTCTCCCGGTTCCCCTCCAACAGAGAATTCGCATTCAGGATAGATCTTCGATAAGTAAGACTGCAACTCTTTCGCTGCAAACTTTTCAATTTTGTCCTCAGTCCCCGGGCCTGTAATTATGGTGATCTCTTCTTTACATGAAACGAATAAAACCATTAACAATAACAGGGCTAATTTATTTTTTGTAATGTTCATGATTTTTTATGGTTCAATAAAATATGGTCTTGAGCAAAAGCAAAAGCATTCGTTAAATAATGCATTTAATATACGTTTAATTTCGCTACGTAATTTAGTTTTAGTAAAATTGGAAAGGATTGCATAATATTCAAAAATACAGGAAAATGAAGAGAAGAGATTTTATTAAAAATGCAGCTTTACTCAGTTCGGTAACTTTCTTACCCTCAGCTGCCTGGGCAAATATTAAGAACGGTAAATTGAGGACAGCTCATATTGGAGTCGGAGGTATGGGAGGAAGTGATCTTGCTTCAATTGCCTCGCACTCTATGGTAGAGGTCACTGCTTTATGCGATGTTGATTCGAAAAACCTGGCTGCAGCGAAAAAACTCTATCCGGGAGCAAAAGTTTTTTCAGATTACAGAAAATTATTTGATGAAATGGGAAGCGCGATTGATGCGGTGATTGTATCGACGCCTGATCACACCCATGCTCCTGCATCAATGATGGCAATGAATATGGGCAAACCGGTGTATTGTCAAAAACCCCTCACACATCATGTTTCTGAAGCACGAGCCATGCGAAAGCTGGCAAAAGATAATAACTTAATCACCCAGATGGGTATACAATGCCACTCCAGTGATGAGTACAAAAAGGCTGTAATTTTAATTCAATCGGGCATCATTGGTAAAGTTAGTGTTGTGAGAGCGTGGTCTCCCAAAAACTGGGGGTATGACGGACCTGCTCCGGTTGGCAGTGATCCGATCCCCGACACCTTAGACTGGAATCTCTGGTTAGGAACATCTCCTGAGAGGCCCTATAAAAAGGATATTTACCATCCTGAAAACTGGAGAAAACTGATTGACTATGGCTGCGGGACCCTGGGTGATATGGGGGTACATATTTTTGACACTCCCTACACTGCCTTGGAACTGGACGTTCCGGAAACCATAACCACCGTGTGCAGAAAACCCACAGGCTTCGGACACCCGGAGAAAAATGTGGTCACCTATGAGTTTCCCGGAACTAAGTATACCACTGAGAAATTAAAATGGGTATGGTATGATGGTCCTGGTGCACCGGGAACAGACAAGGATTTAATACTGCCTGATTCAGAGAAGCTCCCAGATCAGGGTGCCATTGTTTATTGGAGAAAAGGGCAATTTATTATTGCCACACTGGGACTATCCAAAACTGATTGTAAATGGCAAATATGAAAAAATAGATTTCCCTGAGCTTGAAATAGTCGACCATTATCATCAGTTTGTGGATGCCTGCCTGGGTAAAGCTTGCTTGCAGTGCGCCCTTCTCTTATGCGGCCAGACTGACAGAATCCATTTTACTGGGCGTGATTGCAAATCGATTCCCAAACAAAAAATTGCACTGGAAGATTGAAGAAGCCAGGTTTTCGGAACGAAGGGCAAATAAATTACTGGAAGCACCCTACAGGACCTTTTAAGAAAAATAATTAATCAATATTAAAAACTTTAAAACATGTTTCAAAAAGATACTTACATAGAAAGAAGAAAGACCTTAAAGGAAAAAGTTGGGAAAGGACTGATCCTGTTTTTTGGGAATGAGGAATCCTCCATGAATTATGCCGACAATACCTATCATTTCAGGCAAGACAGCACTTTTTTATACTATTTTGGAATTCAGCACCCGGGACTGGCTGCCATTATTGATATAGACAAAAACAAAGAGATCATTTTCGGAGACGATTTCACCATTGATGATATTGTATTTATGGGGCCAAAACCAACTATTGTTGAAAGGGCTGATCAATGCGGCGTTGCTCATGTACAAGGAAGTACTGAACTTGGAAAAGTTCTCGGCAAGTCAAAACAAGTGGGGCAAACCATTCATTTTTTACCCTTGTATCGCCCTGAAAATAAAATAAAACTACAAGAGTTAATTGGTGTTGCTCCCGCCGAAGTGGCATCGAAATTCTCCATCGATCTGGTAAAAGCTGTGGTTAGTCAACGTGAAATTAAAACCGAAGAGGAGTTAGTACAAATTAACCAGGCCGTAAATGTTTCGGTTGATATGCATGTGGCAGCAATTAAATTTGCTTTGCCCGGTATGACTGAAGCACAGGTTTCTGCCGAAGTCCAAAAAATTGCGTCAGCGGCAAATGGAAATATTTCGTTTCCAATAATTGCTACGATTAATGGACAGACTTTACACAATCATCATCATGGAAATACCATAAAAGAGGGAGACCAGCAATACGTAATGTTATGTTAACGTTACTTCTTGGTTAAGAATTTCTGCATTAGCTAGCACCGACAATGGTTTGTCCTATTTTAATACAGAGTTGCGATCCTTTAGAAATTTTAATACAGCAGATGGATTTAGCCAGCTCGAATTTAGTAGGTTTTCTTTTGTAAAAGATAAAGCAGGAAATTTTCTGATAGGTGGCATTAATGGGCTTAATTTGTTTAATCCTAATGAACTCCTGGAAAGAAATCTTGACGCACCGATATTGCTCACCGAAGTATCCTATTATAATAAGATAATTGGAGGTATCGTAGATAACCAGCATAACCTGCAAAGTATTAAAGAGGTGGTCTTGCCGGCCTCCAACCGATTTTTTCATTGTGCTTTGCTCTGGCCGATTATGCCTACCCACAAGAGAATCAGTATAAGTATAAACTAGAAGGCCGAGATGATGATTGGAATTGGCTTGGCAACCAAAACGAGATTGGATTTAATAACCTACCTTCAGGAAACTACGTATTGATTATCAGTGGGATGGACAGAACGCTAAATGTGAGTAGTAGAGAATTTGCATTACCCATTAAAGTCAATCAATTTTTTTATAAAAAAAGTTGGTTTATTGCTTTATGTGTCACTTTGATATTATTTACTATTTATCTTTTTCATCGTATAAGTCTAAAGCAGGTAATTGAAATGGAACGTCTTAGGACTAAAATATCGAGTGACCTTCATGACGATGTTGGCGGTTTGTTGTCAGGATTAGCCATGCAGACAGAATTGCTAGAATATACCGCTGCCGAAAAAGACAAACCCAAATTGAAGCGTATCAGCGATATGAGCCGTAATCCAATGGCGTCAAATGCGAGATGTTATTTGGGCTACTGATGCCCGGAAGGACCGTTTTGAAGATCTCTGGTAAGAATGAAAGAACATGCGGCTGAGATCCTCTTTTCAGGGGGCATTACTTATCAATTTCACGTAAAAGGGATTCCAGCTGAGAAAAAATTGCCAGTCCAGGTTAGACAAAATCTCTATTTGATTTTCAAAGAGGCTATCACTAATGTGGCAAAACATTCTAAGGCGTCGCGTACCGATATCTACCTCACTCGTGAAGGTTCTTATCTTGAAATGATCATCAAAGATGATGGCCAGGGGTCAACTGGGAATGGGCAGACTTCCTCTCTTAATGGATCGGGATTAAAAAATATGGAAATGAGGGCTAAAAACATTAATGCCGATTTTGCTATTACTAAAGATGATGGCTTTAAAATTTCTTTGAAAATGAAATCAGCATTGTAGTACCCCATCGAAATGTGGTCAAATGCATGGCAACTAACTTCTAAATTTAGAAAATGAAAACAACGGCAGTAGGAATTGTAGAGGATGAACCGATCGTCAGAGAAAGCTTGGTTACATTTTTTGATGATCAACCCAATCTTGAAGTGGTTTGTCAGGTAAGATCTCTAGAAGATTTTCAGGAGTATTATGCCGATGGCTCGCACCAAGCACCAGATGTTCTTCTGCTTGATGTCGGTTTGCCAGGCATGTCTGGCCTGGAGGGCATCCGTGTCATCAAAAAAATGATGCACGATACCGATATTATCATGCTCACAACATATGAAGAGTCTGATATTATCTTTAAAGCTCTTTGTGCCGGAGCCTGCTCTTACCTAAGCAAGAGATCATCTTTGTCCCAAATACTTGAGGCTATCACGGTTGTGCACAATGGAGGTTCCTATATGTCTCCATCCATTGCTCGAAAAGTAGTGACATATTTCTCTCCCTCAGATAATTCTAAAAAAGAACTACTCACTCCAAGACAACAACAAATCGTGGCCGGTCTGGTCGATGGGTTGAGCTATAAAATGATCGCAGATAAATACTTGGTTTCAATTGAAACAGTGAGGGATCACATCAAAAAAATCTACAAAAAACTGCAAATAAATAGTAAGGCAGAACTAATTAAACTGTCAGTTGACGGGGATATCTAGCCCATTTTACTGACCAGAAATGAGAATCATTGCCTCTATTTCCTTCCATCGTAAAATAAGTCTCACAGCCTTTTTCTTGCCTATTTTTTAAGTGAAAACCTAGGTTCTATCTCACTGTTTGTCTAAGTGACCACACTTTAATCTAATCTAAACACTACCCCATCAAGATGTGGTATCCTGATAGGGATAAGCAATGTATCTTTAGATTATCAAAAAAATGATCCTTTTTGATTTTGATATTTAAGTTAAATGAGGCTTTAACGTAACACACACTCAAAAGGCTCCGAAAACGAACATTTTCGGAGCTTTTTACTTTTTAATACGATAGAATCGTTAAATCAGCGCCACAAGACCCCATCAACATGGGGTTTTTTTACGCCATGATCCGGCGTATATTTATAATATCAAAAATGTGATCCTTTTTTCATTTTGATGTTTTTAAGTTAAATAAGGCTTTAACGTAACACACACTCAGCCCTAAGCTCCGAAAGTGAAGATTTTCGGAGCTTTTTTTATGTGCTTGGCGAAAATGCGATGTTTCCGTGCGGTATGGAGAAAGTGACCCTTTGTCTCCGTCTTGGTATGTCTGTAGCGAATCAACAAAAGACTAGGATCACCCCGAAGTATAAAAGGATACCCCATTAATATGGGGTTTCAAAATCTGAAAGCCCATGGTATCTTTACAATATCAAAATTGTGATCCCTTTTTAGATTTTGATCTTTAAGTTAAATAAGGCTTTAACGTAACATTACTCAAACCAAGGCTCCGAAAGTGCAAATTTTCGGAGCTTTTTTCATGCCTTGATCTTCCCTATCAAGAACCTCAATTCGAATTCTTCTACCCGGACATTAGACTTTCTATTACCCGCTCGACTGACTGCCGTTCGGGCGGGCCTACCTGCCCTGTCAGCTTCGGCAGACAGTTAAGCATTTCTGCCTACCGCAGGCAGGAAAATACGGGAACCCTTAAGCAAGCTTGACCCGAGCGCAACTGAAGGGTTGAGGGCAGGCTCTATCGATTTTTGATGCCTAGTCCGGTAGCATGACGGGCGCAACCCCTACGATGGTGCATTGCAGGCTGTGATCCTGTCAATATTCTTGACGTGATGCTTCTCTATCGGATTGGTGGTTTACTATCAAAGATCTTCTAGATCTTCGTTATGCGTTTGGGGCACAAATCGCTCTTTCCTTCCCTCAAAAACCACTGGAGCACTTCTGCCTTTCATGATAAAACCCAATGCTTAATCCCGCTTTGATCCCTGAATCTCCATACTGTGAAATAGCACCAAAGATTGGTTGCACCCAAGTGAGTGTGATAGAGTAGTTTGTCTACGGAACCCCTATGATCTTCTGAAATCTCCTATTGACTCAGCTGGACAATTTTCTCTTCCAGCTCGATCTCATCACCAGGTAAGTAACCTGAGTGGTTATAGACTATCTCTCCCTTGCCATCTACAATTATGGTGTAGGGTACAGTTTGAAAATGGAGCGCCCGCATAAGCTCTTGATTAGTATCAATGAACACCTCATAAGGCCAGGCTTTTTCTGCCACCATAGTTTTACCTTGGCAGCGGCTCGAGCATCATCAACCGATATCGCTACTAACCTAACTTGATAATTTTCTACCCATTCATCATAGATTTCAGCAATGGCATCCAGTTCTTTTTTGCATGGAGCGCACCAAGTGGCCCAGAAACTCACGATGGTTAGACCCTCGGCCGAGACTGCCTCTTTAAAACTTATGGTCTGCCCTTCCAATGATTTAATATTGGCATCGGGCATAGCACTGCC
>CAVQUO010000027.1:0-21019 GCA_963716765.1 uncultured Bacteroidota bacterium | reverse complement strand
AGTAATCCCCAATGGGTTCACGAGCAAGGCGAGTAATCCCCATTGGGTTCACGACCAAGTCGAGTAATCCCCCCCAATGGGTTCACGAGCAAGGCGAGTAATCCCCAATGGGTTCACGAGCAAGGCGAGTAATCCCCAATGGGTTCACGAGCAAGGCGAGTAATCCCCAATGGGTTCACGAGCAAGGCGAGTAATCCCCAATGGGTTCACAAGCAAGGCGAGTAATCCCCAATGGGTTCACGAGCAAGGCGAGTAATCCCCAATGGGTTCACGAGCAAGGCGAGTAATCCCCAATGGGTTCACGAGCAATGCGAGTAATCCCTTTCTCTCCGCAAAACAGATAAATCCTCACATAAAAGCGTGGGGATTTTATTGGACCGGATCTATTTCCTCGCAGATTTCGGCAAGCAGGGACCGGGCGCTTTCAACCAGCTGATCTATTTCCGCAGATTCACCCGAGGCAGCAGTGAACGTTTCGATTGTATTTATTAATCGTTTATAAGCGAGCATATCACTGGATGAACCGGATTCTTTCAGCCTCATTTTCAGGATGTTGATTTTTTCGAAATCTTCTATACCTTCCCTTATCAACTCAAGCCTTACGCTGGAGCAGATCTCCATTTCCAGCTCATTGGAGCTTCTGTAACTCAGGGCAAAATCACCCGAAGTATGGTTGCCGATTCTCTGCTCTAAAGGGATCATCATTTTTCCAATTATCGAAAGCCCATCTTAAGTAACCATTGTAATTCATATGATGTGCATGCCAGCCCATCCATATATTTTCCACAGGACGGGCATCGCCAACCACAAAGTTGTTGGGACGTGGAGGATTGCAGCTGGTGTAAAAAGTTGAGAACCTTATCCGAAACATTTCGCCCCGGGTTACCATCAATTCCTACCATCAGGCTCATATCATATACATTGGAATCTACAAAATCGGAAGGGGTGTGGAATCCGGCCATCCCGATTTTCCATTCCGGGTGGTTATTCTTGATTAATTGTATTACCTCTCTGAGTTCTTCCGACCCGACTTCATCCAGGTAAAGCACGGTTCTGTTAAACCAGGTCTTGTGGTTGAGATGCCGTCTTAAAATCTGTAAGGAAATGGTTCCAGCATTCTGCGTAAGTATCAGATCCCACCGGAGCGGAAAGCTTCATCCACGATTTCTCCGACTCATCCCAAAATGGGATAACATCGCTGTTCCATCCCACAGGTGAATGGCAGCTGATCTGTTCAGATATTCCCCAGGCTGTAAGAGAATCCACATATTTATCAAAATTGGAGTAGTCATATTCCCACAAGACCGTTCTGTTTCCTGATCCATTTAATCATGGAGGATGAGCCCAGAGCTCCCTCTTTGATGTGTGCTGTGATCACTTTCTGCCCCATATCTGCAAGGATTGTATACTCCCTCTTCAGAATGGCAAAGTGCTCTTCGGACCAATAATCTATAGTTTTTGAAGGATGGTTTTCATTAAATCTATCTGCCACAGATGTTGGAAACTGCCAAAGATCAAGATGGAAATTCCAGGCTGAACTCTTCGGAAGAAAATAGTCCACAACCTGAATATTTATGTTGAAGACGATTGTTCTTCTCTCCGGATACCAGGACATTTATTTTTCCCCTGAATAAGCCCGGTTTCTGCAGAGATCGGGATGTCAACAGTTAGCCAGTAGATCAAAGGACAGCCGGGGAGTGCAGTACTGTCCAGTGACATGGTAAGGATATCACCCAATTCCAGGAAGGAAGTGGAATCCCTGGAGTTAAGATGAGCTTCACATGGTTTTGAAACACGATCTGACCGGGCAAATTTAAGGGATCTCAATCTTGCATTTGTGGATGAAATTGTATCAACGGAGGAAATGAGATCTGATATTTCAAATCTTATATCTTCAACAGTTTCCTTTCCTGTCCAAATTAGAAAAGGTTTGGAGATGCGTTCTCCTTTCCATGCAAGTTCTGAATAATCTGTCTGTATTTTCTCGTCGTATGGGCTGCACTTTTTATAGAAGCGGAGACTTGTCCCAAATGACCCGCTCAATTTCTGCGCTTCACCTGCTTGAAGTGCATATCAGAAGCAGGAGAAGGGACAGAATTAATTTCATTTTGACAGTTGGTTCAAAAAGCTGTTTTCCCTCAGCAAGCGTTTTTGCTGCCGGAATTGATGAAAGGCTTACAATGTCAAATTTTGCCAGTTCGGCATTAAGTAGTGCAAGCTTTTCCTCCGATTCATCCGATCCTTCGGCGATGAGTTCTCTTTTTAGAATATTGATTTTTTCGAAGTCCTGGATGCCCTCCCTCAAACGCTCAAATCTCACAGAACTCAGGCCTCCGGGGTAAACCATATAGGTATCGCCAGCCGGGAACCGCCTGAACCTGGAATCATGAAGGGGATCCTCTGTCCAAGAATTATAACTCCACCTGAGCATTCCATCGAATTCCCGGTTTGCAGCATACCAGGCAAGGTAGCTTGCTTCTGCAGGATTTGAAAATGAGAAAGTATTGGGTCTTTCTTCAACGCAACAAACATAGAAAGTGGTTTTAAATCCGGCAGACTTACGCCGGGCAAGATTCTCCCCGGGTACAATGTGGACAGAGGCCACGCTGAGGTCGTACAAGTCATCATCCAGCTCGGGATGGTAGAGGCCGGCAAAAGCGATTTTTAATCCAGGGGCCTCCCTGGTCCACAAGCCTGATTACCTCGATCAGGTCCTCCATGGATCTTTCATCCATGGAAATGGTGGCTAATGTCGTGCCAGTTTTTGTGAAGCAGGTGCTGATTGAAATCCTTCAGGAAAGGGATCCACAGCTCATTATATTCATTATCCCCGGGTTTGCATGAAACTGCATGCACCTCTCCTTTAGCTTCATCATAGTAATCGTATTCCCTGCTCCAGGAGACCATGGAGTAGCAGTTAATCTGCTGGTCGATCCCGCACTCCATGGCAAACTCAACCCATGCATCAAAGTTTGTGTAGTCGTAACTCCAGGAACCGTCTGCCTTCAGGTTTTTTATAATCATCGATTCAAAGGGATCAAAGGTCTGGCCTCCCCAGGGCTTGCCGGTCAGGGTAGTGGTAATGCACTTTTGTCCGGCACCGGCCAGCATCTCCATGGTGGGTCTCATCTTCTCGAAATGCTCCCTGGACCATGGATCCACATCATAATACCTGGCCACAGCATAGGGGTTTTGCCACAGATCGAGATGAAAATCCCATTTCCGGGGAGGAGGCAGCTCGTGTGACAGAACTTCCACTTCAATTTGAAATTCTACTGCTTTGGCTTTTTCCCCTGTCACCCTGATCAGGCCGGAATAATTTCCCGGCATTGCATCGGAAGGAATATCAATGGAAATCCAAATCATTTTGGCCACCCCTGATTTCAGTTCGAGGGGGAATTCTAAAGGCTCAAGCACATCGGCAACCAGGGATGAATCATAATTTGCTATCCCGGTTTTATCGCAACCATCTGCAAATTCATCGGTCATGACATATTTGATCTCATACAGTTTGATCTGATCTGAAGGGATCAGGGTGTTTTTCTTTCCGCCAAGTTCGGAAGCCGTGAGAATGGATCTCATCTTATCGGTCTTCGGTGCCCATATCAGTAGCTGACTGCTAATTCGCTCTCCCTGCCAGGCACTGCCTGACCAGGATTTCATTTCGGTAAGATGAGGGGAGTGGCCACCCCGGCCTGTAGTGTCAATATTGAAAAATGAGCCCTGGATGAATGTGAAAGGAGATTTTTGATCAACACTGCCCCCGCAGCCGCCGGAGGCAAGAAGCGCAAGCATTGCAAGGAGGGGTATGGCACAGGGAATCTTTTTCATGGGTCTTTGGGTTTCAGGGAATCATAAAAAGTTTTGGATTCATGCCTTTGATGTTCGGTGAAATGTAAGTTTAGCAAATAGGCCCCTGCCGGGAAATGATGGAGATCAATGAGCTGAATATCTCCGGCCGGGCAATCCAGGTAGCTTTCTCAAGCAGTAATTTGCCCTGGAGGTCGAGGATGGACAGACTTACCCTGTCATCGACATCTACCGAAAGATTCAGGATTTTATTCTGAATTGGATTGGGGAAAATCTCAGAACAGGGATGGATTCAATGGATGTTTCGGATTCTGAGCTGAAACCGGACTGATTTCTTCACAGCTGGACCAGACATGAGGCAAAGGTTGCGCTATCTGAACCGGCCGGAATCTCATAGCCCCGGTCCAGTCCCCAGTAAACCACACATTCTGCCGGAACCTTTTCCCTGGCAGCCCAGTCATCATCATTCAAAAAATAGTAGGCCCCGGCTGCACCAATCTCCATTTCAGTGGAGTAGGAATAAATCTGATCATACTCCAAAGTCATGCTGTTAAATTTCCATTCCTCACCCTGTGCATTGGGAAATTCTCCTGTTACAAACACACCGTTTGAGACATCAATACCACTCATGTCAACTTTGAATGTTACGGGTACTTTATAGCCGAATGATTTCATCCAGTTTATGCCATCGTGAAGATTATATATCAAAATCCCAGTATGCCTTATTCTCCCAGGAGGATCCTTTTCCCCATTGATCTGCGTAGATGTAGCAATCACAGCCCACCCATTCGTTTCCCCAGGTGATGACACCCTGATCCTCCGTTGTTGAGTACTTCCAGGGTGATGTCGGTAAGGTAATTTTTCTGTGTCTCCGTAGTGGGCGGATTGGGATACCCGGGGGGGATGTTTTCTCTCCCAGAATATCCACATGCTTGTCGTTCCCTCCGTCTCTGAAAAGCTGAGCAGTCTCCAGGACCAGGAACTCCACATTATATGTTTTTACAATGTAGTCCACAAAGTCTCCCAGTGAAGAAAATCCTGCCATAATCGTCTTCATTCCAGCCATGGTAAAGGGAAATTCCGATCATATCAAAATCCGGTCCGTAGGGGCTGTGTTCCTCAGCCACCACTTGGTCTGGTGGTGGTCCTATCATGTGATAGCAGACTTTGATACTGGTTTCCGTATTTCTCCGCGATATCACGAACCGCTCTGGATCCTGCATTGTGAAGTGCTACACTGCGTGCCGGGTCGTAGGCAGGAAGTTCGGATTCAGGAACATTGGGCATGAATCTGTGCCAGACACTTTCATTTCCAATGGATACGATTTCTGGAATCAGGCCTTCCCTGCAATATTCATCAAGGACCTTGTAGGTAAATGTATAAACCGAATCGGTGATTTTATCCAGATCCATGCGCAATCTCCTGCCATGCAAGGGGAGCTACATAGGGATTGAGCTTCTGACTGTCCTCCAGGGCCCAGGATGTATATCCGAATGTGAGCAGCACTTTCAAACCGGCATCTACCGCCCGTTGCATCCCGATTTTTACATTTTGCCAGGATTTATGGTCAACCATCTCTCCACCGGAGTATGAGCTGGAGAAAGGCGGGTGATCCACTCGCAGCCGGACAATGGTGGCTCCATGATCGGCCATGCTCTGAAAAGGATCCCGGGGAACACCGTTCTCCTTAAATACGATTCCACATCTCTTTTCCAGGTAATCAGTAAATCCCATAGTGCCTCCCAAGTAAAGTTCCTGTGACCATGCAAATAGTGCCAGTGCCAATATACCGATGATTAAAAGTGTTTTTCCCATGCTATTTAGTCCTGATTACAAAGGCTCTGATTGCAAACTTCCGGAAAGGGCAGTGACTGTAATTTCATCAGGAAGGGCACCGGCCATCACCAGGGCAGTGGCGATGCCTCCCTCGGCCCGGGGGTAGTTATTTCCAATAATAGGCGCATCTCCTGAAATTTCAAATTGAACATTGCCGGAAAAATCACTAAGCACCTGCATATGCTGGTCCACAATTTTTGCATATACAAAGATGGCGTCCTTCACTCCACTTTCCCATGATTTTCCCGAAAGATCTGCCTCCAGGATTATTTTCACAGGATCTCCTGGAGTTGAGATGCTGTGTTCAGCTACAGCCTTCCCATCAATTTTACCAATGGCTGTAAGATTTCCCGGACTAAAAGGGATATTCTTAAAGGTAAAAGGGGGGTGTTTAAGATGTGTGGATATCCTGTCCTGGTCCGGGTTCTGGGTGCCGAATGATTTGCCATTTATTTTCAGTTCAATCTCCTCACAATTGCTGAAGATTTTGATATTCCGGGACGATGATTCGGAATATTCAGAGGCGATAAAAACCATGGGCTCATTTACTTTCCCGGCGACAGCCTCACCCGCAGGTCTCTGGCTCCGGAAAAAATAATAACTGTATTTGGGGAGCCGGAATATGCCCATAACACCCGAGATTTCAAGGTCATCGGCATAGCCCCGGTTGTAATCATACATGACCCAGTAACCATCGGCCACGGCGGGTGTATTGAAATTGTCGTTGTGTGCTTCCTGAATATTCCGTGCCTGCTGAAGCAGCCTCTTTTCACCGCTTCCGGGAGCCTGCCTGCTGGAACGCTCTTCTTCCAGAAGATCTCCCCATAGATCCTGGTTCAGGCCTGCATTCATGGCATAATACTCCCAATCGCCATACTCGGATACGATGTAGGGTTTATCAGGAAAGTTTTGGGGGTGCCCCAGCCTGTGCTGCCTGGCCTGCAGATAAATATCATATCCATATTTCTGCCATCCTGCTGTGTAACAATGCTCGCCCGGAAACTCCTCCCTGGTGGCCGCGAGCAGTGAATCGATAAAGGGTTCCGGCATCCAGGATTCATTTAATGATACCTCCCAGGCCAGCACACTGGGATGATTCCGGTCGCGCCGGATCATATCCCGGCAGGTCTGTATCACATGGGATTTGAATATTTCATCCTCTTTGTAATACTGCCATCCAAGGATGGCATCTATGGTGATAATCCCAAGCTCATCACAGGCATCCATGAAGGCTGTGGAATGGGGATAATGGGAGAGTCTTACATAATCAAAACCTGCTTCTTTTATCCTGAGGGCATCACGGTACTGTGCATTGTTCGAAAGGGCATAACCGATATAGGGGTACTCCTGGTGGCGGTTGACACCCCGCAGGAAGCTCTCCTTGTCATTGATAAACAATTTGTTTTCCCTGAATTCAAATTTCCTTATTCCAATCCGGGTGAGCTCCTGGTCCAGGATCTCACCCCTGTTCAGGAGGGTGGTTTCAAGCTGATACAGGTTCGGACTTGCCGGTGACCAGAGCATGGGATCGCCGACTGTCATTGTTTGCCTGAAAGATTTCGATTTTCCCGGCTCGATCCTGAGTTCTTCTGATGTTGCATGGACTGTTTCACCCTCCCTTTTCAGAACCTGCCTCACTTCCACCATAAGGGCTTTATCCTCTGAATTCAGGATATGGGTTTGAATGGAAACGATTGCCTCTTCCGTATTCACCTCGGGATAGGTGACAAAAATGCCTCCGCCGGCATGTAAATCAGCAAACTGCTCATCCGTGATATGCACCTTGTTTTTTACCAGCAGGAATACATCACGGTAAAGCCGCCATACATATTAAAATCAAGGTCCTTTAAGGGCTTGGGACCCGTTGTGGTATTGTCCTCGTTATTCAGTTTCACATAGACCGTGTTTAATTCCTGATGCAGGATGTCATCAGTGATTTCCACCACAAAAGGCAAATATCCTCCGTAATGTGTAATTTTTTTGTTCCCGTTGACCCACACCTCAGCCACATTCATTGCCCCCTCAAACCTGAGAAACAGCAATTTTCCCGACCAACTTTTAGCTGATGGGGAAAGATTTCCGGTACCAGCAATTACCCTGCCACTGGTCATTTACAAGCAGGGGCTCGATACGGGGGGTGTGGGGAAGGGATACTTTTTCCCAGGGGAGTTTCCCGAATTCTTTTTCGAATAGATCTGGATTTGTAATTCCAGTGGAATCCATCAGAAAATCCCATTCCGAATTGAAAAGCAAGCTTCCTGTTCCGGAATTTATTTGATTCTCCCCGGAGCATGCAAGGATCATTATTAGCAGGAGAAGAAATAGGGTAACTTTCTTGAACATCACTTAGGAATTATACTGAATGAAAATAAAGCCCATACCTTTCTCTGAAGAAAGAAATGTATGGGCTTTTGATGATCAGCTTTAGTTTATTTTATCTGAACTTTCCGATTGATAATTCCGCTCTCAGTCGTTAAAGAAATAATGTAGAGACCGGTCTGGAGCTCTTCGAGATTGATCTGTTTCAATTCTGGTCCTTCGATGGTTTTCTTCAGGGCACCGAGTATTGAATAAACATTAACCTGCGATACTCTTAAATCACCGTCAAAATAGAGCATACCAGTTGTTGGATTTGGATAAACACTCAGATTATTTACTGCATCTGATCCAATCCCGATGATCACTTCTTTCACAAGGGATACAAATTTTAATTCACACCAGCCATCATCATTTCCGTCATCATAAGGCAATATTGTCAAATTCAATGATCAGCTTTTTACCTGCATGGGCCGAGTTGGCAGCTATGGCCAGAACATGTTTGTAAGTGGCATCTGCTGATGTGCTGATTCCTGCCCCGGGATTAATCCCTGTAAGGTTTTCCTGCATGGATCAATCTCAGTCCTTACCGATGAGTCCGCATCTGAAACACTGAAAATTGAGTTAATTGAAATTGAATTCCAGGAGCTTCTTCCGGTAAATGCCAGGGAGTAGGTTGCTGCTTCAGTTCCGATCACATCCACCACCTGGTAGATATTAGGATCGAAAGAAGCCAGCCAGATCAGACCGTCAGCGTTTCCGCCGGAAATGGAATCTCTCAATTCATCAATATTCCAGTAGGCCACGTCCTTCAGGTTGTCTGATTCAGGATCTGCTTCAGGAACCCTCATTCTGAAATCGTTGTTTCTTACCAGTTCCGCAGCAGGGATCACGGTTACATTTGTCAGCAGCGTATCGGAATTTACTGTACCATCATTCACGTAAAGTGCAAATGAGAAGGTGGACAATTCGGATACATCAGGTGCTGTGAATGTAGGCATAACTGCAGTGGGATCAGACAAAACGATACCCGGATAGGTACTGATCCATGTATAAGTCAGCTCATCGCCATCAGGATCGTAGCTTCCAGATCCGTCCAGTGTTACCATCTCTGTTCCCCGTGCTGTCTGATAGGGACCGGGATTACAAATGGGTGGATTATTAACGCCGGGCAGTCTCTTTACCATAAAAACATCATCAAAATGGGTCCAGGCTGCATCTCCTTCCAACTGGGTACAGGTGAATTCCACAATCAGATTTTTTCCGACATATTCTGAATTGGCTGAAAAGCCGAATTTCAGGGCCATATCGTCAGTGCCTAATTGCAGGGTGTCGCTCACTAAAATGGTTCTCATGGTAGTGTCGGCGTCAGATGTACTTGCAATCACGACCACTTTATCTGTGTTCCAGCTGTCTGCTGCGTAGAATGTCAGATCATAGAGAACCGAGTCAGCCGAAATGAGCTCAACTACCTGGTAGAGGGTGGCGGAATCACCGGAGGTTAAAGTGACACGGCGGTTGGTTGCATCGCCCCACCAACCTGATCCGGGGGCCTCTTTATCCATGTGCCATTCAGCAAGTCCGGCAATGGTTTGGGTGTCATCTCCCAGTTGAAAATCGCCGTTTCTGATTACGTTTTCCTGGGCTGAAAGCGCCAGGACAGTGAACAATGCAAATGATAATGTAAAAATTTTTCTCATAGCTTAAAGTGTTTGTTAATAATAGGTTATGTAATTTATAATTGTCTTAAAAGGTGAATGTCATCAATGCTTACAAAGCTCTCTGCCCAAATTGGATTGGCTGCATCCCAGGTATGCTTCTGAATAAAATCAATGGCCACAGGTTTCCCAATAGATGCCGAAATGGCATCAATGGAAACTGTCTGGTTCAATTCCATAAAACCACCCGGATTTATACCAAGGGTGTCATAGGATTCACTGAGGATGGTCACAAAATTATAATCACCTTCCTTCTGTTCGAAGACGATGATTCGGCTGCGAATGATTGCAGGGAATTTCTTACCCTGCCAGTCAGGTTCGTTTGATTGCAGGGAAACCTTAAAGTTCAGGGTGTAATCTGCACCGGGATTGACTAATTCCTGCAGATTCTGGTACATTCCCTGCGTATAGGATCCAATTCTGCCAACATATGCTCCTTCAGGGGCAGTTTCAAGGGCGGCAACTGACGCTTTTGGTGCCCATGCTTCAGCTTTTCCAAACAAAGTCCATCCGGCTACTTCATTAAAATCTTCCGTTTCATAGCCGGGCAGTTCAAATCCGGGATTTGTGACCACGATGCTTGCCTTTCCAATAATTTCCCCGTTAAAGAAGTAGATTGCATCTGTCAGATCTACGGTGGCCTGGTCCAGGGCATCCTGGGTCAGGTCTTCACTTTCAATGGTTTGGTTTGCAAGATCTAATGGCTTCCTGGAGCTGATCCTTATTTCCTGCTTTGACATTTCCTTCCTGCTCACCCTCCTCGGTGCTCTCAATCACAAACTCTGCGTAGTTGATCCAAACCTGGAAAGCGCTGCGGAAGGGGACCATCTTGTCTGAAAAATCATCGGAAGCCTGAAGCAGACTGGCATAAGCCCGGTCCACCTCTTCCTGGGTAGCATCACTTTTCTCATCCACCGGTTTTGCGTGTATCAATGACACCCTGATAGGTCTGTTTTGAACCGGCTTTGTATTCACCCTCAGCGCTTCCTTCAACGGTCGTTTCCAGAAAATTTTCTGCCCTGTTTATTTCGTAGCTGAGGTAATTCTTATAAACGATATGGGAGTAATCTTCTGTTTTGGTGCATGCATTGAATGAAAGTAACGACGCCATGGCAAGGAAAAGAATCGTTGTATAAGCCAGTTTATTCATCATCGGGTATATTTTATATTTTCTAATCATCATTCTCTTGTCTTGGCAGGTATCAGAATCCAGGATTTTGAACAAGCCCGGGATTTGAAGCCAGGGCATTGGAAGGCAAGCGGCAGCAGGAGATAGCGTTCTGCCGAATAGGTTTCCCAGTCTGCCGACTGGGATTTGATATACTCCAGGAGACCCTCCCGGTCCATCCTGATCATGTCACGTTTATTATGTCCTTCGAAATACAGTTCCCACCTGCGCTCGTTGAGAATGTGGTTCAGAAGGGATACGCTGGTGAAGTTTGTATAATCAAGTCCCGTTAGTCCTGCACGTGCCCTGACCTTATTTATTTCTTTCACAGCCCCTTCGAGATCTTCCAGGTGTGCCAGTGCTTCTGCCCTGGTCAAGAGGATGTCGGCCAGGCGGATAAATGGATAATCTGTTCCGGACATTGCTCCTTCTGTGGCCGGGTCAGGGGGATATTTGATCATCATAATCGGATTATCTATGGCATCAGATGAGGCAAAAAGCAGTCTTCTGCGGAGATCTCCGGCTTCGAATGAATTGTAAAAGCCCGTGGTGGCCCTGATCTCCCCGTTCCAGTCATAATATTTGGAATAGTCCGTATTTTCCGGAGCCCTCCATATGTAAACCTGTAATACATTTGCATCCACATTAGGACTTGTTCCGGTTATGAAACGGAAGGACCCAGATCACCTCCTTATTGCCAAAGCCTTCGTTTTGAAGGGAGAAGATGTCCTTATAGTCCGGCTCCAGCGCGTACTCACCCGAATTGATAACTTCCAGTGCAAGAGCGGCACATTCTGTCCATTTGCCCTGTTGCTGGTAAACCTTTGCAAGCAGGGCACGGGCGGCTCCGCTGCTTACCCTGCCGTAATCCTCTTCACCCATACCCATCAGTGTCGATTTATCAGGGAGAAGTTGGATTGCTTTATTCAGATCATCCTCAATGAGCATGTAATTGCTTTCAACACTCTGCCGGGGTATCTCAAGTGAAGGTTCTTTTGTTGTGGTGATTTCCGGCATGCCGCCAAACCAGTTTACAAGGTAGAAATACACCATGGCCCTTATGGCATGGGCTTCACCGATGACCCTGTTTTTCACCCCTTCATCAATATCCATTTCAGGAACTTTGTCCAGAACCGTATTGGCGTAATTGATACTTTTCCAAAAATCCCCCCATATTCCCCAATCCACAAAGTCAGGGTGTGGTTCCGGACCAGCCCGTGTAGGCAATGTAATCGTTGACAGCGAAGTATCCTCCGGTGGAAATATCAGTACCCATATCTTCCACGCAAAACTGCCAGAAGGATAATCCCTGCCATCCTCCCCTTGTGGAGGCATAAGCTGCTTTTATAGCGCTAACAGCATCTGTTTCCGTATTCCAGTAATCGCTGTCTGCAATTTGCCCGTAATTTTTCTCAACCAGGATATCATCACAAGCCATGAAGAAGGGTCAGGCTTAAGAGCAATAATATAAGTGACAGTTTTTTCATCTTTCGCATTTATTAAAATGATACGTTGAGGCCAAGTGTGAATACCCTGGAAAATGGCATCAGGTTGTATTCTGCATCAGTTGCCCATACATCAGGATTAATTCCCGAATATTTTGTGATCGTAAAGAGGTTTGAAGCACTGACAAAAATTCGGAGGTTTTTAATGCTTCGGTCATCAAAAAATAGTTTATAGGTAAGGGTAACATCCCTTAAGCCTGATAAATGAGCCATCTTCAATGGTCCAGTCACTGCGCACCATTCGTTCCGTAAGGTTTTTTGTAAGTGAGGGCACCTCATTGCTTGGATTTGAAGGGGTCCACCTGTTGAGGGCCCTGGTCGCTTTATTATTTCCATATTGGAAACTGGGGAAGGTATAGGTTGCCTTATTAACGTTTACAACCGCTTTGTCAAACACTCCTTCGAAGAAGAATGAAAATTCAAAGTTCTTATAATTGAACTGGTTCCTGAAACCACCTGTGAATTTCGGACTGGCATCTCCGAGGAAAACCCTGTCATTTTCGTTAATCTTTCCATCCGGACCCGGTATGATATCTCCATTCTCATCCACACCATTTATATCAGCAAATTTGGGATCACCGGGTGCAGCATTGTAAATGGCGGCCTCTTCTGCTTCACTCTCCTGCCAGACTCCGATAAAGTCATAGCCCCATATCGAATTCAGAGGATAGCCCTTTTGCTTGATCCCGGCATAACCATAATTGGTTCTGTTAATCCAAATGTCCTTATCCAGGATAATATCCCCGTCCAGATCAGTAATTTCATTCCGGTTATAGGAAAACCATACTCCTGGTTTCCACTTGAGTTCGTTATTGAAAAAACTGAGGAAGAGGTCGATTTTAGCTTCTATCCCGGTATTTAGCATGGAGCCCTTATTTACCGTGATATTGGTATAACCCAGTTCGGTTGGGACCTGTCGGTCAAGAATCAGATCATCATGATTTGTGGAGTAGAAATTAAGCTCGGCATAAAACATTGGATTGCCCACCTCGAGCCCCAGGCTGAAGGTATATGTGTTCTCCCAGCGAAGATCCGGATTCGGTATATATGTGCTTCCCCAGACAATGGCATTGCTGATACCGGCACCTTCATGCACCGGCCTGAAATTCAGAAGGTTCTGAGTTCTGAATCCCGGAATGGCTGAATTTCCGGCTAAACCATATCCGGCGCGGACTTTAAGAATGGAGAGGAATTGTACATTATTACTGAAATACTCTTCCTGATCGATCCGGTAGGCCAGGCCAAAGGAGGGGAAATTTCCCCATTTATAATTATCTCCGAAAACGGTAGCACCGTCAAGGCGATAATTGATGGTAAGCAGGTACTTACTTTTGTAATCATAGTTAATTCTTCCCAGACCGGACATCACTGTCCTTTCATACCAGCTGCTGCCCATCTGTCTCTCCAGCAGTCCGGCATCTATATTATAATAGCCTATATCGGTATAAGGAAAATCCACCGATGATGCCCAGTGGCCCCTGTCCCTGGCTATCCTGGTAGGATCCCCCTGCCAGGATCGAAAATTTGTGATCCTGGATTTGTTTTGTGTATTGCAAATAGTAATCTGCATAGATTTGTCTGCTGCTGCTCGAACTGATACTTGCCTCAGTTTCTTTCTGAGACTCGTATAAGGGCTTAAATCTCTGGTAAAAACCTTCCAAAGAGCTCTGGGTGATTCCACCCTTTACAGAGGCCCTGAGTCCGGGAATGATTTCATATTCAACACCTCCGGATATCCTTGTAGTATTTGTTTCGGAAAAGCTTTCCTCGGCCTGGGAGGGGAAGAGAGGATTATAGTACCATGTGGAGTTGGGTTCAAAGGCATGAATCGACAAGATTACCTTCATCATCATATACCGGAGAGGAGGGCGAGAATCCCAATGACCTTTCAAAAGAGTTTAATACCCTGTTCCTGTTTTCATTGGTATAATTGATATTAATATTGAAGGAAAACTTTTTATAGTCATAATCCAGCCTGGCGACCGTATTTATGCGCTTATAATCAGATGGAGATATAATGCCATTTCCATCATAATAGTTGGCTGCAGCCCTGTATTTTACGCCTTCTTTGACACCTGAAAGAGCCAGGTTCTGTTCCGTGGTGAAGTTCCCTTTATTTATCACTTCTTTTTGCCAATCGGTATTGGGAAGGGTATTCCAGGTCCCAAATGGATGAGGATAACCATTGTCGGGTCCCCAGTCACCCAGTTGCAGGGAAGGATCATGGGCAAGGTCATAATAGAATCTTGCATACTGCTGTCCATCCATCATGTCGACAGTCCTTGCCACAGACTGGGTGTAAAATTTTGCCCCGTAATCAACCTGAATCCCTTGTTTGTTTCCCTGCTTGGTTGTGATCATAATAACTCCATTAGCCCCCCTGGAACCATAGATGGCAGTTGCAGAAGCATCCTTCAAAACATCGATCTGTTCAATGTCACTGGGATTAATGGTATTGATATAGGAAGCATTATCCATTGGAAATCCATCAATCACTACCAGAGGCTGACCTGCTTCACCTTCCTGGAAAGAAGCAGCTCCTCTGAGTATAAATTCAGGTGTTGCTCCCGGATTCTGATTTGCACTGCTGATATAGAGACCGGTTACCCTCCCCTGAAGCATCTGGGCTGCATTTGAGATCCCCGAAATGTTAAGTTCGTTTGGTTTTACAGATGAAATTGAGCCGGTGAGATCGCTTTTCTTTGCAGTACCATATCCAACCACAACCACTTCTTCCAGGTTCACCAGTTCTTCGCTCAGGGCAATATTCAGTTCTGTTTTCTCTCCGACGGTGATCTCCTGGGTAATATATCCAAGATAGGATATAATTAATGAGGGGTCCAGTGTTGAAAGCGTAAGAGTGAAATTACCATCAAGGTCGGTGATGGTACCATTGGTCGTACCCTTTTCAAGAATATTCACCCCGGGCAAGGATTCTTTGTCCACTCCTTTTACCACTCCGCTAAGGGTGACTTGCTGGGAAATCAAATCTGCAGTGATGAAGGACAGAAAGAGAATCAGAATAGAATATTTCATCATGTTTTATAATTAGTAGTGTCCTATGTAAAATTTTACAATAATCACAACAATCAATGCAGCCAGGATAAGAGCAACAGACAGAAGGGCCACAAAACCTTTATTGTTTTTCATTTAGGAAAATTAGGCAGAAATCGCGCCAGGGGTGAGTTCAGATTCAATTGTTATCAAAGCATAATAGATAAAAAACAAAAGAAATCGGGCAGAAATAGAAGCGAATTCGACATTATTATTTCTCAAAATCCGGAATTGATCCTATCTTGCCTAAAATTATTTTATGAAGATCTCCTTCATAATACTATTTGTATTCGCATGCCTCAAGGCCTTTTCCGGTATTTCCCCCAACTCTGAGACACTGCTTTTTGAAAGCATTTCAGCGAATGGAACCAATATTAATTCAAGGATCTACAAAATTGTACAGGACCCTTATGGATTCATGTGGTTTGCGACCGACTATGGATTATTGCGCTTCGATGGATACCGGACGATGAGGGTTCAGTCACCCGACCTGGAAAATTCGGAGCTTTTGGGGACGGCAGGAACTGAAGCCTTATCTCTTGCAACAGATACTTCTCTTTGGATCGGAACAAAAATGGGGGTCTTTAATTTATGTTTGAAGACCTGGAAAATCAAAAGGCCTGATGAATTTCGTGATCATGTTGTGAGAGCCTTGCTTTATCAGAATGATTCAGTAGTCTGGCTGGGCACTACCGAGGGACTCTACAAATACAATCCCCTCAGAGATGAATCGGTGCTTTACAACCATATTAATTCCGGACTCAGTCAGAATATAGTATTGGCAATATATCTTGACAGGAGTGGCAATCTATGGGTTGGAACAGAAGATGAACTGAATATCCTCTACCCTGGCAAGAAGATTTTTGAAGCCATTGACCTGAAGGGGAGTTATAAGCCTAACATTAAGCACAACCTGGTGCTTGACATCCAACCTTATTCAGATGGGAATGATTCGCTCCTTTTTATAGGGACGGAAACGGGCCTATTCCTTATAAACCGTTTCACAAATGAAATCAGAACATTCAATGCTGAGAATAGTGATCTGACCAATGAAGTGGTGAAAACCATATATGCCAGGAACCAGGAGGAGGTTTTTTTTGGCAGCGACTTGGGATTTAATAAACTGAACCTCACAAGTGGAACCATCGAAAAATATTACCACAATCCTTTTAATCAATACTCCATCATCAATAACCAGATATGGAACATCATTGCAGATAATAACGGAAATCTGTGGTTGGCCACCTCAAATGGGATTAGCAGGCTGAACCTCGCTCCCGAGCTATTTAATTATTTCTCGGTATCCCTGGGAGATAAACAGGATCCGGTGGGAACCAGGGTAGCGGATGTTCTTTATGATGGGGACCAAACCTTATGGATTGCAACATCCAATGGACTTCTATCCTCGATGGATCAGAATGGAAGTCACCGTAACTTCTCTCTGGTCCTGGATAACGCTCCTTTATCGATACAGAATATTAATACCATTTCCATTGATAAGCGTAACAGGATATGGATTGGGAGTGTGGCTGGAATAAACATTTGGGATCCGGTAGTGCAAAGGATTTTTATTCCCCCGGTAGATGACGGAGCAGGGACCAGGGTTTCTTCAAATTATATTAGTACCATCATAAAGGGTTATGATGACATTTTCTGGATTGGCACCTGGGGCGGGGGGCTGTATAAGGCAAATGCCGGTATTGATGTTACTGATAAGATTGAGCTTAATTATGCGGCTGATTTAAACAGCCCTATTGTGAGCGGTATGGATCATTTATGGGCCCTGGATGGAAATTCGCTTTTTAAGTTCTCTTTCAGTACCGAGAAAGTGGAAGAGATTGAGGGTCTTAAGGAGATATGCGGAAATGCTGTACTTACGGCCATATGCTACTCCAAAGAAGAATGCCTTTGGATAGGGTCTAAAAATCAGTTGTTTAAATATGATATCCGCCGGGATTCCTTTACACATGTGGAGATGCCCATCGATGAAGATTTTATCGTTACAGGAATCATTGAGGATGAGGACGGGATCATTTGGGGAAGCAGCTATAACACCATCTTTCGATTTGATTCGTCCAAAGGCGAATTCAATTATTTCCATATACCTGGCAGAATTCCCCTTAATAAATTTATCCTGTCTCCTTTCAGGAAAACTGCAAACGGGGATCTCATCGTATGTGGCTTTGATGGATTCCTCAAGTTTAATCCGCGCGAGATCTACATGAAAGATGAAAACAGGAAGGTAGTAATAAGCTCGGTGAGGGTCAATGGAGAAGCAGTTTTTCCTCACATGAAAATAGACGGAAAAGTTATCGCAAACACCACTGCTCCAAACCTTAAGAGTCTTGAGCTTTCCCATACAAGCCGGAATATTAAACTGGAATATTCATCCTTTCCATACGGGAATCTGGGGAATGAACAATATGCTTTCATGCTGGACGGATTTGAATCCCTCTGGAGAGTGAACGAGCCCGGGTCCAACTCCGTAGATTATATCAATCTGCCTCCGGGGAAATATACATTTATGGTGAAAAGTTTGTCAGGAAATTCTAATAACGCAGCTTACCTCCCTGAATCATAAGAATCCGATTGCCCTTCTGGGCAAGTCCTCCTTTGTTTGCAACATACATTCGTACTCCTTTTATTGATCATTGGAGTGATTGTCTACCAGTATCGCAACAGGTTAAAAGACAAAGCCCGCATGAACCTGATCCAACTGGAAAAGGAACAGGGGGAATTGCGTAATTCTTCAAAAATCAGGTTTTACATCAATATATCACATGAGCTTCTAACCTCCATCTCTTTGATCATTGACCCGGTTAAGAGCATTTTATCCCGAAAGGAGATCAGGGATGATACCAGGAAAACCTTGAAACTGGTTGAGCGGAACGCTCATTTTTTAAAGGTTTATATCGATCAGTTACTGAACTTTCGAAAGATTGAGATCGGACAGGGTCTTGTGCAATTAAGCGATCACCTGGAGTTAGTTGCCTTCGCCAGAGAGGTAGTTGAATCATTTAAAAGTAATGCCATATCCAAAGGGGTCAGATTAAAACTAAAAGCTGAAATTAAGGAACTTTCCATTGACACTGATGAGGAAAAACTATACTCAATTATTCAAAATCTGCTGTCCAATGCCATCAAATTCACCCCTGCAGGGGGAGGGGTTGTTTTGACGATAAAAGCAGTTTTAGATCAAAAGATCATGATTGAAGTGAAGGACAACGGCATTGGGATAGCCAAAGAAGAACAACAGAAGATATTTGATCGGTTTTATCAGCTTACCGACGGAAATATGCCCAAAAGAGGCATGGGAATCGGATTGACGATTGTAAGGGATTTTGTTGAGGTCATGAATGGAACCATTGATGTGGAAAGTGAGATCGGAGTCGGTACCAGAATCCGGATTACCTTACCTGCTAATAAGGAATTTTCCATAAAGGCCGAGGATGAGATTTATGTGAAGGAATACGTTAACAGTCAGGCTTTGATAAAAGCCAGGGAGGATTCCGGAAGTCTGAATGGGAATATCAAAGGCTTACCAGTTGTTCTGGTTGTGGATGAGAACATGGACCTGTACGAATACATCCGCTCATCCCTTATGAAAAGCTATTGTGTACTGTGGGCACCCAGTGGAAATGATGCACTGAAGATGATCAAGCAAAGCATTCCAAAAATCATTGTCAGTGAAATTCAACTCCATGACATTGATGGGATCTCCTTTGCACAACAGGTAAGAAAGAATTCAAAAACAAACAGAATTCCCATTATTTTCCTGAGTTCAAAAATAGAAATTGAGAGTCAGGTGAAGGCAATTGAAGCGGGTGCAGACCTGTTTCTTGCCAAGCCCTTTGAGATTGAAGTCCTGAAGGCAAATATTGACAACCTGATTGGCAGCAGGGAGAAAACGGAACAGTTTATAAATAGGAAGTTGTTAATGAATGCCCAGGAGGTTGAAGTCGATTCAAGAGACGACAAATTGCTGAAGGAGGTTGTGGAATATATCCATGCCAATATGACCAACTCCCGCATCACTGCCAGTGATATCTCTTACGCCCTTGGGATCAGCCACTCTAATCTGTACAGGAAAATCAAAGCTCTCACCGATCAGTCCTTGAATGAATTCATAAGATTTATCAGGCTGCAAAGAGCTGAAATGCTGCTAGCCAGTGGTAAGTTGTCTGTTTCGGAGGTGATGTTCCAGGTCGGCTTTACCAACCACTCTTATTTTTCAAAGTGTTTTAAGCAAATTTATTCGGTGACTCCTAAAAATTACATCAAGAAGTAATCATCCTGTCATCCTATTTATAAGGAGCTTTTTGTGAAGATACGAGCCATCATGCTCTATGGATACAATATAAATTCCATTGCTCAGGTTTTGTACACTGATTGATAATTCGGAGCCTGTTGAATGTGAAATATTAGAATGGACCTCCTTACCGGATATTTCGTATATCCTTACAGCTGTATGCTTCAGGGGATCGGACAGCTTGATATAAAAGAGGTTTTGAGCTGGATTGGGATAAAGGATGTATTCATCGGAGGGAGGCATGATTTCAGCAATGCTGACTGTTGAGGAGCCTATTTGGGAGCAACTTCCCCATAAATGATCCACAAGGGTGTCAATGGGCGGTACAATAATCCCCCGGTCAGATCCCCACCTTAAAGCACATTCAGAGGGCACCGATTCCCTGAAATCAAGATAATTATCCCAGGTGCCCGTGGTGAGGTAATAGTAGGCCAGGGTGTCACCTCCAGGTGTTAAGCTTAGGGTTTTAGAGAAGACCAGATCTCCCTTTGAATCAAGCGGTGTGATTTTCCACCCACTTATTTCACCAACAATAAATACACCCCTGGAAAGGTCTGCTCCCTCCTCCATTTTCACCTTAAAAGTCACATTTACATTCTGCGGGAGGGCTTAGGGTATCTTCATAAAATTCGGTTTCACACCAGCGCCCTCCGCCATTCTCCATAAAATTGTGGTCCACTGGATCGAAAAATACCACATGGTCATGTGAGGAGCCTACTCCCCAGGGAGTTCTGCAGGGAGTCGAGACCCAGGCTGGTTCCCAGAACACCACCCCTGTGCCACCTCCGTTTTTTACAGCCCAGGTAAAGTCCACCATATATTCCAGTTGCTTTTCAGGGCTAAGCGGAAGGTATTCCGGATCGGGAGTGTTGATAATGTTTCCCATCGCATCGAAGTTCTGGGTGGTCCACAGGTAGCCTGTCTCCGCCACCATAACCTCATAGCCGGGAAAGACCTGCACCAGATCAGATATGGTCGCCTGAAGCTCGGAAATACTTCCCCCATGCCAGGCATAGTAATAGGAGATTCCAATGATATCAAAGTCTGTAACTCCGTTATCTATAATATTCTGGTAATTCCAGACCTGTCCGCTGAGCTTGTTTGAGAAATGGATCACAATTTTAGGATTGATGGAAGCTTTTGCTCCTACTTCCCTCACTGCCGCAATTCCTGAATTGAACAATTGTGCGTGCCTGGCCCAGCTGGAGCTTACCGATTCAGCAGGTTCCCATCCGCCTTCTTCCGGTATATGCCTTAGAATCCCACTATTGTTTTCATTGCCAACCTTGACGAAATCCGGCA
>CAVQUO010000026.1:0-24006 GCA_963716765.1 uncultured Bacteroidota bacterium | reverse complement strand
ACCTTTTTCAAATCGCGTCCCCGCTCCTCCATATCGCGTTGAATCACCCTGCCCAGCCGGTCGTCCGAATCGGCATCCACAAAAACCTTCATATCAATGGCCTCCACCAGGGGCATGTGGGTGTAAATCAGGATCCCCTCCACGATCATCACATCGCGGGGCTCAATGGTAATGTATTCCTTCCGAGCGGGTACAGGTGAGGTAGCTGTAGATGGGCTGGTTCACAGGCCTGCCCTGCCTTCAACAGCCGGATGTGTTCCATCAGCAGGTCGAACTCCAGCGAATCGGGATGGTCAAAATTGATCTTCTGCCGCTCCTCCAGCGGAAGGTGACTGCTGTCCCTGTAATAGGAGTCCTGCGGAACCAGGGCCACCCTGTGGCCGGGATTTGCTCCAGGATCTTGTGTACCACTGTGGTCTTTCCGGAACCGGTGCCGCCGGCAATGCCAATGTGAACATGGGAAGAGTCAGTGGGTTAGAGGGTTAGTGTTCGTGGAGTTTTATGTTCAAATGGGTTAAA
Source organism: uncultured Bacteroidota bacterium (assembly GCA_963716765.1). Classification (GTDB taxonomy): domain Bacteria; phylum Bacteroidota; class Bacteroidia; order Bacteroidales. The sequence continues at coordinate 23,487 of CAVQUO010000026.1, read as the reverse complement.
ACTTAATAACGTACTAACTTACTAACTTTCTGATTAAACTTTGCGCTTCATTTGACTAGAATATCGATTATGGAATCCAACATTATACCCCCTGAAATTCAAACCCATTCTGAAAGATAAGATCTGGGGGGCACCGAAATTGAGAGATGTGCTGGGAAAAAAAGCATCGGATAAGGCAGGTGAAAGCTGGGAGATTTCCGGGGTAAGCGGTGATATTTCCGTGGTGGAGAACGGATTCCTGGCCGGCAACACCCTGGAGGAGCTGGTCGAGATCTACATGGGCGACCTGGTGGGAGATAAGATCTTTGAGAAGTTTGGGGTGGAATTTCCCCTGCTGATTAAATTCATTGATGCAGCCGATTTCCTGAGCATACAGGTGCACCCCGACGATGCCATGGCCAGGGAGCGGCACAACTCCTACGGAAAGACTGAGATGTGGTATATCGTTGAATCCGACAGGGGAGAACTGATTGCCGGATTCAACCGGAAACTGGACAAGGAGCAGTACCTGACACATGTTAAGAACGGGACCCTGAAGGAGATCCTGAACCACGAAGCAGTGGCCCCGGGGATATCTATTACATGCCGGCCGGCAGGATCCATGCCATCGGGGCCGGGGTTTTGCTGGCAGAGATTCAGCAAACCTCCGATGTGACCTACCGGATCTATGACTGGGACCGCACCGACGACGAGGGTAATCCGCGTGAACTGCACACCGACCTGGCCCTGGATGCCATCGATTTCAGTTCCACAAAGAGTATAAAACCCAGTACCGGCCCCTTGAAAACAGCACGGTCACTGCCGTGGATACTCCTTTCTTTACCACCGGGGTGATCAAACTGGACAAGCCGGTGGAAAAGGACTTCAACCTGATCGATTCCTTTGTGATCTATATGTGCATGGAAGGAGAAGCAGGGATCACCTATCGAGGGGGAGTGGAAACTCATTAAAAAGGGTGAGACGGTGCTGATTCCTGCCGATCTGAAGAACCTGGCCATCGTGCCCACCGAACCCACCACCCTGCTGGAGGTATATATTAAATAGAAAGTCCATGAAAATCACCAAAGCCGAATTTATCTGCAGCAACACCCGGGTGGACCTCTGTCCCCAGGAAGCCATCCCCGAATATGCCTTCATCGGCCGCTCCAACGTGGGCAAATCCTCCCTGATCAATATGCTGGTGGAGCGGAAAAAACTGGCCAAGACCTCATCCACACCCGGGAAAGACCAGGCTGATCAACCATTTCAAGATCAACGATGAGTGGTTCCTGTGCGACCTTCCCGGCTACGGCTATGCCAAGGTGTCCAAAAAGGAGCGTGAGACCTTTTCAAAGATGATCGAGCGCTATGCCTTTGAGCGCAGCAACCTGGTCTGCTTTTTTGTCCTGGTGGATGCCAGGCATCCAGCCCCAGCAGATTGACCTGGACTTTATCGAATGGCTGGGCGACAGCCAGCTCCCCTTTGTGATCGTGCTCACCAAGGTGGACAAGATCAACCAGACAGGCAAATCCAAGAACCTGGGACTGCTGAAAGAGAGCTCTCGCAAACCTGGGATGAACTGCCCCTGATCTTCGAAACCAGTGCAGAAAAGGGCACCGGTCGCAGACGAGATCCTGCAGTTCATTGACGATACCAACGAGAAAATTAAGGAGTCAATAAGTCATTCCTGTGAACATGAGCTCATGCCCGGTCATAAGATGCGCTCAGCCCTCAAAGATTGCTCAGCCCTGTAAAAATGAGCGTCAGAGCCATCCTCAAAGCTTATCGAAACCCTGGTCACATAGTCGAAAACCCCTATAAAGGGCTGATATCGGGAGTAGGGGCTGATATCTGGAGTACGGGCAAATGACTGCTTAAGGCACGGGATAGATATTTATTATCCATCCATTAACTTATTTGGTGTTTTAGCGGATAATAAAAATCCATCGACAGATGTTTTTTATCCAAACCAACACAAAATAAGATAATAACAGGATATTTTTTACCTAATATTGATTTTCACCTCTTCCCCAAGTGCCGGTTTACAGCGTGGAAGAAGCCTTATTGGAACGTTATGAAATTCATTCTCACTCGAAAGGGCTCACCGAACCGTCCTGAAAGTAATCACTAGCCGGGTCACATGGTCAAATACCACCTTGTGCCTGGGCCGTTCCCCTTTTCCAGGCACTCTTCAGAATCACAAGCCGAAGGGGTGAGAGCCTGAGCTTTCTAATTGCTTCCGATGACCTTCCCTCCGTTCTTGTAGGTAAGTTCAAGCCGGGCGATCTGTCCGGCCCGGGAGGCAAAAATTTCTTCTATTTCGGCGAGTCAGTTCCATTTTATCAGGGGATTAGTCTTTGGATTTTCCAGGGACTAGCCAGAAAATAATCAAGGGTTCTTCAACAGGAGCCTGGGTTGTTCGGCATGCACCCAGTGACCGGCATTGGGGATGGTGACGATCTGGGCGCCGGGAAAGAGGGCACAGGATCAGCTGGTGATCCTCAGTGCGGATGTAGTCCGAATTCTCCGCCGGCCACGAAGAGCGCCGGAAAACCTGCTAATCCCGCCGGGGGGAATTTCCTCCAGTCCGCCTACCCCTTCATTCTCCGCGTTCAGCAGTCCGTCCATAATACGGGGCAGGTTATTGCGAAGTGCAGGCAGGTTGATGCGCCAGAAGTAGGTCCCAGCCTTGCTTCTCTGCACATTCTTCAGCAGGAAACTGCGGACCCGCTCCGATCCGATTTTCTCGCTGAGGGCCCGGTCGATCTCCTCCCGGCTCGTCATGCCTCGAGAGGTCCAGTTCCAGCATGGCATCGATCATGGCCCCATGGTTGGCTGCAGATCGGGATTCCAGTGCCAGCTCATGGTAGGCCCTGGGGGCCATATCCACCGAAATCAGGGATTGACCCTTTCGGGCCAGGAGGCTGCAAAATACATGATGGTCTTTGCCCCCATGGAGTGCCCGATCAGCACTGCCTGGTCGATTCCCTCGGCATCCATAAAAGTCTTCAGGTCGTCCCGCATGGTGGGATAATCGTGGGTATCGGAGTGGGGCGACTGGCCGTGGTTGCGCTGATCGACCACATAGACCTCAAAACGGTCCGACAGCTCCCTGGCAATGGTTACCCAGTTGTCGCCCGATCCGTAGAGGCCGTGTACAATGATCAGCGGAGGACCCGCTTCACCATATTTACGATAGAAAAGCTTCACTGGATACCTGGATTTATGCCTTCCATGTACCTGGACTGAGAGCTCGGCAATCAGCTCTTTGATGGTATCAAAGGCCTTGAGGGTCTCTTCGGTGATGGGGGTCTTTTTCAGCTTCAGGATCAGCAAGCCGTACAATCCATTCAGGGCCACCTGGATATCATTATCCCTGCCTGTGTCCGGAACGCATTCTGAGCGCTTCAATATTGGCTTTGGCCTTATCGATAAACCTCCTTGTAAGCAGTATCGATCCCCTGGTTCAGGATCTCGTGATGCATCTCGATGCATCTGGTCCGACAGGTTCTCCAGGATGGTCAGGTGACCGGTGGTCTCTTTCTGCTCATCGTTCATCATGCCGATGAGCGTTTTGTACCACTCCCGCATGTCACGCTTCACCTCGTAGGGCACATCGAACTTGCTGATGAGGGTTTGCTCAATGCTGTCCAGGTCCAGCTTATTGGCCCGGATCATATCCTCCACCTGGTACATGTAAAGCAGGTATTCTGCAATATTCTCTTTTCTTTTCTGCTCGGCAATAATCATAAGTTAGTCTGTAAAGTCGAAAGTCATAAAGTCAAAAGTTCATAAAGTCAAAATGTCGATTGAAAGTTAATTAGAAGTCGATAACAGTCGTAAAGTCGAAATTTAATCCCGCAGCTGGCGAAGGTACATCTGGATGGTATTCTGAAGGCCGTAATAAAGGGCATCGGCGATCAGGGCATGGCCGATGGAGACCTCCTTGAGCCAGGGAATCTGCTGCTTCATGTAGCGCAGATTCTCCAGGCTCAGGTCGTGTCCGGCATTCAGTTCCAGTCCCAGATCCCTGGCAAGAATGGCTGCATCCACAAAAGGCTTAATGGCTGCAGCCCGGTCCACCGGGATAAGTTCGTGGCGTAGGGTTCGGTATAGAGCTCCACCCGGTTGGTTCCCACCCTGGCAGCTCCTTCAATAAATTCCGGTTCTGTTCCCACAAAAATGGAGGTGCGGATCCCATGACTCTGAAAGTCCGTGATCACATCCACCAGGAAATCGTGGTGCTCAATGGTATCCCATCCGGCCGAGGAGGTAATGGCCTCGGGTGGATCGGGTACCAGGGTCACCTGGTGGGGTTTCACCCGGGTAACCAGCTTGATAAAGGAGGGTGAAGGATAGCCTTCAATATTGAACTCGGTGGTCACCAGGGGTTTGAGCAGTTCCACATCACTGTAACGGATGTGTCGCTCGTCGGGCCTGGGATGTACGGTGATGCCCTGGGCCCCGAACTGCTCACAATCCACTGCCACCTTCTGCACATCGGGGACATTCCCTCCCCTGGCATTGCGCAGGGTGGCAATCTTGTTGATATTTACGCTGAGTTTTGTCAAATGTTCCTTTTACATTTTGGAGCAATCCCTTGTATGGAAATATCCTCATCAATTGACTCCCAATGAATTCCATAATCCTGAAGGAGATAATTTGAAATCGTTTCTTTCTGATCTCTGTAGCCTGTTGCTAGCTTGGCAGATAGATCAGACAAACTGAAACCTATACTTATACATTCACCGTAATAGAAATACCTGAATCAGTATAGAAGTTTCGAATCAACTCAAATATCTGCAACCGCATATATCTTTTCCTTAGTCATTATGTGAAGTATTTATCCCATTCTGTAACAATGTATTCAAAATGCTCATAATTATCTTTCGAACCTCTCTTCTGGCCGATGGAGACAAATTATAAGCATTTTTCTTCCTTTAATCTCAAAAATATCCCTTTTTAGCCAAAATTTACCTTCCATTTCAGCCTTCTCGGCATGATTATGAACAGGCTCCTTCCCTTCATTGGAATAAAAAAACAATCTCCATCCTGAGATTATCAAGAACAGTTGGCATGATACCCCTCCCAAATTTTACAGATTATAGTTAAACTAAGCTGTATGTGATGAGTAGATCGAATAATCAGCCAATGATCAGCTCATCCAGGCTTCGTTTGGGAACATGGTGGACCCCCTTTTCATCACGCCAGTATTTGATATCGCCACCGGAGGCCTCATCAATCACCACCTTTTCGACCGGTTTGCCCAGGGCAATGACCTGGATGATCTTGTAGTGATCCGGAATATCCAGGATGTCGCGCAGTTTCTCACGCTGAACCGATCCGATGATGCATCCGCCAAATCCCTGCTCCACGGCCGTGAGCAACATGCTCTGTGCGGCAATGCCATCATCGCACCACCAATCGTTGGTCAGATCCAGGTCACCCAGCTGAACGATATAGGCCGAGGGCCGCTCCCCTTCCGACGGTCCGGGCCACTCCTTCAGGTAACCGGCCCAGGCCAGGGTGGGAAAGATCCTGGCACATGATCCGGCGTCATTAAACAACATATACCTCAGGGGCTGCATGTTCCGGGCCGAGCCCGACAAGCGGGCCGCTTCCACCATCTCGCGCAACAGTCTCATGGGAACAATGGCCGACTGATCAAAACGGCGGTAGGAACGGTTTTTCAGAATCAGATCTTTTAGCATGGCGAGATGGTTTGAAGCTTAATTGCGGAAGACAGTTATTGAATATTACTTATTTGTTGTTATATTCATTCATGGTCCGCTGCAAGTCCGATCACCCCAAAGGATTTGATAATCTCCCCGGCCATCTCGATCCGTTCCGGCAGAGCTTTCTCCTGCTCTTCGGTCCAGCCGCTCAGCACATAATCCACCTGCTGACCGGGATAAAAGTCATTGCCGATTCCAAAACGCAGCCGGGCATAAGCGCTGGTTCCCAAGATGGTATGGATATGGGCCAGTCCGTTGTGCCCGGCATCTCCCCCTTTGGCCCGCAGGCGCAGGGTTCCAAAGGGCAGGGCAATGTCGTCCACCACCACCAGCAGGTTCTCCAGGGGAAGCTTCAGCTTTCTGAGCCAGTAACGAACTGCATTTCCGCTCAGGTTCACATAGGTGGAAGGTTTCAGAAGCCAGTAGGTGCGGGCCTTGTATTTCATCTCGGCTCACAAAGCCGTAACGCTTGTCCTTAAACGAAATATTGGACGCCCCGGCAAGGGCATCCAATATATCAAATCCAATGTTATGACGCGTATGTGCGTACTCGGTTCCTATGTTTCCTAATCCGACTACCAGGTATTTCATAGGACGCATGTATTAGCTTTCAGCAGTCATCTTCAGCTGCTGCATCGGCTTCAGCATCCTCAGCTGCTCGCCTTCAGCAGCAGCTTCGGCTTCAGCAGCTTCTTCAGCCTGCAAGCTTCAGCTTCACCCATCTCCATACCCTTGACTGATCCGTGAGGATACAATGGCATAAATCATGGAACGTGACAGGATCAAGGATCTCCAGGTTGTCATAAGAGAGGTCTCCAATCTTGATCACATCGCCAATGGCTACATTGGTAATGTCGATATCAAGTGCATCGGGCAGATTGCTGGATCAGTCCGCGTACCTTCAGTACACGCCTTCTCTGACGGGGCTTTCCACCATCCTTCATACCAATGGCGGCACCTACCAGCTTGATGGGAATCTCCACGGTTACCGGCTTGTCGTCAAATACCTCCACAAAATCGATGTGGTTCAGTTTGTCGGTTACCGGGTGAAACTGCAGCTCCTGCATAACTGCCTTATGTGCTTTCACCATTGAGGTTCAACTCAACGATAAATGCATTGGGAGTATAGACAATGTGCCTGAAGTCGTTTTCGTGGGCATGGAAGTGAATCACTTCTGCTCCTCCGTACATCACACAGGGTACATGGTCGATTTTTCTCAGATCGCGGGTAGATTTTTTACCCAGTTCGGTGCGCTTTTCAGCGCTGATTGAAATTGTTTTCATTGTTTGTGCTACTCAGAATTAAGTTGAATATTAATTCCCCATCACACTGTGGGAAAATTTGCCTCTGTGGCAAAACGGCTGCAAATGTAATGAATTAATTTAGAAATGTATCGCTGATGGATTTATAATTGTAGACCTTATCGATCACATCCGCAAAATGTTCGGCCACTGAGATCACCTTGATCTTTTCACTCTGCCCGTTTCAGCGGAATGGTATCGGTGACGATCAGTTCGTCGATGGGCGACTGCTCGATCCGTTCATAGGCCGGTCCGGAAAGTACCGGGTGTGTGGCCACCACCCTTACGCTCAGGGCTCCTTCGCTCTTCATCATGCCGGCTGCAAAGGTGATGGTTCCGGCCGTATCCACCATATCATCCACAATCACAATGTTCTTTCCCTTCAATATCGCCGATGGCCTTGATCTCCTCCACCACATTGGGCTTCTTGCGAAGCTTGTAGCAGATCACCATGCTGGCATTCAGGAACCTGGAATAGGCATTGGCCCGCTTGGTTCCTCCCATATCGGGAGCAGCAATGGCCAGGTTATCCAGATTCAGTGCTTTGATATAGGGAACAAAAAGGGCAGAAGCATAGAGGTGGTCCACCGGCACATCAAAAAATCCCTGCAGCTGGTCGGCATGCAGGTCCATGGTCATGATCCGGTCCACTCCGGCTGCAGTCAGCAGGTTGGCAACCAGTTTGGCCCCGATGGCCGAACGGGGCCGGTCCTTGCGGTCCTGCCGTGCAAATCCGAAATAGGGAATCACTGCCACCACCTTGTCGGCCGAAGCCCGTTTGGCTGCATCGATCATCATCAGCAGTTCCATGAGGTTGTCTCCCGGGGGAAAGGTAGACTGAATAATAAATACCGTACAGCCCCTGACACTTTCATCGTAAGCAGGCTGAAATTCCCCGTCGCTGAACTGGAAAACACTGGTTCGTCCCAGTTCGGTTCCGAAACTTCAGTGCGATTTTCTCGGCCAGATAGGTAGAGGCCCTGGCCTGAAAAGAATTTAATGGGTGTAGTGATGCCATCCCGGTCGCAGATTTAGTGGTTTTATTGGCTGCAAAAGTAAGAATATTTATTAATTGTCTACAACTGAAAGAGCTAGCACAATTTCTAAAAGTGAACAAAATGTTAAAAAAGATGTTATTTAGATTGAAATAAATAACCTAATCAACAGTAAAATCATGGCAGAAAAAATGCCCACCGTACTGCTGGTCGAAAATGACCAGCAACTGGGACCCATGCTGAAAGACTCCCTGGAGCTGAAGAATTACCGGGTGGACCTGGAGATCGAGGGCAGAGCGGGCGCTTCAGCTCTTCCAGGCAGCAAAATATGACATTATCTTGCTGGATGTGATCCTGCCCGGCATGAGCGGGCTCGACCTGGCCAAGGAGATCCGCAAAACCGATTATCACCACCCCCATTCTTTTCATGTCGGCCAAGGACGACGACAAAGACATGATCCATGCCTTCTGTTCGGGAGGTGACGATTATATTGTAAAACCCTTCAGTGTCACCGAACTTGTCGCTGAGGATCTACGCCCTGCTGAGGCGTACCAAACCCAGCTCTTGCTGAGAAGATGAATTGCCCGAAATGCTCAAATTTGGGATTTCACCTTCGATTATCCCAACCGGATGCTTTGCTCCCCCAACGACCAGGTGAACCTGACCAAAAAAGAGGCCGATGTGCTGCGCATGCTGGCCGCCAATGTGAATAACGTGGTGAAGCGCGAAAAGGTGCTGACCGATGTGTGGGGTGAAAACGACTACTTCATGGGCCGAAGCATGGATGTGTACATTGCCCGGCTTCGGAAGAAACTGGCGGAGGACAAAAATGTATCCATCGTCAATGTACATCGCATGGGCTTTAAGCTGGAGGTAAACGGAAACGGCTTACTATCCTAGGATCTCTTCCTATTTTATTTATAAGCTATTTTTGCGTTTCATAAGAGAAAGCATGAATTACAAAGATAAAACCGTTTGGATCACCGGTGCATCATCGGGGATCGGTGCTGAACTTGCCAGACTCTTTGCCGAGGAGGGTGCCCGGGTGATCATTTCATCCCATGAGGCTGAAGAGCTGGAAGGGGTACGCAAGAAACTGGAAACCGTTTCCAAGGATGTACATGCGGTGGTATTTAACCTGGGAAATCCGGAAGAAGTGGCAGCAACAGCCCAAAGCGTCCTGGAAAAGTTTGGCCGGGTGGATGTGCTGATGAACAATGGGGGGATCTCCACCCGCTCCGAAGCCATGGAAACAAGCCTGGAGATCGACCGCCGCATCATGGAGATAGACTACTTCAGCGGGGTGATCCTCACCAAGGCCCTGCTTCCAAAGATGATCGAAAACGGCTATGGCCACATCGGGGTTACCAGTTCCATCTCGGGAAAGTTCGGATGGCCCTACAGAAGTGCATATGCAGCAGCCAAACATGCCCTCTTCGGATTCTATCAAGAGCCTCTGGGCCGAAAACAAGCGTAAGGGAATCCGTGTCACCATCTTCAGTCCGGGTCGCGTTCGCACCAACATCTCCCTGCACGCCCTGGATAAGGACGGAAATGAACGCGGGACCATGGATCCCGGGACAGGACAAGGGAATCACGCCCGACCGTCTGTGCCCGGAAAATGATCAGGGCCATGAAGCGAAACCGCAAGGATGTGCTGATCGGAAGCACCGAGCTGGTCATGGTCTGGATCCATAAGTACTGTAAACCCCTCTACTATCGCCTGGTGGGAAAAATTGAAGCCAACTAAGGTGAGATCAACATGCCAGTCAGAATTGATAAATACCTCTGGGCCGTAAGGGTATTTAAAACCCGCGCCCTGGCCGCCGAAGCCTGTAAAAAGGGAAAGGTGATTGTGGATGAACATCCCGGCCAAAGCCTCCCGGAACGTTAGCAGCGGTGATGTGATCAAGGTGAGAAAGATGCCGGTGATCTATTCCTACCGGGTAAAGGAACCCATTGAAAAACGGGTGGGCCCAAAGATCGTCCACCTCATGTGGAGGATATCACCCCGCAGGAGGAGCTGGACAAACTGGATGATGCAGGATGATTTTTATGTGAAGCGTGACCGCGGAACAGGACGACCCACCAAAAAAGATCGCCGCCTGCTGGACGATATTTCCGATAGTTAATCCATTAAGCACTGTAAACATTATTCATTAATATTACGTAACTTTACGATTGTAATCTTACGTAATAATGGATGCAAAACTGACACTGAACGTGGACAAAAACATTAGCCGACAAGGCGAAGCGCTATGCGAAGAGTAAGGGAAGAAGTCTTTCCGATCTTGTGGAAGACTACTTCAAATTACTCACACGAAATATGGAAATCTCTGATCATGAGATCTCCCCAAAGGTGAAATCTCTTCTGGGATCAATTGCAGTTCCTGAAGATTTTGATTACAAAAAAGAGCTTGGCGAGCAACTTTCAAAGAAATATCTTAGAGAATGACCAGGTTATTTATTGACTCAGATGTCCTCCTTGACCTTGTCACAGGAAGACTCCCTTTCTCAAAAGAAGCTGCGTCACTTTTCACCCTCATTGAAAAGAAAGGAATAAAAGCTTATGCATCTTCACTGAGCCTTAGTAATATGTATTATGTATTAAGAAAACACGCCTCCCACACGAGGGTCATTAAAAGTCTTGCTAAGCTTTCAGATATGATAGGGATTATGAGTGTGGATGAATCCATCGTCAAATTGGCATTAAAATCGGGCTTTAAAGATTTTGAGGATGCCCTTCAATATTATACAGCCCAATCCAATCCGGAAATTGAATTGATCGTTACAAGAAATATAAGAGATTTTCAAAACTCCAGAACTACCCGTAATGACACCCGAAACTCTCCTGAGAACCTATCCTCAGCTGGAATAGGCTTATAAAGCGATGGCCTCTTTTGTAAGCGCAACAATCTCAGCCCTTAGTTTCACAAGCGCCTGAGCATCAGCATCACCTCGTCTAAGTTTACGGGCGAACCAGCTTCCACGCATGGTCTTTTTCCACCAAAAGTACCAGTGAAGGGCAAACTTTCCCATGGGAAAGAGGGTGACCAGGTAGATCACCCAGATCCACCAGGGACCTGTAAAGATCCCAAGCAAAAGTGTGGTGATAGAATAGAAAAGCGGGAAGGTCAGGAGGAAGCCCAGCCCTGCCTTTACCGAGGAATGGAACTGTAAGTCCTTGATATTCCTTGCCATCCGTACGGGGAGCCAGTAAGGAATAATATTGGTAAGGTAGCCGTAAAGAAAGAAGGGGAAGGTAAGCAGCAAGCCAAGGAAACTAACCAGGCTCTTCAGGGGTCCGATACCCCTGTCCCGCACTACCCAGTTCCGGATATTCATCTCCTTCAGGGCTGTGGTATATTGCTCCACCTTTTCAGCCAAGTGGCTTCATCCTGGAAACAACCGCTCCGCTGGCAGTCGCATCTTCGCCAGCAGCATCTCCGGCCTCCGCATCTCCGGCCGCGCAACTCCGGCCGCCTCCTCCTCCGCTATCAAATCATCGAGGCCAGCGATCAGCCTTTTGTCGGCCCTGAAATTTATCGCTCAGGTGTGACCCGCTTATGCCCATTACTTCACGAATCTCGTCATTGACGATCTTGGTTAGCTGGTAGACCGTCTCGTAATAGGTATCGGTGGCGATGTGGATCATACCCGGTTTCATGGCATCGATCAGATCCTTCTTGGCTGCGTTGATGGCACGGGGAGCTGACTCTTCGTATTGTGCCCAGTAGTCGGAAATCTCGATGGGTTCACCGAAATTCACCAGGAGGGAGGCGTTCTGCTTCACATAGTGACCCATATCAAGGCCCACCGGGATAATCTTAACGAAGGGTTTGGCTCCCTGTTCCTCCTGGGCAGCGAAAGCGATCCGGAAGATTCCCTTACCGAAAGCACGCAGCTTACGCTGATGGCCGTGGTTCCCTTCTGGCATCACGGCCATGTAGTGCCTGTTTTTAAGGATATTCACTGAAATATCAAAGATTTCTTCGTTCTTTCCCAGCTCGGTGGCCCCGTCGCGCTGACGAAATACAGGAAGGATTTTCATGCTGTTAAAAAAGAAGGCCATGAAGCGACCCTTGAAGATGTCGGCACGGGCCAGGAAAACCATATCCTGGGGTGAGGCAAAGAGTATAATCAAGGCATCCATCAAGGCATTCTGATGGTTGGGGGCGAAAATCACCGGCTCTCCCTTGGGAATGTTCTCCTGCCCGGTAATTTCCATCTCCCCATAATAGTGGTAAAACCAAAATTTCACGTAGGGTTGGATCACGTAGAATAAGAAATTCCGTTTATGGATTCCGCGGTTGGCACCCCTCACTTTTCTTCTGGCCATATAATCAAGGATTAATCAGTTCGCAAATATAGATTTTTTCTTCAAAACCATTTTATTCACTTATCTTTGGACCCCATATGGCACGTACGAAAGAATTGGATAAAAAATATATAAGCGGCATCCAGCAAATAGGGGTCGGAGTGAAGAATTTTAGTGAAGCCTGGAAGTGGTACATTCCCAATTTCGGGATGGATATAAGAATGTTTGAGGAGAGGGCCATGGCCGAATACATGCTCCCCTACACAGACAACAAACCCTTGGAACGGCACGCATGCCTGGCCATGAATATGCAGGGTGGCGGCGGATTTGAAATCTGGCAACATACCCAGCATAAACCATCTGACCCTTCATTTGAAATACAGATGGGCGACCTGGGTATTTTTGCAGGGAAGATCAAATCGCCCAATGTGAAGGCTGCTTACGACCACCTTTCGGAAAGCTCCACCCTCCTCACAGAGATCACCAGTGATCCTTCGGGACGTGATAACTTCTATGTGAAGGATCCCTTTAATAACATCTGGCAGATCGTGGAGGAGAACTCCATGTTCATGAAAAAATATAATAAGCCCACCGGTGGTGCCTACGGCGCTGTTATCGGAACCACCAATCCGGAAAAGGCCATGGAGCTTTTTTGCGGCATCCTGGGCTACGACAGGGTGGTTTATGATAAGGAGGGCAGCTTCCCGGACCTGAAAGGAATTCCCGGAGGTGAGGGAAAATTCAGGAGGGTACTGCTGCAACACAGTGAAGTACGTAAGGGCCCCTTTGCCAAATTGTTTGGTCCCACCGAAATTGAACTGGTAAAAACCCTGGGACGCATGCCCAAGAAAATATACCAGGATCGCCTCTGGGGTGACCCGGGATTCATCCATCTCTGCTTTGACGTCCTCGGGATGAAGACCCTGAAGGAGGAGTGTGAAGCAAAGGGATTTCCGTTTACCGTTGATTCGGACATTCACCCATCCGGCAAACCCTTCGACATGGGAGAGGCTGCAGGACACTTTTCTTATATTGAGGATCCCGACGGAACGCTGATCGAGTTCGTTGAAACCCATAAGGTCCCCGTTTCCAAGAAAATGAGATGGTACATCAACCTCTGGAACCGGAAGGATGTTACCGCATCCCTGCCCATGAGCACCCTGAAAATGATCAGGTTCATGAAAGTGAATCCTGCGAAATTACAGGGCTAGGTGAAACGAATATCTCTTCTTGTTTTTGGATGGCTGTGCTTCTCCCTTTTGAAGGGACAGGTCTCAGAGCTGTCGCTGATTCTTTTGGCGAGAGGGTCTATCTCAGCTTATTAAAGAATGAATCTCATTAAAGCTCATCCAAACATGAATTAAAGCTCAATATATCCTTAAAATGAGCTACATTTGCAAGGTTATTGAGCTACAAATTTTCGCTGATAGAAAATGATTTCGAATAAACACTCCCGGGTACTTGAATACATCAGAACTCATCCATCCCTCTCTTCCAAAGAGATTCATGAAGGGATGGAAAAGGCCATGGGCTATTCCACTCTCAAAAGGATACTATCGGATTTGCAGGTGGAACAACTCGTAATTGCAGAAGGAAGCGGGAAAGCAACCCGGTATAAATGCGGACCTGCCTACCAGCTGTTATTCCCTGTTGATATGGATGAATATTTCAAAAAGGAGATCGATGAACGTGATATTCTTCCAATCTTCAGCCATGATTTAATCAGGAAGGTCCTGCCCACAACAGCACTTTTTACCGCAGGGGAAATAAGCTTCCTGCAGGGATTACAAGCGTCTTATGAAAAGAAACTGGAGCAACTGTCTCCTTCGCTTTACCAGAAGGAGATGGAAAGACTTTCCATCGACCTGAGCTGGAAGTCCTCCCAGATAGAGGGGAATACCTACACCCTTCTGGAAACAGAACGCCTGCTCAGAGAAAAGCAAACCGCAGACGGTAAAACCAACATGGAGGCCCGGATGCTCCTCAACCATAAGGATGCCATTGACCTGATCGTGGGTGGGGCCCGGGAATTATTTCCCATTGACAGAACTAAGATTGAAAAGATACACTCGGCGCTTATCTTTGGCCTGGGGCTAGAATCAGGCATACGTACCACCGGGGTCGGCATCACCGGAACCAATTATACCCCCCCGGTTTATGAGCAGGATATATTACGCGCCCTGAACCAGGTTTGCCAGCTTGTGAACAGTCGTGAAAACAGTTTTGAAAAGGCGCTGTTGTTGCTGGTTCTGATTTCTTACATCCAGCCATTTTCTGACGGAAATAAACGAACGGCCAGAATTGCTTGCAATGCTTCCCTGATCAACGATTTTCACTGTCCGCTTTCGTTCCGGACGACCGACTCACTGACCTTTAAAAAAGCCATGTTGCTGTTCTATGAGCAAAACAACATTTCACAAATGAAGCATATTTTCATTGAGCAGTATGAATTCTCAGTTACGACCTATTTCTGAAATTAAATGAAGCGTTTACAGCATATACAATACAGATTACGAAAGTACATCCGGGGCATCAACCAGCGCAGGCTGATCCTGGGTCTCAGCCTGATCATCGGACTGCTGTCGGGCACTGGCTGCCATCCTGTCTGAAAAACCTTACCCACTTTGTGGAGCACAAATCCATGTCCGCTCCTGCGGGGTGACTCGTCCGAATCTCTCCTTCCTCTGCCCCTGGCGGCATCTTTATTACCATGGTGTTTGTGAAGTACCTGCTGAAACAGGACATCGGTCACGGTGTAAGCAAGATCCTCTTCTCCATTTCCAAGCGGAAAGGGCACCTGAAAGCCGCACAATACCTGGTCGAGCATGGTGGCCTCCTCGCTGACGGTGGGACTGGGCGGATCGGTGGGACTTGAGGCCCCCATCGTGCTCACCGGATCGTCCATCGGCTCCAACATCGGCCGCATCCTGAAGCTGAACTACAAAACCGTGGTACTGCTGATGGGATGCGGCGCTGCAGGTGCCATTGCCGGGATTTTCAAGGCCCCCATTGCCGCCCTGATCTTTGCCTTCGAAGTGCTGATGCTCGACCTGACCACCTGGTCCATTGTGCCCCTGCTGATCTCATCGGTCACCGCCGCCATCGTCTCCTACTTCCTCCTGGGCGAAGAGGTGGTCTTTTCCTTTACCATCAGCGAACCCTTCGTCATGGCAAACCTCCCCTTCTACCTTCTGCTGGGCATTTTCACCGGGCTGGTCTCCCTCTATTTCACCCGCATGAACAACTGGGTGGAGGGTAGCATGGGAAAGATCAAAAACCGGCTTGTAAGGACCCTGACCGGCGGACTGCTGCTCTGCGTGCTGATCTTCCTGATGCCCCAGCTTTTCGGGGAGGGTTATATCACCCTGAAGACCCTGCTCACCGGACAATCGGGTGCCCTCTTTGACGGAACCCTGTTTGAAGGCATGATTGGGAACAACTGCCTATTTCATCGTGATCTTCTTCCTGATGCTGATCATCTTCAAGGTGATTGCCATGGCGCTGACCACCGGGAGCGGCGGCGTGGGCGGCATCTTTGCCCCTGCCCTTTTTGTGGGAGGCATGGCCGGGGCCACCCTTTCCAAAGCGGTGAACCTGTTCAGGGCCGACCGGTATCTCGGAAAACAACTTTGCCCTGGTGGGCATGGCCGGGGTGATGGCCGGGGTGATGCACGCCCCCCTGACCGCCATCTTCCTCATCGCCGAGATCACCGGGGGCTATACCCTCTTCATCCCCCTGATTGTCACGGCCACCCTCTCCTATGTGACCATCCTGGCCTTCGAACGGCAATCCATCTACACCATGCGCCTGGCCCAGCGGGGCGAACTGATGACCCACCACAAGGACAAGAACGTGCTGGTGATGCTCTCGGTGGAGGATGTGCTGGAGAAGGATTTCAAAAAGGTCAGGTGCCGACGGGACACCTGGGCGACCTGGTGAAGGCCATCTCCAAATCCAAACGCAACCTCTTCCCGGTGGTCAACGACGAGAAGGAGCTGGTGGGCATCATCTGCCTGGACGATGTGCGCGACATCATCTTCCACACCGAACTGTACGACAAAACCACCATCCACGAAATCATGCACCTCCCCCCTGCCATCATCCGCAGGGATGAAAAAATGGAACGGGTGCTGGAACTCTTCGAGGAAACCGGCGCATGGAACCTGCCGGTCACCGAAGACGGAAAATACATCGGCTTCATCTCCCGCTCCAAGATCTTCTCCTCCTACCGCAAGCTGCTGAGGGAGTTTTCGGACGACTAGGCGAAAAAAAACTTTCGTATATTTCAAAAACAGACAAAATCGAACAGATTTTACATAAAACAGAAAAGCTGGAGATGGCAGCCCGTTTTGTGGGCAGTACAAACGGTCATCTCTTTTTAACGGGCAAAGCCGGCACCGGGAAAACCACTTTTCTGAGAAATCTGGCAGGTCTTACCCATAAAAGTTTTCTCATCGTAGCGCCCACCGGCATTGCTGCCCTCAATGCGGAAGGGGTCACCATCCATTCGCAGTTCCTGCTTCCCTTCGGCAGCTTTATCCCGGTGCAGGAACCGGCGGGTCAATTCAGCGGAAATGCCCACTTTTTTACAAAACACTCCCTTTCCCGTAAACACACCCTCAACAGTCTGCGTAAAAAGGTGCTTCGTGCCACCGACCTGCTCATCATCGATGAGGTAAGCATGCTGCGTGCCGATATCATGGATGCCATCGATTACAGGATGCGAAGTGCAAAGGGCAACTATTCCCAGAGTTTTGGCGGAACCCAGCTGCTGATGATCGGCGATCTTTACCAGCTCTCGCCCATCGTAAAAGAGGAAGAGTGGCAGGTGCTGAAAAACTACTACCCGAGCATGCATTTTTTTGAGGCCCACGCCTTCAAAACTGAAAAGATGGTCACCATTGAACTGGACCGGATCTTCCGCCAGAGCGACGACCGCTTTATCCAGATTCTTAATCACCTGCGCAACAACATCACAACAACAGAAGACATAAACCAGCTTAACAGCCACTACCGAAGCGAGGAGCAAATAGCCAGCGAGCAGGACATCATTACCATTACCACGCATAATTACATTGCCGATGGGATTAACCAGAAAAAACTGGAAGCTCTTCCCCCAAACTCCTCCTTTTTTGAATCCGATATTGAAGGTGACTTCCCGGAAAAACTTTACCCTCTACCCAGGGATATAGAATTAAAAGTTGGAGCCCAGCTTATGTTTGTGAAAAATGACAGCAGTGAAGAGAAGCTTTACGTCAATGGAATGCTCGCACGGGTGGAAAAAATCAAAGGGGGAAATATTACCGTGATCCTCTCGGGAAGCGGACAAAGCTATGTGCTGAGAAAAGAAAAGTGGGAGAATAAAAAATACACCATCAACGAAGAGAGCAAGGAGGTGGAAGAGGAGGTGACAGGCACCTTTGAGCAATACCCGGTCAAGCTGGCCTGGGCCGTGACCGTCCATAAAAGCCAGGGCTTAACCTTCGATAAAGCCATTATTGATGTGGGACAGGCCTTTTCACCGGGCCAGGTGTATGTGGCACTGAGCAGACTGAGGAGCCTGGATGGCCTCATCCTTCGAACCCGGATCAACACTTCATCCATTTCCATCGACAGCGATGTGCAGGCCTTCTCCAGGGCCATGGAGCAACAGGAACCACTGCCGGTGATCTTCCAAAAAAAGCAGCGGGCCTACCTGGAAGAGATCCTGAGCCTTACCTTCGATTTTTCAGGCCTGATCCGGCAGGTGGAGAATTTGCAGGACTTTAAAGCAGATAAAATGGAGTTTGCAGATGAAGCGATGCAAGAGGCCATGGGAAAACTCCTGCAACGTTTCAGGGATGAAGAGAAAAATACAGCCATTTTCCGCCAACAGTTGTCACGCTTGCTTCAGGAGAATAAGCAGGATCTTCTACTTGAACGGGTAGCAAAGGGAAGCGCTTACTTTATGGCCTTTATGGAGGAGAACCTGAAGCAGCTCCTTTTTCACCTGGCAGAGGTAGAGCGCCTGACCCGTACCAAAACCTACCGGAACGTATTGAGTGAAATTGATCAGCAGATCACCATGGCCTGGGGAGCCCTGGAGCAGGCTGAACATATCACCAGGAGCATTCTCACGGGCCAGCCCATCCTCAAAACACACGCTAAAGACAAAAAGTCTATCAAACGCAGGGCTGAGTTGTGGGATATGGCCCAGCATGCCGCCGAAAAAAATCCAAAACTCAAATCGGGGAAAAGCGGTCGAAAACGCAAGAAAGGGGTAAAGCTGGAAAAAGGGGAATCCAACAGAACCACCTACGGGCTGGTCAAAGAGGGCCTGTCCATCCAGGAGATTGCCGCAAAACGAAAGCTTGCCGCCTCTACTATTGAGGGACATGTGGTCAAAGGCATCAGAGACAGGGAGGTGGATATAAACGCCCTGCTCCCGAAGAAGACGATCCACGAGGTGGCCAAACTCCTGAAGGATTCTTCCGGACAAATCAGCGAAATACACAGATCACAAGAGGGGAAATACAGCCATGGTCTGCTACGCATGGTTCAGGCCCACCTGCAGACAAAGAATTAAAGCTGAAACCTAAATCAGCTTGCTTTGATAATCGCCTCCAGGCAGCGCTCGGCGGTATGTCCATCCCATAATTCAGGCCGAACCGCCTTGCGGGCTTTGGCCAGGGCATTGTGGTACTCCTCCCGGATCCGCTCCACGTTATTCCCCACCAGGACCGAGGCTCCACCATGTTCCCAGCAGGGTCATGGGCCGTTCCGTGTTCCAGCGCATGGTCAGACAGGGCGTTCCCAGCACCGTGCATTCCTCCTGCAATCCGCCACTATCGGTCAGAAACATCTTTGCCGTCATATTCAGGCGAAGCATATCGTGGTAGCCGATGGGCTGCAGCAATACCAGGTTGGGAGTGGCGAGCACCTTGTCCCAAAGGCCGAACATTTCCAGCTGCTTGCGGGCCCGGGGATGGATGGGCCACAGGAGGGGCATATCCCTGCTACCTCATCGCAGAGAAAATCGATCAGGGCCGTAAAGATCTCCTTATGATCCACATTGGAAGGACGGTGCATGGTCATCACTGCATAATTCTCCTCCTCCACTCGGAGGAATGCCGGCATCCTCAAGCAATAGATTCTCCTTCATTACTCCTTTAATGGTAAGAGCCGCTGCCTTCTCACGCTGCGCTTCCAGGGTATCGATCATGATGTTCCCCACAAATCCGATCCTTGCATCCACAACCCCTTCCTTCTTCAGGTTCTCAATAGAGAGTATATCGGGCGTCAGCAACAGATCCGACAACCGGTCGGTCACCAGCCGGTTAATCTCCTCGGGCATGGTCCTATCGCCCGAACGCAGTCCCGCCTCAATATGACAGCACTTCACATGCTGCTTCTTGGCCGTCACCGAACAGGCCAGGGTGGCATTCACATCTCCCACCACCACCACCCAGTCGGGCTTCTCCTCCATGCACCACCTTTTCAAAAGCGATCATGGTGTTTCCCACCTGTTCGGCATGGGTCCCGGACCCCACCTCCAGGTGGATATCGGCAGGAGGAATATTCAGGGCATCAAAAAAAGTCTGCGACATCTGGTGGTCGTAGTGCTGACCCGTATGCACCAGGAGGTGTTCAACAAGCTCCGCTTGCTCCCCTCCGGATCCACTGCCGACTTTCCACACCGGCATTGTGCTTTTCAATGGCCCTGATAAAGGGCGCTATCTTCATAAAATTGGGCCTTGCGCCCACCACTGAAATAATCTTCATTTTATATACTCCTTTAAATACTATTTGAAAAACCAAGCATCAATAAGTGCTCATACGCAAATTGGGTCCAGGGGTTGCCCGAAACTTGATGAGTGCTTCCATTCTTTGGATTACAGCTCACCTGCCACAGGATCCATTTCGATATAGCGCAGACGCCTTTGAGCCCATTTCAGCTTGTTTTTTGAAAGGTAATAGCCAATCAGATTCCTTTCAGTAAAAATATAATCCTCTTCATATACTCCCGGGAAGTTCTTCGAAAACCTGGTAATCAAATCCTCGAGATCCCCAGGCCTGTCAAGGAAGATAAGCTCATTTCCCACATCACCGATCATATCCAGGATATCTTCGTCCATATCGGGTCGTTGGTTCAACAGCTCATAGACCAGGGAAACCTTTTCGTTGGTTTCCATATCCATAAAGCGATTATAAATCTCATCGGGGTCCTCCCAATCAGCCTCATCCTCTGAGGGTGCGGTTTTTCCTCCCAGTGAATCCGACAGGCTAAGGAGGAATGCGTCCATCGCGGGCATTTGTTTCACTCCCAGCACACGACATCCGGCTCGAAGGAGAAAGGAATGTGTCAGATTAAAAAGGATATCGGATCGGATTTCGACTCCTTGAGGGACGGTAGCGTAACTTAAGAAGCTCATCCAGCACCTTCTCAGTAACACTCTCGTACATCTGCTGCAGGTCAGGCAGGGGTGCCAGCGTATCCATGCCCAGTATCATACCATTTTTCTTATCCGCCAGGAGTAGGCCAAAGGGAAAATAGCCTCTTTTTCCCTTTTCCTGAACAGGAGCTGGCAAGGTTGCCAGTTCCATCTGAACGATGGTGCGACTCTCGGGTAACTTGTATACAGCCTCTATTTTTGATTCCGTTACTTTTGGATTATATTCGGCCTTACTCTCCAGATCCGGCAGGGGAACATAGGTATCGACCCATTCCGTTTGTCCCGCTATCTTCTGCTGTTCCCGTACCAGCATGGAATCGTAAATTTCATGCTCCTCATACAGAAAATCGCAGTCCGCCTGACATCGCCGAAGGACTTCCACCGCCTGTTGCAGAACTATCAAAACTTCATCGAGCTCTTCACCTTCAGGCAGCAGCAGGCAGAAAGCCCGGCATGTGCTTTTGCCCATTCCAAATCGGCATCCACTTCGTCCTGGAATTCGCTCCAGTGAAAGCGGGTGAAGTCGGGCCAGCGCTGTTCATGATGCCCCATGCTCACATAGGGCATGGGCCGGTACCTGCCGCTGGTAAGTCTGACCACTTCTTCCCACCACCCGGAGCAGGCCTCCAGACGGGTAATGGCCTCCTGCCTGAGTCGGCATGCTTACCCGAAAGCATATAGCTTTCAAGGGCAACCCCGGCCCGCAGCTTATCGGCAAAATAAAAGCCCAGGTGACACCAGGTCCGGATATCGTCCAGCTCACTTTCCAGTTGCATCCTTTCTGCCGATCCTTCCTGCTTCTGACTTTAAGATTGTCAGTAGATCCATGGAATCCACAAAGCCAGGGCCTTTCACATTCCTCATCAAGCATCCGGGCAAGCTCAAGCGGGGTCACCAATGAATGAATCCGGGATCTTGCCAGCTTTCACCATCCGGCAATAGTCTGCGATACTTAAATAAGAGGGATCGAGGGTGTCGTGCCTGATCAGCTCCTCGATGGAAATGAAGGGCGATTTGCCATCGTCAAAGCCCGTGGGCCAGGGTGCCAGGAAGCCTTCACTGTAGAGGGTGAAATCCCAGGTGCCCTTATAAAAGGTGGCCAGGTGCTCGGGGAACCCTGGAGGCCAGGGACCAGGCCTTCAGCATGGCCAGACCATCCACATTCTTGTACCTGGGTTCAAATCCACGGGCCAGGGCCTCATCACTTTCGTCCGGATTGATAAAGCAGGCGCCCCCAGAGGTGATAAAAGAGCCATTGCTTTTCAAAGGCATACTTCCAGGGAGGCGGGATGCGTGTCATCATGGGAGTAATCCACCGCCGGAATATAACCTTCGGAACCCACAAAATATCCATTTACGTAGTTGTGCTTGTTGGTGCGAATATGTTCCCGGATAAAGTCAGGATCACCCCAGCGCAGCACAAAAAAGTCTTCGTTACGGATCATCCAGGCAATGAAATAGTTCTCCGGAGCCGGATCCCAGAAACCACGTGCGATGGAGCCTTCATCATTGGAATGGGTGAGTGAAAGGCGGGGCGTGGAATGCCCGTGTGACCAGTTGAACTTCACCTCCACAATGGTTTTATCGGCCAAATCGGCCAACATCGATGACCCGGCGCATCTCAGCCGGATCGCCTGCCAGGACAGCCCGGTGAATAAATTTCACTTCCCGATCGGCTGCCTTCATCCCCTCCACGAAGGTCTCCCGGATCCATTCTTCCCGCTCGCGGGGCGTCATCTTCTCCTCACCCCAGTTGCCCATCCAGTCGGCCAGGGTCACCCCCAGCCCGGTGAGATCCTCGTACTCATTGATCACCTGGGTAACCGACTCCCGGGTATATTCCTTCACCATTTCCGAGCGATCGAAATACTCACTGGCTCCATAGCTTGAAGCAAATTCGGGCGAAACCACAATGTTCCAGTTCACCAGGTAGGTTTCGATGCCCCGCTCTTTGGCCATGGCAAAAAGAGCTCTTCCAAAAAACCCTCCACTCTTCCAGTTCCTCATCGCTGAAGGGACAGGCATCAGGGTAAGAAGCGGAACGGATCAGGTAGGGAAAGGGATGCTTGTTCCAAAGCGAAAGGGCATTAAAACGATTCTCCACCATCATATCCAGGAAATTCTTCCCAGAACCCCAGGTCCCTGCACCTCTCCATAATGAAGATTCCGTGGCCTCCCCCGGACGATAGGGCGACCAGGGCAGGTTAAACTTAATGGCCCTGAAAGCATTCGCCGGGTTCACCACCCTTTGCTTTAATCCCGAAAGCCCTCTGGCAGCACCTTTAAAACCCGCATCCCGAGCTGCCCTGACATCCCTCATATGGCCCAGCTGTTCTGCCACATCCATTAATCCATACAGGCAACCCCGCTCTGTAACGCCAAGCAGGTAAACACTATTTCCCTCCCGCACAATCTTATACCCATCCCCTTCAATTCCCGGAAGAAACCTGTAAAGCACCTCACCCAGGTCTTCGTTCAATACGGTGGAAGGCGTCAGGATAAATAGTCCCTTCGAACCCTCTACGGCCCCATTCCTCTCAAGTGCATGGCCCGAAACATCCACCTGAGCCCCCAGCCTCTCCACCCCGTAGGAAAGCACCGGCGAAGCACTGTCATACCAGACATCAATCACTTTATGCCTCTGACAGGAGAGCCCCAGCAGCAAAACAAGTGGCAGAATGATTCGCATCATTCATACAAAATACAAGATTTTTTAATCAATG
>CAVQUO010000025.1:0-133668 GCA_963716765.1 uncultured Bacteroidota bacterium | reverse complement strand
TTTTTTAGGCATCCAATTACATCTTTATATTTCATTGCGCTGATTATGATGTGCTTATGGATTATCGAGCCACAAAATATGAGTATTTTGTTTGTCCCAAAAAGTATCTGTTTACTTTTTTAATGGCTACCCAAGGATTTTATTCACCTCTGTAGTGCTTCCAAAAACTACTTTTCTTTCCATGGACCTGATTCTCAGCCACACATGATACATCCCATGTCTCCAAGATCTTGCCAATCTTCGATTTCTGCAGCAAGATGGTCAAGCTTCTTAGATATTTCGCAGCATGCGGATAGGCCTTATAAAACTTCCTGTCAAGTATGGATTCAAGCAATGCTCTGTAGATTACATATGCAGCTAACATCCTGGCTTCTGATTCCATGGATTTTGCCATTGGTAATAAGGTTTCATAGAAGCGACCGTTCAGAGTTTTGGTACCAGCCATAACCAGAATACATATTTCAGCCTCATCAAATTTCTTAACATCAATAAGAAATTTGATATCGGAATAATCTACTTTCCCATCATCTATTATAAAGCCGGCCTCATCATCAATCACCAGCTCTCTTCTCTCCTCTCCTATTACTTTTAAAAGCTTTTCCAGGGTAAGCAGATTTCTGCTTTTTCTGAATGAGAGCCAGGCGAATCAGCCTCCTTCTTTGAATCGCCCAACTGTCCATAAATCTCCTGAAGAATCTCACGCCTCTCCCTATCCATGAAAGTCTCATAGGAAGAAATCCTATTGATCCACTCTAAGGCTTTCTGGGGGAAACCAGATTCCAGGTAAACCCTCCCAATATCAATACAACTTGAAACGCTTGGCTCTTCCGTTGATTGCATTCTAATTCTCTCAAGCTCCGCATTTCCTGTTTGTCTCGCCAGAGATTCGATGGCCCTGAAATAATGGCCCTTTTGATAGTCATCCTCCACTTCCTCTGACAATAATTCGAAAATATGGATGGCATTATTTGCTTCCTCTTCTCCCAGCATTTCCAGTCCCTTGTCAATCAATCCTTCCCTTATACCGTAGGGATCATTTGAAGTAGGTTTTTATCAGCAGATCAAGAACTTTTTTCTTATCCGTGCATCTGGAAGCGTACTGAGTAAATAAACTACGTGCTCCATATCTGTACACATCACTTATGTAAGCACTGGAATCATCGCAGTTTCCAAAAATAGTCTGATCGGTCTCAAGAAAAGAGACAATCAAAGACATTCCAACACCAGGATCAGGTTTTGCTTGTTCCAGATCTTCAAGTAAATGGTCAAGTTCAGCTGCAAATCTCCTTGATTCATTCCTGTGAATAAACTTCTTTCTCCGCTTCAGACCACTGATCTTTCTCCTGAAACTTTTGATGATAACATCCGGTTCACTGATAAGCCCCTCGACCAAACGCTTTGCCATATCATCATGTTCAGTCATTTTTAACAAGGCATCTGCAAGTACTTCTGGAGGCAATTTGATCAGCTTCTTCTTTTTTCCCTCTTCCATGGCTATTTACTCTCAGGTGTTACTTCTTCAATGCCTTTCTTTATATGGGAAATCAAGCTTTTTGAATATTCTATTGTCTCATCGGATTCACTGGCAAACAATTCTGCCAGGTTATTGTCATCATTCAATCCATTCTCAAGAATTCCTTTAATCCGTTCAACAAGCTTAGGATTTCCAGATACTATCTTACCAATCTCCCTACCCAGGAATTGGGAGGCTATCTCAGCCAATTCAATATCATCTGTAAACAAATCACTATGTTGCTCAAAGATTACCTCATCATTTAGATGAAAATAATTCTTGATAATCTCAGCAATGTCATCAATATCATCTCTTCAACCTCCGGCCTGTCATCCCAGGCAATAAGCTTCAGAATCACTATACCTGGCAAGGTACTGACCTTAAATCTTTGATCTTCTGTAATAATCTCCTCTGAAGCTTGCTCATATACTTCTTTAAAACCTTCTACATTCATACTGGTAAAACCAGTTCCCTTTACGGTGACAATTCCTTCACTTTCAAGATCTCCAAATGGTATTAGGTCAACTTGTGATTTATCCTTCCATATTAGAACAAATTCGTTGCCTTTCGAGGGAATGAATCCTTCCTCTTCAATCAAATAGCTTTTAAGATCATCGAAAACAAAAGAATCCTTTATCATTATTCCAAAATCTATATCGCTTGTTGCTCTTTTGGGTGGAAGGCCATGAACACCTTTCATCCAAACATCTCTGGCTGTAGCACCAACAAGGTAGAAGTCGATTCCAAATTTCATAAATCCACGTTCAAGTGCCAGAAAAATTTCTTTGAATTGGCCCTCGTCACGGATTCTACTAAAGGGTATCCTCAATATATTGCTCATATATCTTCTGTGCTGTTTCTAGACATCTTTTTTTTCCGGTGGTCAATAAATCTGCGTAAGCGATAACAGGAGGTACCACATTTTTGTCTGGTTCCAATTCTTTCCAGAATTTCTCATAAACAATCACCTTCCCTTCCTGATCAGGAATAAGTCTGTAATTCTTGATCAATTCTGCCTTCTTCTCATTGGTATACAGTGTAAAATATTCTGGTTGCAGGAATTTAGTATAAATATTACCAGCGGGTTCACCCCCCCATTGAGTTGAGTCTTATTCAGATCTATTTCCTTCCATCCCTTAAAATCAGCTGGATTATTAAATCTGAAATTGCCCACCTTCAAAGCGGGTTTAAGCTTTTCAGCATAAGCAGTAATCCATTTCTGAAGTAACTGTTCTTTATTTGTCAGTTTCAATTCTTTCGTATTTAGCTGTAAAGCAAATCCTTGTTCTTTTAGACCTTCCATTATATATTGTACATTCCCATGAGCAATACCAGCATTTTTTGCTATCGCACGATGAGTATCATTTATGTCATTCTCATTAGTTAATAACAGAAGTAATGCCTTTAGTCCAGCCTTTGTAAACGCTCTTCCATATTTATCTTGATGATGATGCATTTTGCGTTTCCCATCAATCTTGAGAAGGATATTATCAGTTTCAATATTTATGCTCCCGTCCAAAACAATATATGCTATCCCATGCTCCACAAGTGTGCTTCTAATCTTTGGAAAGATATTCTCTGCAATAACCATGAAGGGATTATACTCCTGTTTTATATTAAACAGCTTTGTAAGCTGATATTCCCGAATTTCCTTCCTAATTTCAACATTAAATTTCAGAGTATGACCTTTGAACTCAAGCTTTAATATGCCATCAATATCTTGCTCAGCTTTCTCTTCCCAGAAAGCATTTATTTTTTGGTCAGCAAGAACTTCAGTAATGACTGTATGAAGTAGGTTGTCTTTTATTTTGTCCATCTTTTTTATTTGTCCACGTAACGTGGTCATACAAATGTATTGAACAATGCTGTAAAAAACAAGTTTATTCAGCATGATATCCTGTAATTAGCTATATAACAATGGATTTCTTGAATGTGCTGGAGGCGATAAAGAGGGAGATGGCTAATTCATAATAAAACTTTTTAAGTTGGTAGAAGAGTGGGTAGAAAAACAAATAGAATCAAGAAAACTTGCCCCAAAGCAAAATCTCTAACACCTTCTATAATAGGGTATTAGCGATTTATTGAAGTCGGTAGCGGAGTGTAACTTATTGCCTTTTTTAGGCATTCTTTTACTCTTCTTGATCGTATTAATCTGATAATGTGTTATTTACATATATTTCGCTTTGTAAAAATAGGCATTTTGTTTGCCCCAAAAAGTATATGATTACTTTTTTCGATTATCATTTGTGTGTTTACTTACCCTATATAGTTCTTTTGTAAACTGTGCCATATTTCAGTACTATCTGCAAAAACAATATTAAGTTAATTTTAAGTGCATTATTCACTTATTTATCTTTTTTTAATATATTTGTGTATACTTTACTCATATGGCCACTGGCAAAACAAACAGTTATATCTTAACCTGGATTGAACAATTACAATCCAAGGGAAAGATAGCTTTCAGTTACGATGAGGTCATTACTGATTTTCCAGAGAAGTCTGAGAATGCAATAATTCAATCTTTATCAAGACTATCCCAAAGAGGACGGGTAGTACCCGTTTACAAAGGTTTCTACCTGATTGTGCCTGCAGAATACGCTGCAATGGAAATATTACCACCCATTTTATTCATCGATTACCTGATGGAATACATTGGCAAACCATACTATATCGGACTGCTAAGTGCAGCAGCATTATATGGAGCTGCACATCAACAAGCTCAGGAATTCTTTATCCTTACTACAACAAAACAACTTGCCACACAGAAGAAAGGGATAAAAATAAATTATATCATCAAAAAGAAGATTCCGTCACAGTTCGTGGAAAACCGAAAGACTGAAACCGGATATGTTAAAGTTTCCTCTCCGGAAATGACCGCATTTGACCTGGTTTATTACAACAATAGAATCGGCGGTATCAGCAGAGCCAGCATTGTACTGAATGAATTGGCAGAAAGCATGCAGCCTGATAAAATCAAACGTGAATTGGTTCAATCATTTTCTGTGCCCACAATTCAGAGACTTGGTTATATTCTTGAATATGCTTTGAAAGAGGAGCAACTAGCAGATAAGCTTTGGAAAGTTTCTAAGGACCTCAATCTGCAATTTTATCGTCAACCCATAAGCACTGGCAAAAAAACTGCCGGGCATAAGACTGATCCTAAGTGGAGAATTATCATTAATACAGAAATTGAGATTGACGAATGATACCTATAACTGATATTAGAGCCGGGGAAACGTGGTCCCCTGGAAAAATGTTGAGCAAGTCGAACAAGATCTGGTAATCAGCAGATCACTGGTCGAAATATATTCGGATAAGTTTCTTTCTGAAAATTTGGCTTTTAGGGGAGGGACTGCCCTGCATAAATTATTCTTCTCATCACAGCCCAGGTATTCAGAAGATATTGACCTTGTGCAGAAGAAGGCAGGGCCAATCAAAGATATAATTAGAGGCTTAAGAACCGCCTTAAATTTCCTGGGTGAACCGAAAGTAAAACAGAAGTCAAACAACAATACCCTGATCTTCCGATTGGACTCAGAAAACATTACTCCTGTGCCTCTAAGATTAAAAAGTGGAAATTAACTGTCGTGAGCATTTCTCAGTTCTCGGTTACCAGGAAATTGTCTTTTCAATTGACACCAGATGGTTCAACGGTACTGCGAAAATTCAAACATATAAGCTTGAAGAATTACTTGGCACAAAGCTTCGGGCACTATACCAGCGGAAAAAGGTAGAGATTTGTACGATCTGTACAAAGCATTTATCCTATCGAATCCCAATCCCGATGATGTATTGACCTGTTATGCTTCTTATATGGCCTTCAATGAAATGAAATCACCAACCAAAAAGCAATTCGTTAACAACCTAAAAGAGAAGCTACTTGACGAGGTATTTATCGGTGATACAGTTGCTCTCCTAAGGCCTGGAGAAGACTATAATCCAGAAGAGGCATTCGACATAATACATGGCAAATTGCTTGAAAAGCTTTAATCAAAAAATCCCCAATCGCTTCGCGAAAGGGGATCTGGTTGAGGTCGGTAGCGGATTCGAACCGCTGTAACTGGTTTTGCAGACCAGCGCCTAGCCACTCGGCAAACCGACCAATATTTTAATTCTATCATCGTCAAATCCGCTGCGGATTACTCCGCTGCGCGTCGTGCAGCTCGCTCCCAGGGGGAGCTCGGTTCGAACCGCTGTAACTGGTTTTGCAGACCAGCGCCTAACCACTCGGCAAACCGACCATTATTTAATGCCTGTGCATCAAATTTCACCGCAAAATTAGTAAAAATTTTTACTTCTGCTTCAGGAGCCAGCTCACTCGCTCATGAGAGATGGCATAATGGACAAGCACGATGCTTGCATATACCCACCACGCGGCTGAATATCCAAGATCATACATCATCCAGGTGGCAGCAGCGAAAAGGGATAGTTCCAGGATAAGGCGCAGGATGCCAGGGGTTGTGATCACTGTTTTACCCGATCGGCTGGGGTCATTGGGGAACTGCAAAAATACCCCAGAGTAGTGCGAATCCAATGGGCACAGGATCGCATAAAGGATGCCGGTAGCATTCTCCGAAACGTGGTAGCCCCAGAGGCCCGTAATGAAAATGGCAACAAGCTCCAGAAGGAATCTTACAGTCAGATTTAAGGGATGTTTTGCCATAGCAACATATTAAACGTTAAGCTGAACCCAAAGTTCACTTCTGGAAATTAAGTTCTATCTTAAATTTCATCTTTCTCAAAAAGCGATATTCCAATGTATTGTATAAATTTATAGAAAGAAGCATTCAACAATTTGTCTGAGAAATGGTTATCAATATAAACCCAAAAACATTTAATCATGGAAAAATTTCAGGAAGTAATTGAAAGGTTTTATGGCCTGGCCATAAGGTATGGTCTCAAATTTATCCTGGCGATAGTAGTCCTGATTGTCGGTTTGATCGTAATCAAATACGGATCACCAGGGCGATGGTGCGTGCAATGAAAAAGGAACGTAAATGAATCTCTGATTCCTTTCCTGAAATCCTTGATGAATGTCCTGCTGAAGGTTATGCTGGTGATCAGCGTCATGAGCATGGTGGGCATTCAGATGACTTCCTTCATCGCTATTCTCGGTGCTGCCGGTCTGGCCGTTGGTTTGGCCATGCAAGGTACACTTCAGAATTTTGCCGGAGGCGTAATGATCCTGTTGTTTAAACCTTATGAGGTGGGCCATTTCATCGAAGCTCAGGGTTATATGGGCACCGTGAAGCAAATACAGATCTTTACTACCATTCTGACCACACCGGATAACCGCAAGGTAATTATCCCCAATTCTCCCCTGGCCACCGGATCAATTATCAACTACTCAGCCATGCCTATCCGCCGAATTGATTTCTCCTTTGGAATTGGTTATGCCGACGATATTGACAAAGCCAAGGCCATCCTTTTGAAAATGGCAGAGGAAGATGAAAGGGTTCTGAAAGATGAAAACCCTCCCCAGGTGATGGTGGAGGCACTGGGTGACAGCTCGGTGAACCTGAAGCTGAGAACCTGGGTGAAGTCAGAGGATTATTGGGATCTGTTTTTTGCCACCACCGAAGGGGCCAAGAAAAAGTTCGATGCAGCAGGAATCTCCATTCCATTCCCGCAGCGCGACGTTCATGTCTACAACCACAAGTGAGCTTTTTATAAGGCCTTGGCGCTATTGCCTTAGTCCTTATTCGCCCAGTTGTCCCTCAGGGTAACAGTACTGTTGAACACAAGCTTTTCAGGAGTCGAGTCGGGATCCACGTTAAAGTAGCCCAGGCGCTGGAACTGAAACTGATCCAGGGGCTTTGCATCCTTCAGCGAAGGCTCCACGTAGCCTGTGATCACCTTCAGTGAATCGGGATTCAGAAAATCCTCCGGGCCCTTGTCCTTGTGCCCGGCAGGGTCGGGATCACTGAAGAGCCTGTCGTAGAGCCTTACCTCGGCTTCCACGGCATGTTTGGCTGACACCCAGTGCAGGGTACCCTTTACCTTCCGGTCGGCTTCGGGCCCACCGCTTCGGGTAGCCTGATCATAGATGCAATGAATTTCGGTGATGTTTCCGTCTTCATCCTTAATCACATCCTGACAAAGAATGATATAGGCCGATTTGAGTCTCACCTCACGGCCCGGTCCCAGGCGGAAAAATTTCTTCGGGGGATCTTCCATAAAATCTTCCCGTTCAATGTAAATCTCCCTTGAAAATGGAATGGTACGGCTGCCCATGGACTCATCCTCCGGGTTGTTGATGGTCTCCATTTCCTCGGTTTTATCTTCCGGGTAGTTTGTGATAACCAACTTCAGGGGATTCAGCACGGCCATCACCCTTGGGGCCTTTTTATTCAGGTCCTCACGGACCGCAAACTCCAGCAGTCCGAAGTCGTTCTGGGCCATCACCTTGGTGTAGCCTATGCTGTCATTGAAGTTCCGTATGGATTCGGGGGTATAGCCCCTCCTTCTCATTCCGACCAGGGTCGGCATGCGGGGATCGTCCCATCCCTTCACCAGTCCGTTTTTTACCAGTTAAGCAACACCCGTTTGCTGAGTACGGTATAGGTCAGGTTCAAGCGGTTGAATTCGGTTTGCCTGGGTCTGTAATCATCGCTCATCAGGTGTTCGACCAGCCAGTTGTAAAGGGGGCGGTGTACTTCAAATTCAAGGGTGCAGAGCGAGTGGGTAACCCCCTCGAAATAATCGGACTGTCCGTGGGCAAAATCGTACATGGGGTATACCTTCCAGGTATCTCCGGTACGGTGATGAGGATGGAATATGATCCGGTAGATCACCGGGTCGCGCATGTGCATGTTGGAGGAGGCCATGTCAATTTTTGCCCGCAGAACCCTTGAGCCTTCCGGAAACTCACCTGTATTCATCCGCTGAAAAAGATCCAGGTTTTCCTCAACGCTCCGTTTTCGGAACGGACTGTGTGTTCCGGGCTGGGTGGGAGTTCCTTTCTGACTGGCTATCTCCTCCGAGGACTGGTCATCCACGTAGGCCAGTCCCTTTTTGATCAGCTCAAGGGCAAAATCAAAGAGCTTCCCAAAATAATCGGAAGCATAATACTCCCGGTCCTCCCAGTCAAATCCCAGCCAGTGGATGTCCTCCTTAATGGAATCCACGTACTCCACATCCTCCTTTGTGGGATTGGTATCATCGAAGCGAAGGTTACATTTCCCTCCGTATTTTTGAGCGATTCCAAAATCAAGACAGATGGCCTTTCCGTGACCAATATGCAGGTAGCCATTAGGCTCCGGCGGAAACCTTGTATGGACCTTTCCACCATCCCTTCCGGTGCGGAGATCCTCCTCCACAATGGATTCAATAAAATTCAGGCTCTTCTTTTCGCTGGGTTCTTCTTTTCTGTCGGTCATCTTCTTTGCTATTAAGGCGCCACAAAATTAGTTAATTATGTAAGATTTAAAGAAATATCATACATTTCGGATACAAAGCTCAAATACCATGAAAAAGATTCTGCTTCGCATCCTCATTGCCATCGGTGTTTTCATCCTGATCGTGGTCCTAAACTTCGTTTTTTTCAACATCACTGCTACCAAAATCACCGAAGGTGTTCCCATTACACATTCCGGACCGGGCCACACAGCCCTGCTGATCGTGGATATCCAGGAAGGGACCACCGGGACTGTTTCAGCTTTGAAAGGCCTTAAAGCCCAATCGGATGTCCTGATCCGGAATGTCAACCGGATCATAAATGATGCCGTGGAAAGTGAATGGTCTGTCATATACATTAATACCGAGGTGCTTAATCCCCTGCTCAACCTGATTAACAACACCATGTCCAGGGGTTCCGGAGGTGCAAACCTGGATAAACGTCTCTCCGTCAAATCTGATCTGATCGTTACGAAACGCAGAAGTGATCCATTCAACAGGACAGACCTGGACCAGATCCTGACCGGGCTAAATACCGATCGTGTGGTTGTAACGGGACTGGATGCTGCACATTGCGTCAATAGTACCATCCTGGCTGCATTGAACAGGGGTTACCAGGTAGTGGTTGTTTATCCAGACGGGATCATTTCCAATGAAGAGGCCGATATCAAATCAGGATGCTGGGAGAATTCCGCGACCTGGGTGTAGAGATCATTGAATAAACTATCTTTGCATATGGGTAAGATCATCATAGAGGACATGGAATTCTATGCATTCCATGGGCATTATAAAGAGGAGCAAATTGTTGGGAACCGCTTCCTGGTGGACCTGGAGATAGAGACGCGACCTGGAACCGGCGGCTGAATCCGACCAGCTGGAGGATGCGGTCAATTACCAGCATGCCTACCAGCTGATCAAGCAGGAGATGCGCAGAAAGAAGTCCAACCTTCTTGAAAACATTGCCAAACGGATTCTGGATGCCCTGTTTACCGAAATGAAAGGAATTCAGAAGGCCACCGTTCGGATGCGGAAAATGCACCCCCCCATGGGAGGACCTATCCGCTCGGTTGGAGTAACCATGAGCCGGGGTAATGAGTAAGAAGACCTGCCCAAAATGCGGAGCAAAGTTTCCCTGTGAGGGAGATAAGGATTGCTGGTGTGAAAAGCTTCAGATACACAAGGTACAGATGATCGAGATTATGGGACTCTACACCGACTGTCTCTGCCCCCAGTGTATGAAACAGTATGAAGCAATGGAGTAATTACTTGTTTTTATAGGTATACCGGAAGATTCGTGAATTGGAGGATCCCAGTTTTTCATAGATCACTTCAGGATAATTCTCTTCATTCAGTGTCACGTCGTAGGAGTAGTCCATCATCCCGATGGTCTTTGTAAGCTGGTTATTCACATACGACTCTCCAATAAAATAATAATGCAATCCCGAAAAGGGATGTTTCCCTGAATCATAGCTCATGTTCACGGTCTCATCAACCTCGCTTTTGTCGGTATAGGTCGTTGAGCTGTTTAATATATTTCCTTCTCCCATCATAGGTATAGGTAGCCTCCCGAACCAGGTATTCTTTTTTATTCTCCTTTTGCACTCCGTATTCCGTCTCCCTGATGATGAGCTTGCCCTCGTATTCATAAGCAATGTGACCTGTATAGCTTGAATCGATGGGCTCCAGGTAGGCATAATCCAGGTTCTTCTTCACCAGGATCACTTCCGAAATCAGGTCGCCCTCATAATTGAACCAGTACTCCTCCTGAACTTTTTCCTTCACCTTCAGCTGGCGAACCACCTTTATCTGGCTGGTCTCATTGTATTCGAAATAGTGGGTTTGATGGTTGCTCCAGGTAATGTGATCCAGCAGATCTGAATCGGGGAGATAGGAAAAATCAGCAATGATCTTCGTGGTATTGGATCCCATGATCACCGTGGCAGTCATGTTGGTGGGCAGTAAAACAGGACCTGCTTCCTTCTCCGAACTCACCTCACAGGAACTAATCAGAAAAACCGCTAAAATGAAAAGAGGGAATAATAGACGATTCATAAATAGATTGCTTAGGGTTAAAACCAATCTTATTTACGATTCAGATTCCTGATGGTTAGACATTTTCCACCGACGCACTTTTTAGTTTGATGAAAGGGTCACCAGGACAGGTAAATGATCCGAGAAAAAGGAGCGATCCCGAGAGTCGGTGAGGGCTCCATAACGTGTTATCCGGAACTGATCAGAAACAAATACATAATCGATCCGTGCCCGGGGAGGATCATCATAGGTGAAGCCATGGAAAGTCGGTACCGAACAATGAGGAGGCAACTCGGTCACCAGGAAGGCATCCTGAAGCGAAGCACTGATCATTTGGATAGGTTCCGAATCGGGTGGAAGATTAAAATCGCCACAAAGCACTACCGGCCCTTTCCCTGCCGAAGATCCGGCCCCGGTGATCTCAGCAATCCTTTTCAGAATCAGTGCTGCGGAATTTTTCCGGGCCTCCACACCCACATGGTCGAAATGGGTATTAAATACGTGCAGGCTTTTGCCACTCTCCCGGTCCACCAGTTCGACCCAGGAACAGACACGGCGACAAACTGCATCCCAGCCAAAGCTGCACTCTTCCGGGGTATCTGAAAGCCAAAAAGTACCCCCCTCCTTCTTCTTAAAGCGATCAAGATTGTAGAAGATGGCCGAAAATTCCCCCTCACGTATCCCATCATCCCTGCCCACACCTTCATATGAAAAATTGGGAAAGGCAGCAGAAAGGTCATCCATCTGCCCTGGCAGTGCTTCCTGAACACAAAAAATCTCTGCCCTGTGAAACCTCAACAGGTTTACCACATCGGCCTGCCTGTGGGGCCATGCATGCTCACCATCACCCGGGGTGTTCATCCTGATGTTATAGGTGATCAACTCAATAGGCTCCTGGGCCACCAGCCCTGCCACCATCATACTGATACAAACTCCCATAACCATCTCATATCCTTAACCTTTTTTCCAACTAACCCCTAACCATTAACCATTAACCTAACCATTAACCCCTAACGTTCGCGAAGCGAACTATCCCGGCATATCCAGCCAAAAATACCTCCCCAGTCCAATACCAAAAATCAAAATTCCCATGAACCCGTGCAGCACAGCCGTATAAAGCACACTGCGGGTCTGCTGGTAGACCCTGGCAAACCAGATTCCCCCCATAAAGGTAAGGATCATGGAAACAGGATCGTAGTATACGATATGCAAAAATGAGAAAGCGAGACCTGAGAAGAGGATTGTTAACCATTCTGCTCCAAAAAGAGCTCCATATCTCCTGAACAGAAAAGTGCGGTAGATGACCTCCTGGCCAAAGGCTGAAAAGACCGGGTAGAAGAGACACAAAGCCAGGAAGATCCAGGGGTGAGACCGGGGCAAATCGAAGAGGTGTCCCCGGTCGAAAAACAGCATGAAAGCCAGCATCAGCAACAGGGAGCACAAAACAATGAAACCATTCTTTACCAGGACTTTTCTTGGAATACCCCACCTGATCAGTTCCCTCCAGTTAAAATCTGTGGTATTCTTAAGCAGAAGGAAAACAAATACCAGTACCGGCAGCACCAGGATGCTGGGATGGATGAAATCTTCATCCAGGAAAATAAAGAGCGGAATCCCGAAAAAAAGTAACGCAAACTCCACTGCCAATAATCCTTTTCTCCTCATGAGTTCATTCCCCTTTCCGGTTTTTTGGCTGAAGGGGTGATTTCTTGTCTAAATATAAATCAAAGTTTCTTAACTTGTTCAAAACCCCGCTGGCATCATGTACAATTATGAGCGCTACAACTTCAGGGTTCTAACCCTCTTATTTGGCCTGATGGCCTTCATTTTCCTGGTGTACACCGAGTACATCGGAGCCATTATCTCCCTGGCCCTGGCTATTCTTGTATCTTTCTCCTACGAGGGCATCACCATAGACCCGGTCAAACAACGTTTTATCAAATATGATCGCTTTTTCGGTTTCCGGATCGGAAGGTGGACGACGCTTCCAAAGCCCAGTTATGTCACCCTGGTCAGGATCAACCTGAACAACCAGAGAAACATGGCCAGTCCCATCGTCACACCCCAGCCCGGTAAGTCAACAAGGGCCTTTAAAGTCAACCTGGTGGTAGAGGATGATATCCGTTTTATTGCCATCTGCCGGGGGCCACTGGAGAAAATGACTGAAGAAGCACTTCAACTCGGACGAATCCTGGAAATTCGGGTTCTTGACTATACAAGCCACGATAAAAAATGGATCCTGTAACTTTCACGATCTCTGCAAGGGGAAAAAATGAAAGGATGCCCATTGTGGATTT
The DNA here is from genome assembly GCA_963716765.1 of uncultured Bacteroidota bacterium. GTDB lineage: Bacteria > Bacteroidota > Bacteroidia > Bacteroidales. The sequence continues at coordinate 120,432 of CAVQUO010000025.1, read as the reverse complement.
CCTTCGAAGCTACTTTTCAAGCATCCCCCTGAACCAGATTGACAGCGTATTTGGCTTTTTGGAAGCATCCACTCTCTACAGTGGGCGGCCTTTTCTGAAAAGGCAGCTCTCAGATGCCGACAGGGTATGGCTGGAGGACAAACCACATTGGCCTTCGCATCCCCTTTACAAACCATTTTGTTAACAGGGAAGAGTACATGGCTCATGCCCCATTTTTTGAAAAATATCAGGGGAAAGGAAACTCTGTGATCTGTACCAGCGACCAGCTGGCCGGCTGGATCAGAAAAGACTTTCCCTCCTACCAGGTAGAAGCAAGTATTCTGAAGGAAATTAACACCCATGAGGGTATAAACCGTGCCCTGGACTTATATGATACCGTGATTCTACCCATGAATCTCAATTACAATGATGAGTTCCTGTCTTCCATTAAAAATAAGGAGAGGATCACCCTATTTGGGAATGCCGGTTGCGCTTTGACCTGTCCCCGGCGCATCTGCTATGAACATATTTCGGCAACCAACAAAAAACTGGCTTCGCAAAATATCCTGCACAGAAACCTCACTTTCCTGTTTCGGATGGGATTTTCCATTTCCTGGTGTTCAAACCAACTACATCCCAGAAAATTAAAGGGGATCGTTGATTTTGATCTGGATCATTTATCCTCACTTGGATTCAGACGCTTTAAAATGCTCCGGGAAAACAGGATCCGGGAGACTGGTCATTAGATCGGCATTGCTACCTGAACCAGAACCCAAGGGAAAATACCCACTGGCTGGGTCTTGCATCCAGTGTATATGAGTTTCCACCAATATTAACCGCTTCTCCCAAAGAACTTAAAGCACCTTCATACCTTGCATCAATGGAGATCTTCGACAGGTCAATTCCCAATCCGACCTGGTAACCCCAGGTCATCGATTGGGAAAAGAATGTGTAGTCGGGATCCATGTCTTCCACATCCCCTGTAATTGATTCTTTTACCACATATGATCCAACGGGTCCGAGATTGATCCGTGCGGGTCCCAATTTTACACCCACCAGCAGCGGCAGGTCGACCCTTTTAAAATCCACATTATAGGCTGCTTCCAGCGCATCATTCTTAAACTCCTCAATTTTGGCTCCGCCGTCGTTGAAATAGAGTTCGGGCTGAATAAATATCATGGCGATGTTGATACGGGTCTGAAATCCCACATGATAACCCATCACATTGTCGCCTGTCACCATGTCATAAACATCAGAACCATCCTGAATACCAGTCAGATCGGCAATCTTTAGTGTATTTAATCCAAGGCCTGCCTTGATCCCCCATTGAAACATTTGTGCATCGGACGATTGCAACAGAAATAAGGAAGCAAGCAGTATTAGAATCAGTTTTTTCATTGTCTTTCGTATTAATTAATAAGCAGCAAACAATCATTAAACGTCAATTGACCTCTAATTGTTACACATTTCCGAAATTGAATATTGAATTATTAGCCGGAGCCCTGCCCGGAGTCCTGCCCTGAAATCAAGTCCCGGATCACAATGGAAGCAAGGGTACAACCGAAGATCGCTGGTATATAGGAGATGGTTCCAACGGTCGATTTTTTATTGGGCTCGCCTTCCACAGGGATTATCATCTCTTTGGCAACCTGTTCTGTGGAGAAAACCACCCTGAAGCCTCCGTGCACATCCATTTTTCTCAGCTTTTTGCGAAGGATGTAGGCCAGTCTGCAGTTATAGGTATCCCCGAAATCGGCCTCCATGATCTGGGCCGGATCCACCTTACCGCCGGAGCCCATGGAAGAGGCCAGCTTAAGTCCCTTTTTCACTGTATGGTAAATCAGGTATATCTTTGGAGACAGGGTGTCGATGGCATCCACCACATAGTCGAAGTCTTCCTCCAAAAGTTGGGGAATTCGTTCCTCTTTTATAAATTCATTGATCACTGTAAGATCCAGTCCGGGATTGATCTGCTTCAGTCGTTCTCCCATCACCTCAGCTTTAGCCCGATTCAGGGTAGAATGGGTGGCCGGAATCTGCCGGTTCAAATTGGAGGGCTGGATGGTATCTGCGTCAATAATGGTCATTTTCCCCACCCCACTGCGACAGATCATTTCTGCAGCCATGGAGCCCACTCCACCCATGCCCACAACAAGCACATGGGATCGTTCAAGTCTTTCAAAATGTTCCTGGCCCAGCAGCTGTATGGTACGCTCCTGCCAGCCGGGGTGTGGACCGGTGAGATTCATTTCAGGAATCGATCAGAAAATTTCAGCGAACTTCGGAAAGTGGGCCCTCGTATTTTCTACAATCTGAAGACGAAGGGGATTCATTGAAATTCCCTTCAATTCAGCTGCAGCTTGATAGATCTCCCTGATATCCATTCCTCCCTCATCGGTTTCAAGAAACATCTTCTCAAGGGGAACAGCCTTAAATGCTTCAATAACCTTGGTGTTATCATCGGCGATGGCTTCCCCAAATGAAATCAGGAAACCCGCTTTGACCAGCTCTTCTGCCATCTCCTTGTTCCCGTTATATCCGTGAATGATCATGGGAACAGAAGGATTGTGAGTTTTCTTGAATGCAATCATCTCATTGAAGGCCCTGACCACGTGAAGAATCACAGGAAGATCGGCAAATTCAGCAATATCTACCTGCCTTTCAAAAATCCGGGTCTGTAACTCCAGGGGAGCCTTAATGGACTTATCCAGGCCGATCTCGCCAATGGCAAAAACATTTTGATTTTCAGTGGCGAGACGAACCTTGTTCAGCGTATCCTGTTCATCAAATTTCCCCACATTGTAGGGATGGAATCCCACCGAATAGTGTCCATATTCAATATCATCGGGGGGATATTCACTGGCCATCAGGCTTCGCAATACCCACTCCTGTATATTGTTGGCCTTTCTGTGTCCGTGAATATTTACAAAGAGTTTCTTCTCGTCAACCATGATATTCCTATTTAGTTCGTTATGTTTTCTCTACCTCTGTTCATCCTCGAGATCACCTCCTGCTTTCCAAGAAAGGCAGCCAGGTCAAAAAGACCGGGGCCCTTGGCCTCACCCACCAGCACCAGTCTCCAGGCATTCATAATGGCACCCATTCCCCACTCCTTCTCTGCGATCAGGCCTTTTACCTTAGCTTCAACAGATACTGCATCAAATGGTTCACAGGAGTTTAATGCTTCGGCAAGGATGACCATTTTTTCGGGAATTCCTTCCTTCCAGCGTTTCTGTACCACACCTTCATCGTATGAATCAGGTGCATTAAAAAAGAACCAGGACTGCTCCCATATCTCATACAGGAAGGTAAGCCTCGGCTTGATCAGGGGAACGAGCGTCTGCAGCTGCTCCCTGGAAAGTACAATTCCATGTTCTTCCATAGCATCGGTAAAAGACGAAAAAAGTTCTTCGTCCGGTAACAGGCCAATGTGCTGGTGGTTGAACCATTTTGCCTTCTCAGGATCAAATCTGGAACCCGATTTTCCCACCTTCTCCAGCTGGAACTCTGCGATGAGCTCATCAAGGGAAAAAATCTCCTGTTCGGTACCCGGGTTCCATCCCAGCAGCGCCAGCAAGATTGATGCATGCTTCAGGGAGGTATCCCTCCTCCCTGTATCCCGGGCGAAACGCTCCCCTGTTTGAGGGATCGGTCCACTCCAGGGGAAATACCGGAAATCCACCCTGCTCACCATCACGTTTGCTGAGCTTTCCCTTTCCCGTTGGGTTTCAGAATCAGCGGCAGATGGGCAAAGGACGGCATCAGGTGTTCCCAGCCAAATGCCCTGTAAAGAGCCACATGCAAGGGCAATGAGAGGAAGCCACTCCTCTCCCCTGATCACATGGGAAATAGCCATCAGGTCATCGTCCACCACATTGGCAAGATGGTAGGTGGGCATTCCATCCGATTTAAACAAAACCTTATCATCCAGGGTGGAGGTATTCACAATACACCTCTCCCCTGATCAGGTCGTTCCATCACAATCTCCTGCTCCGGTTCGAACCTGAATCGGATCACATAGGGAGTTCCACTTTCAAAAAGCTCCTCCACCATCGCTTTTTCCAAGCTCAGCGAGTTTCTCAATGATTCCCTCACCCTGGCATCATAGACAAAGGTCTCACCCCTGGATTCGTACTCGCTTCTCAATTGGTCAAGCTCTTCCGGGGTATCAAATGCATAATAAGCATTGCCGCTCTCCACAAGATTGAGCGCATACTTTTCATATTGTGCCTTCCGCTCCGACTGCCTGTAAGGTTCAAAGCTACCCCCAAAACCAGGACCTTCATCCGGAACCAGGCCGCACCACTTCAGTGCTTCGATGATATAGCTTTCGGCTCCGGGAACAAAGCGCGTCTGGTCGGTATCCTCGATTCGCAGAATGAATGTCCCCTTGCTGCTTTTTCGCAAAGAGATAATTAAACAGTGCTGTCCGCAGTCCCCCGATGTGAAGGGGTCCTGTGGGACTGGGGGCAAATCTTACTCTGATGTTCTCATTCATACTTAATTCCATTTTGACAAAGATAGTATGTTCTTTATCATTTGATAGTGACGCAGAAACTCCTAATTTCGCATTCAGCCAATTTAACAATAAAACTATGTACGGTAAAATTAAAGAGCACCTGAAGCAGGAACTGAATGCCATTTCAGAAGCGGGACTATTCAAATCGGAACGGATCATCACTTCTTCCCAGTCAGCTGAAATTCAACTGGAAAGCGGGGAGAAGGTTTTAAATTTCTGTGCCAATAACTACCTGGGCCTTTCGGACCATCCGCAGCTGATCGAGGCAGCCAAGGAGGCTCTGGATACCCATGGTTACGGAATGTCGTCTGTTCGCTTTATATGCGGTTGCCAGGACTTGCACAAGACCCTTGAAAGAAAAATCGCTGAATATTTTGGCACCGAGGATACCATCCTTTATGCAGCCTGTTTTGATGCCAATGGGGGTCTTTTTGAACCACTGCTGGGCGCCGAGGATGCCATTATTTCCGACTCCCTTAACCATGCGTCCATCATCGACGGAGTAAGGCTATGCAAGGCTCAGCGCTACCGTTATAATAATGCCGACATGGAAGACCTTGAACAACAGCTGATCGCCGCCCAGGAGCAACGTTTCAGGATCATTGTCACCGATGGCGTATTTTCCATGGATGGAAATGTGCCTCCTGTGGACCAAATATGTGCACTTGCAGAGAAATATGACGCCCTGGTCATGGTAGACGAATGCCATTCGGCAGGAGTGGTTGGAGAGACCGGCCGTGGTGTCACCGAGCTATTTAATATCCGCGGAAAGGTGGATATCATCACCGGGACACTGGGGAAGGCTTTTGGAGGAGCCATTGGAGGTTTTACGACAGGAAAAAAGGAGATTATTGAAATGCTTCGACAGCGTTCACGACCCTACCTTTTTTCCAATTCACTGCCTCCGGTAGTTGTGGGTGCCGGAATCCGCATGTTTGATATGATGAACGAAACCAGTGAGCTACAGGAGAAGCTACACCACAATACGGCATTCTTCACCGGAACAAATGCTGGCAGCCGGATTCGATATTAAGCCCACCCAGAGCGCCATCTGCGCCGTTATGCTTTATGATGCAAAACTGTCCCAGGAATTTGCAGCGAAGCTTCTTGATGAGGGCATCTATGTAATTGGCTTCTATTTTCCCGTGGTGCCCAGGGATCAGGCCAGGATCAGGGTTCAGCTTTCAGCAGCGCACAAACAGGAACACCTTGATAAAGCCATTGCGGCCTTTATCAAAGTTGGAAAAGAATTAAAAGTAATTTAATCAGACCAGCCTCCGCTTCCGAAACCCGGCATCGGTTAATACCAGGATAAATAAAGCCACCAGGGCGGCGGCTATCCCACCCGAAAAGTTAATTTTTGAGAAAAATTGCAAGTTCAGGTGGAACTCGGGAAGCTTCCAATCCAGGCTGGAAAAGGCGCCATCCCCTTGTATGAGTCTGGCACCCGGTTCTGCATAGATTGCTGTAAGAACCACAAGGGCTATTCCCAGGAGAATGATAAATATCTGCCCCCCTTTTCCGATGAGGGGTTTATAGGCCTTCTTTTCCGGAGTCGCCTCGATCAAATCCATCACCCGCTCGGTAAAACCCTGGGGGGCCCGTTCTATTCCGCCCTCCCTGATAAACTTGGAAATATTTGGATCTCGTTCCATATTATACAATCGAATTTAGTTCTTTTTTAAGATGCTCTCTCAACACCTGGTACATTTTTTTTCTCGACCGGTGAAGTTTTATCCTGATGTTACTGCTTGTCAGGCCAGTCACCTCCGCAATCTCCTCCAGTGACAACTCATCATAATAAAAGAGGGTTACTACCACAGCATCTGTTTCCGGAAGGGCCTCAATGGCCATTTTGAGGTAGTGCTTTCTCTCCTCTCCGCTAATCAGATCCAGTCCACTCACATCTTCATTACTCACATCCCCATCCGGTAGTTCGTCTGACCAAATCGATGATCTTTACCTTTTTTCGAATCACAGAGATGCAGTGGTTGTATGCAATCCTGTATATCCATGTTGAGAACTTTGACTTCTCGCGGAAGCCTGCCATGGAGCGATATACCTTCACAAATACCTCCTGTGCTGCGTCGGCTGCATCGGCCTCAACAGTAAGCATTCTCAGGCACATGGTATAGACCATATCTCTGTACCTGTCCACAACCAGGGAAAATGCTTCTTTATCTCCGGACTTTACCCGGTTGATGATGTATATCTCTTCACGATCGTCCATGCAAACTATAAGACGCAGCCGCCCACATGATGTTACACTTTAAAAACGCAAAAAATCTAAAAAAAGTTTAAGTAATCTTGTAACATGACCCAAAGTGGCTGCGTCAAAGAGGAAAATTGTTGATGTTAAACCAAAATCCAATATCATGTTAACAGAAATATTAGTACCCATCGCCATTTTTGCAGCCATCTTTGGAATTGTCTATGTAGTTGTCACCTCCAGAAACCGCGAAAGAATGGCCATGATTGAAAAAGGGGTCGATCCAAAGGATTTCCTGACAAAACCAAAAACCAATAATAACGGAATCATCAAATGGGCCCTCTTACTGGTAGGTGTGGGCATCGGCCTGTTCCTGGGAAGTATTCTTGAAGCCTATACCAGATATTCCAGAAGAACCTGCCTATTTTGCCTGTTCGCTGCTTTTGTGGACTCGGACTGGGCCTTGTCGTGAGCCGAGGATAAGTCTTCTATTACCCTTAATAAAGGGGAAGCCCTCGAGTAAATTCATGCCCTGAATCGTAAAAGGGGCTGTCTATCACACAGCCTCAGTCCTTTTTGATCAATTCTTAGGGATGCTTAGGAAAGTAACCTGGCATTTTTTACGCAGTAAATAAGCACGTTACGAATAAGCATCCCTGAGAAAGAACAAAGGACTGTCCCTTTTGAGACAGCCCCTTGAAAACAAACAAAATTCAACCATTATCCGCATTTGGAGTTGCCGCAATCTTTGCAGATCAGGCAGCCCTCAGTGTAGACAAGATTCTCGGAACTGCACTCTTCGCACTTCTGGCCCGTTTTGGCCTTGGTACCGTTGGGGATATATTTCTTCAGAGAACGCACAACCCCGGCACTCCAGGTATTGATCGATTCATTATCCAGTCTCAGGGAACTGATCAGGTTGATGGCTGTCCACCACCGGCATTCCGTGGCGAAGTACTCCTGAGATCAGTTTGGCATAGTTCCAGAATTCACTGTTAAACTGGTGCGAAAGACCTCCCATGGTCACCTTGTAGCCATACTTATCCACATACTGGAAGTCGTATCTTTTGGTGCCATCCTCATTTTTCATCTTAAGGATTTTCCCGGTCTTCACCTTGGAAGGAATGGGGAAGGTATCCTCCTCCTTACGACCGGTGAAGATCTCATAGGGCTTGCCATTCAGCAGACCAATGAAAGCAATCCAGTCCTCATCGTTATTCTTGAAGCGCAGAATCTCGGCATCCAGTTCACGGGGGCGCTTGATGGGAAATTCACTAACCATATCCTTTTTCTTATCAGCCGCCACCAGAACGCCTGTCCTGGAACCATCCCTGTAAACAGTCGCACCCTTACAGCCATTTTTCCATGCATGAACGTAAAGCTCTCCCACCAGTTCCTCTTTCGCATTGGAGGGAAGGTTGATGGTGACGCTGATGCTATGATCCACCCACTTCTGAATGGCACCCTGCATTTTCACCTTCTGCATCCAGTCCACATCATTGGAGGTGGCTTTGTGGTAGGGTGAGCGTTTGACCAGTTCCGCCACATCCTCATCACTGAAGCCTTTCACCTCCTCGGGATCCATCCCGTTCACCTTCAGCCAGGTGAGAAAATTGTGATGAAATACATTGTACTCTTCCCAGCTGTCGCCCACTTCATCCACAAAAGAGACATTGGCCTCTTTGTCATTGGGATTCACCTTTCTGCGTCGCTTGTAAACGGGCAGAAAGACCGGTTCGATACCTGAGGTGGTCTGTGTCATCAGACTGGTGGTGCCTGTGGGTGCAATGGTCAGAAGGGAGATATTCCTGCGACCATGTTGTTTCATATCCTCAATCAGACCCGGATCCTCCTTGCCCAGCCTTTTAATGAAGGGATTATCCTTCTCCTTGTTAGAAATCAAACACCTCAAAAGGTCCGCGTTCTTTGGCCATTGTTACCGAAGAACGATAAGCCTCCAGGGCAACGGTTTTATGCACCTCCACTGAGAAGTCAATGGCATCCTCACTGCCATAAATGAGTCCCAGTGCGGCAAGCATATCTCCCTCGGCAGTGATTCCCACACCGGTTCTCCTGCCTTCCAGTGCCTTGCGCTTTAATATTGTTCCAAAGGTTGATCTCCACGCTCTTGATCTCCTCATCTTCGGGATCGGAGTATATTTTATCCAGGATGGCATCCACCTTTTCCAGTTCAAGGTCGATAATATCATCCATAATACGCTGGGCCAATCCCACATGTTTACGGAACTTCTCCCAGTTGAATTTGGCTTCCGGGGTGAAGGGCTGCTCAACATAAGAATATAGGTTCACAGCCAGTAAGCGGCAGCTGTCATAAGGACAAAGGGGAATCTCTCCGCATGGATTGGTGGAAACGGTCTGAATCCCTTGTCGGCATAGCTGTCAGCCACGGATTCATTGATAACGGTATCCCAGAACAGAATACCGGGTTCGGCCGATTTCCAGGCATTATGCACGATCTTCTCCCACAGCTCCCGGGCATCAATCTCCTTGATATGGGTCGGATTATCTGAATCAATGGGGTATTGCTGGGTATAGGTTTTTCCCTCCACCACAGCCTTCATAAATTCATCATCGATCTTTACCGATACATTGGCGCCAGTTACCTTTCCGCTCTCCATCTTGGCATCAATAAAATGCTCTGCATCGGGATGCTTGACTGGATATGCTCAGCATTAAGGCTCCCCTGCGACCATCCTGGGCCACCTCCCTGGTGGAATTTGAATAACGCTCCATGAAGGGCACCACTCCTGTGGATGAGAGGGCACTGTTCAGTACCGGGCTTCCCGAGGGCCTGATATGAGAAAGATCATGTCCCACTCCTCCACGCCTCTTCATGAGTTGTACCTGCTCCTGATCGATCTTCATGATTCCGCCATAGGAATCTGCCCGACCCTCATGACCAATCACAAAACAATTGGAAAGGCTGGCAATCTGGAAATTATTTCCAATACCTGTCATGGGTGATCCCTGGGGAACAATGTATTTGAAGCCCTCGCATCAGGTCAAAAAGCTCATCGAATGAGAGGGGATTGGGATATCGCTTTTCGATGCGGCTGATCTCGGAAGCCAGACGACGGTGCATATCATCGGGCGTACGCTCATAGATCTTACCTGCTGAGTCTTTCAGTGCATACTTATTTACCCACACCCTGGCAGCCAGCTCATCACCCTTAAAATACTCCATTGAGGCTTTAAAGGCTTCATCGAAGGTGTACGTTTGCTAATGTTTGTCCTCTGTCCCCGATTCTTTCTCTTTCGGATCAGTTATCATATTCTCCGCAAACGTCAGGTTCTTCTGTGGTACTGCCTTTTCTGCCATTCTCTTTTCTTTATTTCAATTAGTCTTTGGGCGGGTGCTTTAATAAACACCAAATTAGTCATTGGGTTTGCTTGGTTCAATCTATGTTATCAACACGATCGCCGGTAATATCAACAAGGTTATAACTCTCTGAATATCTGTATTTTATATTTCAGTCGCTTTTTCAACAGGGGCAAACCATCCCACTCTTCTCCTGGCAATACTCGAAATGTCTTCCTAAAAGATGCTGAAAAAGGGGTCTCCGTGATACAGAATTTCGGGAAATGAAAATAGGAAGAAATCAAGTGCCGGAGGGGTGAATTCAGATCGTATTTTATTAACAAGAAATCAACGTTTGGGCTAACTCCATGAAAGGCAGACACATGACAAAAATCATATTTTTTAGTGAACTTTCAATTTGTTATCTACTTGATTTTATGTGACTTATGCGAATTGCGAGAAATCATGCCCCTCGCCAGCCCAATGTTCACGGGGAACCTGACTTTTGCAGGTAAATGGTCCAAAAATAGTCAGGTGTAGAAAAAAGAGGGTGCCGCGTCGCAGCACCCTCTTTCCATGCACTAAAATTAAATGATTCCTAGAAGATGTAACGTACTCCGATCTGCAGTTGCCAGCATTGAGTGTAATTATAATAAGTAGAATATGTTTCTGTCAGGTAATTACCATCATCATCCTGAACCATTGAAAAGCTTGGAACATTGCTTGCATCCACGCCTTCATAGGTCAAAATCTGTCCGTTGTTTGAATTAAACATATTCTTGCTAACACCCCATTCGCTGTTTAACAAATTACCAAAGTTCAAAAAGTCAAGGGATAATTGTAAAGTATGTTTGGTGTCACCTGTATTTACACTGAAACTCTGTACAAAACGTAAATCAAAGGTATGTACCCAGGGAGCTCTTGCAGCATATGCCTCAGCATATTCACCCTGATGCTTTTTCAGATAACTATCCTGTTCCATAAAATGCAAAGAAAGCATCTTCGTCAGCAGCACTTACAAACTGTACTTCGCCCCTGGCACTTGGGTATGTATATCAGATCTGTTGCATAACCATCACCATTCATATCATTTGAATAGGTAAAGCTATATCCGTCGGCTGAATATCCGGAATAGAACAAATTAACTGATGTTGACATATGATTGTTCAGATAAGGAATCGTGTAGGAAACAGAAGCAATAACTTTGTCTGGAACAACATATTGTGAACGCTGAACCCAGGGCAGATGCGGGCCATTCACCTGGATAAGACCATTGTATGCAGAAGCTGCGTTGCTACCCGGCATACCCGAAACCTCTTTTGACTCGGTGTGGGTATAAGCTGCCATTAAATTCAGGTTTTTAACCGGTTCTGCGGTAAGAGTGATATTTCCAATTGCTCCCCATCCTTCGCTTGTATTTGCCAGTACGTATGCATTTCTCGAAGTATAGGTAATCTCGTTCATCATCAGGATAGATATACCTGTCATCATTTCCGCTGAAACGCTGCCAGGTATTATCAGGTTGTTCCAGGTTGTAGTTTTCCAGCATTACACCATTTAAATTATTCGTGTAAATACCTTCCACGGTAACCGACAGTGGAAATGAAACCGGAAGATCATAATCTACGGCCAGTGAAGTTTTCCACACCTGTGGCATTTTAAAGTTCGGGGTCAATAGCATTCACATCACGTGGTAACACACCATCTTCAGGAGTAATAGTATTTGGCAGGCCCAGTGTACTGATCATTTCATCCACATCGGTAATCATTGGCCCGGCTAAAGATGCTAAAACAGGATCATCGCTTGTTACATTACCATCGGCATCATACCTGGTAACAGCAGAATAACTGCCCTGTACCATTCCTGAATTGGTTGGCATATTGGTGAAGAAAACCAGTGGTAGTCTTCCTGTAAAAATACCTGTACCTCCGCGAAGTTTCAAGGTCTGATCACCCATTACATCCCATGTGAAACCAACTCTTGGTGAAAACTGAATATTTGCATCTGGCCATTCACCGGTATCAATATTTTTACCACCAAAATCCAATCCATAAATTGCGTTGTTTCTGATAAGGTTATCTGCATATTTTAAATAACCGGCACGTATACCATAAGTTAATTTGAAATCAGAATTAACATTCCATTCATCCTGAGCATAAATGCCAAACTGATTAAAGGCAACTTCTGCAGCCGGACTTAGTTCTCCGTCATAGCCATATGTCAATGCAAAATCTCTTGGTGCAGCCTGGTTTAAGAAATCGTCAATACTGGCATAACGATAATATCCTGTACCGTTTCGCATGTAGGAGTTGTTTGCCATTTGATACTCAAAACTTATGCCTGCTGTAACTTTATGATTGTTCAAGGAAAAGGTTATGTTGTCTATGATATTGAAAATATTGTTATTTACACCGTTGTTCCAGGTGAACAATTCATAACCTGCAGACATATATGGTTCAAGTATCTGACTTCCATCCGCATTCACTCCATTCATGATGTCAATAAAGGGGAACTTGTCAGAAGTGGATCCACGGATATCATTAATTTTTGAATAGGTGGTCAGGAACTGATTTGAAATCTTATCTGAAATCCGGCTGTTTAAATCCACTGAAAACGAATTCACAATGTTATCCATTGAATAAATGGAATTGGAGAAAGCCATGGAGTATTGAGAAATTCGATCCATTGACCTGTTACGGAAACCGGCATCGTTTGAATTGCCGTTTGTGGGATTCCATCCCTGATTCTTGGTATAATTATACCGAACACTCAATTTGTTGTCATCATTGATGTTCCAGTCGATACGGGCTAAAAGCTTTCTGTTGCTTTCATCTGCGGGGTAATCACTGTAAGAGCCGGCATCATATCCATAATTACTGATTAAATGTTGTTTAACCAGTTCCATATCCGAGGTGCTGGTGCGTGAAAGCATCTGGTCGGTATTGGCAACACCGTCTTCCGATGGCCTCCAGGTTACAACCTGTCCCGGTCGTAATTCGTATTCTCCGTTAACGAAAAAGAACAATTTGTTTTTAATGATAGGCCCACCCAGGGTTACACCATATATTTGTCGTGATTCTTCAGCGCGATCACCGAAATCAACATCTCCGATTTTATTGCCCCGCATATTCTCATTGGTAAAATAGGTATAGGCTGAACCTTTAAATTTATTGGTTCCCGATTTGGTAATTGCATTGATTCCACCCCCGATAAAATTTGTCTGGCGAACATCGAATGGAGCAATTACAACCTGGATTTCTTCAATCGCATCTAAAGAAATAGGGTTCCCTCCGCCCGGCAGGCTGGAACTCAAACCAAAGTTGTTGTTAAAATTGGCACCGTCAACCGTGAAGTTGGTAGAACGGCCATCTCCACCTGCGAAGCCCATGCCATTTGCATAGGGTGAAATCTGGGCAATGTCGGCAATGCTCCTGTTAACAGTGGGCATGGAATTCATCTGCTCATTCGAAATATTGGTTGTTGCCCCGGTCTTGGTGGTGCTGAATTTCGAAGGTTTAGAACCTATAATCGTAACTTCAGCAACTTCAACAGCACTTTCCTTAATTTGTGCATTTAAATTAAATGATTCACCTAAAAACAAAGTAATATCGGTATAAGAAGCAGTTGAATAACCAACAAATGATACATTTACAGTATATGGCCCACCGGGTCGCATACCTTGCAAATTGAAACGGCCCTCGTCATTGGTAACGGCTCCGTATTGTGTTCCGGAAGGTTCATGAACAGCTACTACCGTAGCACCGGGAAGTGCTTCACCTGATCCTGATGTAACTGTTCCATTCATACCTGAATTGGTAACTTGCGAATAAACAGGAAATGTTATTAAGCAAGCAACGACAAACGTAAGTAATAACTTCTGCATGTTTTTCATAGACTTTAGGTTTATATTAATCGTGAATTTCAATGCGAAATGAATCGCACAGGGTTTAGTTCAAATAAAGAAATCGTTAAGAAATATTTGAGATTGCAGCAGCGGGGTGTCATATGTTCAAAAGTAGAAAGAATTCCCGGCTCGAAAATCTATTCTAAAACATTTTGCTGCTCTATTTTTTGCACACTTTTTGAACGATTTGAGAAGTAGCTCCAAGCCTCTCCACCACATAGTTAGATGCTACCTTCGAGGTGGTTTTCAACAGGTCAGGATTTCCCAGTTGTTGATGAACGGTGGATAACAAATCGGAGGTTTCGGAAACCACAAATGCAGCACCCCGCTCCGAAAGCTCAATGGCCTCCAAAAATTTATGGTAGTTTGGACCGAAGATTACCGGCAAACCATAGGTGGCTGCCTCCAGTATATTGTGAATCCCTTTCCCAAAGCCACCCCCGATGTAAGCCAGGCTTCCATAACGATAAAGATAGGATAGGTGACCTATGGTATCCACAATCACAACCCGGGTGTGAGCGGGAATTTCTGACCCTGTCTTTGTGAATAAAACACTATCCGGAAAACGTTTTTGAAGTTTTTCAAGATGGCTCTCGGACAATTCGTGGGGAGCAATGATCCATTTCAAATGGGATGGGAGTTTTTTGAATGCCTCCTCCAGCATTTGTTCATCGGGTTCCCAGGTGCTTCCGGCAACAAAAACCGTGGCCCCGGCCGCAAAGGCCTCAAGCGCAGGATGGGCATAAGGGGACTCGGGCAGCTGGCTTACCCGGTCAAATCGGGTATCCCCGGCCACCGAAACCCTTTCAAAACCATGGTCCTTAAGCAATAAGAGGGAAGATTCCTGCTGTACAAAAATGTAGGTAAAACAATCCAGGAAACGCCTGTACCACCCTCCGTACCACTTGAAAAAAACCTGGTCGGGCCGGAAGATCCCACTTACCAGGTAGACCGGCACCTCCATTTTTTTAAGACGTGTGAGGAAATGGAACCAGAATTCGTATTTAACAAACAGGACCATCTCCAGTGGAACAGCCTCCACCAGTAAGCGGGCATTTCGTGCCTTATCAAGGGGCAGATACATCACGTGATCTGCCAGCGGATAATCCTTGCGCTTTTCATAACCCGAAGGAGAAAAAAATGTGAGCAGGATCTTCCGGTCGGGACATTTTTCCTTCAGGGCTTCAATCACAGGTCGTCCCTGCTCAAACTCTCCCAGGGAGGCGCAGTGAAACCACACTACCCGGTCACCGGGATGAAAGGCTTTTTCAAGAGGCTTAAGCCATCCCCTTCTCCCTTTTACCCATAGCCTGGCCTTTCTGTTCCACAGTGAAATAAAAAGGGCAAGCAGGTAGTATAGCCCAATCCCGATGTTATAAATGAACTTCATTGAAGTCTAAAAATTCAAGATTTTGCCTGCAATAAAAAAATCAATGATGAGGTAAACGATGAAACCGACGAGCGCAAAATTCATGCCCTAAGATAGAAAAAAGCGCTTAATTGCACCCGCAGCTAAAACTCGGTTGATCCATCCGCTGCATAGATATACTCAAGGCTCACATCGTTATAAGGTGCTCCTGTCTCCGTCTCAAGATACTGTATATCCCGGATTACTATTTTTACAAATTTGCCTGCAGAGGTTTGCTGTACCCATACCTGGTAAAGCTTCACTGTATCACTTAACGTTTCGAACTGCAATCCATCCTCAACGGCCGTATAGTCCCGGAAAAAAGCATTGGCATCATCCAGGCTGGGGAACTCACCCACCAGGGCGAATCCATTCACCTGTCCCGGGGTATTAAACCCGGGCAATGAGATCTGGTCATTGCCATCTATCACCAGATAACCCTCATTAATAATGTCCGGAAGCGCATCACCCTGATGGGGGTATTTGTACATTTCCCCGTTTTCGAAAGAGAAGCCATAAAGGTAATAGCTGTCAGTGCCATGAAGCTGTGAGCTGAGCAATATTATACCTCCCGGATCGGAATCCTTGTTCTCATCACATCCCACCTGTAGCAGCAAAAAAGCAACTGCAATTGTCCCGATCCATATTCTCATTTTCATATACCTTCCTTAAAAATTAAATAACTGCCATCAGCAGGTTGATATCCTTGGAAGGAATGCCAAACCTCCGGCCGATGGTGTCATTGGTAAGTATCCCCCTGTAAATATATACGCCGTGTCTTAAACCGACATCCTCCCTTAGGTGCTTTCCTTCGCTGCCAAATACCCCCATTCCCATAATCACGGGAGTAAATACATTGGAAATGGCTATGGAAGCCGTTCGGGCCACCCGCGAAGGGATATTGGGGACACAATAGTGGATCACCCCGTGCTTCACGAAGACCGGATCGAGCTGCGTTCTCAGCTCGGAGGTTTCAATACATCCCCCGCGATCGATGCTGACATCAATAATCACCGCTCCCTTTTTCATTTTCTTCACCATCTCCTCGGTGATGAAGAATGATTGGTGATCTTCCCTCATGCCTGATGGCCCCGATGACCACATCGGCCGAACGGAGGGCCTTCATGATCACCTTGGGGTGGAAGATGGAAGTTGGGATCATCTGTCCCACTGAATTTTGAAGTCGCCGCAGGCGATGGATGGAGTGATCGAATACCTTAATTTCCGAACCCAGACCCATGGCTGCCCTCACTGCATATTCCGCAGCTGTACCTGCACCCAGGATCACCACTTCGGTGGGGGTAATTCCTGTAACACCGCCCAGCATCACTCCCTTACCTCCCCGCAGATTACTCAGATACTCGGCTGCAATAAGCATGATGGTGGTTCCGGCAATGGCGCTCATACTCCTTACCGCCGGATAACAATTGTGCTCATCCTGGATCTTTTCAAAGGAGATGGCCGTCACCTTCTTTCTGCATCAGATCCCTGATATACTTTTCGTCCTTACAACTGGGTGAAGACCTGGAAGGAGGAAATCAGGGTCTGTCGCTCCTTCATCCAGCCAATCTCTTGCAGCGTTGGGGGACTGATTTTCAGCAGAATATCACAGGTTGCTGAAAACCTCCTTCCTGCTCTGCACTGATGATGCGCTCCCCGTTCTGAATAGTCGGTATCCAGGTAATTGGCAGCACTTCCCGGCGCCACTCTCCAGCATTACCTCATGACCATGACCGGTAAGGATTTCCACGGCTTCCGGGGTAAGAGGAACACGGCTTTCCACCTAATGATCCTCTGAAGGAATCCCGATTTTCAGTTGTTTATGCCTTGTTCCCACCTCCAGCATCTCTTCCTGGGGCATCAGGCCCTCTTTACGGATATTAAATGAGGAGGATCCGTATTTTTCCATGTTACGCCAAGGTTTTAAGGGAAACCTAAAATAATAACAATTCGCCAGCAATGTCAAGAGTATTTATTCATTCGGCGGACTCAAATCTGTAAAGTTCTCTTGCGTCATCCTCCATCACTTCAATATGCACCCTCAGGGCATCATCGGGAATCAGGTGGCTCGCTTTTTCGGGCCATTCGATAAAACAATCGCTTCCCGGAAAAGAAGTATTCTTCATAGCCCAGGTCAAAAAGCTCCTCCGGATCCTCGATCCTGTAGAGATCAAAATGGAAGATCGACTCACCCTGTGGTGGTGAAATACTCATTGACCAGTGAAAAGGTGGGACTGTTTACCTCTCCAGGAACTCCCAGGACCTTACAGAGCGACTGAATAAAAGTGGTTTTCCCGGCATCCCATCTCCCCTGAAAAGGCAATAACACGGCTGGCTCCACATGGCACTCCAGGAAAACTGCGGCCGCCTGGTCCAGCTCTTTAGCTTGCATGGCTATGCGTATCATTTTCTCCATTAACGGGCCGGAGATAGAACAGACACAGGGATCAGCATCTCCTCCATGGAGATACCACCATGCTGAAAGGTGTTCTTATAAAGATTCACAAAGTGATTGTAGTTGTTTGGGTATACCATGAAATCGTCATCCATGGCAAAGATATAAGAGCTGCTCACGTTGGCTTTTGTGAGGCCTATCTCCGCCGGTTTTGATACTTCAAAAACCTCCTTTCTTATTAAAATTCAGGTTTTTTCCCTGCTTGTATCTGAGGTTGACCGAAGTACTCCGGTCGCCGATCACCTTTACCGGGATTGATGACCCTTACAGCCCCATGGTCGGTTGTAATCACCAGCTTCACATCATGCTGAGTCAGCTGTTTTAAAAGATCATATACATAGGAGTGCTGGAACCAGCTGTGCATCAGGGAACGGTAAGAGGCTTCATTAAAGGCCAGCTCACGATCATATCCATCTCGGTGCGTGAATGGGAAAGCATGTCCACAAAATTATAAACCAGAATGTTCAGATCGAAGTTGAGCAGATCCTGGTAATTTTCCAGCAGTTTCTTCCCCGACCTCTGGTTGACAATTTTTTCATAGTTGAAAAGACTTGTTCGATGCCCAGTTTTTTCAACTGAAGCCGGCACAACTCCTCCTCATGTGCATTTTTCGCTCCTTCCTCTTGCTCATCAACCCAAAGCCCGGGGTGGCGCTCCTGGATCTCTCCCGGCATCATACCAGAGAACATGGCATTACGGGCATACTGAGTGGCAGTGGGTAGAATGGATGAAAAGACAGTCTCTTCCTCGGTCCGGAAAAGATCCACAATCTCCTTCTCGATTATCTTCCACTGATCGAAGCGAAGGTTGTCAATCAGAATGACCATTACCTTTCCCTGGTCGAGCAGGGGAAATACCTTCTCCTTGAATACATGGTGGGACAATAAGGGAGTATCGGCTTTATCGCCATGAAACCAATCCTGGTAATTTGAACGAATGAACCTGGAAAATTCATGGTTAGCCTCGGTTTTTTGCATTCGAAGCACCTCTTCCATTCCTTCGGCACCACTCTCCTCGAATTCCATTTCCCAATAAATTAAACGCTTGTAAATATTGGTCCAATCGTCAAAACTCCTTGCAGCGTTGATCTGCATCCCAATCTGGCCGAACTGCGACTGGTACCCGGAAGTGGTTTTTTCTGTGACCAGTCTCTTGGTATCGATGTTCTTCTTAATGGTTAGCAGAATCTGCTTAGGATTCACCGGCTTTATCAGGTAATCTGAGATCTTTCCTCCCAGAGCCTCATCCATAATATCCTCCTCCTCACTCTTGGTAATCATCACCACGGGGATGGATGGTCTGATTGCCTTAATCTTCTCCAGGGTCTCAAGACCTGAAATTCCCGGCATGTTTTCATCCAGGAAAATCAGGTCAAATTCGTTCTCTTCCACCAACTTCACGGCATCGATTCCGTTTGTACAGGTGGTGACCTGATAATCCTTCTCCTCCAGGTACAGGATGTAGGGCCTCAGAAGATCCATCTCATCGTCGGTCCATAAAATGTGAATTTTCCTTGTCATTATTCCAGGTTTAAATAGTGGTTCATATAAAAAAGGTAGTAGGGATTATGAACCTTCTCCCGGGAAAGGACCGCATAGTTATCCCGGGAGATAACCATCATTCTGTAATTGGATTCAGGGATGCCGGAAAGGATAGTGGCACTGTTTTCCCTGATCACGTCACGGTATCTGATCGCTGTTTCGGCATTGGTAAATATCTGAACAACGATCATTTGATAAGCATCCTTGAGCTCCAAACGCTCGACATTCAGATCATATTCGTTGAAATGATCCAGGTTGTAATTTAACAAATCGAAACTTACCTGGTTGATGTTCTCTCCTGTCTGAAGTGCTATGAGGAAATAATGCTCCTGCTCGGGATCATAATCGGTGTAGATTACTTCGGCCACTTTGGCCTCATCGGCCTCTTTGATTACCGGAAAGGCCACATACATATAATCTATTAGCTCCTGTGCCTCGATGCCTTCTTCACTGGCAGGGTAATGGGCGATCAATGAATCTAGCTCGGTTTTCATCGCCTCCTTACCCATTAGTGCACCTACGGAAAGGGCCTTGATGTATATAAATTTGGGCACCAGAGCATCGTCCGGATTCTCAGCAACAGCATTGTCTACACCTATGATTACACCCTGATAATCTTTCGATTGATATTGATCATAAATACCCTCGTAAAGACGGGTAATCTTCATCTCCTCCTCCTCAAGCTCTTTGATGTAATTGGGATTTGTTAGCAACTTTGTAAAGTGCGAATTGGGATATTGAGCCTGAAGCTTGCCTTTGTAGGATTCTGCCAGGCCTGGCTTCTGGCTTGCATTATAAAGCTCATGCAGGTAGTACATGGCCTCATCTGTGAATTTTCCATTGGGAAAGGGGAAACGACTCACCAGCTCCTCAAAGGAAGAAATTGCCTCCTGATAATCCAAAAGGCTCTCCTTGTAAATTACTCCCATATTAAAGATGGCCTCTTCCAGTCGGAGGTCTGAAACCTCCATGGCCGAGTCGGTAAGAGGAATGCTGACCAGGTAGTACTCCCTCGATTTATTATCAAAGACCGGAGTGCCATTCCCGCCATTGATGGAATCCCCTTCGACAGCCTCACCCTGACTCAGGGTCGAGAGTCTCTGCTTGTTTTTTCGCCGCCAGTTATCCTCCAGCTTCCTGTCACCCCATTTCATTCTGAATTCGGGTTGTCCAAAACTTTTGGCATTCAGGTTGTAGAAATACCATGCTCCTCCCTGAGGTCCGGTCTGGCCACCACCCCGCTGGTTGTCAAACTGCATGGACTGGTTAAAAGCCATGTCCTGCATGGCCTGTCGCTCGGCCAGCCTGGCCTCCTCTTCGGCCGCGCGAACCCCTTCAATAACCCCGTCGATAATGGCCATCCTTTGATCCTCAGGTAGTCCGGCAAGCATCTGCAGACTATCCTGCAAGGTATAGGTGTTATAATTGTATACCAGGGAGCTCAGGCTTGCCGAGCGGGTTCTCAGGCCGGAATAGCCTGGGAAATCCTTATTCAGAAACTGGACAGCCGAATCGTAATATGCAGCAGAGCTAAGGTAATCGGGCTCCTCATAATAGATCTTTGCCAGGGTTAGAGATGAGAATCCTTTCTGGTATTGATTCTGAACACTGGAGGAAACTGAAAGTCGGTAGTACTCTATGGCCAAATCCCTGTCTCCTTCTTCGGAAGCAATGTTACCCAGTGCAAAATAGATCTGATCCTTGTACTCCACATTTTTACTGTCACGAAGCATTTTATTCAACAATTTCTTCAAATCGTCACTATTTTCACTACCTGTTTCGTACATTTCTGCCATACTTACCCTGGCATTAAAAGCCATCTCATAAGGCGGATTATAACGAGTAACCTGCTTGTACTTCTCCTGGGCAAGCTGCTTTTCCCCAGCTTTTTCGTATAACTGTCCCAGGATGTAGGTGAAACGGACTTTCTCATCCTTAGAGAAACCCTTTTGAAGCATTGCATTTTCAAGATGGGCGGCAGCATTTGCGTGTGCCTCTTTCCTGAGCTCAAGCTGAGCACGGGTGGTCAGTAATTCTCCCTGATATTCTTCAGGAAATTCGCTTTGATCGGCCAGGGCCATCAATAGCCTTTCGGCCTCCCTCTGCTCACCAATCATAATGTAGGCGCGCGAAAGCCATACCATACCCAGGAAACGAATCGGCTCGGCAGGATAAGTGACCAGTACATGTTTGAAGGTCTCGGCAGCAAGGAAATAATCGCCCTGGTACATATAGGCCCGTCCCATCAACATATAGCAATCATCCACCCACTTGTTGTATTCGTTCTTGTCGTAAAATGCTTTATCCTTGGCTGTCTGATCCCCTTCCTTCACCTTTGGTTTAGCGGTGATGGAATGGAAGGTGATCACTTTTGTGGCCTTATCAATGGCCCTTTTCATGGAAGGTGATACAGATGAATGCAGCGATTCATCTTCATAAAGATAAATGGGAAGAATGGTAGTGTAGTCGTACATGATCGAGGTTTCCGCTTTCTCGATACCTTTCTGATAGGCCTCCTTGCCGTTGAAATAGATGTTGTAGTGAGAGGTGAGATCATGATAGCTCCGGCTCATCCCGGTATTCTTCTCGACACTGCAGGAGTAGAGAACCGCCAATATAAAAATGGCAATAAGGCTCACCAGGGATATCCTGAATGGCACAATGGTCCGGTTCGTTGTGTCGCTCTTCAATTGGAAACTAAAATCGGTAAGACTCCTCCCAAAGCTTACAAGATATAAACTGCTTTTGAGCTTACTTATTTTATGGGCCTGGTAAAAAACTCAGGACATATGTATTTCAACCACCTGCTGGATCTCTGGCACTTCGTTTCTTACAGCCATCTCCACTCCCGCTTTCAGGGTCTGCATACTGAAGGGACAACCATGACAGGCCCCCTTCATCTCTACCTTTAAAATCATATCCTCGGTAATCTCCACGATGGCGATATCACCGCCATCAGCCACTAGGTAGGGCCTGATTTTCTCCAGTGCCTTTTCTACTCTCTCTCTTAAAGCATCCATCTCTACTGGTTTATATGATTATCTATTTAATATGTTATCTCAACCTTTTTCGTAGGCTCACTCTCCTTATTTCTGTCTTCAACCGCTTTTTCGACTGCTTCGGCCAGCTCATGAAAGGTTTTACCACTGGGTTTATCGGGAAACAGAGCCATCGGCTCACCGGCATCGCCCGATTCCCTGATACCCTGAACAATGGGAATCTCACCCAGTAAGGGAATTCCCAATTTTTCAGACAGTTCCCTGCAACCATGCTTGCCAAAGATGTAGTATTTATTATCAGGAAGTTCTTCGGGAGTAAACCATGACATATTCTCGATGATCCCCAGCACCGGCACATTGATCTTGTCTCCGGTGAACATTTTTATACCCCTGATTACATCGATCAGTGCCACATCCTGGGGAGTACTCACAATAACCACCCCTGTGACAGGCACCTCCTGAACCATGGTAAGATGCACATCTCCGGTCCCCGGAGGCAGATCGATCAATAGGTAATCCAGTTCGCCCCAGTCGCCCTGAGAAATTAATTGTTTCAAAGCGCTGGTTGCCATGGGGCCCCTCCACATCATCGCATCTTCAGGTTTTACGAAGAATCCGACCGATAGCAGCTTCACACCATACTTCTCAATGGGAACGATCCACTCGCTGCCATCCTCCGTCCGGGCCGATGGCCTCAGCTCTTCCACCTGAAACATCTTCGGAATGGAAGGGCCGTAAACATCGGCATCAATCAATCCAACCTTCAGTCCCTTTTGCGCCATTGCAACCGCAAGATTGGCCGCCACGGTGGACTTCCCTACGCCCCCTTTTCCGGAGGCAATCGCTACAATATTTTTAACCCCTGGAAGGACTTCGGGAGCCGGAGGAGTCTCAGGAACCATCACCTGGATGTGGCCAGGATCCAGTGTTCCCTCCCCAAAGGCGAGGTTCACGGCTCTCATGCAGGCTTTTTTGATGGACTGAATAAAAGGATCATTGGCACGACTAAATTGCAAGCGCGATCCACAGTTCATTTTCACGGTAAGTTATCTCGCGAACCATGCCCATGGCTACAATTCCTTCTTTGGTTTCAGGATGGCGTATGGCCCCCAGAGCCGCCAATATCTTCTCCTGTTCTATCATCATTTTGCACCTTTACGAAAGGCACAAAGATAGCTATTTTTTATTTAGATTAAGTTATCATAACCCCAGTTCGCGGACCGGATCCCAGAATAGTTCTTCAAAATTCATGATGCGATTATCCTTTACAAGCACTCCTTCATTTTCCAGCAACTCCTGCATCAGCATCCTTCCCTGGAAATGATGTTTCCCGGTAAGGAGTCCTATCCGGTTCACCACCCGGTGGGCGGGTACAAACTTTTGGTAAGTGTGACTCTGATTCATGGCCCAGCCTACCATCCTGGATGCACCCGGGGGAACCCAGGTAGCTGGCAATGGCACCATAGGTGGTTACCCTGCCATAGGGTACCTGCTCTACCACCTGGTATACTCGTTGGAAGAATCCATCGGGCTTACTCGGCTTCATAGGGGAGCTCTTTTATTTCCTTTCCGGAAGGCAGCTGAAACCGAATGTATTTGATCTTTATCCCTTCCGACCTGAATATGTTTTCATAGAAGGTTCGTATGGAAACGGTCTCATCGTCGCGACCCGCACTGATCAAGGTCGTCCGTATGCCAGTCGATCGCCAGCTTATTAAAC
The DNA here is from genome assembly GCA_963716765.1 of uncultured Bacteroidota bacterium. Classification (GTDB taxonomy): domain Bacteria; phylum Bacteroidota; class Bacteroidia; order Bacteroidales. Next base: position 96,378 of record CAVQUO010000025.1, on the reverse strand, counting down.
TTTGCAAGCTCCAAAGTATAGGTATAGAGGGACAGGTTGTCTGTTTTCAGATTGATAAAACCGCCATCTTTTAAAAAATGTCCTGTAATAATTGAGAAATACATCTCCGGTAAGCCTTTTTTTCCGACGACGTCTCTTTTCCTGGGGATCTGGAAATGTGATCCAGATCTCATCAATCTCATCCCGGTCAAAGAAAGAATTAATGAAATCGATGCGGGTCCGCAGGAAGGCCACGTTGTCCAGTCCCTCGCCATTTGCAGTTACTGCGCCCTTCCAGATCCTGGCACCCTTAATATCAATGCCCATGAAATTTTTTTCAGGATAGAGCCTGGCCAGTCCGACTGTATACTCTCCCTTTCCACAGCCCAGCTCCAGCACAAGCGGCTGATCATTTCCAAACAACCTCCTGCTTCCAGTTGCCCTTCAGGTGATAATCACGATTATATACCTCCTCAAATGCAGGCTGGATCACCCTTTGAAGGCGCTCCAGTTGACTGAATCTTTTTAACTTATCTTTTCCCAAGCTATTCCGGTCTTATTCGTTCAATCCGGAGCTCCGACATCGTGTCACCGGGAGTTCGGCCTTTCGCATGGCCTGTTCAATGGAAAAATTATAGACCCCAGGCTGCCCAAACCTGGTCTGACTCTTATAAAGCAGCCGCAGCTCCCTGATGCTGCCCGAACCTTTACCGGTCCATTGTCCCTCTGGAGTGGCCAGGATCAGGTTTACCGTATCCTTACGGAATTGTCCGCCGGGTCCCTTCACATACACAAACATATAGAGATTGCTCATGGGATAATCAGTCGAATGTCTCACCTGGAGGTAGATGTTATTGAGCGGTAATGGTGTCGGTGATATCCACCTCAAATACAGCCACATCGTTCCATTTCCACATCCCGTTTTCAAAGGAGGTATATTGGTCGTAAACCATCTCCGAATCACATGCGCTGAAGCAGGATCATAAAAAATACCGTGCCAAAAATTCGCCCTGGGATCATGACTTATTTTGTTGATTGTGCGGGAGGGCGGCGCCTTTTCTTTTTCTTCCTGGGCTTGCTGTTCTCAAACCGGGTGAGACTCTCTTCTCCTGCTCCGTTCGTGTATTCCAGTTTTTTCGTTTCCTTCAAAGTGCTGGTTTCGACCAGTTCATCGGGAAGCTTTCCTTCACGATTCATTTCCATGATCTCGTTAACCCTTTCCACAGGAACAGGTACCAGTGCCTGTCCTCCACCACCCTTCATACCCATACCACATAATCCCGCGGTATACATCGGTTTTCAAAAGATTGGCATTACCCGTCACCGTCCTCAAAGGGATGCCTGACTTGGGAAAGTTTCTGCGGGCATCTTCGTAACCGGCCAATTCATAATTAAGACAGCACTTCAGTTTTCCACACTGTCCGGCCAGCTTCTGTGGGTTCAGTGCCACCTCCTGCACCCTGGCTGCCTGGGTGCTCACCGAGATGAAAGAAGTTACAAAGGTGGAGCAGCACAACTCTCTGCCACAGGTCCCGATCCCCCCAATCTTTCCGGCTTCCTGCCTGGCTCCGATCTGCCTCATTTCAATCCGGATCCTGAAGGTCTCTGCCAGCACTTTGATCAGTTGCCGGAAATCGACCCTTTCATCGGCGATGTAATAAAAAATTGCCTTGGTATTATCGCCCTGGTACTCCACATCACCAATCTTCATATTCAGTCCCAGGTCATTGGAAATCTGCCGGCTGCGAAGCATGGTATCTCTCTCCTTGGAAATGGCATCCTTCCAGGTCTCTATATCTGCCTCCTTGGCTTTCCGGTATACCTTCTTCAGCTCTTCCTGCTGGGATCTGCCTTGTTTTGGCCCGCTGTTTATCCACGATTTCGCCGGCCAGGGTAACAATTCCTATATCGTGTCCCGGAGAAGCCTCCACAGCAACGATATCACCCCTCTTAATCCGAAGCTCGTTGACATTAGCGAAAAAACCCTTCCTGGTATTTTTGAACCTGATCTCCACCACCTTGGGAATTTCATTGCCGGAAACCTCACGCAACCAGTCGTAGGAGTCAAGTTTACCGCAGGTACTAAAATATAAATCGACCGGCTCATTATTGTCACCGGATATCTCCAATTGTTTCTGATTACAACAACCTCTTGCCTTCAGGCTTTCCATGATGTAAAAATAGGGATTCGGAGTTCTAAAACAAAACCCCTCTATTCAAAGACGGGGGCTTTCATCATTAATAAGCGGATCACCCTGATGGACAGGTCCATAAAAATAATGCGCGGGTTCCCGTTGGCTTCAATGTGATTTGCAGCCAGTGAAAAGGATTCCACCAGCTCATGAATATTGCCCTCGTGGATGAAGGGACTGAACTTTCCTGAAAATTCTGCCTCCTTCCGTGACATAAAATTAAGCGCCGGCTGCTCCATATGAAGCATGAAATTTTCCCTCAATAGCCTGAGTGAATAGTCCAGCAACTGTTTCTGACGTTCTCTTCCCATTCCTGCCACGGCCTCAACCCAATCGTTGATTTCAATAATGTTACGGGCATAGGCCAGGCGCATCACCCTGGTAAACTGGTCAAAATAGGAAAGTTCCTGTTCATCTTTTCTCAGGGTGGTAAGGGCTAGGTTGAAGTTACCGTTGGCCCTTCTTACAGCATCCTCCAGCAATTCTGGATCGCCTTCCCCCAGGCTCATTAAACCTTCCCGCAGCAAATTCGCCTCCAGGGGCGGAACATGAACAAGCTGTGTTCGACTCAGAATGGTGGGAAGGATACGTTCCGTGCTTTCAGATACCATGAGGATCAATGTAAGCTCCGGGGGCTCTTCCAGTTGTTTCAGGAGTTTGTTGGCAGCCTGCTGGTTCATTCTTTCGGGTAGCCAGATCATTACAAGCCTGTAGTCCGATTCATAGGGTTTAAAGCCCAGCTTTTTGATGATGGCCTCGCTCTCCCTTACATTGATAATCCCCTGTTTATTTTCCGCCCCAACAGATTCATACCATTGATTTTCTGACAGATACGGATTATCTAGAAAGGCACTTCTCCAATCGGGCAAAAAAAGTTCTGTGGTGGGATCTTTGCTCACTTTCTGGGTGGTCAGTACAGGAACCACAAAATGCAGATCGGGATGTACAAGCTTGCTGAACTTCACACAGGAAGGGCAAACTCCGCAGGAATCATGTTCCTGACGATTGGCACAGGCAAGGTATTGTGCCATGGCAAGGGCAAGGCTTCTTTTACCAGTTCCCGGAGGGCCAAAAAGCATGAGGGCATGGGGAACGCGATCTTCCTTTACCATGTTCCGAAGCCTGTTTTTGACTTCCTGCTGTCCTATAATCTCTTTGAATAACATGAGTCTTTGAAACTGTAAATGTAGCAAAAAACCGCCTGCTGCTTCATCTTTTAGCAGCCGAAAGCATTCAACTGAATTTTCTTTTTTACCTTTGGGATTCCTAACAGGAATTGAGATTTTTCACTTAAAATATTATCAACATGCAACTCATTGACAATTATAATTTTGCAGGAAAAAAAGCCATCATCAGGGTCGATTTTAATGTCCCCCTCAGTGCACAGTATGAAGTAAGCGACGATACCAGGATCAGGGGAGCCCTTCCCACCATTAAAAAGATTCTTGGGACGGTGGATCTGTCATCCTGATGTCACACCTGGGACGTCCCAAGTCGGGTCCCGAGGAAAAATTTTCACTAAAGCACGTGATACCCGCCCTATCCGATCTTCTTGGTGTGGAGGTTCAGTTTGCAAATGATTGCATGGGAGATGAGGCTGTAAGTAAATCTGCCGCTTTGAAGCCGGGTGAGGTATTGCTACTGGAAAACCTGAGGTTCTATTCGGCTGAAGACAAGGTAAAAACCGATGATGAAAAAGCTGCCACCAGGGTGTTTGCCGAAAAGCTCTCCACCTATGCAGATGTATACGTAAATGATGCTTTCGGAACAGCACACCGTGCCCACGGTTCCACTGCTGTGATTGCCTATTTCTTTGATGAGGATTCAAGAATGTTTGGTTACCTGATCAATAAAGAGATTGAAGCCATGGACAAGGTGCTTCACAGCTCAGAAAAACCGCGTAACGGCCATCATGGGTGGTGCCAAGGTATCAGATAAGATCCAGGTGATCGAAAACCTGCTTGACAAGGTCGATAACCTGGTCATCGGAGGCGGGATGACCTATACCTTTATCAAGGCGCGTGGCGGAGAAATCGGAAACTCACTTTGTGAAGAGGACAAGCTGGATGTGGCCACCGAGCTGGTGAAGAAAGCAAAAGCAAAAGGGGTGAAGCTGATCCTTCCGGTGGACCAGGTACTGGCCGATAAGTTTGACAACGATGCCAAAACCGAAATTGCCGATATTGATGATGGGAAAGAAGGATTACATGGGCCTGGACATCGGACCAAAATCGATGGCACTGATTCAGTGATGTAATATATGAACTCCAAAATCATTCTCTGGAACGGCCCCATGGGTGTTTTTGAGATGCCCAATTTCCAGAAAGGAACCGTGAGCATCGCCACAGGCCATTGCCGAATCCACTGCCAAAGGTTGCTTCAGCCTGGTAGGCGGAGGTGACTCTGTTGCTGCGGTTAACAAATTTGGTCTGGCCGACAAGGTAAGCTATGTATCCACCGGTGGCGGTGCCATGCTGGAGTACATCGAAGGCAAAGTTCTGCCGGGTATTATGGCCATCAGGGGATAAATAGCCTACCTTTTCCGGGATACTTTCTCGTAACGTGGTTATTAGCTTCGCTAAAAATCCCAGTTTGCTTCGAAAACATCCCGGAAAAGTTAATCAATACTGCCTGAGGTAAATACGACAAGACATGAACCAGGCCTTTGATAAAGAGATATTTAGAATAAAAGATGAGAGGAACCTTCAGGGCTGCCGCCCTGGAGGTTTTTCATTTACAGGCAAGATCGGTAGCCTGTATACAGGGAGTACCTGTCAGCCCTGAAGATCGATCCCAATGAAGGTGAAGGAGATGGAAGAGATCCCTTTCTTGCCCGTGGAATTTTTTAAATCTCACACGGATCATCGGCGAGGGCATGAAGCGCTGAAATGATTTTTGAAAGCAGTGGTACCACCCTTTCCACTCCCTCCCGGCACCACGTGGCCGATACTGCGCTCTACCGGGAGAGTTTCACAAGGGGTTTCCGGAATTTTTACGGAGTCTCCGGAGGATTTGTGCATCCTGGCACTACTACCCTCCTACCTGGAACGCAGAGGCATCCTCACTGGTATATATGATGGACCAGCTGATATGCCATGTCAAAGCATCCCCACAGTGGCTTTTACCTGGATAACCTGGAGGAACTTTCTTCCATCCTTCAAAAACGAAACGATGGACGGTCACCCCACCCTCCTGCTGGGGGTAAGTTTTGCCCTGCTGGACCTGGCCGAAAACTATCCCCTGGAATTACCGGAGAACATCACCATCATGGAGACAGGGGGTATGAAAGGTCGAAGAAAAGAGATGGTTCGCAGTGAGCTTCATGAGACCCTGCAAGCAGGCCTTTGGTGTCGAAATCATCCATTCAGAATACGGAATGACGGAACTGCTCTCCCAGGCCTACTCCTCAGGAGAGGGAGTTTTCAACTGTCCGCCCTGGATGAATATGCTGGTGCGTGATCCCAACGATCCTCTCTCTCTGTTGGGTGACGGAAGTCCGGGTGGAATCAATATCATCGACCTGGCCAACCTTAACAGCTGTTCTTTTATTGCCACCGGCGATCTTGGTAAGTCTTATCCGGACGGTACATTCGAGATCCTGGGTCGTTTCGACCACTCCGACATCCGGGGCTGTAATTTACTTATTTCCTAAAGGTTCTGAATCTGAACCGTATTGATTTCCTCAACCAGGATGCTGAAATCTTCCTCGCCTGATTTTCCCATGAACCTGACATTCCTGATCATTTCGTACTCCTCAACCGTACCGTTTTTTAAGGTCAGTTCAACCTTGATATAGATTTCAGGATCCCTGGCCGGCCTGGTCATGTACCACAGTAATCCAGCTTAATTCCCCGAAATTGACATCCTTCCTGGTGCCTCCCCTCGAACACCGGAAAATCGGGCGAGTTGCAGGAGGAAGATGAGGAAGAACTTGCAGGGTCATCGTCGTCGTAACACCCTTTAATATCGTTAATCTTTAAAATTTGCTTCCGATCCTGCCCCTGTGCCCCTGTAAGAAGCAGAAATCATAAGCAATGCCGAAAATAGAATCCTCTTAGTATCATATTAATGCTTTCTATAAAGTTAATAATATAACAGTTAAGCTGGCTCATTTGTTATCCCGGCTCATGATACTGGGTTTTTGCATATACTTATTGGGTGTGATCCCGTACTCCTTTTTAAATGACCTGGCAAAATGAGAAGGATTGGAAAAACCCACATGCAAGGAAATATCTCGTGACGCTGTTTTTGCCCTCCTGCAAAATGGATGGCAGCGGTTTTCAATCTCAGCTTTCGGATCAGTGAGCTGGGCGATTGTCCCATAATGGCCATCAGTTTCCGGTACAGGTGCTCCCGGCTGATGGAAATCTTCTCCTGCAGGAACCCACATTAAAACCGGGTCCGAGAAGATGATCCGAAATGACCGCAATCACCTTTTTCAGGAAAATCTCATCCAGTGTGCTGACAGTGATCTCATCCCAGTCCATGACAACCATCGCGGAGTACTTTCTTTTTTAAACGATCCCGCTGCTCAATCAAATTCCAGATGCGTACCCTCAGCTCGTCGTTTTTGAATGGTTTTAACGATATATTCATCTGCGCCCTGTCGAATCCCACCATCCTATCCTGACTGGTGGACTTAGCAGTGAGCAGGATCACAGGAATATGGCTGGTCAACTCATTATTCTTCACCCTTTTGCATAACTCCAATACCGTCCATCCCCGGCATCATCACATCAGAAATAATCAGGTCGGGAATTTCGGACATAATCAGCTCCAGATCCCTGCATACCATTCTCGGCTTCCAATACCTGGAACTCCGGCGAAAGACTCTCTAGCCATAAATGCACCTCAACTCTCCATTGTCCTCGACCAGTAACATCCTTATGCCCTCTTTGGAGCTGTAGTCTCCGAAAGCTTCTCTTGTGTCCGCCTCCCTGTCAATCCGAACTCGGATTGCCGGGGATGGTGATCTCGGGTTCCTTGATAATATACTCACTTTCCTGCAGGTGGTCCACTCCAAGCAGGAAAGCTCACCATAAAAACGGAACCCTGCCCCTCCAGACTCTTCAGTAAAACGCTCCCGTGCATGATCTGAACCAGCTCACGGGTAAGTGCCAATCCGATTCCGGTGCCTCCATGGGCTTCATTGGATTCTGCCTTCCCTCTGAAAAATCGCTCGAAAATCTTCTCCCTGTCCATGGCGGGTACTCCCGGCCCGGTGTCGGCGACAATTACTCTCAACTGTGGAAAAGCGCTCCCTGACCTGATCTTCCGATAAAACTTTACCCGGCATGTCACAATCCCCGACGGTGGAGTAAAGCGGAATGCATTGGATAACAAGTTTGTGATGACCTTTTCCACCTTGTCCCTGTCATAATAAACCTCCAGGATCCCTCTCAGGAACATCGATCACATAAGCTGATCTTTTTGCTTTCGGCCAGGGATTGGAACTCAATGGCCACCATTTTGATATGCCTGATCACATCGGACTTTTCAAGAATCATCTTCATATGCCCCGCATCGAGGCGTGAAATATCCAGCAGCTGGTTCACCATCCCCAGCAGCGTTGACTGTTACGTTTCACCAGTGACAGCCAGTATTGAATCCTTGGATCGGGATAATCCTTCTGTGTCAATTGGTCGAGGGGACCGGCAATAAGCGAAAGCGGCGTGCGGATCTCGTGGGAGACATCCGTAAAAAACCGGGTTCTCAGTCGCTCCATCTCAACCACTTGTTCGTTTTTTTCTTTAAGCTCCCGGGTCTGACTGGCCACTTCACGCTCAAGAATAATTTTTTCCCTTCTCAACCTTCTGGTCCTAAACCTGATGTAAGCGGAAAGCAAAAAGACCAGGAAGAGGGCATAGGCACCAAAGGCAAGGGCTGACCTGTACCAGGGTGTTCGCATGATAACATCCATCTCTATTCCTCCGGACTCCAGTTCCCCTCCGAATCACTATGGGTCACCCAAAAGCTGTAACGTCCGGGTTTCATGTTAAGGTACGCTGCCGTCATGTCCATCCCGGTGACTGAAGTATCCCTGTCGACTCCTTTCATGAAATAACGAAACTGATATTCCCTGGAAGTATATTGCAATAAACAAGTATGGGCAAATTCAAGAACCGCGAACTTAAACTTTGGGTAATCTTCCTTGCTTGGCAGAATAATGCGGTTTCTTGTTGTGGGTAGATCGACCATCTAAATTATGGCGAAAATCAAATATAATAACAGGAGGAGCAAAAGCATTCAGAGGAACACTCAGGGGACGAAAGCTAATAAACCCTTCAGGCTCGCCTATAAAAAGGTCTCCCGTTGAGGGGTCAATGGAAAACATCTCCGAATATCCCTCTTCCCCGTTCCAGCAATGCTCCACAAACTTATTTCCATAGGCTTCGGCCAGCTTGAGTTTGTGATTTGATCGATGGGTGGCAATCCAGACATCTCCTTCCCATATATGGTTATAATCCATCCTGAGCCAGTGATCCATCTCGGTGGCAATGGAGTTCCCATACATGCCCGCGCTGTTATTAAAAATAAGGTTTTCAGAGAGCAAACCCCTTGCATCAAAACTATAGAATCCACCACCTATGCCATTGCTCTGGTTGTTACAGATCACATTGTGATGAATCCTCATCATTCCTACCCCATGAATGAACCCAACAGCAAGCCCACCGCCAATTCCCAGGTCGTCATGGCTGAGAATGGTATTTCCGCTTATCACATTATTACGGATCACCACCTCCCTCTCGACAGCAGCATCCAACACATTCTGAAAAAAGATACCGCCCCCCACTGAAAGCCACTCCGCGTTGATGCTGTTATTCATGATCACGTTATGTTCAAGCAGGATCTTTCCCCTCAATATGCCCATTCCTCCCCCCCATCCCTGAACCTCCTGGATTTGATTATTGCGGACAATATTATTTCGGACAATGAGCTCTGATTCTTCTGAGACCTCTGCGTAAAGGCCGGCTCCCATGGACCCCCTGACCGTATCAGGAGAAATCAAAACATTTTCCTCAATGATATTGCTCAAAAGTTTTCCCCCCGAGCGAAAAATGAGAATCCCTCCCCCAACCACATACTTTGTGGAGCTTATGGCTGTATCCACTATGATATCTGACTTGAAGCTTCCCCGACCACCACATATGGTAAATCCACAAAGTATGGAAGTGGTATCCTCACCCGAATCCATGCTTACCACTGACGCAAAAGCCGGATCAGAAAACCTGCTGCCGTTTATAATTGTTCTGGAAATATGGGCAGTATCTCCATCTACCAGATAGTGACTGCCAAGGGTGATGGCTTTTCCCTTAAAAGAGATGTTCTCAAAATAGACCCCTTCGGTCACCAAAACAGTGTCACCAGGAGCAGCCAGGTTGATCCCGGATTGAATGCTCGGGCAGTCAGCGGGTATGTGAATAAGCTGTGATGCAACAGGAGAAATCCAGCCCGCCAGTAAAACCATACAGAGCCAAAACCATTTCATGTTTTGTGTCCCAATGATGCATTTCAGCAGAAGTTACAATAAAATCCAATCAATTGCCAGTCAAATTCTTACAAAAATAATCCATTGGTGACGGAAGCTGCAACATATGGGGTGGCATTGCTAAAGAAAGTAAACTACTTTTATCTAACATAGTAGTAAAAGTTTTAGTAAATTTTGGAAAGGGCATTTCAGCGGATGCCCTTTCTTTTTTAGTAATCCTTTTTAGTAACCCTTTCTCATCACCTGCAGGGTATTTATCTCCTTTAGCTGAATACTGAAGCTTCCGGCTTCTGCAGCTCCCGAAACACGCATATACCTCGCCATCTCAAAAATAGATGATTGGTCCTTCATATCGATCAGCTCCACCGTGATATAGATATTGGGATCGCTCGCCTGAATGTCGTGCCGAACCAGGATCATATATAAATCATCAAACTTTTTCATCTGCTTTTCACCGTAGAGGTAGACCGGGAAGTCGCCCGATCCATCAGCAGAGGAGGTGGTGGCATTGTCAATTACTGTGGCCTTTTCTTCCAGGTCAACAATTCTCACTTTTGAGGGATCCTGGGCATACATTCCCATTACAATCAACAGGACGCTAAGTGAAGCAAGAGCTTTTCTAATAAACATTGATATCAGGTGTTTCGATTTGCCACAAAAATAATGATTATTCAGGGGCATACAATTGCCACTCTGCAATTCCGGGAGAACCCTCCTGGCGACTGACATAGAGTCTAACCCTGCTTGCCTCCACGGGATCAAATTTCCTGACCACTCCGTGACCGTTTGAGTTTAGTTTAAAAAGCTCCTCCCAGCCATTTTCAGTTTCCACCTCCACGCGCATGCTCTGTCTGTACCTGGGCCAACGGTCGGGTTCATCCATTCCCATGGCCTGGATCAGTGTGGGTTCCTCCAGATCAAATTCAAGGTAACTCTCCCCTGTGCTATCAGCAGCTTCCCATATCTCATGAGCGGAGCCATCTGTAACATTGGTTGCGGGATAAGCCTCGGCATGCTCACTGGAAGCCACGAATTGTCTTTCCCTGAGAAGCCATGGGCATGGCCACAGGCTCCTCTTCTAGTTTTAAAATAATCACCGAAGCCACCGGATCCGGTGCTTCTGCGGGCAAGTCAATAACAATTCTTTCCTGCTCTCTTTTGATCTTCAGTTTCTTTTCCGGATCCACCAGAAGTGCCGCTTCAGATGCACTTACTGGTTAGGGGAACATTCAGCTTGCCATTTTCGGGCCAATCGGTCACATGCAGATACAGCAGGTCTCCCTTCCGGGTGGCAGCTCCCCAGGACAGATAGTGAAAGGGTCCTGCTGTGGTGCCATAAATGGATTCCCCGTTTACCTTTAGCCATGCTCCCATATCCTGCAGGCGTTCGATGCACGGCTCGGGAAACTCACCCTCTGCGGTGGGGCCCACATTCAACAGGAAGTTCCCCCCTTTGGAACAGATCTCAATGAGCTTATGGATCAGCTCCTCAGAGGATTTCCAGTCGTCATCGTAAGCATTGTAACCCCAGTGCCCGTTCATGGTCATGCAGGTTTCCCAATCCCCTTCATGACCGGTAACCGGTACAAACTGTTCCGGGGTTTTGGTATCCCCATCTATTCCAAGCCTGTTGTTTGTGATGATATCCGGTCTGATCTTCAAGTGCTTCCACAAAGGGCCGGGTACGCTCTTCATTCATCCATGTGGGGGTATCCCACCACAGAATGTCCAGGGGATAACGTGATGAGTATCTCTTTGGCCTGGGGAAGTGCAATGGTCTCCAGGTAAAGATCAAAATCACCCTTATGGGCCTCATCCCAGCCATCTCCCTCTTCATAGCGTGATTTTGCGCCTCCGGGATGATTCCAGTCCTGGGCCTGGGAATAGTAAAAACCCATCTTTAATCCTGCCTTATTGGCCTCCTCTACCAGGGGACCAAGCAGGTCTTTTCCATAGGGTGTTGCATCAGCCACATCCCAATCGGTTACATCCGAGGGGTAAAGGGCAAAACCATCGTGGTGCTTGGAGGTAATGACGATGTATTTCATTCCCGCCTCCTTGGCCACCTTAACCCATGCAGCAGGATCATATTTTACGGGATTGAACTGACTGGCATATTTCTTATATTCCGACTGACGGAATCCTGGTGCTGATGCATGATCCACTCGCCGTAGTTGGTATTCTCACCATATTTCCCGGCAGGAACCGCATAAACTCCCCAGTGAATAAAAAGCCCGAACTTGGCCTCACGCCACCATTCCATCCGCACATCTTTATCCGTATTGCAAAGGTTCTGTATCCACCTGCTTTGGCTTTGTAACACAGGACATCGTCAACAGCACGAGCATGCTGAAACAAATAATCAATAAGGAATTTTTCATCCTACTAAAGTAATGAAAAAATTGCCTCCTCCCTTTTATGTGGTGAGAGTGGTCTCACTCGATGGGAGTGGCCATCCTGATGATGTGCTTCAAGATGCTGCCTCAGCAAGGTCCTTTCCGTAATCATTGCCATTGGGCGTCCTCACCACAGTGTGCACGTGCCAGTTGACCGGTTCCTCATTTGACTCCCCCTCTTTTAACACAAATACAGGAGAATGGTGATCATATTCGATCATGACGACCGGACTGTGAATGCGATAGTAAAAGACGTCCTCATCGCCTGAGCCACCCACCCAGACAAACCAGGTGTAATCCAGTTGTGCCAGAATCTCATCCATCCTCACCCTCGCCCGGTCGGCCTTCATGGTCCCAATGTACTCTTCAATCAGATCAATAAGCAGACTCCTCTGCTGATCACTAAATCCAATCACCGGAACCCCTGCATAGGGGATCACTTCATTGTCCCGGAAACCCTCGGTACGGGAGTAGCCATATTTCTTTTCCTCCAGCAGGGTTGCCAGAGCTCTCTGTTGCTCATCCAGCGAACGATAAAGCGCCAGGCCCTTTTTTCCCTCTTCAACAAAGGTTCTGGTTCCGGCATTGGGGCCCTCTTCTATGTAGGTCAGCTCGGAGCCCATGAAAGTTGGGGTCATCACCACCTGGTCTCCCAAAACGAAATAATTGATGATCAGATGATGTCCGTCCAGCTGCCAGCCCCAGGGCTCAGTGGCTGAAGGAGTCCCCATAAAGGTGAGCCAGTACTTGTCATCACCCAGAAGCGCGATCTCTTCTTCCCCAAGGATTCCAATTTGGGTACTGATCTCTTTCAGGTAGGCCTCCATGGCCATGATGTTTTTTGCCTTGCTAACGCCATCCGTGCTTAAAGCTGCCTCCAGGATGCCAAAGGCAAGCTTGAGCTCCTGCTCGTTCATTTCAAAAAGCGCAATACCCTCTCTTTCATAAAAGTCAATGTTGTGCCATCTTCTCCATTCATCGTCTTCAATGGGGAAAGTGCACTGTGCCCTTTGCTCTTCATTTAAAGAAGATAGAAAGGAGTTAACCGCTTCCAGAATGGGTGTTGTGGAAACACCTGTGCTCTGGATGGGGAACCATCCCTGTTCGGCCTGACCATTGGTAGTAATCCCAACGAAGGGATCCTCCAGGTAAGCCTTCTCTTTTGGAGAATTGGCATGCAAAACAGATATGGGAGGTGAGGGTTGAATGCGAGGCTCTGAAGCCTTAGTTGTTTCGCTTTTGCCTGTCCCGGATCCGCATCCTAGCTGAAAACTCATTGCAATGATGACCAGGACAAGTTGAACAGGTAATTTTCCTAGCATGATTAATTTGCTTTAGTGTGGTAGAAATAAGAACCTCCTGAATCTTAGATTGTTCTCTCTGAATATGTTAAGAATATCACAAAATTCCTGCTTATGATAGTGAAGGTGAAATTGCAGGAATGAATACTTCTCTATAACTTGACTCTTCAATCGATAGGCTAATTTTTGAATCAACTAAAATGAACAGCATAAGGTCAGAAACTGTCAGGTTGAAAGCCAAGCGCACATTTCTTAAAAAGGGATCATGCTCCCGTACCTTCTTTTATCTGCTGGACCGGGAATTCGGGTTTACCCGGGATGAGGAGGAAAAGGCCATTGACCCCCTGGCAGGAGGAATACTTCAACAGGGCTACCAGTGTGGAATGCTTTGGGGAGCTGCCATGGCAGTAGGGGCTGAATCCTTTCGAAGGAATGATCAGCCAGGCCGGTCCGCCGCCGTCACCATACTGGCCACTCAACATGTGATGAAATCCTTTGCTGAACGCACAGGCACCATTGAATGTGAGGAAATCACCCAGTGTGATTTTACCAATAAAAAGAGCCTGCTCAGGTATACCCTTTCCGGAAAATTTGTGGGCTGTTTCAGGCTTGCCGGAAAATGGGCTCCTGAGGCCCTTCGGGCCGCCAGGGAAGGATTGAGCCACAATGGAACTGACCGGCCTCAGGGGGCCCTGAGTTGTGCTTCGGAAGTGGTGCGCCAAATGGGTGGAAGTGAGGAAGAGATGGCCATGGTGGCAGGTTTTGCCGGGGGCCTTGGTCTGAGTGGTAATGGCTGCGGGGCGCTGGCTGCAGCCGTCTGGATGAACGCCCTGATTCATAACCGGGAAAATCCAGGGAAAGCAAGCTCCTATGATCCGGACAGTAACGATACCTTACACGGTTTTTATGAGGAGACCGATTACGAAATGATGTGCGATAAAATATGTGGTCAACGATTCAATACCCTGGACGAGCACTCTGAATATTTAAAAAACGGCGGCTGCAAAAAACTTATCGGTGTACTGTCAAACACGCTTAGCCTCCATAAAAAGCATACTTAACTAATTTTTTCCCTGTACAGCAGTCGTTCAGCTATTTGAGGCCTCCTACGATAAATCCAGGTAATGATTCGTCCTTCCCTGGTTAATACCAGATCTCTTCTCCTGGAAGCAATCCCGGCCACCACCTCCCGGGCTACTTTCTCAGCGGACATTAGCTTATGTTCTTCCAAATGAGACTCCTCGTGAGGCTTTCCCTTCTTATTCAGGGCAACAGACCTGATATTGGAAGTAGTGTATCCGGGATGAACCAGCATGATGTGCACACCTGTATTCCGGTATTCAAGCCTTATGGATTCCAGGAAACCATCCAGGGCATGTTTGGAGGCAGAGTACCCCGATCTCCCGGGCAAAGGCGTCACCCCACAAATGGAGGAAATGCCCACGATGCTGCCCCTGGTCTTAAGAATATAGGGCAGGGCATACCTGGAACAATAAACAGAACCCCAGAAATTTGTTTCCATTACCCTGCGCAATACATCCATATCCACCTCATTAAAATTGGCCCTCATGGATATGCCTGCATTATTGATCAGGAAATCAATTCTTTGAAAGCGGTTAAAGGTGGCCTCCACCAGTTCCCGACATCGGTTTTCATCTCTAACATCCACCACAAACAGGGAAGCCCTTCCTCCACGATCCTCAATCTCCTGCCGAACAGCAAGCAGGTCTTTCTCTGTCCTGGAAGCAAGCATTACGCTCACCCCCCTGGATGCCATCTCCAGGGCAATGGATCGGCCTATGCCCGATGAGGCGCCCGTAATGATGGCCACTTTTTTTCGAAAGGGATCAGATATTTGCGGGTATCTGTTCTCCGTTTCATTTGTAATTTTTTCAAAAAGATCAGGAAATCCGGGTAGCTCCCAGTGAAAATTTACGCCAGCCCTGTATAGAAAACTTTTCATCACCTGCTGTTATTCTCTGTTCTGTAAGAATCATATCCAAGCTCTACTATCCAAGAAACATGCCAATTTAAGCTAAATATATAACATTAACGGCAATGAACCATCTTTCATTTATTCATGCCTGATGAAGAGAAAAAAATGTCAAATTGACATGCCGCCACTGTAGCAGATTTGATTTGCCTAGAACCATTTTTTCTTTCTGAAGTATATGAGCATTCCAACTGCAACCGTTATAATAACCCCCCACATAATAAAGTAGCTGTACTGGTAATGAAGTTCCGGTACAAAATCAAAATTAGTCCCGTAAATACCGGCTATAAACGTCAAGGGAATGAAGATCACAGAAAAAATAGTTAAGAATTTCATGATGTCATTCAGCTTGCTGCTAACGGTTGTATGGTATATATTTAATTGATCCGAAAGAATCTCCCGGTAACTATCAGACGAATCATTAGCCTGGTTAATATTATCCTGGAGCTCCCTGAAATGAATATCTGTTTTCTCATCAATTAATTCAGATTCTATTTTTGCCAGGGACAGAATCATTTCCCTGGCAGGTTTAATGCTTTTTCTCAGGAAATTTAGCTCTCGCTTATACGTATTTATTTTTTCTATAATAGTTTGTTTGGGATCCATGAGAAGGCTTTCTTCCAGGTTTTCAATTTTCTCTCCTAAGAAACTTATAATGTAAATATAATTGTCAATAACGATATCAAGCAGGGCAAATGCCAGGTAATCAGTTCCTGCAGACCTGATTCTCTTTTTTTGTTTCCTGATTCGCTCTCTTACCGGTTCAAAAACATCCCCCTTTCTCTCCTGAAATGAAATGAGTACGGATTTGGTAAATACCAGACTTAAATTCTCTACCGCAATCAAATTTGTTTCCTCATCCAGTTGTAGCATTTTAATGGATATATAAATGCAATTTTCGTACTCGTGGACTTTTGGTCGCAGCTGTGTATTCATGACATCTGCAATAATAAGAGGCTCCAGCTGAAAACTGCTTGTGATATCCTCCATGACGGAGGTATCGTGCAATCCATCAATATTGAGCCATGTGACCGAATCTTTATCCTGGTATTTTAGTACATCATTTACACGATGAATGGTTTCCTCTTCAAGTCTGTCTGCGCCATAATCAATAACCCGCAACAAAACCTGGTCAATCTTTTTCTCACCCCTAAACATCCATTCATCAGGTGATATCCCAATCTCTTGTCTTTGCTTTTTGATAAACCTTGCCATGATTTTTCTTTTATATTTTCAATTAAAGTTATCCAAAAAATCATAACAGTGCTTTGTTGGAGAGGAAGGCAGGCGGATCAAATTTCTCAACTTTTAGTAGGAAGCGTAGTATCTTAATCCAAAGCCTACATTAACCCCCTGACTGATTTGTTTTCCCAGCACATACCCTTCTGTTTTGTATCCAAGGTCCATGTGAATACCCAGCTTCTCTATGAGTTTATAATCCAGGGATACTTCACAGGCGACACCCTTACCAAAAATATCCTGGTTCCAGATGTCGATATATGAAGACATCTGAAGCTTCGGATGATGGATCATATTTTGCCAGCCCAGGCCAAGACCCTGGTTCTTAAAAGGATTCCCATATTTCAGGTAGAATGTAAACATATTGCCCTTCAGATGAAGGTAATTGTTCATGTACAATTCATAGCCCAGGGGAGATGTATTAAAAAGGGTTCCATAGGTCCATCCTGTATGATGGTCACCAATTAGAAATATGGGCCTTCGGGTCTTTGAACTTTTGCCAAAGGATCCACCCGCTTCCCTGTAAAATTGAGGATCCGCTAAATTGAAAAAGGTTCCAAGTATGGCAGATTGCTGATAAAATTTAACCAGGTCGGGGTTTACAGAACCTTCTGGTGGAAGAAAAACCTGATCGTCGGAATAATTTTTAAAAACGAGCAATGCGATGTTGGCCGGGTCTCCAGGTGTATCCATCCATACCTCCGGGTCTTTGGGGTCGATGGGAACAATCAGGGAAGTGTATAAGGGATACATGATACGATGGGCAAAACTTAAACCTAAATCTTCATTGTAGATGCCATTTTGTCCAATAAACTCTCTTTGCAGGGTCCTGACTGTGAGAAAGTTTACTTCAAACCCCCCCGTTACGGCAAGGGCCTCATCAACCAGAATAATATCTGAAGGAAGATGCATGGTAGTATAAGGAATGGGGATCGCTGCATTGTGAATCTTAAAATAGCCACCCACCTGTTTTGCTCTTAAAGAATGACCAAATTCATGCGTCCAGATTATTTGAAAGAAGGTGGTAGCGAAATTGAATACTCCATAGCTTATATTTCCAAGCTTTTCGCCCATCAGAGGTTTAAGTTCTTTCCTGAAGGCATCGTTTACCAATCGATGCACAGCGATACCATTTGTTGAAGAATTTCTCAGATCATACTGATTATAAATTCCTGCCTGATAAGACCTGTGCCATAAACTGTCTTGTGCTGAGAGCGTTCCAAAGGCCAACAGAAATGTGCATATGAGCACTGCTATATGTATTTGCTTATTCATGATATGTGTTTTTAGTTTGCCAATTAATTTTATTGAATATGAAAAGGGCCATTGCCCCAAAAAATGCTAGACCGGAAATACCAAAAAGGCCAAATGCCTGTGCGCTCATTTCTTCTTGCGAAAGAAAAAGAGAGGCTGTATCGATGGATTTATATAGTGCTCCATGCGCAAGCGCCGCTAGGAAAATGCTCTGGCTTTTGAAGTAGAAGTATTGAAAAAGTACTCCTAAAGGAATACAGAATAAAATGGTCAGAAAACATCCGATCAGAGGGTGGAAAGAGTCGCTGAATAAGGGCTCCATAAACAGAAAAGACCAAAGGCCCCATAGCAGGCCTCCAAGAATAAATGCGGGAAAGGGCTTGAATATTTTTAAAAGTTGAGGCAGCAAAAAAGCTCTCCAGCCAAGCTCCTGTCCCAGGTAAAGAGGAATGCTTACCAAAGCACCTAAAAAGGCATTGATCAGGGCGATTGCAGTCAGGCCCAGGCCAATGTCTCCGAAGTAAAAACCATTCTCCGTCAGGCCAGATATTATTTCATCCCTGCCCTTTAGTAAGCCCGGATTCAGAAAAATCGAAATCCCATAACTTAGCAAGCACATTGATGTAATATAGAGCGGGGCCAATATCCAATACTTCCAACCTTTTAAGGACAAGCCCAATTCCTTGCTTTTAAAAATGGGTTTTCTAAGCCTGAACACATAAAGGACAACAACACTTAGAGCCGGTATATACAGGCTGAGATCATAAAGGAAATAATCCCCAATACCCCTGGTTCCAAAACCAAACTCCAAAGCAATGGCTGCGGCAAAACTGATCAACAGATACCACAGGATTGTATGTTTGATTTTGCTTTTCATTTGCTTTTGATTGAATCTTCAAAAGCAAGATTAAGCCTACAAAATCAAAAATAAAAGTAGCTGGGATACATGTCAAAGCTGGAGGGACGAAATGCAGGAAATGTTATTTACCGGGACGAATGACATGGTCGACTTTAGCAATATATGACCTGGATACGGGTACAAAGGAAGATGTATCCTGCAGAAATAACTTCAGGCCCTGGGCATTCCCCTCTACCTTTTTTATGCTATTCGTATTCACAATATAAGCTCTGTGACAACGGATAAATTCCGGGTGCATGGCCAGGAGATTTTCCATTTCCTTTATGGTAAGTCGAATGGTAAGCTTGCGTTCCTGGCTCAGAAAAATATTGAGGTAGTTTTTGTTGGATTCAAAATAAAGCAGTTCTGAAACCGGATAGGATTGGGACTCAAAAGTAATAAGTTCCTTGCTGGGTGAAATTTTTCGATCAGCACCCTCATCTGTTATTTTTACTGCCAGCTGGTAGTATTTCTTGAATAGTTTTCTTTGTTCATTGAGGATATGAAGGCTAACGGGTATAAAACCAATAAGCGCAGTTGTAAAAATAGAAGATAAAATACCGGTAAAAGACAATTCTTTTCCCATGACATAGGCAGTCAGGAAATGCATGGCCAGTGAAATGGTGAGGAAATGAATGACATACAATAAAATTTCATTCCAGACCTTCCAGTTCTTTTCCTTCTCCGGCTTAAGCACGGCACTGAAAATAAGGATATTTACCACGGCAATGATAAAGGTTGCCAGTCCATAGTATGATGAAATTAGTAGTCGGTATGGTGTGCTGCTGTTTCCAACAAATTGCTCCGAACGAAACAGAAAGACGAAAAAAAAGATAAACCAGCTTATAAAGAGAATCACTTTCAAAGACTCCGGAAACCTGGCAGTATAGGGATATGGTTTATTAAGTTGTTGAAATTGCATTGTCACATGGATAATTCCAGCCCTAATATATAAATATGATGGCGATTGACAATTGTTAGTCCTTGGAAGCTATATATAATCTTATTATATAGATTAAAACACAAGCAATGCACAGGTATACAAACAGGTCTCCAATCAGGCTGTAAATAGTAAACACTCCCCGCTCAGGAAGAAAAGCCATCATGATACGGTCATTTTTATCAAAACTGCTCATCTGTGCATTAAATTCCCCAAGGGGATTAATGGCAGCTGAGAGTCCGAACCTGGTGGATCTAAGCACTGAATGCCCCTGTTCAATAGACCTGATTGCAGCCATTTTCGTATGAATGGGATCAATTCCCCGCCAGTCGGAGGAAGGAAGCGCCACAATGTCGGCATCCCTGCGTCCAAATGCCTTTGCCAGGTATGGGAAGTCATAATCGTAGCATATGGCAGCTCCAATTTCAATTCCCTGTATGCCGATGGTTTCGATAACTTCCCTTCCTTTTACGGCCGGCTCACCGGGTACAGGTTCATGCTTGTTGTAAGTGTAGCCCAGACTACCATCCGGTAAATACATTTTGTACTTATTCTCGAACCTGAATGGTGATTCTGAGATGGGAACCACGTAAGCTGCCACAAGGACTATACCCTGTTCCTTTGCCAGTAAGGAGAGACTCCTGTTCCATTCGGCTTCTTCCCGGGGCAGAATGGCTGTAGCAGCCTCGTTCCAAACCACCAGTTTTGCCCCGGCTCCAGCAGCCTTTTTAGTCCTTTCAAACAATAAAAGCTGATTTGATCTGCGAATTTCCGTGGAAGGCAGGGGAAGTCCATTCACATTTGAATCGGTACCCACCGCTGCAAGCTTGACCTGATCCCTGCCGGATGATTTATAGATGTCAATCCTGAGAGCCCCGAAGACCAGGATCCCGGAGAGCACTATTGTCAAAGGAAGAACCTTTGTAAAATTGACTTCCCTGTCAATGATCATTTCTGCCAAAACACTGTTTGAATAATATATTGCAAAACCCAGGCCTGCCATACCAAGTATGGATACGCACTGTAAAATCACCAATTGATCCACCTGGGAGTAAGCTGCTGCACCCCAACTGCCCAGTGGAGTGAAGGTATGTTGCGCCCATTCCATCACAACCATCACAGCCGGGAAAAGGAGAGCGGAAAAATCTCGATTTCTGAATTTTGCCCATACCAGGTATCCTGGTAACTGGATCAGGGCTATGGGTATAGAAAACATGGGGACCATCGCCAGGGGAATGGGATCAGTGGTGATCTTAAATACACATAAACTCCAGGCCAGAATCAATGCCATTGCAAAATAAAGCCTGGACCTGAAGCCCCGGGTTCTGTGCAGGTACAGGAGGAAAGGAACCGAACTAAACCAGGCCAGGATTCCGATGTTAAAGGTCATGTGGGTTCCGGCTAACAATACCACGCCGGATAATAACAAGCAGTTCGGGTTTATATCTTGTGCCTTCATCTCTTTGTTTTTTCACAAAGAAAGGGGGTCAGGAACCCTGAACCATTAACATTTGATAAGAAATGGGGTACTGCTATTTTGTGACCAGGCTTTTTCGGATTCGGCTTAATGAGACGGGGGTAATGCCGAGATAGGACGCCACATGATATTGTGAAATGTAAGATTCAAGACCGGGGTAAATCTCCCTGAATGTCTTGTACCTTTCTTCAGCATTTTTGGTAAGCAGGAGTATCTCCCTCTGTGTTTTATATTCCAGTTCACGTTCCACTATTACATTTCCATACTTCATCAGGCTTTCGTGCTTATAACGCAATGCAGAAAACTGGTCGGTATTAAACTTCGCCACAACCACATCTGATAAAGCCTGAATATTCAGGTTACTTATCCCGTTTTTTGTCCGGAAATAATGTGGGGGCAGCACATTGCTTTCTCTATAAAAAGCCACGTTCACTTCCCCTCCATCATAGGAGCGGTAAAAAGCCCTTAAGACGCCCCGGACAAGAAATGCTTCATCCATGGCCCGGCTTCCTTCCCGGAACAGAAACTCCTCGGTCTTTAATTCTGAAATATGAACAATGTATTCCAGGTCGATCCAGGCTTCACTGCTTAATAAAGCAATTTCCTCAATATGCTTTTTTAATTCAAGGATGGGGCGATCAGACATTTTCATTTACTTGATCCTTCTAAAATAATTCTTTCTTCTACCCAGGCCAAATGCATCATAATAAATGTTTGATTCCGGGTCCTCATTCATTGATTACTTGACACTATGAAATACATGATGCTTTTCCTGCTCTAGATCTTTATCCTGGTATTTTAATACATCATTTACACGATGAATGGTTTCCTCTTCAAGTCTGTCAGCGTCATAATCAATAACCCGCAACAAAACCTGGTCAATCTTTTTCTCACCCCTAAACATCCATTCATCAGGTGATATCCCAATCTCTTGTCTTTGTTTTTTGATAAACCTTGCCATGAATATTTTATTATAATTAGAAATAAATATACTAAATATAACTTGTGAAATGATTTGCAGGGCCAAGATCCGTGCGCTGTTCACGGGCCCATTCAGGTGCCCGGAGAATGGAGTTATTGCTAATAAATACTGAAATGTAGTAGACGACTCTTTCTTTTACCGGATGCACTTTCTGAAATCCGGAAAGAACAGACATCCCTAATTGAACAAACGAGTAGCCTTTTGCCTTGAAGTATTTCTTTTTCAGGAAGAGGGGTATATTAGGATTCTTCGACCTTTACTTTTTTTCTTTCAGAATCTCTTCCATTAAATCTGTTTGAACGCTTTGAATTTCCATTAACCTTTGCCATTGCTTTACCAGAAGGAAATCAATTTTTTCATTCAATAACCTGATTTCAAGCTCGGCTTTGAGGTTGATCTTATAATCGCTCTCCGATCTCATCCTGTCCTTTGATTCCTGCCTGTTTTGGCTCATCATAATAATCGGAGCCTGAATCGCTGCCAAACATGATAAAATAAGGTTCATTAAAATAAAAGGGAAGGGGTCAAATGGTTTTTTCAGCAAAGCCACACTATTCACTCCTATCCAGACCATCAGTACAATAAAAAAGATGATAATGAATTTCCAGCTTCCTCCAAAACTTGCAATTTTGTCAGATAATTTGTTGCCAAAACTAATATCCGATTCGTAGGTCCTATGGACATCCTCGGAAATCAATTCATGGTCTTTCAGACTTTTTACAAACTTTTTTTCAATTCCTATGGTTTCCCCAAGTTCTTTTTTAAGAATTGATTCTATGTATTCCGACCTGAAGCGACGCAAGTCTGTTGAGCATATATAACCTTTCTCATCCCATTCGGGAAAATTAAGTTTAATAAATTCAACCACATGCGGCCTGACTAATTCCGCAGGGTATAAAGACCTTATATCATACTTTTTTTTACAGAGCTGACATGTGTGTCCTTCCGGGTGCTTGAGTTCAATTGGCATGGAATATTTTTTTTTCGGGTAGAGTAAAGATACAAAGCAGACGCTTGTATATTCAAACGAAACCATGTTTAATTCATAAATTAACAGGAATAATTCCAACTTCGGTTCCCGATCATCTTACAGGCTGATACCAAGCTTTCAGAATTCGAAATAATAATCTTATTTTCGACGGAAACCAATTGTGATCTGAATCAAATATGCCTATGAGATTTCTTGAGTTTTTTCTGGTATTGATCTTTCAGACCTCAGTCAGGGATTGTACCTTGTTTCCTTTCTTGAAAACAGGATGATGATTTTCAGGCAATGAGAAGTTTGAGAAGCGCTCAAGTGTCCTAAACACAAAAAAAGAAGATCATTCAATAAGCTCTTGATGAACGTAGCGGATGGCCTGATTCGTTGGCTTGATCTCTGCACCGGTTTTTTGTCCAAATACATAGGCAAAAGCTGCACCGACAAATAGAATCTGAGAGGTGTAATACACCCAGATCATAAGCAAAGCAATGGCGCTGGCCGCTCCGAATGTGGATTTAATATCACTGTGGGCGATGTAAAATCCGATGGCTGTTTTTCCTATAAAGAACAGGAAAGCAGTAAATCCTGCGGATACGAAAGCCGTTTTCAAGGGAACAATTGCATTTCCAATAAACCTGAAAAGGATGGTAAACAGCAATGTGATTAAAAAAAACGAAATCACATTTTCATACAGATGTGCATGTACAAAGGCATCAGGCAGATAAGAAGCATATTTTAAAAACAGGCTGTTGAGCGTGGTGCTCAATAAGAGAATAAATCCTAGTAAGAGCAACATTAATAAGGAGGCGAAATGACGTGCAAAATAATTGATCACACTTTTTTTCGGTTTGGCTTTCAAGCCCCAGATTGCATTCAGTGATTTTTGAATTTGGTTAAACATACCCGTGGCGGCAAGGAGCAAAGTTGTCAGTCCTACGATGGTTGTAAACCAATTGTCGTGATATAAATGTTGATTTCTGATGATATCCATAAATTGAAGTGCTCCCTGATCCCCGACAATATTTTGAATCACCTTGTAAAGCTCATCAGAAATGCTGTCCTCCTTGAAAAGGATGCCTAATAGAGAGGAGATAATCATGGTGATCGGGAGGAAAGAGAAGACCGTGTAGTACGATAGGGCGGCACCTTTTTCGAAGGTATCACTTTTCATGTACTGGTGATAAATGTCTTTCAGGAATCTCATTTCATATAATTTTTCTTTTGCAATTGAATTCACTTTTCCAAAAGTAATATATATCTGTCAGTGGCTGCGTTTTATTCCGCCAGACATAAAATTTGCCAGGGAAGCATCTTCTGAATGAAGCTCGCATTTCATTAAAAAACTGAACACTATGAAATAGTCCCCTTTTTAGGATATCTACATGGTAGAATTTTCGGAACTTGGGTTGAAATAAAATCAGATTTAATGTCAAGAAAAAAATTGGGGGAACTATCCTCGACCGCCATTTGCGGAAATGATATTAGTTCATCCGTTTTATACGTTTCTGCACTCTCCATAGGTTTTGCAGGACAATATGCCTGGATCACCCTTCTGATCGTAGCCCTGGTCCTTTTCTTTTACAGAAAGATCTATGGTGAAGTCGTCGGGGCCCTGCCTCTAAATGGAGGAGCCTACAATGCCTTGCTCAATACAACCAGTAAATCAACAGCTTCCCTGGCGGCTACCCTGACCATCTTATCATATATGGCCACATCGGTGATATCTGCCAACGAAGCCATGCATTATTTTCATGATATTATTCATGGATTACCCATCATTCTGGCTACAATCTGTTTATTGTTCCTGTTTGCCTTGCTGGCAATCATGGGTATGAGAGAATCGGCAAAGGTGGCTACGGGGATATTCATCTTTCACCTTTTTTCCCTCACATTGCTATCGTTTTTTATTCTGTTCTATTTAGCGCAAAATGGTTTTGGTCAATTTCGGTCAAACTGGAATTTGCCGGTAGAAGGAAGCATCAGCATGGCGATTTTCTTTGGTTTCTCCGCTTCCATGCTTGGAATATCCGGATTTGAAAGCTCTGCGAACTTTGTGGAGGATCAAAAACCTGGGGTTTTTCCCAAGACCCTCCGAAATATGTGGCTGATTGTAAGTGTCATAAACCCTTTAATGGCTTTCCTTGCACTCAGCATTATCCCAATTTCAGAAATCAAAGCTGAATACTCAACCACACTCCTTTCCCGCATGGGCCAACTTTCGTCCGGTCAGTGGTTATCAACGCTGGTGTCGCTGGATGCAGTCCTGGTGTTGAGTGGGGCCGTACTTACTGCTTATATTGGCGTAACAGGTCTGATGGAAAGGATGACCCTCGACCGGATCCTGCCCCAGTTTTTCCTGAAAAAAAACAGGAAAGGCAGTTCTCAAAGGATTATTATTTTGTTCCTGATCATCTCCATTTCCGTTCTTTTGATCACCAAAGGGAATGTGGGCCTTCTGGCAGGGGTTTATACGATTTCCTTTCTGTCGGTGATGTTTCTTTTCGGTTTTGGAAATATCCTGCTGAAAATCCGAAGGGCAAAACTTCCAAGACCCGTAACGGCAAATTGGTTGAGCGTTTTGCTGGCAATTATCGCTGTTCTTATTGCGCTGGCGGGGAATATCCTAATGAAACCTGAAATCGACGGGGCTCCCTCCAATGTCAGAATATTCCTCACCTATTTTATACCGGCAATTATTCTCATTTCACTTTTACTCAAACGGGTCCCTATTTTGAGGGGCTCCCTGGGGATTGTCATGTACATTTTTAGCCATATTAAAGACTGGTTTCTAAAAATATCCAATAGTTTAAACAATATGATCAATACGATCAACGCCCAGCAGTTTATTTATTTCGCCAAAAGGGATAATCTCGCGGTGCTGAATAAAGTAATGTTATATATAAAGAACAATGAGAACACAAAGAATTTGAAGATTGTGCATGTTCTCGATCCATCAAAAAAAGACGAAACGATTTTTATCAAAGATTTTAAAAAGATTGTAGAAATAATCGATGAAGAGTATCCGGAATTCGGTGTGACAGGCGAAATTGTGGAGGGTGTTTTTGGCCCAGAACTCATAAGAAAATTAAGCAAAGAGTGGAAGGTTCCAATAAACTTTATGTTTATTGCATCCCCCGGTGATCATTTCCCATACAGGGTAGAGGAACTGGGTGGTGTAAGACTGATTATCTAGCTTTTTTTCTTCCAAGGAAAAAGTAAAATGAATCTGAACAGTAGGTCCCTGTC
Organism: uncultured Bacteroidota bacterium; assembly: GCA_963716765.1. Taxonomy (GTDB): domain Bacteria; phylum Bacteroidota; class Bacteroidia; order Bacteroidales. Next base: position 70,010 of record CAVQUO010000025.1, on the reverse strand, counting down.
AAACCGATGGCAATCACAATCCACAGCTTTAAATGTCCATGATGAGCGGCAATGACCGAGGTGATCATCACCATTTCTCCTTCAAAAAAAATTCCGCAAAATATGCCTATGTATATCAGAATAAGATGCATCAGTCAACTCTTTTAAATTCAGGAATGATAATTCCCAGGGGTTTATCGTAATTAAAATAACTTCCGGACCAATCAATGAAGGTCCTGAGCTTATTCCTAAAGCCTATAAGAGACATGATATGGATAAACATCCAAACAAACCATGCAAACAATCCCTGAAATTTCCATTTTGGCAAATCGACCACTGCCCTTTTCCTTCCAATGGTTGCCATCACTCCCTTTTCTTTATAGGTAAATGGAATGAGTGGATTTCCCGATCAAAAGCAATTTTGAAATTTTTTGCCAGGTGCCTGGCCTGCTGGATGGCCACTGGGGCCAACATAGGCAATCCTTTCGGATGGCTTTCAGAACTAACAGGCAGCGATATCTCCAATGGCATAAATATGGGTGCTTCCGATCAGCCTGTTAAATGCATCCACCTGGAGTCTTTTTCCTGCAAGATATCCATCCTGCTTTATTCCTGCAATCCTTACAGGTTTAACCCCTGCAGTCCATATGGCTGTATCCGCTTTGATAGATTCTCCATTTTCCAGGATAAGCTGGCTGCCATCATAACTTTTTACTTGTGCGGATGTTTTGATGATGACCCCCAGGTTTTCAAGGTATCTGTAGTGCATGATCTGAAGCTTCCTCTGACATGACTGATAAAAGCCTGGGAGATGCTTCAAATAAATAGATGTGCATCCTGGATAAATCCAATTCGGGGAAGTCCTTTGGAAGTACATATTTTTTCATTTCAGCAATCGCTCCTGCAAGTTCCAGGCCTGCCGGACCTCCTCCAATGATAGCCACATTAACAGCTTCTTCCTGTTCCAGGGATTCTCAATGATTAATGATCGTTCCAGGTTCTGCATAATCTGGCTTCTGATATTAAAGGCATCGGTCAGTGATTTTAACGGCAGCAAGTTGATCCTTCACCGGTTCAAAATCAAAGTAGTTGTTTGTACTTCCCATGGCCAGAACAAGGTAATCATACGATAGATCGCCTATGGATGGTTTTTACAATTTTCTCGCTTTCATGCACTGAAATTACTTCGGCCATTCTGAAAAATACATTCTTCATTTTTCTGAATATTTTTCGGACCGGGTGAGCAATGTTATCAGCCTCAAGTCCGCCCGTGGCCACCTGGTAGAGCAAGGGCTGAAAGGTATGATAGTTATGCTTATCGACCAGCAGGATCTCGACTTTGAGTCTACTCAGATCTTTTGCCAGGGTAAGTCCTCCAAATCCGCATCCTACGATTACGATCCTGGGAACCTTATTCTGAGTTTTCATCTCCAATATGAAATTTATGTAGGATACGATGTGCTATGGGGGCAAAATACTTAAATAACCGGCTTTGTTTGTTTGGGAAAGAGAATTGAAAGCAAGATACTTAATCCCAGGATGCCTGCGATCACAAACAATGAATAAACAGGCTTATAACCTATATGGGTACAGCCATTCATGTGCAATGAGTTTTATCCCTACAAAAACAAGCAACAGTGATACGCCGACCTTTAACAGGTAGAACCGGTCCACTATCTTTATCAGGAGGAAAAACAACGACCGCAATCCCAGGATGGCAAATATATTTGAGAAGAAAACGATATACGGGTCCCGGGTGATGCCAAAAACGGCTGGAATAGAATCCAGTGCAAAGATCAGGTCGGTAAGTTCAATCATGATCAGAACAACGAACAACGGTGTCATAAATACTTTATGATCCTTTCTTATAAAGAACCGGCCATTCACATAACGCGGGAAAACATTGAGCCTCCTGGACAGGAACTTTACCACGGGATGGTCCTGGGGTTGTATTTGTATTATCCCTGTTCCTTTCCAGGTACATCCTGACCCCAACATACAGCAAATAAGCCTCCAAAGACATAAAGCAGCCATTCAAACCGGTTGATCAATGCAGCACCGGCGAAAATAAAGATAAAACGCATGATGATGGCTCCCAGTATTCCCCAGAAAAGCACCCGCTTATAATCGGCTTTACTGACAGAAAATGCCTTTAAAATGGCCATGATCACAAAAAGATTGTCGATGGAAAGAGATTCTTCCACCAGGTAGCCCGATATAAAGTTTATGGTGATGCTTTTCCTGAACAGGTCCAGTTCTTCCTGAAAACTGCCCTGCCCCGCTACGAGATATGGGTAAAACCTGTGCATTACCAGTTTCAGCTCTTCATGGGACTCAATACCATGTATCATTTGGCCATAAAACCTCAGAAACAAAGCAAAAAGTAAAGCCAGCAACACCCATACACCCGTCCATATGGCTGCCTCCCTGAGTGACACTTCATGGCTTTTTCTGCCCAATATGAGCAAATCGAAAATCAGGATGCCGACAATGCCGACTAAAAAAAGAAGAAAGAAAAGAATAGTACCCTGCATATAAGCCAATGAATAGAGTGGTGAAGTTACTTATTCTTGGCGGATTCTGGTTCATTCTGTTCCCAGCCAGCTACTCCTGCCGATACGATAAATTTCATCACCTCGGCAGGATTGAGATCCAGCGGGGTGACCTGTTTTGCCGGAACAATGAACAATTCTCCCGAGAAATTATAGGAGTGGGGGAAATAGACTGCTACCTTATCTTTCTGGCCGATCAGTGAAAGATCATCTTCGGTCAGAAATCCCATTTTTTCAAGGTTTGTAACGGGATTCACCAGAACCAGTACTGGCCTGTTAAATTTCCGCTCTTTTCCCACAAAGGCAGAAAAAAGATCATTGAAGGCTGAGAAGATCACCTTCAGTAAAGGAATTCGCTCTAAAAGTCTTCTGAAAAATCTCTTAAAGGGTCTCGCAATAATAGTCTGTCCGATGAGTCCAATCAGAACAAGCAGAAAAACAATGACAACCAGTCCGAGTCCGGGTATATAGATACCCAGGAGTTCCTCCAGGGTATCCTTGAGCAGGTTGTCCACAAAATTAAAGACTATATAGATGATATAGACAGTAATGCCTATAGGAGCAATGTACAGGATGCCCTGCAAAAAATAACTTATCAGCTTTTTCATATGAATAATTATCAGTTAGCCGTTACAAATATACAGGAAGAAATTCTGTATTTGGAATGAACGAATCTAAATCGCAATAAGGACTTTGATTATGTTCCGGCTACGTTAAAGACCAGTACGGTCGTTTTTGTAAGAAGTCTCTCTCCGACGCCCGCAAAACCCTCAGAATCATATTTCCAGATGCCCAAGCAGGATGGGCGAATAACAGATCCGTAGTGCCGCGAATCGCATTGATTTGCCGATCCCTGTGAAATGCTGCCCCCTTCGCGAGTTAAATGAAGCTCCCAATTTTTAAATCTTTCAAGCAGTGACTGCAAATGAATTTGCCAATGAAATTTCATCCAAGATCTGGTTTCTTTTGAGTATCGACAGTGTACAAGTAAACATACACTTGAATGAGGTATAAAAGTTATATCATACTCATTTTAAGAAAACTAAGGGCCGCTTTGATTGATCTGATCCCAATAATACTGGTGGTGGTTTTTTTTCAAGGCGTTGTTATCCGGCAGCCCTTTCCCCAATTTGGGGAAGTCATATTCGGTTTCGTGTTTGTAATTATAGGATTGATGCTGTTTGTTGAAGGATTAGAAATCGGTTTATTTCCCATTGGAGAGACACTGGCTTACGCCCTCGCCAAGAAGGGAAGCCTCCTGTGGTTGATGATTTTTTCCTTTGCGCTTGGGTTTTCAACCACGATTGCTGAACCGGCCTTAATTGCTGTGACAAAAGAGGCTGCCAGCATATCTTCCGAAGCAGGGCTGATCGAAAACAGTCAGAAAACCAAGGATTTATATGCCTTGGGATTACGGTTGACGGTGGCCTTTTCTGTAGGTTTGGCCATCGTTATTGGGGTATTTCGTATTCTCAAGGGGATGGCCCATTATATTATTTGATCATTGGTGGATATATTTTGGTGATGTTGATGACATTGATTGCCCCTAAGGAAATCATAGGACTGGCCTACGATGCCGGGGGAGTTACTACTTCCACAATTACGGTACCCCTGGTTACAGCCCTGGGAGTTGGGCTTGCCAGTGTGATTAAAGGAAGGAGCCCCCTGGTGGATGGCTTTGGTTTGATTGCATTCGCTTCACTTTTGCCCATGATCTTTGTGATGGCATATGGATTATTCTGGTATAATTAAACAGGGTGGAATATGGCTGAAATACTGAAGGATTTTCTGTGGATATTGTTAATTACCCTCAGAGACATATCACCCATCCTGCTGCTTGTGATCTTTTTTCAGCTGGTCGTATTGAAACAACCAATACCCGCATTTAAAAAGGGTTATCCAGGGAGGCATATATGTGGTACTTGGGCTTGCTCTCTTTCTTGTGGGATTGGAGAAAGCGCTTTTCCCGGTGGGAAAAATTATGGCCATTCAACTTTCTGATCCGGCATTCATCGCTAATTCGGGAAATGGTGGGACAGCCTGGTGGTCCTATTACTGGATCTATATCTTTGCAGCCCTGATCGGATTTGCCACAACCATTGCAGAGCCCTCCCTAATTGCCGTTGCACTGAAAGCCAGCGAGGTATCTGCGGGGACCATCAGTCAATGGGGCCTTCGTGTTACGGTGGCTATTGGAGTGGCATTCGCCCTGGCCCTGGGCACATTCAGAATTGTTACAGGTACACCCCTTTTTATTTACATAGTTGCAGGATATATAGTGGTGATCATTCAGACTATATTTGCTCCCAGGAAACTAATTGCACTGGCCTATGATTCAGGTGGAGTAACCACTTCAACTGTCACCGTTCCACTGGTAGCTGCTCTTGGATTGGGACTTTCCAGTGCAGTACCCGGGAGAAATCCAGCCATTGATGGATTTGGACTCATTGCTTTTGCAAGTTTGTTTCCTATTATCACCGTTTTGGGATATGCCCAAATTGTAGAATTGAAATCCAGATTTTTTAAAATAAAAACACAGAACGATGCAATTTAAATTGATTATTGCCTTTGTCAAACCCAGCATCACTGATGACGTAGTCGATGCGATGAAGGAAGCCGGGGCCACAGGGGCTACCATTGTTCCTGCCAGGGGCACAGGAATACATGAGGCAAAGACCTTTTTTGGGCTTAGTATCGAGGACCAAACGGATATCACTTGTCTTCCTTGTGGAAGAACACGTTGTAGAAAACCTTATGCAGGTCCTGCAGCTGGCCGGAAAATTTGATGAGCCGGGTACGGGCATTGCATTTGTCATGCCCGTAGAGCATATTGCCGGTTTGAAAAGTCAAATGAAAAAATTCAAAAAGCAAGCCCGGGACAAATATTTTTAATTGGAGTTTCACAAATTTATAAAAACATTTATAGTAAAAAGCATGGAATCAAAAAGAAGTTTTCAAAGTGCCAAGGATGTCATGACCAAAGAGATTGTTTTTATTGATGGCATGGCCACAGCAAAGGAAGCAGTGGATATCATGCGCAGGGAAAAGGTCGAGGCCCTTATCGTTAACAAACGCCATCCACAGGATGCCTACGGAATTGTGACATTGCATGATTTCATCAGGTGTGTGATTATTCCAGACAAAACTTCAGAGGAGGTAAATGTCTTTGAGATTATGACCAAACCGGTGATTAGCGTGCCGGCTGATATGGATGTGCGTTATGTGGCCAATCTGATGATGAAAGTGGACCTGAGGCTGGCCCCGGTTGAGGAGAACTGTAAATATATTGGAATGGTATCGCTTTCAGATCTGATCATAGAGAATTTGCTCTTTTAAATTTAGCTCTTCTTAATACTACCAACATACCTCCTTTTGCCAAAACAAGAGTGTCAATCTTTATGTTGGTACAATTTTGCATCAAAGAGATGAAAGACGAGATTTTCAAAATTGTAGATCACTATTCTCACAAAACCCAAATTACTCACTATGAAAACCGACAGAAGAAGTTTCCTTAAAGCCACCGGAGCAGTTACGGTATTTTCCATTGTCCCCAGGTTTGTCCTCGGGGGACCGGGCTATGTGGCTCCCAGTGATACTGTTTATATTGCAGGAATCGGAGTTGGCGGTAAAGGTGAACTCTGACCTCACCTCCTGTGCCGAAAGCAAACATGCAAAAATATCCCTGCTTTGTGATGTGGATGATCGCATGGCAGTGAATTCAAAAAGAAATTTTCCCGAAGCCAACTACTACAGGGATTTCAGGGAAATGCTTGACAAAGAACACAAGCATATTGATGCGGTCGTCGTCTCCACACCCGACCATACCCATGCGGTGGCAGCCATGGCAGCCATGCAACTGGGCAAACATGTATACGTACAAAAGCCACTCACGCATAGTATTGGTGAGGCACGTGCCCTGACCGAGGCCGCCAGAAAATACAAGGTGGTTACCCAGATGGGGAACCAGGGGGCCTCCGGGGAGCCGGTTCGCAGGATGAAAGAGATTGTGGATGCGGGATTGATCGGAGAAGTTTCCAGGGTATATGCGTGGACTGACAGGCCTGTCTGGCCACAGGGAATCCCTGCACCCACAGGAAAATACGATATTCCCAAGGAGCTGGATTGGGACCTGTGGCTGGGTCCTGCTGCAGATTCATAGACTACAATCCTGCTTACCTTCCCTTCAACTGGCGAGGCTGGTGGCGATTTGGAACCGGTGCACTGGGTGACATGGCCTGCCACATACATGGATCCAGTATTCAGGATCCTGCCCATCGATTATCCCACCGAAGTGGAATGCAGTGCAACCACTGCCTACGAGGGTTTTTTCAAGGTGGCCAGGTATACCGAAAGTTGTCCATCCTCCTCAATAACGCATTTAAAATTTCCCCGCACCGACGGGAAAGGCATTGTGGACCTCACCTGGATGGACGGCGGTCTGCGTCCTCAGATGCCCGCGGATCTTCCTACCGGAAGACAATGGCCGGCAATCTGAGCAACGGGGTGATCTTTGAAGGAAGCAAGGGCATTATGATTGACAATCACACTGAAAGACCCCTACTTCTGCCACGAACCCTGATGCCTGAGATTGAAACCATACCAAAAACAGAAAAACGGGTACCGGAAGGACATTACGTGGCCTGGGTGGAAGCCTGCATGAAGGGATATGGGGATTCTGATCTGAGTTCAAACTTTGAATATGCCGGACCTTTTACTGAGGCTGTATTGATGGGCAACCTGGCCATCCGAAGCTATCAGATGGAGATCAACGAATCAGGAAATTCATCCTATCCGGGCAGAAAGAAATTGCTCTGGGATGCCAAAGAACATGAAGATCACCAATTTTGATCCTGCCAACGAATTTGTGATGAGAGACTACAGGGAAGGCTGGAGTCTGGATTTCATCTGAAATATTAAGAAATTTATTCTTTTCTAATTCTTTAATTATCAATACTATAGCTGTAAAGAAATATATCTGACAAATAACAAATCGTAAAATATTAGAAACATAGTTATAATATCGTACGTTTGGATTCAAAATATACGTAATATTGCAGAAAATAAGACCTTTTAAAAGCGACTTACTCAAACACCGCTAGTATATAAGAAATGAAATCGCCCAGAATATTTTCACTTGGCTCCTCCAAGCATGAGGCAAATGAAACTGAGTCTCCAGGATGTTGAACCTCCCCCGGTAGAAGAACCTCCCCAGAAAACAAGAATCAACGGAAGCAGTTTATCCCTTCCGGGCAGTGACAGGACCTCTCATTTCAGAAGATTATATTATCCTGAAGTGAGTGACCGGGACTGGAACAGCTGGACCTGGCAACACGGCCATAGCATCAACTCCTGGGATCAGCTTTCCAGATTCATTCAGCTGTCTGCAGACGAACTGCATTCGGCCGAACTGAAAAAGAAGCTACCCATCAGGATCACTCCCTATTATGCAAGCCTGATCGATCCGGAGGATTCCCTTGATCCGATCCGAAGGACCATGGTCCCGGTTTATAATGAACTGATCCTGTCACCGGAAGAAATGGCCGATCCCCTGGGAGAGGAAAACCAGAGTCCGGTACCCCAGCTTGTGCACCGTTACCCCGACAGGGTGCTGTTTCTTACCACAGGTGTTTGTGCTGCGTATTGCCGTTACTGCACCCGTTCCCACATGGTTTCAAAAAAGGATAAGGTTCATTCCCGGATTGCCGAGTGGGATACTGCCCTTGACTATATCAGGATGCACCCGGAAATAAGGGATGTGCTTCTTTCCGGGGGTGATCCCCTGACCCTGTCCGATGCAAGGCTGGAGTACCTTCTTTCCAGGCTTCGTGCCATCCCTCACGTGGAGATCATCCGGATCGGAACCAAGGTGCCTGTGGTGCTTCCCCAGCGGATTACCCCTTCGCTGGTGAAGATGCTTAAGAAATATCATCCGCTCTTTATGAGTATACATTTTACTCATCCCCAGGAGATTACACCTGAAGTGGAATTTGCCTGCAACACGCTGGCCGATGCAGGCATTCCCCTGGGGAGCCAGACCGTGCTGATGAAAGGGATCAACGACGAGGTTGAGATCATGAAAAACCTGTACCATCGACTGCTCAAAGTGCGTGTCAGACCCTATTATCTTTACCAGTGCGATCCCATTCCGGGATCTGCTCATTTCAGAACACCGGTTGAGAAGGGACTTGAAATTATCAGGGGCCTTCGGGGCTTTACTTCAGGCTATGCCATTCCTCACCTGGTGATTGATGCTCCCGGGGGCGGCGGTAAAATACCGATCCTGCCCAATTATATTGACGAAAAGACTGAGGAAGGATATGTTCTGAAAAATTACCAGGGAAAGACGCTACCTCTACAGGGAATCCCAGGAGATATAATTGAGACCATCATGTTAATTATCAGAAGGATCTCGGACTGTGTGATGCCCGCTGATAAAGCGGCCATTCTACAGGTACAGGAAATTCTGAAAACCAGGTTTCCTGACCTTCGTGAAGAGGAGATCGATTTAATTCCGGAACATTTAAAGAATCCTTTAAAGTTTCGGTTTCGCTCCACCCTGCTGGTTGCCGAAAACCGGAAAGGAATGGTACAGGGTTTTGCCATGGTTTTGTATGCCCCGGATCTGAACTTTTGCTATCTGGATTTATGTGGCTTCGAAAAAGAATATCGTGGTAAGCGGAATCGGCAGTTCCCTGTATGAAAGTGTCAGGGAATTTGCACGTGAACTGGGGGCAACGGGCGTATTTTTTGAATGCCTTCCGGATGATCCGGGGATATGTAAGAACGAGTCCCTCATTGAGCAAAACAGGCAAAGACTGAAGTTTTATGAACGTTTTGGAGCCTTTCCCATCATCAATACCCTTTATGAAACCCCGGTAAATCCCGAAGAAGACGAATGTCCGCCCTACCTGGTGTGTGACCTGCTTTCTCCAGGCTCAACACTCGGCAAAACAGAGGCACAAAAGATTATCCGGGCCATTCTTGAAAGAAAATATGCCTATTTATGCCCCGAAGATTATATCCGGGGGGTGGTGGATTCGGTAACAGATGACCCCGTTCAGTTCAGGCCTCCCAGGTATGTGAAGAAATATGCAGCTGCACAGGCCTCACAAATGGGAAACAATGACAAGCTTATCACCCTGATTGTCAACGATAAACACTCCATTCACCATGTGCGTGACCGGGGATATGTGGAGTCGCCGGTCAGAATCTCAAGCATACTGTCTGAACTCCAGAAAAGTGGATTGTTTCGTGAAATTCCTGTGACCACTTTCTCTGAAGACCACATTCGCGAGGTTCACGAAAAAAAATACATAAACTATTTTAAAAGGGTCTGTGAAAAACTGCCTGAAGGAAAATCCATTTATCCCTATGTATTTCCGGTCCGGAACAATACCCGCGCCCCGGCAGATGATTCCGTACTGGCCGGTTATTATTGCATTGACACCTTCACGCCCCTCAACAGAAATGCCTTTCTTGCTGCCAAACGGGCTGTGGATTGCTGCCTGACAGGCTCAGCAAGGCTTCTGGAAGGTACCGGGGTGGTATATGCCCTTGTTCGTCCCCCCGGCCATCATGCGGAAAGAAAAGTGTTCGGTGGATTCTGTTATTTCAATTCCGCCGGCCATAGCTGCTAATTTCCTGAGCCGTTATGGAAAAGTGGCCATGCTGGATGTGGACTACCACCATGGGAATGGCCAGCAGGACATTTTCTATGAAAGAAAGGATGTGCTTACCATTAGCATACATGGTCATCCCTCCTTTGCCTACCCCTATTTCTGTGGCTTTGCAGAGGAAAAGGGAGAAGGTGAAGGCCTCGGATCCAATGTGAACTATCCCATGAAGGAACAGCTGACCGGGGATGAATACTCCAGGGTGCTGGAACAGGCCCTGGCAAGGATAAAACGATTCAAACCCTCCTACCTCATTTTGCTTCTTGGTCTTGATACGGCAAAGGGTGATCCCACGGGGACCTGGAGTCTCTCATCCAAAGATTTTTACAGGAACGGGAATCTGATAGGCAAACTTAAAATCCCCACCCTGGTGGTACAGGAGGGTGGTTACAGGAACCGGGTACTTGGCATCAATGCCCGGCATTTTTTCCAGGGTTTTTATGATGCCATCAATAACAAACAAAACTAACATTAAATGATTATAGGACTCACATATGACCTTCGGGATGAATACCTGGCCATGGGTTTCAGCGAGGATGAAACTGCAGAATTTGACCGGGAGGATACCATTTCTTCCATCGAAAACACCCTTGCTGAGCTTGGATACCAGACCAGACCGGATCGGGCATATCAAAAACCTGGTGGACCGCCTGAGCAGGGGCGACCGCTGGGACCTGGTTTTTAACATTGCGGAGGGATTGTACGGAGCAGGAAGGGAGGCCCAGGTGCCGGCCCTGCTGGATGCCTACCAGATCCCCTACGTGTTTTCCGGACCGCTGGTGCTGGCACTGACCCTGGACAAGGCCCTGACAAAAATTATTGTAAAGGATGCAGGAGTGGCAACACCCGACCATGCCGTTGTTTATGAAAGGGCTGATATTCAAAAGGTAAAGCTTCCCTATCCCCTGTTTGTAAAACCCCTGGCCGAGGGCACAGGCAAGGGTATAGATCCCGAATCGGTGATTGACGATCCGGAACAACTGGAAAAAAAATGTGCCGAACTGCTGGACCGCTACCATCAGCCGGTGCTGGTTGAGACTTACCTGAGCGGAAGGGAATTTACAGCCGGAATTGTGGGTACAGGCGAGGAGGCAAGATGCATCGGGGTCATCGAGATCATTCTGAAAGACAATGCCGAAAAGGGTGTATACTCCTATGTGAACAAGGAAGAGTGCGAGGAGCGGATCATTTACAGCCTGACCGACCAGGATGCCGTGGATGCCTGTTCTGCGCTTGCCCTGAAGGCCTGGAAATGCCTGCGGGCCGAAGACGGAGGCAGGATAGATATCCGCTTCGACCACCAGGGAAAGCCTCACTTTCTGGAGATCAATCCCCTGGCTGGCATGCATCCCGAACACTCCGATCTGCCCATCCTGGCCGGACTTAACGGGATTCTTACCCTGAACTGATGAAAATGATCATGGATTCTGCCAGTCAGAAAAGGTTAAAAACTCATGCATGAGTGACCTGCTCCTTCTGATCAATTCCATATCAGATCAATCCTCACAGGATGAACTGGATGTTCTGGTGCAGGCTGATGCATTGAACAGGCCACTGGCCAGGCTTGGTCATAAGCCCAACGCGCCATCCTTCGGACTGAATCTTGAACCATTGACTGAAATCTTTGAGAAGCACCCACCCGACCTGGTATTTCAACCTGGTGGAATCCGTGGATGGGAAAGGCGCCTTGATTCATCTTTGTCCCTCCCTGCTGGATGCATATGGCCTTCCCTTTACCGGTTCGGGAACTTATGCGCTTGTTGCTACCACAGATAAAATACGTACCAAACAGATCCTGGAGGATCATGGAATTCCCACACCGGACCTGATCCTGTCCGACCAAAGCCGGGTTCCCGCGGCAGATAAAAAGTATATACTGAAACCCATCTGGGAGGATGGCTCTGCCGGGATCACAGATGATTCTGTTATGGAAGGAAGGAAGATTGACCTGCAGCGCCTGTCACAGGAATGGTCAATTGAAAGATGCCTTCCTTGAAGAGTATATTGAAGGACAGGGAATTTAACCTCTCCGTGCTCGCCGGCAGTCAGGGTCCCGAGGTAATGCCGGTTGCTGAAATGCTATACGTCGATTACCCGGCTGGAAAACCAAAGATCCTGAATTATGCCTCCAAGTGGGACGAGTCCTCCTTTGAGTACCACAAAACTGTCCGCACATTCGATCTTTCCCCGGCAGACCATGCCCTGGTGGAAAGGATGTCAGAAATCAGCCTCCGGTGCTGGAAGATCTTCGATATGAATGGCTACATCAGGGTAGATTTCCGGGTTGATGATCAAAACCGGCCCTGGATCCTGGAAGTGAATGCGAACCCCTGCCTTTCACCCGATGCCGGATTTGTGGCTGCATGCCGGCAGGGAGGCATTGACTATACAGAAATGGTTAAAAGAATTATATCACGCTGCCTTGTGAAAAATTCAGAAAAAATCGTTCTCCGAACGGAAGTTAATCCCGGGTGATCCGGAGACTGATAAGCCGCATCGTCACTTCCACCGGATTTTTCAGGGATGATGAAATTCTGGTTGCAGCAGAACTGGCCGAGGAGCGACTACAAAAGGGAGCTGCCAGCGGATATGAGTTCCTGTTTGCAGAAATTGGATCAGAGACCGTTGCCTACAGCTGCTATGGCTTGATTCCCTGCACCCTTCACAGCTACGACCTTTACTGGATAGCCACCCACCGGAATTACATGAACCGCGGCATTGGAAAATACCTGTTACTTGAAACGGAAAAGGCCATCTTCTCTTTGGGCGGAAAGGGTATCTACGTGGAAACCTCCTCCAAGGATCTTTATGCTCCCACCAGGTCTTTTTATGAAAAGAACCAATATTTGCTAAAGGCGAGCTTTGAAAATTTTTATGCTCCCGACGATGATAAGCTCGTCTACGTGAAAACTATTTAAATTTTCTTCCTACTTTCCCTCTGATTATGAGGAAAAAATTATCCAAAGGGGCCCTGGTTCTGATCTTGCTGATTCTCATCGTACTTATTGGAAACCAGGTGATCATTGGATTGTTCAGCAGGTTCTCGGAGAAGCTGATCATTGAAAACCATGAGCTCAATGCCTTTCAGGAGTTAAAAGGGGCCCTTGGTAAGGTCCTGATATACGACAATCAGTACCTGATGAAACATGAAGAGGATATCAGGACATCGATGCACGATGCAAACGAGAAGTATCAGGAATGCCAGAATGTAATTTCCATTCAAGACAAAAGAGAAACCTGGAATGAGGTGGAACTTATGTTTCAAAGTATGAATGAGAATGTTAACATCCTGATCGAAACCACTCCACCGGATGGGGATTTACAGCATATCATATCCCACCAGATTTTGGATCTGATCTCCAAAGTGGAATTGCTGATTAATGAATCTGTTGAGGAAATCAATGAATATGAAATTAAAAGTAAAACTGTAAAATTGCATGGTACCATAACCGTGGTGGTGATCGGGATGATGTTGATTCTCACCCTGGTCCTGGGGAGTTTACGGTTTATAAAAGGACTTACTCTTCCCATTGACCAGCTTCTTGGAGGCATCAGGAAAATCGGGGAAGGTGACAGGACCTTAAGGGTACAGGTAGATTCCCGGGATGAGTTTAGGCTTCTTGCCGATGCCTTTAATTCCATGCTTGATGCCCTGAACAAAACCAGCATCTCGGAGAAATACCTGAACAATATTCTGAATAACCTCTACGGGGCACTTTTGGTTACCGATGCAAAAGCCAGGATCAGATCCATCAACGCCACCACATCTTCAATGCTGAAGTATGAGGAAAGTGACCTGGTCGGTGAAAATATCTTATCCTTGTTCAACATCGAGCAAGCATGGGTGAATTCGGAGAAAAATGAAGAAATAAATCTGGAAGAAATTTCAAAAAGGATCGCAATGGAGACCGGAATCCTGGATAAGGAAGGGAATGAAATTCCGGTTTATATGACCTCAGTTGTGCTGAAAAGTGGCGAAGGGAACCCGGAAGGAATGGTGGTGGTGGGACATGATCTGACAGAGGAAAAGGAAAAAGAAGCCCAGATGGAAAAGCTCCGAAAGGAGCGTATGATCGCCATCCATGAAGCCCAGGAACTTGAACGCCTGAGAATCTCCCGGGACCTCCATGATGGACTGGGACAGCTCCTGACAGGTATTTCATATTCTGTTCAAAAGGTCAGCGAGGAAAAAACAATCGATGCGGAATTTGCTAAACGACTTGAAGATCAGGTTAATTCAGCCATCCAGGAGGCCCGGAATATTGCTCAAAACCTTACTCCCATAGTGCTGCGGGACTTTGGACTTGTGGCAGCCATCGAAAATCTGGTTCAACGGACGAACCAACTTAATAAAACCCGGTTTATATTTAGAAGCTATTCGTTCACAGAGCGGATTGATGAGAAACTTGAGAAGGCAATCTTTAGAATTTGCCAGGAAGCCATCAACAATATCATCAAACATGCATCTGCAAAGGAATCGACCGTTGAGCTTTACCGGGTGGAAGATATGATTGTACTTGTGGTGGAAGATGATGGAGAAGGATTCGATACCGGAATGTTGAATAAAAAGGATGGCCAGGGTGGACTGGGACTGATCAGTATGCAGGAAAGAGTGAACGCTTTTGATGGTGATTTATCCATCAATTCAAATAAGGGGACCGGCACCGAAATTGTCGTGGAGGTACCCTGCAGAAGAAAGAAAAAGCATGAAAAAAATTAGCATATTAATCGCCGATGATCATGAGGTCATTCATAACGGAATCGTTGATATTCTGAAGTCCTTCGATAACCTGGTGATTTGTTGTCATGCCTATAATGGCCGGGAAGCTCTTGAGCAGGCTGTGGCTCTTAAGCCTGATGTTATTTTTATGGATATATCCATGCCCGAGATAAACGGAATAGAGGCTACACGCCTTATCCGCAGTGAAAATACCCATTCCAAGATCATCGCCCTGACGCAATATGAAGAAAATGAGTATGTACTTCAGTTTCTGGCGGCCGGGGGGAACGGATATCTTCTGAAGAATTCAAAAAAAGGGGCGTTCAAAGATGCCATCGAAACGGTGCTTCAAAACCAGCGCTACCTGAGTTATGAGTTGTCCCATAATCTGCTCAACTCGGTTATCGATAAGGAGGTAGAGGAGGGAGGGCAAAAGAAAATTCATCTTACCCGCAGGGAAATAGAAATCATCAAGAAAATTGCCGAAGAGAAGAACAATCAGGAGATTGCCGACGAACTGAATATCAGCCTCAGGACCGTGGAAACCCACCGAAGGAATATCATGCAAAAATTGGAAGCAAAGAGTGTGATCTCCCTCTTAAAATACGCCTCGCAACAAAAAATCATCAACCTCTAGTCCCTTATTTTCCTTCAAAAAAGACCCTTTTCTACGTGTTATATGGTATTTAAAAATACCATGAATGTATGATTTTCAGCCAACGTGCCTGTTTCTACTTTTACATCAGGATAAATCAGTTAATATTATTAAACCTGAAGTGTATGAAAGATCGAGGCGAAAAAAGAAGTGAAAAGACGTGGATGAGGGCATCAATCCTGGTAATTCCCATCTCCGTAACCATGCTTTTTTTCTTAGCATGTGCTAACGAAACCATTGAATCACCCTCTCCAGGAGATGCCACATACGCAGGCTCAGCAATATGCAAAACATGTCATACCGATAAGTATGATAATTGGCTTACTTCTGGGCATTCCAACATATTTACGATTATTGAAAATGGCCAGGAGCCGGTCTATCCTGCCGAAGCAGTTAACTTTCAAAGTAGCTGGATGGCCGAACTGGGTGACGGATCTCTCGATTGGAGCGATATTGCCGGTGTAAGTGGCGGTTACGGATGGAAAGCAAGGTTTGTAGGCAAAGACGGACACTTTATCGGAACGGCCAACAGTGCTAATTTTACGGGCATGGGGCACAACCAGATCAACTTTTTCGAAGGAGAAAATCACGGTTGGTCTGACTATCATACCACCACAGAGACCTTATACAATTATGCCTGCTTCAAATGTCACACTGTGGGGGGAACTACAGAGGGTAGCTGGCTGAATGGAGTGGATAATCTTGGAACCTTTTCCGAAGGTGGCGTGGGTTGTGAAAGTTGCCATGGACCCGGAGGCAAGCATGCCGGAGCTCCTTCAAAAGAGAACATCGACCGTGTATATGAATTTGCCCATAGCGATAACAGTCTTGGAGGACTTGAAGTAAACGGAGTGATTCAAACCCCTGATCCTGAAGGAAACGATGTGGTCTTCTTATGCGGAACCTGTCATAACAGAGATTACACAAACAAAATTGACGCCGACGGCGGATTTATCAGTAATCATGAGCAGTGGGATGAATTTGTCGTAACCAAGCATGGAAAAGGAGGATTGACCTGTACTTCCTGCCACGATCCTCATAAAAGAACCGTCTGGGATGGAGATGGAATTACAGCTACCTGTACCTCCTGCCATACTGACAAGGAAGCACACACCAAACACAATGACTACCCCACCTGTGTAGACTGTCATATGCCCTATGCAGGAAAATCAGGCACACAGATTGGTGAAAGCGGGTACAGGGCTGATGTTCGTTCACACCTTATGACCATTATTCCCGACACGGAGAGCATGTTTACTGAGGACGGCTCTGCAGTACGTGATGATGATACGCGCCAGGCTGCACTCAGTCCGGCATTTTCCTGCCTGGCTTGCCATAATGATGATCCTGATGACGACATTTTTAACATAACTCTAAATTTTGCTGCATCCTATGCCAAGGGAATGCATGCCACCAAATAGTAAATGATTGTTCTGATGTTTCAACCTCCCGGATATCCCGGGAGGTTTTTTTGTGCCTTGACTTTCTTGTCTGAATATCATATATTTAGTTAAGTGA
This sequence comes from uncultured Bacteroidota bacterium, assembly GCA_963716765.1. Taxonomy (GTDB): domain Bacteria; phylum Bacteroidota; class Bacteroidia; order Bacteroidales. Next base: position 52,913 of record CAVQUO010000025.1, on the reverse strand, counting down.
TTTTCCTCTTTCCTTTTTGTTCATCTATTAAAACTAAACGATGGCAAACCAAAAAAACATCAACAGATTTGTTTCCAACCCAATTTTTCAAGCCTTCCTGGTATATATAAGCGGGGCCTGGATTGCCCTTGAAATGACAGATTATTTCATCAATAACTATGGCCTTACTGAAAGATTCCGGGATATTCTGCTCATCGCGATGATTATCGGTTTGCCTCTGGCGCTTTTTATTACCTGGTATTTCAGCAGGGACAAGGAAACAAAGGATGAAAAAGATCAACGTTTGTCCAGGATTTTGTGGAAAAGACCCTGGTTCTCCATTCCGGCCATTCTGGTGGTGGTCCTGGTGCTTTTCACTGCGGTCAGATATGTATACAGACAAGACGAAAGAGATTCAAGCCGCATGGGCGATTATTCGAATATTGCAAATACGCTTGACCGTGCCGAAGTTTCACTTGCCGTTTTGCCATTCACAAGCCTTTTTGGAGGTGCTGATCAGGAATGGCTCGTTTCAGGTCAACATGAAGCACTGATCCATGAACTTTCAAAAATCAGCCAGCTCAGGCCCTTTCGGATCATCTCCCGGAGCACTGTGGAGACCTTTAAGAACCTTGATAAACCTGTGGCTGAAATTGCCAGGGAGATCAATGTCGAATACCTGGTGGAGGCATCCGTAGTGGCTTCTGCTGACTCCGTTTCCATACAATTAAGGTTAATCCAGGTAAACCCGGAAGAGAGTGTGGTCTGGGCAGAAACTGCCATTACCGATTTCGCTAATATTCTAAAGTTTTACAGTCAACTGGCGGAACAGATTGCTCAGAAAGTTGACCTGGAACTCACCCCTAAGGAAACAGCATTTTTATCTAATTCAAGGGAAGTAAATCCCGAGTCATACAAAGCCTATCTCCGGGGTATGTATCATCTGAACGAGCTTACCCCCGAAGGTTTGGAAAAGGGATTGGAATACCTGCATCAGGCCGTGAGTTTTGATCCTGCCGAGCCCTTTGCCTATGCCGGGCTCGCACTGGGTTACCTCGAAATCGCGCATGGCCCCCTGGATCCTGGCGATGCACTTGACAAAGCAGAAGCGGCAGCCTCCCAGGCCTTCAGGCTTGATTCAACCATGGCGGAAGTATATGCAGCACTCGCTGAGGTATACCTGTATGATGAGTGGAAGTTCGACCTTTCCGAGGAATTTTTTCTAAAGGCCCTGGAGATCAATCCAAATCTTGCTATTGTCCATTATCACTATGCATGGGCCCTCTATCTATTTGGTCACCTGGATGAAGCCATTATAGAACATGAACTGGCTCAAAAGTATGATCCATTTAATCCCTTGCATACAGCCTGGCTTGGAACATTATATTCAGCAAAAGGACAAAATGAATATGCCATAGAGCTTGCCCTTGAATCACTCGAAATGAGAGAGGATTACGCTTCAGGATACTTTGTCCTGGGCTTTGCCTATCTATATTCGGGGCAGGAAGAGAAGGCCATTGAAACCCATCAGAAACTGATGGAGGTACACCCCTGGTGGTCATGGGCACTGGGATACACTTATGCAACTACCGGTTTTATTAAAGAGGCAGAAGAGATCCTGGAGCAGCTTGAAAATTCCAATATCAATGGTTGGGCTGCCTATGGCTTGATGACCATCAACGCAGCTCTGGGTAGAATGGATGAGGCCTTTGAGTGGTTAAACTATGAACCACATCATGCTTTTACAGCCTGGGTAGCCGTAATGGATGAGTACGAAACCTTACGAGAAGATCCTCGTTTTGAAGATTTCCTGGCTCGCCTTAATCTGCCTGACTAGCCATAAAGATGATCTCAATGATTCCGGGCATCGTCCTTATGCTTTTTAACGGAATTTTACCGCTTATTGCGGCCATAAGCATTATTCTGAAAAGGAAATATGCTGGCTGGCTGATCGCCATTCAGGGAGGCATTACCCTTGCTATGGCATCGGGGTATTACTGGTGGTCATTGGTCTCTTGACAGTAAGATCTATTCATACCTCAGGGCCTCCACCTGGTAAGAGAAGTTGTTCAGCCATTTTTTAGTAAAGTAGAGGGTAGGAGGAACCAAAACTACTCCCGCGACAAGGACTTGGAGGATATTGCTTCTTAAGAAGAGGGATACAATGGAGCGCTCCGAACTGCCAAACACTTTCCTGACCCCTATTTCATGGGTTCTGGAGCGAATCACAGAAAGGGTAAGGCCGAAAAAACCTGCGGGCCGTTTTCAGGTAATATCTAGGAATTTTCCACCGAAGCATAAAAAGCATTCTCGATGTGCTCGATCTCCATACCGCTGGTCTTGTAACTCACCGCGATCACATCGAAGCGGGTGGGGCGGCGGCAATCATGGAGTCGGATAAAGGCATCGGCGGCCAGGATGATATTTCGTTGCTTGGCCCGATCCACCACCTCCGAGGGCATTTACCGGATTGCCCACCCGGGACTTCACCTCCACAATAACCAGCTCATTCCGGTAAAGGGTCACCAGGTCCAGCTCCCTTTTTCCCCACCGCCAGTTGGTCTTCCAGATCCGGTATCCCCGGGCCCTCAGGTAGTCGGCAGCCACTCTTTCGGCCTTCCTGCCGGTTTTACATTGGTTCATCATCTTTGCTTTTTTACTTGATGTGCGGGAAGGAGAAGAATCAGCCATTTATCATTATCTTTGTGCCATCCCAATCCCAGCTGAAATGACAACAAAAGATTATAAAAGATACCTGATTACCTCTGCCCTGCCCTATGCCAACGGCCCTATTCACCTGGGCCACCTGGCAGGTGTCTATGTGCCTTCCGATATCTATGTAAGCTACCTGCGGCAGGCGCAAGCGGGATGTGATCTCCATCTGCGGATCGGATGAACACGGGGTACCCATTACCCTGAAGGCCCGGAATGAAGGGATCACCCCCCAGGAGGTGGTTGACCGCTACCATGCGATCAACAAGAAGGCCTTTGAAGATTTTGGGATCTCCTTTGATATCTATTCCCGCACCTCCAACCAGGTGCATCACGAGACTGCCTCTGAAATTTTCAAGACCCTGTATGATAAAGGGGTATTTATCGAAAAAACCTCAGAACAGTATTATGATGATGAGGCCGCCACCTTCCTGGCCGACCGCTATATCACCGGGACCTGTCCCCACTGCGGGAATCCCTGTGCCTATGGTGACCAGTGCGAGCAGTGCGGCACATCGCTGAGCCCCACCGACCTGATCAATCCTGTTTCCACCATCAGTGGCAGTAAGCCCGTGCTGAAGGAGACCAAACACTGGTACCTGCCCCTGGACAAGTATGAGCCCTGGCTCAAGGAGTGGATCCTGGAGGAGCACAAGGAATGGAAACCCAATGTATACGGACAGTGCAAATCGTGGCTCGACCAGGGCCTGCATCCCAGGGCAGTAAGCCGTGACCTGGACTGGGGGGTGCCGGTGCCGGTGGAAGGAGCCGATGGAAAGGTGCTCTATGTATGGTTTGATGCTCCCATCGGCTATATCTCAGCCACCAAGGAGCTGACTCCCGACTGGGAGAAGTACTGGAAGGATGAAGAGACCCGCATGATCCACTTCATCGGAAAGGACAACATCGTATTTCATTGCATTGTTTTTCCCACCATGCTGAAGGCCGAAGGAAGCTTACATCCTGCCCGAAAATGTTCCGGCCAACGAATTTCTGAACCTGGAGAACGACAAGATCTCCACCTCCCGGAACTGGGCCGTCTGGCTGCATGAATACCTGGAAGATTTCCCGGGCAAACAGGATGTGATGCGTTATGTGCTCTGTGCCAATGCTCCGGAAAACAAGGACAACGATTTTACCTGGAAGGACTTCCAGAACCGCAACAACAACGAACTGGTGGCCATCCTGGGGAATTTTGTAAACCGGGCCATTGTGCTGACCCATAAATATTTTGAGGGAAGGTGCCGGAAGTGACCAGCTTTGCTGGACAGCGACAAGGAGGTACTTGAGGAGATCGGAAACATTGGAAAGAGTGTGGAGCAGAGCCTGGAACAGTTTCGTTTCAGGGAGGCCATCAAGACAGCCATGGACCTGGCCCGCCTGGGCAACAAATACCTGGCCGATACAGAACCCTGGAAGGTGATCAAAACCGATCCGGAAAGGGTAAAAACCATTCTGAATATTTCCCTTCAGATCACTGCCAATCTCACCCTTCTGCTGGATCCCTTCCTTCCCTTCTCCATGGAGAAACTGAGGGACTTTCTGGACTTTGAACGCACTGCCTGGGATCTGATTGGAGCGAGCGAGCTGCTGAAAGCCGGACATGAGATTAAGAAGCAGGCTTGCTGTTTGAAAAGATTGAGGATGAGCAGATCCAGGCTCAGCTCGACAAGCTGATGAAGAGCAAGGAGGAGAATGAGGAAGCCAGCTGGAAGTGGCCCCTGTAAAGCAGGAAATCACCTTTGATGATTTTACAAGAATGGACCTGCGATGCGGAACCATCCTGGAGGCTGAGAAGGTGCCCAAAACCAAAAAACTGATCAAGATGATGGTGGACCTGGGATTCGAAAAGCGTACCATCGTATCGGGCATTGCCGAATACTATGAACCGGCAGACGCTGCCCGGGAAAAAAGTGTCCGTACTGGCCAACCTGGCGCCCAGGAACACTCAAAGGGATTGAGTCCCAGGGAATGATCCTGCTCTCGGAGAATCCCGATGGTTCGCTGCATTTTGTTGAGCCGGCTGAGTGATGCCGTCAACGGTTCGGAGATAAACTAATTATTCGTTGGAAAGCAGCCAGCAGGATTCCAGGCCGGGTTCGGACTTTCATGGCTGTGCCAGTCCTCTTTCAGCCTCTCCGCTTGGTGGCATAGGAAGCCACGCTGACACGGTACATCCGGTTCTCGGTGATCATTACCTCTGCCGGATATCCCCTGGCTTTCAGCTGATCCTGCAAATCACTGGCATTCGTCAGGTTCCTGAAAGCTTCCGGCAATAATAAAAAAGTGATTGGCGCTGCTTCGGGCAACTGGGGGAGCTCCGGTTCAGGCTCAGTAAGTACCGGATCCAGCTGCTCTGCAGGCTGGTCCTGGTCCTGATCCGTGCTGAACCGGCATTTGCGGCTGATTCTTACCCCTGCTCTTTGACCCATCTGTCAGATGGAATAATCAAGAGCACCACCAGGACTATGATCAGTATCCCGGTTACGAGCCATATCACCCTCCACAATTTCACGCGGCGTTTAGTGTCCTCATTTTCATTCTGAATGGCCTGCCTTGATACAGCGCTTCCAGGGTGTGGGCAAGCTCTTCCTCGTGACCAGCTTTGCCACAGGTTTGGATGCGCTTTTTCAGCAGCTTTCTCCTGTGGTTTTTCTTGCTGTCTTCAGATATCCTCATCCTCGTCTAACTCCAGGATCGGACCTGCATCACGGCTTAGCTCCTCTTCTACCTTGACCTCCGGTTACCGGCAGAAAGATCGAGGGCTCTCCTCCTCATCGGGCAGATCTTCAAGTTCAAGCAGGTCCATGGATCCGAGACCATACTGATCCGGTTCCAGTACCCAGGATGGATTAGGCTGAAAATGAATCTTTCCGTCATCATCCCTGTTGAAGATGCCGGCATCGGCCAGTGGATAGGTCTCTCCCTTATCCAGGGCAAATCGAATGGCATCCACCAGTTCCAGAACCTGCTGTTCAGCCTCCTCTCTGTCCACTCCTCCTTCTGCGGAATAAGCTGTGGCCAGCAGACCATCATCCTTGCTGAAGCTGCCATCGAACCTGACGAACAGGCCCGGTGGATCGATCCGTTTCGCAGAAGAGGAAACGACTCCGTGGGACTCTTTTATTTCCAGGTTCCCGAAGCCCGGGAGAATCACCCTTTTGCGCTCTTCCAGAAGTTGTTTGATGCTTTCTCCAATGGTCACTTTCTTTGCTTTTATGGGATAAAAGTAGTCAGAATAAAGCCCTTTTCAAAACCAAGTTATCAAGCCGCAATTTTTATTATATTCGTACATGGAACGAGATCAGATGGTTGACCTTCATGGTCAGTACCTTAAAATCAAAACAGAGGTTAATGAGGCCATTCAGAGGGTCATCGATTCCAGCGCATTTATCAAGGGTGAAGATGTACTGGCCTTCCAGGATGAACTCTCCACTCTACATGGATGTGCCCCATACCATTGCCTGCGGGAACGGAACCGATGCCCTTCAGGTGGCCATGATGGCCCTGGAACTGCAGCCCGGCGATGAGGTGATTACCACCCCTTTCACCTTTATCTCCACCGTCGAGGTGATCAGACTCCTTGGGCTTAAACCGGTGCTTGTGGATGTGCTGGAGGATACCTTCAACCTGGATCCCGACTCTGCTTGAAGCAGGCTGTGACAAAACGAACCAGGGCCATCGTACCGGTTCACCTCTTCGGACAATGTGCCGATATGGACCGGATCATGGATTTTGCCAGGAGCCTACGGCCTCTATGTTATTGAAGACAATGCCCAGGCCCTGGGAGCCGATTATACTTCATGCGACGGTATCCAAACGAAAGGCCGGAACCATCGGTCACATGGGAACCACTTCCTTCTTTCCCTTCAAAAAACCTGGGTGCCTTTGGAGACGGGGGAGCCCTTTTTACCAGGGATGATAGCTTTGGGAAACAAGCTGCGCTCCCTGGTCAACCACGGCATGAGCAATGAACGATATTATTACGATCAGGTGGGTGTAAACTCCCGTCTGGACACCATGCAGGCAGCCATCCTGAGGGTAAAACTGAAACACCTGGACGAGTACCACCATGCCAGGCAAAAGGCTGCAGCCTATTATGATCAGGCCCTGTCGGAATTGAAGAAATTCAGATCCCGGTACGCTCACCCTTTTCCACCCATATTTTTCATCAGTACACCCTTCAGGTGAGCCCCCGAAAGGAGGGATTCGCTGAAACAATGGCTGAATGGAAAAAGGTATTCCTTCCATGGTTTACTACCCGGTTCCCCTGCATCTTCAGAGTGCCTACAGAGACCTCGGGTACCAGGAGGGTGATTTGCCGGTATCGGAAGCAGCTGTCCGGCAAGGTACTCTCTCTGCCCATGCACACTGAACTTGGAAGAGGAACAGCTGGATTATATTTGCCGAGCAGATTCATGCATTTTTTAAAGGATGAACATGAAAGAATTTTTTGCACACGAAACAGCTGTGATTGATGCAGGGTGTTGAAATTGGCAGCAGGCACAAAGATCTGGCATTTCAGCCACATCATGACCGGTATGTGTAATTGGGGAAAATTGTAACCTGGGACAGAATGTGGTGGTATCGCCCGAGGTGATCCTTGGCAACAATGTAAAGGTCCAGAACAATGTTTCCATCTACACCGGGGTGATTTGCGAAGACGATGTTTTCCTGGGGCCCTCCATGGTTTTCACCAATGTGATCAATCCCCGAAGTGCCATCAAACGAAGGGAGGAATATGTGAAAACCGTGGTTGGGAAGAGGAGCCACCATTGGGGCCAATGCCACCATCGTTTGTGGAAATAATATTGGAAAATTTTGCGTTTATCGGGGCAGGTGCCGTGGTTACCACGGAAGTTCCAGCCCTATGCCCTGGTCGTGGGTAATCCCGGCCAGACAGGTGGGCTGGATGAGTGAATACGGACACCGGCTTGAATTTTGACAGCGATGGACATGGCCACCTGTCCTGAAAGTGAGGAGAAATATAGACTTGAAGAATAACAGGGTAAGGAAAATAGCATGAGTAAGATGAAGGAGACAGGAAGAAATTTTGCACTAATTGGTGTGGCAGGTTACATTGCCGTCAGGCATGTGAGGGCCATCAAAGAGACAGAGAACAATCTGGTGGCCTCACTGGACCGTTTCGACAGTGTGGGTTTCATGGATTCCTATTTCCCGGATGCCGATTTTTTCACTGAATTTGAACGTTTCGACCGCCACATTGCCAAGCTGAACAGGCAGGGAACACAGGTGGATTATGTGAGTATCTGCTCTCCCAACTACCTCCACGATTCTCACATCCGTTTTGCCCTGAGAAACGGGGCCGATGCCATCTGTGAAAAACCCCTGGTACTGAATCCCTGGAACATCGATGCCCTGGAAGATTATGAGAAGGAGACCGGGAAAAAGGTCTGGAACATCCTGCAGCTCAGGCTCCACCAGTCCATTATGGAGCTGAGGGAGCAGGTCAGGAATGGTCCGCCCGATAAAGTCTATGATGTGGATCTTTCCTACATCACCAGCCGGGGAAACTGGTACCACTTACTCCTGGAAAGGCGACGAGGAGAAATCGGGTGGTGTGGCCACCAACATCGGGGTTCACTTTTTCGATATGCTTTCCTGGATCTTCGGAGATGTGAAAGAAAACGTGGTGCACATGTTGAAGAAGGATAAGGCTGCCGGCTACCTGGAACTGGAAAAGGCCCGGGTGAGATGGTTTCTGAGCATCGATTACAACGATATTCCCAAGGACATCAAAAAGAAAGAATCAACGCACCTACCGTTCCATCACAGTGGACGGAAAGGAGATTGAATTCAGTGGTGGTTTTACCGACCTGCATACCATCGTCCTATGAGAAAATCCTGGAGGGAAAGGGTTTTGGCCTGGAAGCTGCGCGCACTTCCATTCAGACTGTATACAACATAAGAAATTCAACGCCCATTGGATTAAAGGGCGATTATCATCCCATAATTAAAAAGATTACGACATGATTTATGATGACCTGCTTAGCGGGAAGAAAAAAATGGCCGTCATCGGCCTGGGTTATGTTGGACTACCCATTGCCCTGGAATTTGCCAGGAAAATATCTGTGATCGGATTTGATATCAAAGCCGACCGGGTAGAGTTGATGAAAAACAGGGATTGATCCCAGCAATGAGCTTCGAATCGAAGGATTTTGAAGGCTGTGACATCCAGTTTACTGCCAGCCTCGAGGATCTGAAAGAGGCTTCCTTCTACATTGTGGCGGTTCCCACACCCATTGATATGCATAAAAAACCCGATCTTACTCCCCTGCTTTCAGCAACAAACATCGGTGGGGAAAGTACTTTCGGAAGGCGATTATGTGGTCTATGAATCGACCGTTTATCCTGGTTGTACCGAAGAGGATTGCATACCCATGCTGAGTGAGATGTCGGGTCTGAGCTACATGGATCAGTTTAAGGTTGGATTTTCGCCCGAACGGATCAATCCGGGCGACCGTGAACATACCCTCACCAGGATCACCAAGGTAACTTCGGGATGTGATGCAGAATCGGCCGAGGAGATTGCAAAGACCTATGAACTGGTGATCACGGCCGGTGTGCACCGGGCCAGTTCCATCAAGGTGGCCGAAGCTGCCAAGATCATTGAAAATACCCAGCGCGACATCAACATCGCCTTCATGAATGAGCTCTCCATGATCTTCAATAAGATGGGGATCAATACCTACGAGGTGCTTGAGGCAGCAGGAACCAAGTGGAATTTTCTGAAGTTCTATCCCGGACTGGTGGGAGGTCACTGCATTGGTGTGGATCCCTACTACCTCACCTATAAATCCATGAAGTTTGGTCATCATGCCCAGATCATCAATGCCGGGCAGGGCAATCAACGACTGCATGGGTGCCTATGTGGCCAGGCAGGTGACCCTGAAACTTTCTTCCACCTTTCCCAACCTGAAAGATTGCCGGGTACTGGTGATGGGCGCCACCTTCAAGGAAAATGTAAGCGATATCCGAAACTCCAAGGTGGCCGATGTGATTGCAGAACTCAAAGAGTTCGGGGTAGGAGTCGATGTGGTGGATCCCCATGCATCTCCGGAAGAGATCAGCGAAGAATATGACTTTGAACTGGCAGAATCCATTGAGGGCCCCTACCACGGAATCGTGGTGGCTGTAAACCACACAGGAGTATGCCAAATCTGGATGAGGCCTATTTCAGAAGCATTACTCACTCCGGGGGCTGTATTTGCAGATCTGAAGGGAATCTACAGGAACAAAATAGACTCGTTTAATTACTGGAGCCTTTAACCATGTCAAAAATACTTGTAACCGGCGGAACAGGATACATTGGGTCACACACGGCAGTGGAACTGATGGAGTCGGGTATGGAGGTGGTGATCATCGATAACCTGGAGAATTCCAAAAGGGAGGTAATTGAGGGGATCACAGAGATATACCGGGACAAGCACCCCATTTCGAAAAGGTGGATCTGAGAAACCGGGCCGCAACCTTTGCCGTGTTTGAAAAATATCCCGATATCGAGGCCATCATCCATTTTGCAGCTTATAAGGCAGTGGGAGAAAGTGTGGAAAAACCCCTGGCCTATTATGAAAATAACCTGCTCTCCCTGATGAACCTGCTGGAGGCCATGAAAAAGTTTGAGGTTGACCAACATTGTCTTCTCCTCATCCTGCACCGTATATGGTCAACCCGAGGAAATGCCGGTCACCGAGGATGCACCCATTCAGAAGGCCACTTCTCCCTATGGCAATACCAAGCAGATCTGCGAGGAAATACTCCGGGACGAGGTGGCATCCGGTTCCGCGACCAGGGTAATTGCACTGCGTTATTTCAATCCCGTTGGGGCACATCCCTCAGCAAAGATCGGGGAATTGCCCCTGGGTGTTCCGGCACAACCTGGTTCCCTTTATCACCCAGACTGCCATCGGACTCAGGGAGCAACTCAGCGTATTCGGAGATGACTACAATACTCCCGACGGATCGGCCATCAGGGATTACATCAACGTGGTCGACCTGGCCAGGGCACATGTGGTGGCCATACAGGCGCCTGATTGATCACAAGCAAAAAAAGTCCATTGGAGGTGTTTAACCTGGGAACAGGAACCGGACTCTCTGTTCTGGAGGTGATCAAGGCCTTTGAAGCTGCCACCGGGGTAAAGGTAAACTATCAGATTGTGGGCCGACGTGAGGGAGATATTGAAAAGGTATATGCCGACACCCGCTTTGCCAATGAGGAGCTGGGGTGGAAAGCCGAAATAGGGATTGAAGAGACCCTTCGATCGGCCTGGAAATGGGAAAGCATTAGAAACAGTCAGATTAGAAAAACTTAAAATGATGAAAACAATACTGGTTACAGGAGGTGCGGGTTTTATTGGTTCACATGTGGTAAGAAACCTGGTGCTGAAGCATCCCGAATACCAAGATTATCAACCTCGACCAGCTCACCTATGCCGGTAACCTGGAGAACCTTGAGGATATCAAGGACCATCCAACTACCAGTTTATAAGGGGCGATATTGTGGATGCTCCTTCCTGGCAAGACTGTTTCGAAGCACATGCCATCGACGGGGTGATCCACCTGGCTGCCGAATCACATGTGGACCGATCCATTGCAAGTCCCATGGATTTTATCCATACCAATATCATCGGAACAGTCAACCTGCTCAATGCCTGCAGGACCGCCTGGAAGGATCAGCTGGAGGGAAAACTATTCTACCACATCTCCACCGATGAGGTATACGGAAGCCTGGGAAAGGAGGGACTGTTCACCGAAGAGACCGCCTACGATCCGCGCAGTCCCTATTCGGCCTCCAAGGCCAGTTCCGACCACCTGGTCAGGGCCTATCACCATACCTACGGGCTTCCGGTGGTGCTTTCAAATTGCTCCAACAACTACGGTCCCAACCAGTTTCCGGAAAAACTGATTCCCCTGGCCATTCACAATATCATCCACATGAAGCCCATTCCCATCTACGGAAAGGGAGAGAACATCCGGGACTGGCTTTTTGTAAAGGACCATGCCGATGCCATTGAACTGATTTTTCACAGGGGAGAGACGGGCCGAACCTACAACATTGGTGGAATAAACGAATGGAAAAACATCGACCTGATCAGGCTGCTCTGCCGGATCATGGACCAGAAGCTTGAGAGAGAGGCCGGAACCTCAGAGGGACTGATCACCTATGTAAAGGACAGGGCCGGTCACGACATGCGCTATGCCATCGACAGTTCAAGGATTACAAGAGGAGCTGGGATGGACCCCTTCTCTTAAATTTGAAGAGGGACTGGAACTCACCGTTGATTGGTACCTGGAGAACCAGGAGTGGATGGAAAGCGTCACATCCGGTGCCTACCAGAGCTATTACCAGAAACAGTACGAAGAGCGTTAAAAAGTGCCCGCCTATCGGCGGGCGTTAATGGTTAATGGAATGGTTAATGGAATGGTTAATGGTTAGGGGTTAGGGGTTAGGGGTTAGGGGTTAGGGGTTAGGGGTTAATTTCGATTCTAACATGCTAACACACTAAGCCCTAACTTACTAACCTACTAACGTTTGCGAAGCAAACATTTTATTTCCTCGGCAATCCTGAAACATCCAGTTTGGTATTTGGCATACCCATATCTTTTGTATCTTTTATGGTCAGGATAATATCATTAAAATCGTGATCACAGGCTGCATCGTTCACCCTGATATCTTCAAATGTCAGTACGATATCATCGCAATCGCTGCTTACAAAAGAGGGTTGATTGCTGGGCCATGATCCTTATTAAATATTTTATCTGTGTAATGTGTATAAACACCATCCACGGTGAGTCCGTTTTTCCATCCCTGGGCAACAATGTAAAAGCCTATGACCGTACCTGCCGGAAAGCTTCCCTCACCCAGTTGTACACGGTCTCCAAAATCCAGGCCTCCGCCTTCTCCGACTTTTGATACGTTTGGAAAAACAATCTGCATTTCAATATCGTCGATGCTCTGGGGTGGGTTATCCGCAGGATAAGTATAGTATCCGAAAGTATTTCTCCATCCGGCTCCTTCATCAATGAATGAAACGTAAACTGGTGTTTCCTCTGTAACATGGATATTCAGGATGGCAGTTTCACTGAAAAGATCATGCATGAATATCTCTTACATCCACCCTCTCAGGAAACAACTCCGAAATATTCCCCATCAATGATTCACAGGGATCGGTAGGCTCAACATCGTCGGGAACCCCTTCGTCAATACTTATGGCAAGAATTTTTAATCCTCCAAGTCCGGTAGCAACAAAAATCACATTGTCTTTTGATTCTACAAAATTTGCGGATTGGGCTTCACCAAATTCCATAGCCCCCAACATCCATAAATTATCATCTTCTTCTGCAATAAGTCCGCCAACATAAATGCCGGACTCACCATTTCCTATCAACACAAGGTCGCCATTGAGCGATACACTATTGGTAACATGGTTTTCATCCAAGCACCCGGAGGGTGTTTCTGGTTTTGGAATGCTTTGTTTTAAGCTCCCATCGAGATTGAGTATAGAAAGACCTCCCTCATTTAATGCGGCAAAAATATACTCATCCGAAACAGCAATCTCAGATTTAGATTCCGGAATGGTCGCTCCGCCAACATCATATGTTTCAGTATAAGTGGCATCAGGCAAATCGAATACATTCACACGCCCTTCCTGACCCTGCAACACGTAGAGGTGATCTGAATTTGCATCAACTGAGCGGGCATCAGAGATTCCCTCTGTACCAGCTAAGGCATAAGCAGCATCAAAAATAGTAAGATCCCCGGTGGAACCGCTGGTTGTATATATATGACCGGCTGCTACCTTTATATCGGTTCCCGCAAAGGAAGAAATATCTATAATGGCGTCTACATTTTTCAAAGGCCATTGTTTGCATCCAGTGATATCACTTCCATAAATGCGGGCGAGACAAAGCCTTTTTCTTCAAAATCTCCTGTTGCACCAACCACATAAATTTTTCCATCTGCATAGTCTACTGCACTTACATCAGTATTTGGAAGAATGGCGCTTGAAATAATCTCCGGATTGTTTATATCAGAAACATCAAATATTTCAATACCACCCTGCCATTTTGGCCCGCGGGTGTTATAGGTAACAAAAGCATAATCATCTTTGATGGTGACATGGGTTGCCTGCAGGGTATTACCCTCGTAAACCGGAGGATCAACTTCGGCAGTTAATTTAAAGGCGTAATTTTTTGTCAGGTCTATTTCCGGAAAATCATTAGTACTCTTCAGGAGTGAGGAAGATTCTTTACCCACAATGGGTACTATTGTCATTTTTATAGCTTATTCTTGCTGCCAGTTGCGCAGGATTGCTGTTGATCAGTAAATTCCCTTTTTCAATAAAGCCATCTTCAGGATTATCTACTGCCGGGGAGTCTTTCTGGCAACTGAATAGTGCAAATGCGCTAACTACTATGAGAATAATGAGACCAAGATTTTTCATGGCTTATCATTTAAGTTTTTATCATCGAATAATTTAAGATCAAAAAAAGATGCCCTTTGTGACACCTTTTCCTTTTACTTAGATTTCATTATAAAGTTTCATTTTGGTGTTTTACTTTTTATAAAACACCCTTTTTTGAGGATGAAGAAGCGAGTTATGCATGGTACGTGGAATTCTTATCCAGTACAGGGATACTCCAAATGCATGTTATGAAAAGAGTAAGGGACTACTCGACCGTGACTGACTTGGCCAGGTTCCGGGGCTGATCCACATCACATCCGCGAATCACTGCGATGTGATAGGCGATGAGCTGCAGGGGAACCACCGATGGAATAGCCACCAGGGATTCGTCGGTTTCCGGAATCTCAATCACATGGTCGGCCATGCCTTTAATGACAGTATCTCCTTCGGTTACAATGGCAATCACCACACCATTACGCGCCTTCACCTCCTGGATATTGCTGACGATCTTTTCGTAGGAACTATCGTGGTTGGCAATAAAAACCACGGGCATTTTCTGGTCGATCAGGGCAATGGGGCCATGCTTCATCTCAGCAGCCGGATAACCCTCCGCATGGATGTAGGAGATCTCCTTCAGTTTAAGGGCACCTTCAAGGGCCACGGGGAAAGAAACGCCACGCCCCAGATAAAGGGCATTGGTTGAATCCTTATATATCTCTGCGATCCGCTTAAACTCATCATTCTGTTCGAGAATTTTTTCAATTTTTCCCGGTATGGCATTCAATTCACCGATCAATGTGGCAAAACGCTCATCAGAAAGTAGTTTTTTCTCCCTGCCTATCATAATGGCCATCATCGTCAGCACGGTCACCTGGGCTGTAAAGGCCTTGGTGGAAGCCACTCCAATCTCAGTCCCCGCGTGGGTATATACCCCTGCGTTGGTCTCCCTCGATATACTTGAACCGGCCACATTGCAGATCCCCAATACAAGCGCTCCCGCATCCTTGGCCAGCTGAATGGCTGCCAGGGTGTCGGCCGTTTCACCGCTCTGGCTAATGGCCAGAACCACATCGTCGGGACCGATCATGGGATTACGGTACCTGAATTCTGATGCATACTCCACCTCAACGGCAATCCTTGCCATGTCCTCCAGGAGATATTCTCCCACAAGCCCGGCGTGCCACGAGGTGCCGCAGGCAATAATCACGATCCGTTTTGCATTTACCAGCTGGTCCTTCACATCGTGAAGCCCGCCCAGCCTGATTTCATTGCCATCTGGATTAATTCTTCCCCTGAAGGTATCCTTAATGGAGCGCGGCTGCTCAAAAATCTCCTTGAGCATAAAATGTTCAAATCCCTGCTTCTCAATCTCAGAAATACCCAGATCAAGGGTCTGGATATTAATACTGGTGTTATCGCTGGTAAGGTTTTTCAAGACCAGCTGATCTCTCTTGATCAGGGCAATGTCATCATTATTAAGATAGATCACCCGGTCGGTATATTCCACGATAGGTGTGGCATCGGAAGCAATAAAATACTCCTTATTACCCAGTCCGATGACCAGGGGACTGCTTCGGCGGGCTGCAATCAGCATATCTGGCTCCTCCTTGGAAATCACCACCAGGCCATAGGCACCAATTACTTTTTGTAGGGCCGTGGAAACAGCCACCTCCATACTCACCTTCTGACTGGTGTAGATATATTCGATCAGGTTGGCCAGAACCTCGGTATCGGTCTCGCTGTAGAAGCTCATTCCATGATCAATGAGTCCCTGCTTCAATACAGCGTAGTTCTCAATGATGCCGTTATGGATGATGGTGAACAAGCCCTTCTCTGAAGTGTGGGGGTGGGCATTCAGGTCGCTTGGCTCACCATGGGTAGCCCAACGGGTATGTCCTATGCCAATGGTGCTCACGGTCTCTTTGCCCCTTACAAAATCTTCAAGCTCCTGGACCTTTCCCTTTTTCTTATAGATGGATACATCTCCATTAAGCAGGGCAACCCCTGCAGAATCATAACCACGGTATTCCAGCCTTTTCAAGCCCTTAATTAATATCGGGTAGGCATCCTTGCTACCGATATATCCAACAATACCACACATAAATTCTTATAATTTAATATAGACAACTTCCAACCTTATACGTTTTGGATTGGTATAAAGGTTACTCCAAACCTGAGAAACTTTTGGATTTCTTTTTGCTTCATAGTTTTGTATTACAAAATTATTCGGCAAATCAGCACCGTCAACCATGTACTGAAAGTGGAGAGGCATGTTGAATATATAACTGTAGGTGGTATCAAAAAACATACCTTTGGAAACAGCCTTGAGCTGACCCCCAAACTGACTGTCATCACCCTGGGTACCCTGGTAAAGGGTTAATAAATCGTACAAGGGCGCCAGGGTGTCCTGCCCTGTCTGGTAAAACATCATCAAGCGCGAAGCCTGATCCTCCGGGGGCATACCCCCATATTCTTCCGGGTAGAGATCGAAAACCAGTTTGGCTGAGTTGATCGCCACCTTCACATCCCTTTGAAGCCATTCCTCCAGGTTACCAAAATAAAGTGAGGTATTCACACCGCCCATGCCCTGCACATAACAATAGGGCGTTTCAATATTTGGATTATCAATGATCTCCTCTATAGGTAGCCCCGAGTAGTCGTGTTCAAAAATATTGATCTTCTGTGATGAAAACTCATTGATTGTAAAAGTGGCCCAACGAAAATCCCGCTCTGCCGTTGAATCCACTTCCGTGCTATCGTTGGCATATTTAAGAGATAACCTGGTGATGATGTTGGACGGAATCACCACGGCAACGGATCCATCACTTGAACTGGAGGAAGCGGTCAGGTAAAAACCATTAAAATAATCCTTAAAAATACTGTCGTTGGCAAACAGAGCACTATCATCCTGAACATCCAGGAATTTTTGGATGAAGGCCTGGTCCCGGATGAGCATGGGAACGGTATCGCCATTCTGGGGGGTGATGGTCACCTCGGCCAGCACATCAGGATTATAAGCCCCCTCCATATCATAGTTAGAATAATATATGGAGTCCATATAGATGCGCCTGGTGGCCTCATGAAGCTGGATGGTGAAAGGTGCTTCCAGATTTCCGTAATAGCCACCTAAATAGAGGGAAAACACCAGAGAGTCTATCACTGTATTGGGTCCTGGACGGTAGCTCGGTGTAATGTTATACTGCAGGAAGAGGGTAGCCTCTGCAACTCCGGTGATCGAATCCGTCAGTTTACCCAGCAGGTAGGGTGTGGTTGGCTGAAAGGATCTGTCGGAGGTTTCAAGGGGTACTCCGGAAATGGTGTATGCGGGAATTTCGATAATGGTATCATGAAAAAGGAAGACCTGATCGCCTGCAGGCAGAAGGTCCTGACCCAGATCCGGCTCCCACGACTGACATGATGAAAATAGCCAAATTGAGGTCAAAGTGACCACAACAACCCACAAATCCTTCTTCTTCATCTTAATGTAAATGCGATTAATCGTTGAGAATACTGTCATAGAAAACGGAAAACTTCTCTACATATTCTGTATCAGGTAAATAAT
Organism: uncultured Bacteroidota bacterium; assembly: GCA_963716765.1. GTDB lineage: Bacteria > Bacteroidota > Bacteroidia > Bacteroidales. Next base: position 35,234 of record CAVQUO010000025.1, on the reverse strand, counting down.
TAAGAGTCGGTTTTCCCGAATCTTTCATCACTTTCAAGACAGGATCAGGCAAAAATTCGCTCCCCTGGACCAATCCGTCGGAGTAGCTTGTGGCCAGTGTGACCAGGTTTTCATAGGTGGGTTCCTTCACCATGGATACATCATCCAGGGAGACTCCGTCCACAAGGAGTTTATCCTTAAACGATCCATCTAAGGGTTTATCAAAACCATTATCATACATGGAAAATATCACTTTTGAATCTGCAAACAAGGGATCCTCACGGTAGGCATTCTTGATATAGAGCGGAACCAGCGAGGTGAACCAACCATGACAATGCACCAGGTCGGGCGACCAGCGTAACTTGCGGACTGTTTCAAGAACACCTCTTGCAAAAAAGATCATCCTTTCATCATTGTCCTTAAAAAAAGCACCCTTTGCATCTGAAACCGTATGCTTGCGATGAAAATAGTCCTCGTTGTCAATAAAGTAAACCTGCATTCGTGCTGCCTGAATTGAAGCAACTTTAATGATGAGCGGGTGGTCCGTATCATCAATAATGAGGTTCATTCCCGAAAGCCGGATCACTTCGTGAAGCTGATTCCGGCGTTCGTTTATATTACCGTATTTTGGCATGAAGGTCCTGATCTCCATTCCTGTCTCCTGGATCGCCTGAGGCAATTTACGGCTAATCTGGGAAAGTTCAGTTTCCGGCAAATAGGGCGTAATCTCCTGAGAAACAAATAATACCTTTTTACTTTCCATCGTAGAGCCTGCTTTTTAAAATCATGCAAATTTACTAAAAAAAAATGAGATCAATTTATCTATCTTTGAGCGGACAAAAGACAGATGATCGTTTACACAACAAAAGATGAGCTGATTCGGCACCTGGATGAGCTTCGCGGGCAGCAAAAAAGCATTGGCTTTGTACCCACAATGGGCGCCCTGCATCAGGGGCATATATCTCTGGTAAACAGGTCGATTAAAGAAAATGACTGTACGGTGGTTTCCATCTTTGTAAACCCCACACAGTTCAATGATCCCGGCGACCTCGAGAAGTATCCAAGAACACCCGAGGAAGATCTAAAACTACTTCGGAAAAACGGCGTTAAAGTGGTTTTTATGCCCCCGATTCATGAAATCTATCCCAAACCCGATCAAAGACGATTCGACCTGGGAGGACTGGACCAGGTGATGGAGGGTGCCACAAGGGAGGGCCATTTTAACGGAGTTGCCCTGGTAGTAAGTAAGTTATTCCGGATCATCAAACCAAACCGTGCCTATTTCGGACAAAAAGATTTCCAGCAACTGGTTATCATTCGCCACCTGGTAGGACTACTGGACATGAATATTGAGATCGTGGCATGTCCAATTATCAGCGAGAAAGACGGACTGGCCATGAGCTCAAGGAATATGAGACTCAATCCCGGGAGCGAAAAGCTGGCCCCATTTATCTACCAGACCCTAGCGAAGCTGCAGCAAAAAAAGGGGATTTGTCGCCTCAGGAGCTAAAAATCTGGGTCTGAGAGCACTTTGAACACCAGCCCCTGATGGAGCTTGTATATTTTGAAATCGTTGAAGATAAAGCACTTAAATCAATTGAGTCCTGGCATGAAGAGGTGAACAAAGTGGGATGTCTTGCTGTCATATTGGGGGGGGTAAGGCTTATAGATAATATGATTTTTGCTTAACTTTGCACCAAGAAGAGGCAGATATGAATATCGAAGTTGTTAAATCAAAAATACACAGGGTAACCATCACCGAAGCTGATCTTGAACTATATTGGCAGCATTACCATCGACGAAGATCTGATGGAGGCAGCCAATCTCATTGAATTTGAAAAGGTTCAGATCGTGAACATCAACAACGGTGAGAGGCTGGAAACCTATGTGATCACCGGTGAAAGAGGAAGCGGACAGATTTGCATGAACGGTCCCGCTGCCCGGAGGGTGGCTGTGGGAGATATCATCATCATCATCTCCTATGCCTCCATGGATTTTGAGGAGGCAAAAAAATTCAAACCCTCACTCATTTTCCCTGACACCGCCACCAATAAACTAAGCTGACCCATTTGAAAAAACCCATTTTACAGATCCTGAGGATCACAGGATTCCTTGCACTTGGCATCCTGTTGCTATATTTTGCCTTCAGGGGAATCGCCTTAGACGAACTGGCCAGCACTCTCAGGGAGGCAAATTTCTGGTGGATCGGCCTTTCCATGTTCTTTGCGGTTCTCAGTCTGTTTTCCAGGGCCAGGAGATGGGTTCTGCTCATTGAACCCCTTGGATTCAAGCCCTCCTTTAAAAACACCTATCATTCCCTGATGGTGGGCTATCTTTCCAATTTTGCCCTACCCCGCCTGGGTGAGGTTACCCGTTGCGTTACCCTGGGAAACCGGGAAAAGATCCCTGTAGATTCGCTCATCGGTACAGTTATAATTGAGAGGGTGACCGACCTTGTGATGCTGTTAATGATCATGGTCGTGCTGATCATCAGCTGGGCTGAAAAATTCGGGACCTTCTTCAACGAAAGCATCTTTATTCCCATGCAGGAAAAGATTAGCGGCACCTTCGGCGGAATGATCCTTTTCTGGGTTCTGGTCATTGGGGCCATTTCAGTGGTGCTCCTGCTTCTGTATCTTTTCCGCAAGCCCCTTGGAAGGATCAGATTGTACGTAAAGTTGCAGATTTTCTCCTGGGGATACTGGATGGCCTGAAAACCATCTACAAGATGAAGCGGAAATGGGAATTTATTCTGCACTCGGTCCTTATCTGGTTCCTCTACATTATGATGACCTGGGTGGTGGTTTTTGCCCTGAAGGAGACAGCTCGGATCTCACCTTCGTGGATGGAATATTCCTGCTGGTAATTGGCGGACTGGGGATGTCTGCTCCGGTAACGGCCGGTTTCGGAGCATTCCACTGGATTGTTTCCCGGGGAATGGTATTTGTCTACGGTCTCAGCCTTGAGCAGGGAGGTGCCTACGCCATCCTGGCCCATGAATCCAATTCAATCCTTCTCATCTTACTTGGAGCCCTTTCGTATATACTCCTGATGACAAGCCGTAAAAAAACGATCACGGAAACCCCCTGATATCATGCTGACTTACGAAGAAATACTCCGAAAGCTGATCTCTCCCCAGGAGGCCGTAACATTCTTCTCTCCTGAATTCAGAGAGAAAAACAGGATTGTTTTTACCAATGGATGCTTCGATATCCTTCACCGTGGTCATGTATACTACCTTTCCAAAGCCCGTGAAATGGGCGATGTGCTGGTTGTAGGACTCAACAGTGACCGTTCAGTGACAAGACTGAAAGGGGAAGGAAGGCCTGTGAACAGCCAGAATGCCAGGGCCGAAGTACTGGGAGCACTGGGCATGGTGGATTACATCATCCTTTTTGAGGAGGACACTCCTCTGGAACTCATTAAGATCATAGCCCCCGATCTCCTGGTCAAGGGCGGCGACTACAGGGTCGAGGATATTGTGGGATACAAGGAAATAAGCTCCCGGGGTGGCCAGGTACTCACCATCCCCATCCTGGAAGGTTACTCTTCCTCCTCGATCATCAACCGTAAATAGTTTTTCCTTATCCATCCTCTTATCTATCTTCTGAAAGCCTTTCTTAGAAGAGAAGGGTAGCTATTCTTATGGAAGAAGGGATGCTTTCGATGCGGCCTGGGATTTTTTAGCAAAGCTAAATAACCACGCCGCGAGAAAATATCCCTTCTGTTTTATATACCTTTAGGCTTTCGCTAAAAGATGGCTAAGACAAAAACTGTATACCTGTGCCAGAGTTGCGGGGCTGATTCTGCGAAGTGGCTGGGTCGCTGCCCCTCATGCGGCGAGTGGAACACCTTTGTGGAGCAAAGGATCTCAACAGGACCTATCAGATCTTCCTCCCAGGAAAAGCGCACCAGAACAGCTCCCCAGTCCATCGAGGAGGTGAACTCGGAACAGGTTACACGCATCGATCTTCGCAATGGGGAATTTAACCGGGTGCTCGGAGGAGGAGTTGTTCCCGGATCCATGATTCTTATTGGCGGCGAACCGGGTATAGGTAAATCCACCCTGGCATTGCAGGTGGCCCTGCAAATTGATAAAAAGACACTATACATTTCAGGTGAGGAAAGCCCCCAGCAGATCAAATTAAGGGCCGACCGTCTGGGAACAGGAACCGGGCAGTGCAGCGTGCTGGCCGAAACCAGCCTCCAGGTAATCATCAGTCAGATCCGCGAGACGCGCCCCCAGTTGCTGATCATCGATTCCATCCAAACTCTTTTTTCAGAGGATCTTGAATCGGCCCCCGGAACAGTCTCCCAGGTGAGAGACTGTGCAGCACGTCTGTTAAGGGAAGCAAAGGAGAACAACATGCCGGTGATCCTGATCGGCCATATTACCAAGGATGGAAGCATTGCCGGACCAAAAGTACTGGAGCACATTGTTGATACGGTCCTCCAGTTCGAAGGGGATTCGCACCACCTCTACAGAATTTTGCGCGCCAGCAAAAACCGCTTTGGTTCCACCTCAGAAATCGGAGTGTTTGAGATGACCGGGGAGGGCCTTCGCGAGATTAACAATCCTTCCGAACTACTGATCAATCAGCAGCCTCCCGATCTGAGCGGCTCGGCCGTGGCTGCCATGGTAGAAGGAATCAGACCCATCCTTATTGAGGTTCAGGCCCTGGTTAGCTCGGCAGTTTACGGAACACCACAGCGCACATCAACCGGATTCGACACACGCAGGCTAAGCATGCTATTGGCGGTTCTTGAAAAACGGGCCAGTTTTAAGCTGGCAAGCAAGGATGTGTTTATCAATATTGCCGGGGGATTAAGGGTTGATGATCCTGCCATTGATCTGGCGGTTGTTGCGGCCATCCTCTCTTCCACTGTGGACATCCCGGTGGACCAGTATACATGTTTTGCAGGCGAGATTGGATTGTCCGGTGAGATCAGACCCGTGCACAGAATTGAACAACGACTGGGTGAGGCCGACAAGCTGGGCATGAAGCGAATAATCATGCCGGCATTTAACCGGAAACGGATCGATACATCCAGGTTTAATCTTGAGATCGTTGAGGTTTCAAGGGTACAGGAGATACCAAAACACCTGTTTGGATGATGCGGCCTCGACATGTGGAAATCCCTCGCCTTTTAAGGGAAGATTATAAACCCGAAGTGGATCCCTACCAGGTGGAGATCCCGGCCATTAAATCAGCTTCCGACTATTACTTCACCACCGAAAGTGGTTTAAGATACCAGGTGCTTTTTGCCAGGAAAAAGGAGAGATACCTGGAGCATATTGTAAATTTCGGGGTGCTGAACGAGGAGTTCGAGGATGAGTACAGCGAGACCAACAGAGGTGAGATATACAGGGTGATCGCTACGGTAGTGGAAATCATTCGAATCTACCAGGAAATACATTATTATTCGACCGGCTACGAATTCAGCGGGGAGTTTAAGGAAAACAGGGAAGTGGGGGAGAACAGTATTCGTACCCGTTTATACTTCAGAAAAGCAAAGAAGATCATAGACCTCTCATGGACAGTCACCATGCTTGGAAACAAAGTGATTCTCTCCAGAAAAACCAATCGGGCCTGAGCGGAAGATCCTCTCTAAAAATCTTCGAAATTGCTGTTGCTGTCTGCCTCCATGATATTTGGACAATCCAGGTCAACATAAAAATCTAAAGGTTTTAAAAATTCATCCTCCTGGGTAATTCCAAGGGTGGAATCGGCATAGACCCTTTGCATGAATTCTGCATAGATGGGTAGGGACATGTTTCCACCGGCGCCCATGCCCAGCTGGTCGAAATGAATGGAACGGTCCTCTCCACCCACCCAGGCTGCAGCAGTTAGTTCTAGGAGCCAGCCCCATAAACCATCCGTCACTCTGATTCTGCGTGGTCCCTGTTTTTCCGGCCAGTTCGCCCGTAAACTGATAACGGGTTCTTAGCCGGATGCCTGTACCAAAATAATTGATTCCCCGATACGATCCATGCATATCCACCACGTTCCGAAGCAGGGTCAGCATCAGGTAGGCTGTCTCTTCACTGATGGCTTCATTTTCATTGGGATGAAAAGTGGATATGACATTCCCGTAGCGATCCTCTATGCGAGTTACATAATTGGGGCTCACGTAAATTCCACTGTTGGAGAAGGTGTTAAAGGCACCCACCATCTCTTCAAGCGAGATATCAGAGGTTCCGTAAATCATGCTGGGAACCGGATCGATGTATGAGGTTACGCCCATCTTGCGCATGAGCTTGATCACATTGGCCGGATTAAAATTCTTGAACAGCCAGGCCGACACCCAGTTATGCGAATTGGCCAGTCCCCACTTCAGGGAAACCTTTTTACCGGCAAAGCTGTTGGGCGGAGGAACCGTAGGTGTATATGTGGTATCCCTATTATTAACAATGTTATGAAAGGTGATGGGTACAAGGGGAATCATTTCACAGGGTGAATAATTCTCCTGCATGGCCAGGAGATAAAGGAAGGGCTTGATGGTGGAACCCACCTGCCTGCGCCCCTGGTACACATGCTCATACTGGAAGTAGTTGAAATTGTGTCCCCCCACGAAGGCCCTCACCTGTCCGGTGGCCGGATCCATGGCCATAAAACCAGCCCTGAGGATGTGTTTCATGTAAATAATCGAATCCATGGGAGTTAGCACTGTATCGATGGGACCGTCCCACGAGAAAAGATGCATAGGTACAGGTTGATCAAAGACATACAGGATGGAATCCCACGGAGACTCCGTTTGAAGCCATATATTTGTACCTGTCGGTCCACCTGACCGACTTATAGAGGATCGAGTTAATTTCTTCCCTCGATATGTCCCAAAAGGAGCATTGGTACGCCCCTTTTTCTCTCTGAAGAACAAGGGCTGCAAATAATCCTTCATCTGCACATCCACTGCCTCCTCAGCATATTGCTGCATCTTATAATTAATGGTCGTATAAATCTTCAGTCCATCCCTGTAAAGGTCGTATTGTGTTCCGTCGGGCTTGTATATTTTGTTGATCCAGCCATAAAGCGGGTCATTGGCCCAGCGAAGTGAATCACGCATGTACCTTTCCAGGGCCAGGTTGCCGGCGTTCACTCTTGGAGGCTCCGGTTTCTCCCTGTTCATGAACCCGGCAAGGAAGGTGCGAAAGTGCCTTGCATTGCCTGTAAGGTGACTGGCTAGATTATAATCGACCGTTACCGGGATCTGCCTCACTGAATCGGCCACCTGGCGTGTCAGATATCCGTACTTCTCCATCTGACTGATCACCGTATTGCGCCTTGCAAAGGCGCGCTCGGGATTGATATTTGGGTTGTAGGCCGTGGGAGCCTTAAGCATTCCCACAAGAGTAGCGGCCTGTTCAATGGTCAGCGAGTCGGGAGAGGTATTAAAAAAAGTTTTAGCCGCCGAGTTGATACCCACAATCGATCCCCCGCCAAAGGGAACTGTGTTGAGGTACATGGAGAGAATCTCCTGCTTGGTGTAACTCCTTTCCAATCTTACACCTGTGTTCCATTCCTTGAATTTATTAACACCCAGGCGTACTGACTTCCCGATTTTGGTTTTCCTGACAGTGGTATCCCTTGGAAACAGATTTTTCGCCAGCTGTTGTGATATGGTACTCCCCCCGCCTTCATTCTTACCAAGTAACACCGAATATACCAGCACCCTGGATAGTGAGCGGACATCGATACCCGAGTGCTTATAATACCTTACATCCTCCGTGGCGATCAATGCATCCACCAGGTGGGGAGCCAATTCATCAAAATTAACAAAGGTCCTGTTCTCAATAAAATACTTGCCAAGAATCTCTCCATCTTCGGTAATAATCAGTGTGGACAGGTTGGTCTGGGGGTTTTCCAATTCCGCAAAATCGGGAAGGAAACCCATCTTTCCGCGACCAATCAATAGCATGATCATAATGAACAATACCAGTGGTAAAGTGTATAACGACCAGAGGATCAATAAATATTTTGTAGTTTTGCGTGATTTTTGGGCCATGGGTAGCTCAGTTTGCGTCAAAAATAGTAATTATTTATATCAATAATTTTGACCATGGGTTCTGATTTAATTTATTTTGTGGCCGTTTAAGTAACGAGGAAGAAGGAAAAATATGATAGAGAATCTTGTAATAGTTGAATCACCCGCCAAAGCAAAGACCATTGAGAAGTTCCTGGGCAAAGGGTATACGGTGAAGTCAAGTTTCGGGCACATCCGCGATCTGGCCAAAAAAAACCTGGGAATTGACATTGAAAAGGAGTTTACTCCCAAATATGTGATCCCGGCCGATAAAAAGAAGCTGGTTAAAGAGCTGAAGGAGCTGGCCAAGGATTCCGAGATGGTCTGGCTGGCCACTGACGAGGACCGCGAAGGAGAAGCCATTGCCTGGCACCTTTTCGAGGAACTGGGATTGGAAAAGGAAAAAACAAGAAGGATCGTTTTCCATGAGATTACAAAGGATGCCATCGTAAATGCCCTTGAAAATTCAAGGCATATCGATACCGATCTGGTCAATGCACAACAAGCACGCAGAATCCTTGACCGCCTTGTTGGATTTGAACTTTCTCCCCTTCTGTGGAAGAAGGTAAAACCCTCACTCTCTGCCGGAAGGGTACAATCTGTAGCCGTTAAGCTGATTGTGGAGAAGGAACGCGAAGTGCAGGCCTTCCAGTCGAAAAAATATTTCAGGGTCACCGGTCTTTTTAATACAGAGGACAAAAAAAATTCATCCAAGTTAAAAGCTGAGCTGTCCAAACGATTCAATTCCGCTGAGGAGGCAGAGAAATTTCTTGCGGTCTGTAAGGAGAGCGATTTCTCTGTGGAGAAAATAGAAAAAAAGCCCCTGAAAAAATCACCTGCCCCTCCCTTTACCACTTCCACCCTGCAGCAGGAGGCGAGCCGGAAACTGGGTTTTTCAGTGAATCAGACCATGTCAGTTGCTCAGCGACTCTACGAATCGGGTAAAATCACTTACATGAGGACCGACTCGGTAAACCTGTCGAAGCTTGCCATTGGAAGTGCTGCAGCCAAAATTCGAGATGCTTTTGGAGAAGAATACCTGAAATCAAGAAACTTCAGCACCAAAACCAAGGGAGCTCAGGAAGCGCACGAGGCCATCCGACCGACCTACCTCGACCAATCTTCCGTGGAGGGTGCCCGGGCCGAACAACGTTTATACGAACTAATCTGGAAACGAACCATCGCTTCACAGATGAGTGAAGCAAAGCTGGAGAAAACTACGATCAGCATTCAGATCTCCGGGGCACCTGAAAAATTTGTAGCCATTGGTGAGGTATTAAAATTTGATGGTTTCCTGAAGGTCTACATGGAATCCACCGATGATGAGCAGGAGGAGGAGGCCAAGGGACTTCTGCCTCCTTTAAAGGCAAATGATTCCCTGCAACGTGATCTGATCGAAGCCACCGAGAAGACCACCCAGCAACCCGCAAGGTACACTGAAGCCAGCCTGGTAAAAAAGATGGAAGAACTTGGAATCGGTCGTCCTTCCACCTATGCACCTACCATTTCGACTGTACAACAGAGGGAGTATGTGATTAAAGAAGACCGAGAGGGTAGCCAGCGAGAGATGCAGCACATACAATTAAAGGGAGAAAACATCACCGCCAAGATGGTCCTGGAAAATTACGGATTTGAAAAGGGCAAGCTCTTCCCAACAGACATTGGAATAGTGGTCAACGATTTCCTTGAGGAGAATTTCCAGAACATCATGAATTTCAACTTTACCGCAACGGTGGAGAAGCAGTTTGACGAAATTGCCGAAGGAGCCCTCAACTGGCCCAGCATGATAGAAAAGTTTTATAAGCCCTTCCATAAAAAGGTTGACTCAACCACCCAAACAGGTGAACGGTCAAAGGGAGAAAAGCTGCTTGGAACGGATCCCGCATCGGGAAAACCTATTAGTGTAAAGATCGGCCGCTTTGGTCCCATTGCGCAGATCGGGGAGGCCACTGACGAGGAAAAGCCGCAATTTGCAAGCCTTCTAAAAGGACAGAGTCTTGAAACCATCACACTTGAGGAGGCCATTGACCTGTTTAGGCTTCCCAGAACCCTGGGGTCCTTTGAGGATGAAGAATTGGTGATTGGAGTGGGCCGCTTTGGACCATACGTACGTCATAAAGGGAAATTTTACAGCCTTGCTAAAACCGATGATCCTTACACCATTGAGGAGGAACGCGCTCTTGAAATTATCAAAGAGAAGAGGACCCAGGAGGAGAACCGAAATATCAAACAGTTTGATGAGGAGCCCGGCCTGTTGGTTCTTAATGGCAGGTATGGCCCCTACATTTCTTTTAATAAGAAGAACTTCCGGATTCCCAAAGGAAAGGACCCAAAGGAGCTGAGCCTGGAGGATTGCAGAGAAATCATCGCAAAAGCTGACAAGAAGAAAAAATAGTACTGTGCACTACTTTACGGACTTTAGACTTTAAACTTTATGGACTTATCCGGATACCTCGATCCAGTCAGCCTTGAACGGCCCGAATTTGAGTACCTCGATAACAGTGAGTCGTTTAGTCATCATATTTCAGTTCACACTCCCAACCAGGCCATCAGGGGGCTGGACAAGCACCAGGTAGCCATTATAGGGATTCCCGAGGATCGCAACGGTTTTATAAAAGGAAGCAAGGAGGCCCCGGATGCTGTGCGGGATAAGCTTTATCAGCTGGCCGCCATCAGCAGGAGTCTGAAGATATACGACCTGGGGAACATTAAGAATGGAGGTTCGGTTAAAGATAGCTACTTTGCACTCCGGGACGTGCTTTTGGATTTAAAAGAGCGCGGGATCGTTTCCTTGATTCTGGGAGGATCCCAGGACCTGAGCCGGGGTGTTTTCCTGGCCATGGAAAAAGAGCCGGGGCTTCACCATGTGCTCACCATCGATTCCATGCTTGACTTTTCAAAACCCTCTGAGGGATTCCACTCGAGAAACTACCTGAATCAGCTATTATTGCCCGATTACAAAGAACGCTTTAGCTTTACGAACCTGGGACACCAGGCCTATTTCATCACCCAGACCCAATTAGATCAACTGGAGAAATCATACCTGGAGAGTATCAGGCTGGGTGTGGCTCGAAGTGACATGAAACTATCCGAGCCGCTGATAAGGGATAGTGAATTCATCAGTATTGACATGGGAGCGGTGAGGCATTCAGATGCCCCGGGGGCATCCATCCCCTCTCCCAATGGTTTTTTTGGTGATGAGCTCTGCCAGATTACCCGTTATGCCGGTTTAAGTGAAAAGGTCAGGCAGATCGGATTTTTTGAATTTGACCCTCTAAGGGATGTAAATGGTCAGACTGCCCATATCACTGCGCAGGCAGCCTGGTATTTTCTCGACGGACTGGCTCACCGGATAGGCGAAAATCCTATTGATACCCCGGAACACATAAAGAAATTTATTGTGAATCTCGATGCTGCCGGACACGACATCATCTTTCATAAAAGTACGGTGTCCGAAAGGTGGTGGATGGAAATTCCCATAAAGAATCCTGCCACAAACCATAACTTTTTTGTTTCATGCTCGTATGAGGATTACCAGCAGGCCTGTAAACAAGAGATTCCGGAACGCTGGTGGCGTTATTTGCACAGGTTGGGTAATGATTTGGATTAATTAACGTTATTATTAAGCCTTTTAGAAAGCCCTGAGTTATGAACAATGGGCTGTTAAGAATATTTGTTTGCTCTAACTATTTTTGTTTATTTTACTTTGCACAAAGCAAGCCTGATAAAGCCCCGAGGAGAATTGAGTGCCTAAATGAAAAGACTGCTAATTATAATCGTTTTCGGATCACTTTCTGCGGGAATTTTGGCCCAACAGGACCCTAAATTCACGCAGAATATGTTGCTCACGCCCTATTTTAACCCGGGTGCGGTGGGAAGCAGTGATAAGATCTGTATTGCAGCAGCTTTCAGGAACCAGTGGACCGGCCTTCCCAATGCCCCAACCACCACCATCTTTAATGCCAATATGCCTTTTAACTTACTGGGCCGCAAGCATGGGGTAGGCATTAATCTGATGAACGACCGCCTGGGTTACAGTAATGACTTCATCTTCAGTGCCTCTTACGCCTTTCGAATGAATGTGGGAAACGGAAATTTGGGTATTGGTATAAATGTGGGCATGGCCAACCCATCGCTTGAACCTGAATGGAACGGAGCCGATGTTATTGATCCTTCATCTGATCCGGCCATTCCATCGGGAGGAAGCGGTATTGGCCTTGATATGGGAGCCGGTATCTATTATAATACCGAAAACTTTTATGTGGGTATATCTTCAAGCCACCTGATCAGCAGTGTAGTCCTGCGAGGCGATGAAAGGGACTTTCAGGCTAATTACAACAGAAACTACTACCTGATGGCAGGATATAATATACAACTTGCTAATCCTATGTTTGAGTTATTGCCCTCCTTAATGCTTCAGTCGGATGGAAGATCTCACAACATCTATCTGAATACGAATGTGAGATACAATAAAAAGTTCTGGGGAGGAGTTTCTTATTCAGTTAGGGGCGCAATTTCAGCCCTGCTTGGTGTAGATTTAATGAACGGACTCGGGATCGGATATTCATATGATTTCGAACTTTCGCCCATGATGGGATACAATAGTGGGTCCCATGAAGTGACAGTTCGATATTGCTTCGATCTCAGTGTTGACAAGAGTCCTCAAAAGTATAAGAGTTTAAGATTTTTGTAATATTTAGCTATCTTTAAATGGTAATCATACCTATTAAGCGTTGAACTATGAAACGTATTTTGATATTTGCTGTTCTTGGAACAATCATCGCTAGTTGTAGCACCTACAACACCGGTGAACTTGTGGGAGTTGAGGGTCGAAGGGCCTACGCTGAACCTGTACCGCACGGAATGGTCCCCATTCCCAACGGCTCTTTTGTGATGGGGCCCAGCGATATGGATGTATCATGGACCCAGAATGCCTTGTCACGTACCGTGGCCGTGGACGCTTTCTGGATGGATGAAACAGAAATTACCAACAATGAATACAGGCAGTTTGTGCATTGGGTTCGTGACTCAATTATACGTAAAGAACTTGCCAGTGTGGATCCGGATCTTTATTCCTTGAAAGACGCTGAAGGACAACCCTTCCCTGACAAGGACGATGAACCTATTATCGACTGGAATGCACCCTTGGATGCAAAGAAAGATAAAGAGGGAATGATCAAACAAACCATTGAAGACCTGGGTATCTATTACACCGGTGAGGAAAGGCTTTCCTACATTTCCAAAGAACTCAACGTCTCAAAACTCATCTATAATTACTACTGGGTGGACCTGAGACAGGCCTCTTCTTCGGCCAATAGATTTAAGCTGGACTATTCCGGTGGTACCGCCGATCCTATTTTGAGTTATGAAGGAACTGTTACAAGACCTGATGGTACACGGGAAGATGTTCAGGATCGTTCCTCGTTTGTAAACAAAGACTGGGTTCTGGTCTATCCCGACACACTTGTCTGGATTGCTGACTTTACTTACTCCTACAACGAGCCGATGACCAATATGTACTTCAACTCTCCTTCCTATGACAACTATCCTGTGGTGGGGATTACCTGGAAGCAGGCCAATGCATTTTGTATCTGGAGAACCCAATACCTTAACTGGGCACTTGTAAGAAGTAATCAGCCCATCGTTCAGGATTACAGGCTTCCCATCGAAGCTGAATGGGAATACGCTGCCAGGGGTGGCCTTGACCACAGCATGTATCCATGGGGCGGAGTTTACCTCAGAAACATGAGTGGTTGTTTTATTGCCAACTTCAAACCTCTTCGTGGAAACTACACGGATGATGGTTCCATGTACCCTTCAAGGGTGGCTCACTATTCGGGAAATCCAAATGAATACGGGCTGTATGACATGGCTGGAAACGTGTCCGAATGGACCATCACAGCCTATGATCCATCTGCATATGTGTTCTCACATGATATGAATCCCTATTACAATTATAACGCTAAACCCGAAGATCCACCTGTAATGAAACGTAAAGTGGTCAGGGGTGGTTCCTGGAAGGATATTGCACGCTACCTCCAGGTGAGTACCAGGGATTACGAATATCAGGATTCTGCAAAATCCTTCATAGGATTCAGATGTGTACGGTCATATTTAGGTGACAACTAATTAAATACTTGATATAATGGGAATTACGGAAATAGTTCAAAGTTCGGGCTGGAAAAATTTCACAGCTAAGCTTTATGGCTTTGGAGCTTCAATTGTTATCGTTGGAGCACTATTTAAAATCATGCACTGGAATGGTGCTGGTATAGCACTAACAGCAGGTCTGCTGATTGAAGCAGTTATCTTCTTCTTTTCAGCCTTTGAACCTCTCCACGAGGAGCTCGACTGGACGCTTGTATATCCTGAACTGGCCGGCATGTCCGACCCGGATGAGATAGACGAGTACAAGGAACAGGCTATTGCTGACAGGAATGTTGGACTTCAGAAATTTGATGAACTATTCCAACAATCCCAGATTAACGCAGAGGATGTGCGCAGCTTGGGAAAACACCTGAATACCATATCCATGACTACCGAAACCATTGGAGACATTACTTCTGCCTCTCTGGTAACGAAAGAGTATTTCGACAAAATGGGATCAGCAGCCCAGAATATGGACAGTGTGGCCACCGCCTATGGAACCAATACTGGTGAACTGAATGAATCCGTTTCCACCCTGGCAGCTTCTTACAAGAATACCGCCAGTCTGATCGATCAAAAAGGCAAGGATATAGCAGATAAATTTGCCTCTTCCAGCGCCAACCTGACCGCCACCTATGAGGCCATGTCGGGTGAGGTCAAGCAGGAACATACCCAGATTTCCCAGAGTCAGAAACAGTTCAATAATCAGCTGGAAGCGCTGACCAAGAACCTTGCTGAACTGAACAGCTCATATTCCGAGCAGGTGAAGGGAAGCCAGGGGCACCTGCAGGGCACCCAGGGTGTTTACAAGGGTCTTAACGAGATGATCACCAACCTGCAGGCCTCTGTTGAAGAGACCAACAAATACAAAAGTGAGATCGTTAAGCTTAGCGAAAGTCTTTCGGAGCTGAATAATGTATACGGGAACATGCTCTCAGCAATGAGCATCAGAAAAAAGTAAATCAATCAATTAATCCTAATATATGGGACACGGTAAAGAAACACCGAGACAAAAAATGATCGGCATGATGTACCTCGTGCTGACTGCAATGCTTGCATTGAATGTGTCCAAGGAGGTATTGAATGCTTTCATTTTGGTCGATGAAGGGCTTGTTACTACCACCAAGAATTTCGCTGCCAAAAACGCCTCTCTATACAACGGTTTTGCCACTGCCTATGCTTTGAACCCTGCTAAAGTTGGCGACTGGAAAGACAAGTCTGACCAGGTACATTCACGCTCCGACGCGCTTTATGATTTCATGCACGAATGCAAGATCTCCATCCTCGAGGTAAAAGAGGAGAAGGCGATCGAAGAAGGTCAGATGAACTGGGATGAAGTACAGGCAAAGGATAACATGGATATTCCGGCCCAGATTATGATTGTCGAAGGGAAAGCCTCGGAGCTTAAAGAAAAAATTATTGAATACCGGGAATTCCTGACTTCAATGATAGACGATCATACAAAGTATGCAGGCACCGTGAATGCAATTGAAGCCATTCTCTCCACCGAGTTGCCCGATGTTCATCTTGAGCATAGTGGTAAAAAGGTGGAACCCTCCTGGGAAACTACCTATTTTGAGCAGCTGCCTCTGGCCTCTGTCATCACCCTGCTTTCCAATATGCAGGCCAATGTCAGAAATGCTGAAGCTGAAATGCTCAACTTCCTCATGGGACAGATAGAAGCTGGAGATATTCCAGTGAATGCCCTAAGAGCAGTGGTTATGGCCGATCGAAGCCTGGTATTTCCCGGACAGGAATATAAGGCACAGGTTTTTCTTGCTGCTTATGATTCCACCAAGATGCCTGATATCGTATTGGATAATGGAACTACGCTTGATGTTGAAGCCGGAATGGGATTCTATTCCACCACTTCAAACTCCCTTGGGATTAAAAGCTGGGGTGGCACCATTAAACTGGACAACGACGGGGTGATCAGTGAACATCCTTTTAAAGCACAGTATGAAGTGGCTGAGGCTAATGCCACCATATCTGCCACCGCCATGAATGTATTCTACCGTGGATTGAATAATCCGGTGGCCATCTCGGCAGGAAGTGTGGCTGAAAGCTCAGTGGATGCACAAATTACAAGTCCGCATAGCATTCGCAGAATCAAAGCCGGGGAATACGTTGTGAAACCAGGTGTACAGGGAGACAAAGCCACCGTAAGTGTTTATGCAACCATTGACGGTTCCAAAAAACTGATGACCCGCATGGATTTCAGGGTAAAAGACCTCCCTACACCGGTAGCAAAAATTACGGGATCCAAGGGTGGGAAAGCCAACCTGACCGTTGGGCAGCTAACCGGCCTTCAGATTATTGAAGCAGAGGCCGAGGATTTTCTCTTTGAAGTTGAATTTCAGGTAACCTCCTTCACCATAGGTTTTAATGATGACGCCGGTATTTGGGTGGAAAGGGAATCCAACAGCAACAAGTTTACATCGGAACAAAAACAAATCTTCCGGTCCATGAGGGCTGGTCAGAGGATGTCCATAGAAAACATTAAAGCCATCGGACCAGACGGAAAGGTTCGTACACTTAGTCCAATTAACATAACTGTTAGATAAAATGATGATGAGAAAGGTAATATTTGGAGCGATGATTATAGCCGGATTTGCAATATCTGCATCTGGTCAGCCCATTAGCACTACCCTTACCCCGGGAAATACTCCGGTTATGTCTGAGCAGGACATTCCTACAACAGATATTTACACCAAGGAGACTATCATCCCTGAGAAAAAGCCCGTTCCCTATCCATATGTTAGGGAAGCGGATGTGATGTGGGCAAAAGACGTGTGGAGGACAATTGATCTTCGGCAGAGGATGAATTTTCCGCTCAGGTACCCCATTGAAGGCAAAATGTCTGGTGGAGATCGTTACAGTCTTTTTGGACTGCTTATGGAAGGTATCAAAACCGAGGAGATCACCCCTTACGAATACGTACCCAACGTTGGATGGAAAGAACCCTTTTCAAAACTTACGACCCTTCAGAAAATCTATGATGATACAAATGGAGAAGTGATCCCCAATGATGATGGATCACCCGGTGAGGTGATTCAGGGTACAAGTTATATCTGGCAATTTATGATCCAGGAGCAGTGGTTTTTTGACAAGAAACATTCTGTCATGAAGGTTCGAATTGTTGCCATCGCACCAGTTTTCTTCAACCTCTTCGATGAATTCGGAGAAAGGCTTCCACAGCCCACCAGGAGTATTCCATTTATTGTGCATTTTCCCCAGTGCAGAAGGCTCTTTGCTACCAATGCAATCTACAATGCCAACAACGATGCGCAACCCATCTCCTTTGATGACCTCTTTTTCCAGCGCCGTTTTGCCAGCACCATTATGGCAGAATCAAACGTTTATGGTAACAGGCAATTGACTAGCTATAAGACCGGCCAGGATATCCTGCTGGAGGCCGACAAAATTAAGAACGACCTGTTCATCATGGAGCACGACCTCTGGGAGTACTAGGCAGCTAAATTCAGGCTCAGCGAAGCCAACAGTCTTAATCAAAGCCGCGTCGGGATTCGACGCGGCTTTTTTATGGCTCCTTTCGTATCTTGCCTTTCGTCGCTTTACCTGGCTTCGCCAGCCGAAGGCTGGGTGCAGCGAGGAGCTTCTTCCCTATCCCCCTTTCGGTGATATATGTTATAATGCTAAATGTTTTGTATGAGGAGCCTAAGTGAGCTGATGGCTTGCTTATGAAGTATATAGTATTTTGGAAGCCTATAGCGGATGCGAAGCATACGGTTAAGCGACAAGATACTATATACGAAAAGTCTTCGCCAGCCGAAGGCTGGGTGCAGCGAGGAGCTTCTTCCCTTCATCCCCCCAGTCGGGATGATTTGTGATAAGGCCCAATGGGTATGTGACGACGAAGCCTTAGCCAGCCGAAGGCTGGGTGCAGCGAGGAGTTACATACCCATTGGGCCCCTCTTATAACATATCGTCGCCGATCTCGGCTTTTATTTCGTTGAGAAATTGCTTAATCTTCTGCTCCTCGTCAAGTCGACACACCAGAATGATGTTGTCATTCTGAACCACGATGTAGTCCTTCAAGCCATGCAGAACAACCAGTTTATCATCCTGAACATTCACAATATTCCCTGAAGAATCGTGCAGGAACACATATTTACCGGTCACGGTATTCTGCTTCTCATCTTTCTCCAGCTGCTCGTAAAGGGAACCCCAGGTTCCCAGGTCCGACCATCCAAACTCCGAAATAAGGACATAGACATTTTCGGCCTTCTCCATGACTCCATAGTCAATACTGACATTTCGGCAAGAGCTGTAGGTTTTCTCTATAAAGGGCACTTCATTAGCAGTACCATAAAGATTCTCACCCTCCTGAAATAATGAGTGGATCTCAGGTAAATGGGCGTCAAATGCATGCATAATACTCTTGAGGGACCAGAAAAATATACCTGCATTCCAGTAAAAATCGCCACTATCCAGAAAAACACGGGCCAGCTCCAGATCAGGTTTCTCGGTAAATGTCTTCACCTTCCTCAATCCGGTGTTCTCGTAACCCTTAACCTTCTCCTGAATGGATTGTATATAACCGTAACCTGTTTCTGGCCTGGAAGGAACAATACCCATGGTAAGCAGGGCATCATTTTGCTCCACAAAATTCAGCCCTTCCTGAACATAGGTCAGAAACGCCGCCTCCTTGACAATGAGATGATCAGAGGGGGCCACCACAATGTTCGCATTTGGATTTTTTTGGTGAATGCGGAAGTTTGCATAATCAATGCATGGGGCCGTATTTCGTCTCAAGGGTTCCAGCAATATATTTTCTTTTGGAAGATTGGGCAGCTGTTCGATGATCAGCTCTTTGTATTCCAGGTTGCTAACAATGTAGATCTGCTCAGCTGGCATCAATTGTATGAATCGGTCATAGGTTTGCTGCAGTAGGGTTCTTCCCATTCCCAGGATATCAAGAAATTGCTTGGGACGCTCTGTTTTACTAAGGGGCCAGAAGCGGGCTCCGATCCCACCGGCCATTATTACGCAATAATTATTTGTATCCATCTTTTTTCCGTATGTTACTTACTCTTAAATATAACTCGTTTTTGAATAAACCTGTGTCTCAGAGAGATGTTTTATACAATATTTGATATATTTCGCGATCCGACCGACCAACGAAACGTCCATAACAATAATTACATTAATTTCACAATAGGAAATGTAATTATGGACATTTTAAGTGCAGCTGCGCTGAGCCCTTCGGGGTGTACAAGACCAATAAAATATATTTAATCTTTCTTGTGAATTTACTCTACCACATAGGATCCTACTTTCTCCTTATAAAAAGGAGTCTTAGCCGACCCGAAAAGCTCTCGATTCTTTACCGACAAACCATGAAGGAAATTAATAAAGTAGGTATCGATTCCTTATCTATTATTGTGATCATCTCAGTTTTTGTCGGAGCTGTAATCACCATACAGACCAATTTCAACATTGAAAACCCGCTTCTTCCCCGTTATCTCGTGGGGCTTACGGTTCGCGATTCCCTTTTACTGGAGTTTTCTTCCACTATGATGGCACTTATCCTGGCCGGGAAGGTGGGATCTAGCATCGCCTCTGAACTGGGTATGATGAGAGTCACAGAACAGATCGATGCCCTTGAGGTTATGGGAATCAATTCAGCATCCTACCTCATCCTTCCAAAGATGATTGCAGCAATCTTCTTTTTCCCCATCCTTGGCCTCCTGAGCATGATCGTGGGCATCGGTGGCGGTTACCTCACCTGTGTGATTGGCAATGTAATTTCACCTTCCGAGTACATCTATGGGATCCAATACGCCTTCCAGCCCTATTACATTGGCTATGCCCTGACCAAGGTGGTATTTTATGCCATCATTATCACCTCCCTGTCTTCCTATCTTGGGTACAATGTCCAGGGCGGAGCCATTGAGGTAGGGAAAGCAAGCACCAAAGCGGTGGTCCAGAGCAGCGTTCTGATCCTTATGTCGAACCTCGTTCTCACAAGACTGATCCTGCAATGATAACGATAAAGAATCTCTACAAGAGCTACGATGGCAATCATGTGCTCAATGATGTGAGTGTGAACTTTGAAAAGGGCAAATGCAACATGATTATCGGCCGAAGTGGATCAGGAAAAACAGTACTGCTAAAATCCATTGCCGGGCTCCTCAAGGTGGATCAGGGAGAGATCTGGTACGACGACCAGGAATTTACCAAGATGAACGACAGGGAACAGCAGGTGATTCGAAAAGAGATGGGGATGCTATTCCAGGGAGGGGCACTGTTTGATTCACTTACGGTAGAGGAAAATGTGATGTTTCCCCTGGATATGCTGACCTCTCAGTCCAGGTCTGAAAAACTGGACAGGATCAATTTTTGCCTGAATCGGGTAAAAGTAACAGGCTCCAACCATCTCTATCCTGCCGAACTTAGCGGAGGAATGAAAAAGAGAATTGCCATCGCCAGGGCGATTGCGCTGAATCCACGCTACCTTTTGTGTGATGAACCTAACTCAGGTCTTGATCCTGAAACTGGAATTGTGATCGACAACCTGATCAAAGAGCTGACCGAGGAGTTTGATATGACGACCATTATAAACTCACATGACATGAACTCTGTACTTGAGATTGGCGATAACGTGGTATTTATCTACCAGGGCTGCAAATGCTGGGAAGGCAGTGGAACTGAAGTCCTGCAAACCGACAACGAAGCCCTGAACAACTTTGTTTTTGCCACCAAAATGGCCAGGCAAATCAAAATGAAATAGACCAGTTTTGTCTATTGCACAAGGGGAAGATCCGGTTTATCCTTATACCCAAACAAAAGGTTGAAGCCAAACCAAAGGTTGGCAGACCTGGACTGCTCAGGCCAGAACAGCACATTCACGGCATTGTCCGAGATCAGGTAGAGGTTTACCGGCCCTGCATTGATGGATAAGCCCGCGCCAATATTCTTGAAATAGGAATTCATATAGGAGTAGCTGAGGGTGAAGTTCAGAACCCGGGCTACTTTGAAATTTGCCGAAGCAGTCACCTGTTCCGTTATAATCCCACTTAAAAAATCGGTTCTGGAAAGCAGACCAAAATTGACGCTCGGGGTAACATCGTAGGATACACCCACAAAAAGTTTTGTGTTCAGCCTTTTACTGTAAACAACTCCGGGTGTAAACTCCAGAAAATTTGAAAGACTATCGGCTAACTGGCTTGTGGATGAGTCCAGGAAATCGGCGAATGAATAATCCTCGGACAGATCAAATGGATTAAACTCGAGACCTAAAAAATCATAATCCGCCTTATATTCCACCTGATGAACTTCATCCTTCCAACGTATATATCCCAAATCCAGTACACTTACACTGATCTGTAACGCTTCAAGAGGATGGTAATTCGCACCAAAATCTAATCCAAATCCCAGATTCTGTCCATTGAACATATATTTTGAAACCGTGGAGAAATTTGGATTATCGAGTGCCTCATCAATGACCACATCCTCGATATTTCCCTCATCATCATATGCTACCTCGGCAAATGGCACTGAGATATTAAATTGCATATTGGATTGAAGGTTCCAGTTTTCCTGCGAGGTCATCAACGAAAGGCCAGAGCTTTTAGTGGAAATGTTGCCGATCCCAAATAATACCTTGGCTCTGGCACCGATGGTGAGATTATCCAGGATCTCTCCCGACCATCCTACCGAAATTTCATCAAAGGCCATCAGATCCGCGCCCACGCCATCCAGCTTATAAACTTCCCCATCCCTGGCACCTGAAACAAGAAGTTGTGCCAGGTCCCCGGGTATATACATGTTGCCATCCCAACGGCTACTCACATCCAGGGAAAAATATCCCACCTTGCTTCTGAAACCCGCAGAAATCAGGGCTGTTCCCAGGTCAGATGTAATCAGATTTACTGGCTTTAATTTGTTCAGAAAGGCTTCTTTGTTACCCAGGGGATGTAGGAAGGTTATCAGGGAATCGGCTTGCATCGGGTTGTGATAAATAATATCCTCCCATGCCAGGGATGAGGTCGAGACTGCCGTCCTCGCGGGTGACAACAAGGGAATCCCGATATAAAACTTACAGTCGGGCTGATAAGCTGGGTTTACCCTGTTTGACTGGGGAACACCCTGCATAAAAAACAGTGTATTTGTCACCTGTGCGTGAACTGCAACTCCCATTGAAAGAAAGACAAGCAATGTCACAATCCAGGGGGTCCGGAATTTTATAGTCTGGCTCATTGTGTACTGTTTAAGTCACCGGTATTAATCATGGTTTGTGCCTCCAGGGACATTTCGTAATTCAGGGCGTAGGAAGCATAAATCTTCACCAAAATGGAGTCGCCCTTTGAAGCATACATCCCTGCTCTTACTCGTAGAAAAGCAATTTCGTCCAGTATGCTGAGTTTATCTTCATCGAAAGTAGCACCGTTTTCGTTCTCAGTGGCCTTTGTGAGTGTGCCATTACTATCAACCTCTGCTGGCCCCAGATACACCCCCAGGTTATCGAATAGTGAATCGAGAACCACATGGTTTTCATCCTCCAAAAAGACCTGCATCACAATTTTAATGGCAAGCTCATTAAGCGATTTAAGGTTCATCTCCATATAGGTGACTACTTCCTGATTTAATTCCGTACTGAAATCGACGGTATCATCCAACCAATAAATGGTGTCGGGATAAACCAGGTAATAACGTTCCCCATCCCCATCTTCCAGGGAATAATCACCCGAATCGAGCACCTCCACGAGATCATCCATGTCGAAGGACCCAAATAAAAGCGGGAGATTAAGCTCGGGCTCAAGCTGCATCTCATCCGAGAGTAAGTTCAGGTCAAAATTATCCTGAACACAGGAAAAAATCAGCATAGATGCTATAAAAATGATGCTTGGTATGGTGTAGAGTTGTTTCATGGCCTACTCAATTGAATAGTTATATAAAAAGTTATTCGCGCTTCCCACAATGAGGTTGAAGCGGCTGTCGGATCCGGCAAAATAGCCTATGCTGAACCGGGTGGTTCCCTCAAGGGGAAAGCCTTCATACAGAGAACCGTCGGAATTGATCAGGTATATTCTGTTCCTTGAACGATCGGTAATACCTATTTTAATATCCGCCGCAGAAAATTTATAGATGTCGGGCATCTCGCTAATCTGGTCCTTTACCCGATAGCTAAATAGCCTTGTTCCATTCTGTTTGAGAAGAATTAACTCATTGCCAGATACGAAAATATATTCAGGCACCCCATCCTTATCCATGTCCTGCATATTAAAAAGATGATCGGCTGGAAGTTCCTGTTCCAGCAGGGTGGTGACCGTTCCATCCATGTATACACCAATCACAGATCCCGAAGTATCAGTCGTAATCCATCTGGGCATCTCCTCCATGATATTCATATCAAGAGTGAAGGAATTCCTCTCCGAGAGTATGAGCCTGGTCCTGGGATTAATCCTTTCTTTTCCCTGGCGATCCAGAAAATAGGCCCGGGTTCTGTCCTTTACCAGGATAAAATCCTTTACTCCTATTCTGAAATGCTGTGGTGCTGTGGTGACAATGGATTCCGTTTTCCCAAATTTCCACCCCGTTACAACATTTCCTTCAATGTCGTAGAGATATATTTTCCTGTCCTTCCCAGGAATAAAAATCCTGTAATTCCTGCTGTTGTCGTAATCAAACAGTGCAAGTGGGGCAGTCGCCTCCGATCTGAGCGAAACAGGGTAGCGCTCCACATAGTTTCCATTGCGGTCGATAAGATGCAACTTTCCTGCAGTATTGAACAGGTATTGCAACTTCCCATTTTTATAAAAGTCTACCTGTTGCACCTCCCCAAGCAGGGGGCCTTCAAGTTTCAGTTTCCACAAAATCCTTCCTGTGCTATTGATCAGGTATATTTTATTAGATGCGTCCTGGATGAAGATTTCCTTCTCCCTGGTAGTGTGATTCACCACCAGGGAGGGTTTTGAAACTGAGGAAGAATCCATCAGGCTTTCCCATACGGTAAGCGCCTTTTCCTTAATCTGGGAAGTATACTTAAAGCTGATACTGTGATAGAACATTCCATCTTCCGAGCTATATTGAACCACCACTCCGGGAATCCTCCTTAAAAAGAGCTCCATATCATCAAGCTTTTTCGAGGCTTCATCGTTCAGGATTTCCCTGCGGTAGTCCAGGTAGTGGAAAGGTTTGAAGAAAAATGTAAGGTTGCTTCGATTGGAGAGATAGTCTGACATATCCTTAAAAACAGGATCACTGACAAATGTCTTGTGCAGAACATTCTGATAGAGTACCCTGGAAAGGGCCTCTACGGAAGGTCCGAATATGAGATAGTTTTCAAAGATGGTGAAGTAGCTGTTGAACAAATTTCCGGGGAGGAGCCCGCCTGGATAGAAGTCGGGCATCTTGTATATGTTAAAGCTTGTCTGATTGTCCAGTTTATAAGAAAAACGATAGGAGCTCATGTCAAAGGCGTTCACCTGAAGATAGGACTCGATCCATTGCATTACCACATCCGAGGTTTCACTTTGGCTCCTGGTTTCAAGCACAAAGATCTCCTCCCCTGGATCATTCGTAACACCCTCCATGGCGAACCATGCAAGCTCATCGTCAATGAGGGACATTAAGTCAGCCAGCGGATCAATCCCATATTTCTTTTGTAAGGCTTCCTTTTCCTGTTCAATTTTCCCCCACTTACCCAATGCGCTAAGGTAGGTCTTCATCTGCACCGCAAATTCTTCCCTGTCACTTATTCCCAAATGAAGAAAGGAGGAAGTACCGGAAGGCATCACCTCGTGGAGCTCAATTTTTACAGGCGATTGATTGGCAAAATTCTTCAGGAAAAGTTTTTCTTCACTTCCGGCCACCGACATCCCGTTCAGGATCAGGGCATCCTCTTTGATATCCAGATCCAACTCTCCCCATGAAGCCATGCGGGAAATCCCCAGTAGCTTCGACCAGCTATCCTCCTTCAGGAAAGGATAAAAAAGCTTATGCACCCTGGGATAGTTTAAATATATATTGGCATGTACATAACGTCCCGCTGTGGCTCGGACCCTATCCAATTTCTTGTCCTCCAGGGGATTGACGCCCGCATGGATGGTTCTCACTGCATGTTCCACAAGCATGGAGGATGGGCCCACCATAAAAATTCCATTTATACAGGTGAAGGTGAATTTCCCGTGAAGGATTGCAGGATTCCCTGAAACATCAAAGAGGGTTTGTGAATCATACTTTCGCTCATTCACAATGGATTCATCACCCAGCAGGTCAAGCACACTCTGTTCAAAGTCATGATCACTGTGTTGACCAGCATATTGTAAATAGATCAAGGGGGTAAGCTGCTCTTTTCCCATCAAATGCAAGGACATACTCATCCCCTCCTTCAGCAAAAGGTCATGTATAAGCTCACTGGAGGCAATATAGCTAAGGATGTTCCGAACGATGGAATCAAGGCCATTGCGTCCTGTTGTATTGACAAAATCGATCCAGATCCGGTTTTCGGGAAGAAAATTCTCAGCGAAATATTCGTAATCAATCTCCTCTATAAAAAGCAGGGCATCATCAGGAACAGCCTGCACAACCTCAATGGGGGTAATCTTATCCAGCTTTTCCAATAGAATTATTCCCACAAGACCAAGGCAAACCACAGCGAATAGCCCTACATAAATGAACTTTTTTACCATATACGGCCGATTTGAATCAAAAATAGGCATTTAGCAAGCAGGTTCCGGGGAAAATTACCAACACTGGTCAGGCAAAAAAAATGACAAAACCAGCATATCCATATTGGTATAATTTTTGCATGATATAGCCTGATTTTTTAGGTCATGATATTACGTATAAGCTTCATTGTAAGCGCCTTGTTTTTAGTCTCTTCCCTGAAAGCCCAGAAGATATGCGTTATTAACGCTTCTGACAGGGCTCCCATTGAAAATGTGGCTGTATTTAATAACTCCCGGGAGAACTCTGCAATCACCGATACCCTTGGGAGGGTTGATCTCTCGATATTTACCCATTCGGACACGGTGATTTTTCAGCATCCCTCCTACCTTACCCAACAAATCTCCATGGAAAGATTGGGGCGAATGAGCATCTTGGAGTTGACAAGGAAAAATGTAATGATTGATGAATTTGTTATCTCTGCCTCCAAATACAGGGAAAGCAAATTGATTATCCCCTACATGGTAGATATTTTGGAAGAGTCCACGTTAAAGGAAAGTACCGGCATGACAGCAGCGGATATTCTGGAGGGTACAGGAAACATCTTGATACAAAGAACCCAGGGGGGAGGAGGGAGCCCCATACTTCGTGGATTCGAGGCCAATAAAATTCTCCTTGTGATTGATGGGGTGAGGCTCAACAATGCCATTTACCGTAACGGACACCTCCAGAATTCAATCACCCTCGATCACTCTATTCTCGAGAGAACCGAGGTAATCTTTGGCCCCACCTCGATCATATACGGTAGCGATGCCCTTGGAGGGGTAATTCATTATTACACCAAAGATCCACAGCTGGCCGGTGAGAAACCCACCATGATTAAAGCGGGGGCCTATACTCAATTTGCCACTGCCAATAAGGGATTCACGGGTCACCTGGATTTTTCGCTTGGAAAAAAGAAATGGGCCTCACTCAGCAGTATAACCTTCAAGCGTTTTGGAGATCTCAAAATGGGATCCAGAAGGGATCCCGACCTGGGAGATTGGGGAAAGGTAAAACATTATGTGGATCAGGTGAGCGGTTTGGACTCAACCCTCTCCAATCCAAATCCCCTCGTCCAGAAAAACACAGGATACCAGCAATTGGATCTCCTTCAAAAAATACGCTATACACCTTCAATTTATGTAGACTGGATTTTGAACCTGCAATACTCCACCTCTTCAGATATCGACCGGCTTGATCAACTCAACGATTATAGTGGTGAAAATCTGAAATATGCCGAATACTATTATGGACCACAAAACCGGCTCCTGGTATCATTGAAGAATGTCCTGAAGAAGGATAACTGGTTTTATACCAATATGACCAACATTATTGCATTCCAGAAAATTGATGAGGACCGCTATTCGAGGAAGTTCAGGGTAAACGACTTACTCACCCAAAAGGAAGATGTTAATGTTCTTGCTCTGAATACCGATCTTCTCAAAATATGGGGACCCAAACATAAACTGAACTATGGCCTGGAGTTAAATTATAATCAGGTGGGTTCGGAAGCATGGTATGAAAATACCCTTAGCGGAGAGCTTAACCCCACACAAACCAGGTACCCGGAAGGAGGCAGCCAGATGTGGAATGCTTCTGCCTATGCGAGTTACAAGTGGATCTTTGGTGAAAAGGGGGTGTTAAACGGAGGTGCCAGGTACAGCAGGGCAGGTCTTTCTTCGAAATTTACCGCGGGTATTCTGCCCTATGAGCAGGTTCAGATTGATAACGGTGCATTAACCGGAAGCCTGGGCTTCATTTATACTCCCAATAAAAAGTGGCAATTTAATTCCATTCTGTCTTCCGGATTCAGGAATCCCAATGTGGATGATTTCGGCAAGGTCAGGGCCAAGGATGAATACATCACTGTACCCAATGAGAACCTTAAACCGGAATACTCCTACAACGGCGAAATTGGCATCAGCCGCATAGTGGAAAGTTTCCTTAAAATCGAGCTTGTGGGCTATTACACCTACCTGAAAGATGCCATTGTCAGGACCGACTATCAGATCAACGGGCAAGATTCACTGCTTTATGACGGTGATCTATTACAGGGTCACAGCCAACTACAATGCTGCTCAGGGGATTATCTACGGAGGATCCTTACGACTTATTGCAACCCTGAGCAAGCACATTTCCTTAAATGGTACCCTGAACTATACCCATGGACACAATATCACCGATGATGTCCCGCTGGGGCATATCCCTCCCCTTTTTGGCCGCACTTCCATCACCTATCGGCGCGACCGGTTTTTCGTTGACATTTATGCTATATATCAGGGATGGAAACATATGGAGGACTTTTCCCCTTATGGAGAGGACAACGAGGGTGAAGCCATGGAGAACGGCTTTCCGTCATGGTGGACCCTGAACCTGAAAACCGGTGTCTCCCTTGGTCAGAAATTCGACCTGATGATCGCAATGGAGAACATCCTGGACACCTTTTACAAACCCTATGCTTCGGGAATCAGTGCCCCTGGAAGAAACTTAATACTTACCGCAAGGTTTACCATCTAAATGCCAGACATCAATCCGCATATCGAAGAGGGGTGGAAAAAGATCCTCTGGGAAGAGTTCCAGTCACCCTATTTCAGCGAACTGAAAAACTTCCTGGTTCAGGAAACCGGAACCCGGACCATCTATCCTCCCGGGAAGCAAATTTTTTCTGCCTTTCAGCATACCCCCTTTGACAATGTCAAGGTGGTGATCCTGGGACAGGACCCCTATCACGGAGCCGGCCAGGCACATGGGCTCTGCTTCTCGGTCCCCTCCAACATCAAGCCTCCACCTTCGCTGGTGAATATCTTCAAGGAACTACATTCCGACCTTGGTATAAGCATTCCTTCCCATGGAAACCTGGAGCGTTGGGCCGATCAGGGTGTGCTCTTGCTGAATGCCACATTGTCTGTAAGGGCAGGAGAGGCGGGATCACACCAGAAGCGGGGATGGGAAACATTTACCGATGCCGTGATCAGAAAAATTTCCCTGGAAAAAAGTGATGTGGTTTTCCTGCTTTGGGGCCGATATGCCCAGGCCAAGGAGACCCTCGTAGACGCAAACAAACACCTTGTACTGAAGGCTGCACACCCCTCTCCCTTCTCTGCTTATAATGGCTTTTTCGGATGCCGTCACTTCTCAAAAACCAATACTTTCCTGGAACAAAAGGGAAGAGAACCTGTTAACTGGAGACTTTAGGTCCTGTTTTTCCTGACATTATGCCTTTGGCACGCTATTTGCATCTATGTAGTGTGACAGTTCATCCATCATATCCCCTGATTCAAGCGGGGCCAGGTCCGTCTCAAAAAAGGCGGACTTTTATTTTTTATGGGCCCTTGATAGCCCACTTTCCTTTCGAGGATTTTCAAGGTCGGGATGAGCGCTACTTAAAAAGGCCTGTAACCCAAAATTTCGCGAACATCGCGAACGGTCTTGGATGCGCTTTCGCGGGCTTTCTCGGCTCCCATCTTTACCACTTTCCGCAGGTAGACATCATCATTGTAGATGTCATTGATTCGCTCGCGGATGGGGGTGGTGAAAACGATGATATCTTCCGCCAGTTGCTTTTTAAGGTCCCCGTAACGAATGGTGCAATTGTTATAGCTGTCGCTGAAATGTTGCACTGTATCGGGACTGGAAAGCAGGTCGAGCAGGTAGAAAAGGTTGGCAATGGGCTCTGCCATGGGGGAATTGGGCTCCTGTGGACCCTGCATCGGTCACAGCACGCATCACCTTCTTGCGGATCGCAGCGGGTTCATCCGCCAGGTATATACCGTTTCCTTCACTCTTCCCCATTTTTCCGGTACCGTCCAGACCGGGCACCTTCACCAGTTCCTCACCAAAATTATAGGGCTCGGGCAACGTAAAATACTCCACCCCGTACATGTGGTTGAATCGCTTGGCAAATTTGCGGGCCATCTCCAGGTTCTGCTCCTGGTCCTTCCCCACCGGCACCTTATCCGCATTATGAATGATGATATCTGCAACACATGAGTACCGGGTAGGTAAGCAAGCCGGCATTTACATTTTCGGGTTGCTTGCGCATCTTCTCCTTAAAGGTGGTGGTGCGCTCCAGTTCGCCCACATAGGCATTCATATTGAGCATGAGATAGAGTTCGATGATCTCCGGAACATCGCTCTGAATATAGAGGGTTGCGACTTCCGGATCCAATCCCGCAGCCAGGTATTCCGACAAAACCTTTTTGATGTTGTCATGCAGATTCTCCGGCTTGGGATGGGTGGTCAGGGCATGATAATCTGCCACAAAAAAGAAACACCTGTTCTCGTGTTGCATCTTCACAAAATTCTTCACCGCTCCAAAATAATTACCCAGGTGAAGATTCCCGGTCGATCTGATCCCGCTCAATACTGTATCCATGCTGCAAAACTATAAAATGTTATTGAAAAAACGTACTTTTGTCACGATGACAAGCACACGCCAACATAAAGTATCAAGGCTCCTGCTTAAGGAGCTTGCAGATTATTTTCAGAAACACGGTTCGGAGATATGTCCGCGGGAAAATGGTTTCTGTAACGGTGGTGCGCATCAGCCCCGATCTGGGGGTTGCCAAAGTATACCTCAGCATTTTCCCCAGCAAGGACATGGATAGCTGCTGTACAGTCCATTATCTGAAGCGGCACCCATGATCAGAGCTGAAATGGGCAGAAGGATGAGGAACCAGCTCAGGCACATCCCTGAATTTATTTTTTACCCGGATGATTCTCTCGATTACATCGACAACATCGAGAACCTCTTAAATGATTGAGAATGAAGTACGATCCCATTAAACGCAGCCTGGGCAGCGTTTTCAATACCACCCCTTTCCTGAGGATTCTTTTTTACCGTTTACTGGATCTTCTGCTGCTTCGTTCGTGGCACATCCGCCGTGAACTCAGAGCACTGAAGAAGGAGGGTTTTAAACCTGAAAAGATTGCTGATGCGGGTTCGGGTTTTGGTCAATATGTCCACTATCTCTCGCGGAACTACCCGGAAACCAAAATCATAGGCCTGGATATCAAACAGGAGCAGGTGGATGACTGTAACCACTTTTTCACCAAACTGGGAAAACAGGAACTGGTAAGCTTCCGCTATGCCGATCTGACCCAGATGGATTCAACAGAGGAGTTTGACCTGATCCTCTCCGTTGATGTGATGGAGCATATTGAAGACGATCGGGGTGTGATGAAGAATATTTACCAGGCCCTTAAGCCGGGTGGCTACCTTTTTATATCCACTCCCTCGGATCAGGGTGGCTCGGATGTTCATCATGAACATGACGAGTCCTTTATTGATGAACATGTCAGGGATGGCTATGGTGTGGAAGAGATTACTGAGAAGCTGCAAGGAGCAGGGTTCAGTGATATTAATGTAAAGTACTCCTATGGAAAACCGGGGAAAATTTCCTGGAAACTATCCATGAAGTATCCCATTCTCCTTGCCAATGTAAGCAAGTTATTCCTTCTGCTGCTTCCCTTTTACTATGTGGTGGTTTATCCCTTCTGCTTCCTGCTCAACCTTGCCGATGCAAGAGGAAGCCACAGCACCGGAACCGGGCTTATTGTGAAATGTAAGAAGTGAACCTTTCCTTCTATATAGCCAGACGTTACCTCCTGGGGAAAAAATCCCAGAATGCCATCAACATTATTTCTACCATCTCTGTTATCGGGATTAGCGTTGGGACCATGGCCCTGGTTATCGTTCTGTCCGTTTTTAACGGATTTGATTCGGTGGTCAAATCTCTTTTCAGTGCCTTCGATCCGGATATACAGATTTCAGTGGTGGAGGGGAAAACTTTCTCACCAGGGGATCTTCCTGAGAAGATCAGGGCCCTGCCTGGAGTGGAGGCAGTCTCCGAGGTACTTGAAGAAAATGTCCTTTTACTTTATGGAGACAAACAGCACATCGCCACGGTGAAAGGGGTGGATGAATTCTACCAGGATGTGAGTGGTCTCGATTCCATGATCTATGAGGGCTCCATGAAGCTCAAGGACGAAAACCGATCCTACGCTGTGGTTGGACAGGGGGTCGCCTACCATCTGAGAATCGGACTCAACTTCGTTAACCCGCTTTTTATTTATACCATTGATCGTAAGTCGCAGATTAATATGGCTCAGCCCGAGGAGTCGATCCGAAGGGATTTTATCTACCCTTCAGGCATCTTTTCCATTGAACAGGATTTCGATTCCAGGTACGTAATTGTTCCCATAGAATTTACCCGCAAGCTGCTTTCCTATGAGAATGAGGCAACTTTCCTGGAGGTGAAGCTCGATCCCTCTTTTCAGGCCGAAAAGGTTCAGGCCGAGATTTCGGCCCTTATGGGAGGGGCCTATCACGTAAAAAACCGGGAGCAGCAAAATGCGCTGTTCTACCGGGTTATGAAGACCGAAAAATGGGCCATTTTCCTGATCCTCACCTTTATTCTAATCATCGCCTCCTTCAACATCATTGGCTCACTGAGCATGCTGATCATCGATAAAAAAAGAGACATCCTTACCCTCCGGAACATGGGAGCTTCCAAGCACCTTATCGAAAGAATTTTCCTGGTGGAAGGATGGCTGATCTCCATCACCGGGAGCCTGATGGGACTGGGTTTGGGGACCGGAATCAGCTGGATTCAACAACGCTATGGTGTGATCAAGCTGGCAGGTAGTGGCTCCTTCGTCATAGACTCCTATCCTGTGAAAATCCAGGGCATTGATATCTTCTTAATCTGGCTAACCGTCCTCCTGATCGGTTTTATCGCCGCACGCTATCCGGTACGACAGATCTCCCGTAAGTACCTTGACACCCTTACCTAGGCTTCAATTGTTTAAAACTTTGTATCACGGCTAAGCCGAGATACTATAATTTTATCGGTGCAACCAAAGGCCGGTTGTGACTGTATTGTAAATAACCGGCCAGCTCTTTATGAAAAGATTCAACATCTCATTGCTCATCTTCTGTATCCTTCTCTTTTCGTTGGGTGTGGTAAATGCTCAGGATGTGGTCATAACCGGGGTATCCAGCACCCCTGTCTCCTGTGGCGAAGGATCCGACGGGACACTCACCGTAACTGTTTCAGGCGGGGTGGGCCAGTACTCCTACCTGCTGGTCAAGGGTGCTGTCGCAGTGGAGAGTGCAGGTCCCATTATCGCATCTACCTTCACTTTTACAGGACACGAGAAGTACACCAATTATATCATCATTGTATCTGACCAGAGTACTGGCACATCCGATGGTTTTTCATTCGGAACCATAGATGGAGCAGAATCCATCCTGATTACCTCCGTCATACAAACAGACATCACCTGCAATGGAGTCAACGATGGAACCATCAATGTAACGGCTATTGGTGAACAGGGTAATTATATATTCGACCTGAGCGGACCCAAGAATCAAAGCAATGAGACCGGTTCTTTGCGAATCTGCAAGAGGGAAACTATGAAGTCACCGTAAGAGACAGGGATGGTTGTCCCTCCTTCGATAGAACCCCGATATTAACCATTAACAATCCAACACCTGTCACTGTTACAGTGGACAATGTAAGTCCCGTATGCTGCTACGGAGAAAATACAGGTTCCATTGGGATCACACCCGGAGGGGGCATCCCGGGTGGTGGAAGCGGATATACCTACTCCTGGACCGGTCCCAATGGATTCACATCCAACGCGGAAGACATCACCAACCTGGAGGCGGGCGATTATTTTGTCTCCGTCTTCGACGGAAACCTCTGCCAAGTCAATGCAGGCCCGATCACAATCACCCAGCCCGCCGAACTGACAGCCCTGCTTAACAGGCTCCAGGATGTCACCTGCTACGGAGGGAACAACGGGAGCGCGTCCATGACTCCCGGAGGAGGAACGGGCGGATACAGCTACTCGTGGGACGGTCAGGAGCAACGGCCTGGTATCCAGTGATGAGGATCCCAGCCGACCTTCTGGCCGACACCTATAATCTCACCATCTCTGATGCCAGTGGTTGCTCAAGACCTTTACGGATTTTGTCACCATCGTTGAACCCCACAACTCGATGCCAGTGTGATTACACCGTCAATGACGTCACCTGCCCCGGAGGTTCGGACGGTTCAGCCGAAATTTCCCCCTCGGGTGGTGTAGCCCCCTATACCTTTTCCTGGACGGGCAGGACCAAGCTCCTATGTTTCGGGCGACCAGAACCCGGCCAACATGCCGGCCGATGTTTATGACCTGTGCATTACCGATGCAAACGGATGTACACTGATATTCACCGGGATTCTTACCATTTCAGAACCCCCTGTCATCACCCTTATCGTCAACAGCTCTTCCGATGTAACCTGTTATGGAGGGAGCGATGGAGGGGCAGATATTACCATTACGGAGGAACACCTCTCTACGTACATCACTGGACCGGCACGGGCACCGGTCTTCTTGCATCGGGCGAAACTCCCAACAACCTGGTGGCCGATATCGTATGATATCAATGTTACCGATGCCAATGGATGTCTGCAGAATTTTCCCGGACTGCTTAGCATTTGGAACCTACTGATATTCTGGTAACAGTCGGACAATGTGATTCCGGTCGACTGCCACGGAGATGCCACCGGAGTCATTGAGATCACAGTCTCGGGAGGTACCCCCCTATACACCTATTTATGGTCAGGTCCCAATGGATTCACAGCCACAACTGAAGATATTTCCAACCTTGAAGAGGGTGCTTATAGCCTGACGATAAGTGATGCCAATGGATGTGCTAAAAACTATCTCAACCTGGCCACCATCACCACCAATCCCGCGATCAAGGCTAACTTTTAATATTTCTGGCGTTTCATGCAACGGACTCACCGACGGAGCGATCCAATCAACCGTTTCAGGAGGCACTCCCAACTATACCTTCAGCTGGACCGGCCCCTTCGGATTTACCTCCTCCAATGAGGATATTTCCGGGCTGGCCCCGGGCATATACTATTCTTACCGTAAGCGACGCCCTGGGTTGTTCAGCAGTAATGCCCCCTCAATTCGTAACAGAGCCTTTAGCCATCACCGCCGCCACAAGCCAGGTGGACGTTGATTGCTTTGGAGCCAATAACGGCTCCATCAATCTGAGTTCTGCCGGTGGTGTGCTGCCCCATGTGTTTGCATGGACCGGTCCCGGTGGTTTTTCAGCAAACACAGAAGATATTTCCATGCTTGAGCCGGGTTCATACAGTGTGAGCATCACCGATGCAAACGGATGTATTGTCCCCTTCCCCAATCTTGCCACCATCCTGGAGCCTTTGGAAATAGCACTTACACCGGTAATCACAGACATCTCCTGCGGAGGTCTTTCCGATGGCTCAGTCGGTATTACGGTGACAGGGGGTACACTTCCATATAGCTACAACTGGACCGGACCGGCAGGATTTAGCTCCACCGATGAGGATATCACAGGACTTGCGGCTGGAAGTTATGACCTTGTG
>CAVQUO010000024.1:0-195618 GCA_963716765.1 uncultured Bacteroidota bacterium | reverse complement strand
TTCCCCAGTAGAAAAAAATTAAAATTCGCGTGCCGGTCTGCACACCATGAAAATAATCATCCAAAAAGATTGCAAAGAAAAGAATGAAAATTCCCACAAAAGATGCTTTGAATAAAGTTGAGATTTCATCGAATCGAGAAGCTGCAAACCATGTCCGGTACATTCCAACAAAAGTGAAGATAACAATCCAATAAAAATAAATAATCAAAATAGGTACTAACAATTCAGGCATAATCAACATCTCAAACCACCCGGTTTTTACACGCAGCATGAAGAAGATGATGCCGGAAAGATTAATCATGAAAAAATCTATCGTAAGGATCAGGAATCTTTCTAATTTCTTCGTCATTACTGTCTCGGTGTAGACTGCCAGAACGCAGTATTTTTACCTAATAAAAATTGTATCAAACCTATTAACATCGCTGTATTCGTCATGACAAAATAAAATATTAAAAGTAATGGTTGAATTCTGAAATTTATTTTATTTAGTAAATAACCTAATATTCCAGAAAAGTAAAATATCAATTGAGCAATCAAAAAGTATTGATACAAATTGAAAGATATATATAAAAACAGATTCGTAATGAAAATTATTAGCAATATAACTGGGGTAAACCATCTTATTAATTTATGAGATAACAATGAGTAAGTAACCAGTCCATACGAAGGATAGAACAATTTTTTTATGGTTTTTATTGTGGACAAAATATTTGCATTACCTCGAATCTTTCGTTTAAATTCTGCCACAAGACTCGGGGCCGTAATTTCGTCGGCTCTTGCATCCTTTAAATAAAGAAAATCTCTTTTCTGCTCAAGTACTTTTAACGAAAGATAAAAATCATCCACAATAGGGTTTTCAGTAGGAATCGCAACAAAATATTTTTTCCTTAAACTGTAGATTCCTCCATTAGCACCGATTAATTTTCCAAGTTTTCCTTCTTTTTCTTTCAGCCATGTTTCAAAATTCCAATACTTGATTTCCTGACTACCCGAGCGGATGAACTCTTTAAACTCAATAAGATTCAACTTTCCGCTAACACCGCCGACCCTTGGGTCAGCGTAATATTTAACCAAATTTTTGATGGCATCCTTATGATAAATTGTATTTGCATCAGAAAAAATCAGAATCTCAGAAGAAGCTTCTTGAACCAAGTCATTCAATACATGCGATTTTCCTCTACGAACGAGGAAAGGAAAAAATTTTATTGCCGGAATTTCCTTTTGAAGCTGATGGATGATTTCATTTGTCGAATCAATAGAATTGTCAGAACCAATCACAAATTCAATTTTTCTTAAATCATAATCAGATTGTAAAAAATTTCGAATAGTTTTTTCGATAACTTTCTCTTCATTATAAACCGAAATGATGATTGATACATTGGGAGCAAAATTATTTTCCGTGAGATATTTTTTTTTTGCGATGGTGCTAATAATCCAAATTGAAAGCGGATATAAAATATAGGAATGGATTAATAATAGTAAACACAAGAAAAATATTATGATTATGATGTTTTGCATTATTAAGTCTTACAAAATCAGTTTTTTGTTTCGATATTTAGCGCCCTTTTTCAATTATTGAAACCTTTTCGCAAATTAACTCGGTGATTGATTCCCATGAATATTTTTTTGCTATTGCAACTCTTTCACTTCTTTTTGTCTCAGAATCATGTTCAACAGCAATCATAATTTTATGAACAAAATCTTCATAATTTTCTGCAATCAGAACATAGGATTTAAATTTATTTACTTCCGGTAAATTTACGGATACTACCGGAATACCTAAAGATAAATATTCTAATAATTTTAATGGATTACTTGCAAGAGTCAATTCATTTAGTTTAAATGGAATAATACCCACATCAAATGCGCTGGCATAATTTGGTAAATCTTTAAACGAAATTTCATTAACAAATTTAATGTTAGAAACTCCATTCAAAATTGAAATATCAACCGTGGGCTTTCCAATAACCAGAAACGTACAATTGGCAATTTTTTTTGCCGAAAAGACTATTAAGTCTAGATCAATCCACTCAGAAATAAGGCCAAAAAATCCTATGACTGGTTTATTTAAGTTTTTTAATTGGAAAGGAATATTTTCTTCGTTCTTTTTAAAATGCTCAACTAATACCCCCTGCGGGAGGAAATATGTATTTCCGGATTTTGCCTTTTTCAATTCTACAAGTCGTTCGGATACTGCAAAACATGACGAAATTCGACTCAGCATTTCGTTCTCTGAATTAAGAAGCAATTTAAAAACTCCATCAAAATGAGAATAGTCATCTAAGCAAAAGTAATGACTGGATGTTTCCCCAATTTCGCCAATGATTTCTGAAATCAGGGGTGTGGATGTGATTAATATTGGATTATCAAAATTATAATTTTTAATCGCATTTAATAATGCTCTTTTTAAAAGCTTATTATTGATTTTTCTAATTAACCTATTATCGTGAAAAGGAATAATGAAGGGGTAAATAAGAATTGGAGTAATCTTTTCTGATTTAGTTTTCCCGTCACCTCGAAATCCAAGCATTCTTTTAAACTTTTCCACAAGTCTTATAAAATCTTTAAGAGAAAAATTTGGTCGACGGTGAGCAAGTGAACCAATCCACATTACACGATTAAATTGAAGAAGCACTTTGCCTATATGCTGAGTCGTGGATGGAAATCTGCCCCAGTCTTCTCCAAAAATTATAATATTTCTATTTTGCAGCATCGTTAGCTAATTTCTTTAGCAAGGATTTTTACTATTCTATTGGCTGCCTTGCCGTCACCGAAGGGATTTTGAGATTTGAAGAAATCATGTTTTGCGTTCAGCATTTTATAAATATGCTCAAAAAATCGCACAATCTTTTTTGGATTACTACCAGCTAAAAATGCATAACCTGCTCTTATTGCTTCATTTCTTTCAGTAACATCGCGTAAAACAATAATTGGTTTTCTAAACACGTAACACTCTTCTTGTACACCACCAGAATCTGAAAGTAAGAAATGACACTTGCTCATTAAATAAATAAAATTGATGTAATTCTGTGGGGGGATGAGAAAGATATTTTTTTGGTTGGTTAGCAACTTCTGTACAGGTTTCTGAACGTTTGGATTTAAATGAACCGGGTAAACAAAATTTAATTCTTTATGTTTTTGAGCTATCTCTTTTATTGTATTTAATACAAGTTCAAACTCTACGCCAAATTTCTCTCTTCTGTGAATTGTAATGAGAATATAATTTTTATTGAAAAAATCCTTAGGCAAAAAGTTAAATAGATTTTTCTGTATTGAAGATATTTTGGTAGAATCTTCAAGCATTCCCTTTAATTCAAGTAACGCATCGATTACAGTATTTCCTGTGACATGGATTTTTTGCACAGGAACACCTTCTGATATTAAATTTTGCTTCGAATCTAAAGTGGGAGCAAAATGAATATCCGTTACAACCGAAATAAACTTTCTATTTGCTTCTTCTGGATACGGGCTAAAAACATTAAAACTGCGCAATCCGGCCTCAACATGAGCAACTTTAATCTTTAAATAGTAGGCTGATAATGCAGATATGAAGGCAGTAGTAGTATCGCCTTGGACAATTAATACCGATGGTTTAATTTCGTTTAAAACTTCTTTTAATTTTTTCAGAGTATTACTTGATATATCAAATAAATCTTGATCTTTTTTCATTAGATCCAAATCGTAGTCCGGTTTTATTTGAAAAATATCTAATACTTGGTTCAACATTTCCCTGTGCTGACCGGTAGAACAGATGATTGTTTTAAATCTTTTATCAAGATTTAATTTAGTGATTACCGGCGCGAGTTTAATTGCTTCAGGGCGAGTCCCAAAGATTATTAATATCTTATTCATACAAGGATAAAATCATTTAAATTGGTTCTTCGGATAAACGAATAAAGTTTTAAAGTAAAAATAGGATTTTTTAATAAGCGTTCCTTTCAACATGAATAATCCAGTAGTGAAGTAGAGAGGAATTCTTATCAGAATACCAGTAAAGTGAAAGAATTTTAATAAAAAGGCTTCTACACCCTTATAATGCTTCTGATATAATTTGATTTTAGCAATGCTCTGATTTTCAAACTTAAACCAGAGATTTCTATCGGCGGCGGCACCTCCTAAGTGATAAACTGATGTACTAGGGAGATAATAATTTTTACCACCAATGTTTTTAAATCTTTGACACAGATCAGTTTCTTCACCGAAGAAGAAAAAGGTGGTGTCAAAACCACCTAATTTTTCTATTGCTGAAGATGAACAAAAAATAAAAGCACCTTTAATTACATCCACTTCAAAAGCATCACTTTCTTTTCTATAATTAGAATGAAACCTGTTAAACAATTTTGAAAACGGAAATAATTTATACAAAAAAAAATTTTCTCCGAACGAATTGGTTATTGTGTCAAAATCCACTAACGAGATTTGATGAGTACCATCTTCATTTAAAAGCTTACATCCTAAAAAAACTTCATGTTGAAAGGTTTCACCAAAATCAAAAAGGATTCTTAAAGTGTTCTCATGAAAGACAGTATCATTATTTAATATGAGAATGTATCTGCCTTTTGCATATCGAAACCCAAGATTATTTGCAGCAGCGAAACCAATATTTTTATCATTTTTGATAAGCATTATGTCCGAGTATTTAGATGTAACCTGCTCAACTTTACCTTCTGTGGAGTTATTGTCGACAACTATAATTTCAAAACTACATTCGGTTGTGAATCTATAAATAGAAGCAAGGCAGTTATCTAACAAATCAAAACAATTGTAATTGACTATAATGATCGATACATTTTTTGAAGTATGAATAACGTTCATTTATTTTCGACTTATAATTATTCCTAAGGATTTGTCTTTACCACTTATTGAGTTATATAAAAAATTCGACAAGAATCGAAATGGAGTTAAATTATGCAAAACTTTTCTAATAAAAACGTGGCTCCGTGAAAAGTCAGAATTAATTCTTTCTTTATTCGGTGTTCCATCGGATTGGAGTATCGGAAATTGAATTATTTCTTTTTTATTTTGAAAATATCTTACTAAACGATTCTCATATTCGGGGATAATAATTTTTAAAACTAGTCAACTCCAGTTTCATGCCTAATTTATTAACCATAAATTTAAAACTTTTCTTACTAAGCCAAACAGTATGTACAGGTGGCATATCGGTTTGCCATATTGCATTTTTCTTTGAAAAGTCTTTGTTTGGAGTAGTTAGAAGAATTTGACCATTTGGTTTTAATAACTCAAGACAATCAACAATAAACTCTATGGGATTCTTTAAATGTTCAATTACTTCGGTCGCAATGATCAGATCATATTTTTTGTCAGTAGTTTTGGAATAAGATGCTAGTCCAATATTGTAATAATAGTCACCAAAATTAGTTATTGCATATTTAATTGCGCTATTTGACAAGTCTATTCCTGTTGATTTTAATCCTCTCTTATTTAATGAATAGGTTAAATAGCCATATCCGCATCCAACTTCTAATGTTTCTGATGGCTCCACATGTTTAAGAAATTTGTAAACACAGTAATAGGTGGATTCTAATGAAGCCAGTAACTTCAATG
The DNA here is from genome assembly GCA_963716765.1 of uncultured Bacteroidota bacterium. Classification (GTDB taxonomy): domain Bacteria; phylum Bacteroidota; class Bacteroidia; order Bacteroidales. Next base: position 190,050 of record CAVQUO010000024.1, on the reverse strand, counting down.
GGTCATCAGTTAGTTTAACTTGTTCCGCATAAATTCGATAGCGATCATAACCCAAGATATTTTCATTTGAGTAAATAAGCTCATAGATTTTTTCATTAAAATTTTCAGTGTCAATAAAATTGGTGTTACAATTCGCGCAATTAAAAATATCAAAATAAGTCCCCTCGACATATCCGGGATAATTTTTATGAACTAAAGTTGTTTTTGAATTGTCACAAATTATACAATTTATTTTGTGCATTTGATTTTTATAATCTAATAGAATTTTAACAAATGGCTTGCCATTTGGGGCTTATTAATTAGTTTGAAAAATAATACCACCTCATCTTTAGTAAAATACTGGATAAAAATCATTGAAAAGAAAATCAACAGAGGTGATATAATAAAATAAGGTACTAATGGTAAATGACTACTTAAAAAACAAAATATTAAAATTATTATTGACCAAACTAGTATTCTAACATTTAGAAAATACAATTTCTTTTTTAATTTGAAAGTGCATGGTCATAATGTAAACACTGCCTAGTAGTGCGGCAACCATCTTTGCAACACTTGCACCTATAAAAGAGGTTTGGGGAATTAAAATTAGATTTAACAAAATATTTATTACCAGTATTACAACCGCATATTTGAATATTAATGACTGCTTATGATAAGCGAGGAAAAGATTAATAGTAAAATAACTATAATAGATGAAGATTTGCGACCAAAATAAAATAGAGGTTGATATTGATGAATTTTGATAATTTATTCCGAATAATAATGTGACGATTTCTTGAGATTTAAATGTAAATAATATTGACATCGTTGCTGCAAATCCAAATAATATTTTATACACCGTTATTATTATATTTTCATTCGGACTATTTAGGGAATTAAGATTCTGTACAATACGTGGGAAAATTGTCTGAATGACTGCATAGGGAATAACTAATAAAGGCGCTACTAATCTTACCGAAACCGAATATATTCCCACATCATAATTTCCATGGAAATATTTGATGAGTATTATGTCCAATAGTTGAAATAATGAATCAAGAATTAGGTAACCGTAGAGTGGTAATGCTTCTTTAAAAAGCCACTTTGCCCCCCTTAGATTGAACTTCAACCGAAAGTTGAATTTCCTTACCAGGAAGAAAAACATAATTAAAAACCCTGGTAAATTTGAAAAAACGTATCCAAAAATGAAATAACTTAAACCCCCTTTAAATACGGGCATAAATAATATAATTATTAAGAAAATAATGTTGTCTAATACAACTATCATCATCGGAATATTCATTCGCAGACTTACTTTAAATGGCGCATTTAGTAAGTCTCTCATGTTGTTAAATTTTGCCGATAATAATGTATTAAAAAGAAGAAGATTCAGTAAGAGTACTTCGGTGAAAGACGTATTAAATATCATAATTAATACGTTCAAAGTGAACCCTGTAACAAAAAAGGAAATGATGGTAATAAAAATTGCTGAATTCAGAAATTTATAATCTGTGTGCCTTAATGATAGTTCCCGAAAAACAATCGAAGGAAATCCAAAATCAAATAGCTTAGAAATAAAAGTTATAATTGCCAATAATGCGCTGAATTTACCAAATGACTCAACACCTAAATATCTTGCTGCTAAAGAAATTGAAATGAGATTCAATGCTAAGTTTACAGACTGACCAGTCACCAACGCAACCACGTTATTTATAGATTTATTCAATAAATATTTTTGTTATAATAAATGAATAGTTAAGAAGTCTAAAACTTAAATGTTTAGCTCTTTATTTTTTACTATTAGTGAATTGGATGAGACCAGCAAAATTATAAGACTCAAAATAAAAATTGCCGCTCTAGTCACCATGTAGAATGTAGAGAATGCAACTATCAGTGTGCTATATACCAAGAAAATAAAACTAATAATACTACCAGTACTAAAAAATTTAAACCATAAATAAGTGCTTAGTAATCCTAGAATGAATGGGACTAAAAATATTCCCGATATAGCCAAAATCTTCATGAATATCTCTTAGATAAGTTGCCGAATTTGTCCACATGGGAATAAAATATCCTTTGGGATAAAATCCTGGGTGATCTACTATATTTATCTTAGAGAGTAAATTATATAGTGGTTGAAAAGTATTTTCCCCAATCATTTTGTCTTCCCCTCCTTTTTCCAAATATTTACTCAATACTCCAATATTTGAACTGAAGTATAAATATAACGAGGGACTGATGAAATAAGAACGCTCCAATTCATTAAGCTCGGAGGTTGAAGCTTTAAACTTCTCAATAGAGCCTCTAACATTTTTTATTACGGTTGTGCTAACTAAAAAAATAGCTATTATTATAAATAATGCTATCGATATATTTATTTTATTTAATTTTTTACTAAGATTATGCTCTGAATAATAATGCCTCGTAAAAAAAAATGAGAGAGTAAACAAAATAAAAGCCATAAAAATTCCTGCCCTGCCTACGCTTGCCATATCTTGCACAATCACAATAAGTAAAGGCAGAATGGCTGTAAGTGTTATCTTACCTTTGATTGCAGTATAAATTCCACCCAGAAAAACAGCTGCATAAGAAAAAGCATTCAAGTATGGAATAGTTCCTTGTATGTCACCTTCAACCCTCATTTTATAAATCAAATTGGCTCTTAGAAAAACCGTAGCAATGCTGCCAAATTTATTTATTAGAACCATCCAATGCTGAAGTGCAACAATTAATCCAATGAAAGAAAAGATATAAAGTGTAATAATAATTTTTCTTTCATTAAAACTAAATCCGGGCTTTGCTCTATTGTTTTGGGTAGATGAAGCAAAATACTTGAATGAAAAAAAAGTGATTATTCCAAGAAGAAAGGATAAGAAACTAAAGATAATTACGATCCAAGTCTCATTTTGAATTGGTATGTAACGTATTAGTTTTAATTCATAAAGGAATATGAAAATAGTCCACGATAATGAATATATGAATAGAGGGTTAAACCATTTAGCAAAAAGTCTTTTACTTAACCAACAAGAGAACGCGCCAAAAATAATAGGTAAGAGAACTGACATCAAGCCCTAATTCTATAGAAGTTTTTAATCCTGATTATGAATGCTGACAGTTTTTGTTGTAGTGGATTTAAAAAGTTAGTCTGAGAAGCTAATTTTTCACCCCAAAAAATAAATGGTAATAAACATGAACAATCCGATGAAGAAGAAAATACTAATTATAAATAATCTTTTGGGTGTGTATTTTAATTGTGGAGGAACCGCCTTATCAATTACTAAAACAGTTGGAATGCTTTTTTGCTCCTCTACTTTAGCTTGCTCATACATAGGCATCACAATTTCAAGTATAGCTTGCTGGATTTCAACCTCTCTGAATAATCTTAAATATTTAATAGAGATATCCGGCATCTGCTTGAAAGAAAAAAGTATATTTGATGTTGAAGCTAAATCTGTCGAATTTTTAAGTTCTTGCACTTTTTTTCTCAATAAAGCTTGGGTTTGAGGTATTTGAAGACTTTGACATCTATATGAAACTTTGATGAAACGTACATACATAAAAACCATCGGCCTTCTCTTATTACTTCAACTCCTGCTGCCAGGCAAAAAACTATTTGCTCAGGATTCGGTCTGGGACCAATGGGATGCAGCGGTGGTCAGTAAGCTCTACACCAGTCGTGATATTCCCTATATGAACGAGGAGGAGCAAAAGGTAATTCTCTTCATGAACATGGCCCGTCACGATGGCCCCCTATTTGCCGAAACCTTTCTGAAATTCTATGTGGAAGAAATGCAAATTGATAAAAACAGCTATCTGAGATCGCTTTACAAGGACCTGAACAAGGTATCAGGGACTTACCCCCCTGATTCCCGAGGAGGACCTGACCTCGGTGGCACAGGGACATGCTAAAATCAGGCAAATCAGGGCATGTGGGACACAAGGATATGGACAAACGTTTTGCCCCCCTGCGAGGGAAATCCCTACTATCGGATGGGCTGAAAACTGCTCCTACGGATACCAGGAGGCCCTGAGCATTGTGATCACCCTGCTGATCGATGATGGCATCAAGGATCTGGGGCATCGTAAAAACATCCTCAATGAGAGCTACAATTCAGTGGGTGTAGCCATACGGCCCCACAAAAAATACCGGGTAAACTGTGTTATAGACTTCGGGAACAAAAGCCGTTCCGGGCTCAACACAGCTTCCCTACTAATTCCATCTTCCTCCCCGTTTACATCGGGCAGATACTTATGTACTGCCTGTAGGCAAGAAGCGAAAGAAGGGTCAAAACCACAACGGCCACATAAACACCCACCGGCACCTTAAAGGACGATCCGCTGGCATAGGAGTGAATTCCTCCCAGGAAGTAATTCACTCCGAAATAGGTCATCATCACAGACGAATAGCTGATAAAAGAGGCCATATTGAAGGCAAAGGTGCCACGCATCCCCGGAATCCGGTGCATATGGGTCACAAAGGCATAAACCAGCACGGTAATCAGTGCCCAGGTCTCCTTGGGATCCCAGCCCCAGTATCGCCCCCAGGATTCGTTGGCCCAAACACCTCCCAGGAATACTCCGGCGGTCATGAAATACAATCCAACGATCAGCGTCATGTGGTTCACATTGCTTACCTGCAAAATCACCTCCTGAATCCGTCCCTTGTTTGAGGGAGTCAGCAATGCATAAAGCACCACATTCAAAAGTCCCATAATCGAAGCAAGACCAAGGAATCCATATCCTGCCATAATCACCGCCACGTGGATACTAAGCCAGGGTGATTTCAATACAGGTACCAGGTTGGTAATCTCAGGGTTCATATTACTCATTCCGGCTACCATCAGCGAAAGGGCCGACAGGATGGCAGTAAGCGCAATGGCATATCCCGAACGTTTCACAAAGATTAAACCTGCCAGCAGGGTCACCCAGGATACAAAGATCATCGATTCATACCCATTGCTCATGGGGGCGTGTCCGCTGATGTACCATCTTACAGCCAGTACAAGTGTATGGATGGCAAAGGCTACTGCCAGGTGAATTACGCCGATCTTAAAGAGGCTGCGGTAAAGTTTTTTGGGCCGGAACACCAGAAGAAACTGCAGCACCATAAGAATGATCCCGAATAAGCCGTAAAACTTGGCCAGTCGTGGGAAAATATTGATTTTGTTATAAACAATTTCCAGGTTTTTCTTGGATTCGGAAGGAAGCAAAGATTCGTTCTTCACCTGGTTCTCCATCAATATATACAGTTTCGATTGTGCCGAGACATAATCACCACTGCGTACATCCTCCAGGTAATGTAAAAAGGTATCGGAGATACTCCCATGATCATGCTCCGCCTGTCCCGAAAGGGCCTCCGAAACAGATTTCCATTTATGATTGTCGGATGTTAAATCAGGGAAAATCGTAATCGAGCCCGCCCGACTGAACCAGGAACATGGCATTAATCCGGTCGTCGAGTTTGATCACCTCCTTGTCAAGATCGTTCTGACTGGCCACCTGCTTTGAGAAAGCAGCGTTGACAAGATCCGAGAGGAGATAAACTCTTCGCTTTGGATCCATAAGGTCGTTGAAGCTGACCATTTCACCCTTGTAACCAATGATCTCGTGTAACTCAGCATTCTTCACTTTAAACAGGGGCTCGGCCTTCCATGCCTCAGGGTAGAGCATCAGTCCAAGCATCACCTGGTCGGCCGTATAAGAGCCATACCTGCTTTTCTTTGTAATCTTTCTTACCACCTCACGGACAGGGTATTCATGGGCTCATAACGGCCACCTTTGTCCTGCACCCATAGCTTCCCAAACTGCTCGGCCACTTCCTTGGGCGGAACCTGCTGTGAAAATGCGGGCACTCCCATTCCCAGGAAAAGGAGCCCATAACCACAGCTTTCGCAAGGGTGCGGGTCTTTCCGGCAATTCTTGCAAAACCGGGTATTCTTCACAAACATGGCCAGCATCATCCCAGCGATTAGCAGGAGGTAACCCAAATAGGTCACAAAGGTCCCTGCAAGATCCTTATTCACAGACAGGATTGTTCCCTTCTCGTCATTGTCATAAGAGGATTGATAAAACCTGAATCCCCTGTGTTTCAGAACATTATTCATAAATATCCTGCGGTCTTCCTGGATACCCATCTCCTTATCCACCAGTACCACTTCGCTGGCAAAGGAGGAAGGACTGTTTGATCCGGGGTAGCGCTCCACCTGGAAATCTTTCAAAAACAGGGAGAAAGGAAGCGTCAGTTCCTTGGATCCATAAGTGATTGAGTAATTCAGATCACCCATTTTCCCGCTTACAGGTACACCGGCCATCCGGGGCAGTCCGGGCACCATGACCTGGGAAATCATGCCCGGTACTTTATTTCCATGGTAAGAGCCGAAAGGATAGCCTCCCATTTCACCCGGAGGTGCTTTCACCAGTTGTTTGGCTGCAGATGGTAAAAAGCCCTGGAGAGCCAGGCGTAGCTGCCCCATTCCATAAAGTTTGCCTTCGGTAACGGGAACAGTCTCCCAGGCCGGGTATTCGATCTCGATTCCTCCGCCCATCTGCATGGTGGTCACAACAAAGGGAGCATATAGAAATACCCTATCCCCTTCCGAAACAAACCTCAACATGGCTGTTGTATCATTGTTGTTAAAGGATATGTTCATTCCAAGGACACTCCTGGATTCTCCCGAAGGAAGGCCCACATTGAATTCTGTTGATCGCTTACCAGTAAAATCTGAAGATAGGGCACTGCCACCTGGCGCAGATACCCACTGCTCCATGGCATTGGACATGTATGCTGTGGATCTGACCTTCACCTTTTCACCCCCTATCCTGGTACTCATCCTATAGCCCTTTGGGGTCAAATCGGTAATCATTACCTCTTTCTCACTCTCAACCTTTTGTCCCTTGGCCTCCAGCTCCACAAAAACGTATCCGTTTGTGCTCAGCATGGTATTGGAAATGGCCTGTTCACGGATATGCATGGTTCCCTCATAACTGATAAAGCGTGTAATGGCCGCTCCGACCAGGATCACGATAAAAGCCAGGTGAAAAACAAGCACCACCAGCTTCTTGCGGTTGAAAAACTTATTTTCACCATCGAACCCAGCAATATTGATGGCTAATGATCAACATCAGGATCTCGAACCAGTGGGTTCCATAAACCAGAGCCCTGGCCACTGAAGTCCCGAATGAACTCTCCACAAAAGTTGCAATGGCCAGGATTACAATAAGTAAGATCAACAGAACACCCATGAAAGACATGGAAACCAGAAAGGAAAATCTCTTAAGCATATGACGATATTATAATTTAAAATTTGGGGCTGCAATATATTAAAATCCTTACATATGTAACAATGTGCCCACCTGGTATACAAGGAAGCTGGCAACCCAGGCAATGGCCGTGGTGTAAAAGAGAACAAAGGCTGCCCATTTCCAGCTGCCGGACTCCCTTCCAACTGCAGCAATTACAGCCACACAGGGCAGGTAAAAGAGAACAAAAACCAGAAAGGAGAAACCGGCAAGCGGAGTAAAAACCGGATTTCCCTCCGCTTTCCGCGTGGTATAAACCTGCTCCCTGATCCGGCTCTCAAGGGAGGAGGATTCGCCAGGCGGCGCATTTTTATTGGCCTGGTATAGCACTCCCATGGTACTCACCACAATTTCCTTGGCAGCAAAACCGGTAACCAGTGCAATGCCCATTTTCCAGTCAAAACCCAGGGGCCTGATCACCGGCTCAATGGCCATCCCGATTCTTCCAATGAAAGAGTGTTCCTGCCTCTCGGCCTCCTGCTGCCAGTGAAAGCAGCATTAATTTTATCCATATCAGGCGCGTCCTTGTCCTGCTGCTCCTGGGCAATCAGCCCATCAAAATCCCTTGAATATTCCACATTCCTCGGGAAGTAGCCCAGTGCCCAGATGATCACAGAAGCAATCAGGATCACTCCACCCATTTTTTTCAGGTAGTGGGCTCCCTTGCTCCACATATGACGAAGGATCACCCTGATGCCCGGATTTCGGTAGACCGGCAGTTCCATCACAAAGGGAGCCTCCTTGTTGTGAAACAATATCTTTTTAAACAGGATGGACATAAGCATGGAGAAGAGAACTCCGAGCATGTAAAGCAGAAAAATCACATGTCCCGCATTCCCGGGAAAAACAGCTCCGGCAATAAGCACATAAACCGGTAACCTGGCACTGCAGGACATAAAGGGAATGATCAGCATGGTAAGCAGCCGGTCGTTTCGGTTCTCCAGGGTACGGGTGGCCATGATGGCAGGCACATTGCAGCCAAAACCCATGATCAGGGGGATAAAGGACTTGCCATGCAAACCGAAACAGGTGCATCACCTTATCCATGATAAAGGCGGTCCGGGCCATGTAACCTGTATCCTCCATCAGGGAGATAAAAAAGAAAAGAATCAGGATATTGGGCAGAAATACGATCACACCTCCCACGCCACCGATGATCCCGTCCACCAGCAGGTCCCGGAAGATGCCCTCCGGCAGATATCGTCTAGAAATCCGACTCAAGCAGATCAACTCCTGCTCCGATCCATTCCATGGGATAATTCCCCAGGGTAAAGGTGGCATGAAACATGATCCAGAGAAAGCCAAGAAAAATGGGCAAGCCCAGGTATTTATTGGTCAGTATCCGGTCGATTCGTTCTGGAACTGGAGAATCCAGGATCAGTACCGCTTCTTTTCATGGTCTCCTTCAGTGCTCCAGCCACAAAGCCATAACGGGCATCGGTAACCAGGGTTTCCGAATCTTCCTTAAAGAGGCCTCCAATCTCTGTATTCTCCTTCTCTGCCAGGTCCCGGATCTCATGAAAATTATCAGCATTGGAAAGAATGTGGGTGCAGCTATCGTCCTGCTCCAGCAACTTCAGCGAGATAAACCTGGAGGAGTAATGGTCAGTGATGGAGGGATTCTGCCGGATCTGCTCCTGGAGTTTCAAAACCGAGGCTTCGATTTCCTCCCCATAGTTGATATGGACATGCCTGATGGCGGGATCCTGCCCTTCAAACACCCTGATCACATGATTCAGGAGCCTGAAAACGCCCTTCCCCTTGTGGCTGATGGTTGGCACTACCCGGATTCCCACAAGCGTACTGAGTAAATCCACATCCAGTTTATCCTTTCGCTCCATCAGGTCGTCGTACATATTCAATGCCAGCACCACGGTTACATCCATATCGATAAGCTGACTGGTGAGATAGAGGTTTCGCTCCAGATTGTTGGCATCTACCACATTCACAACCACATCGGGTTTCTCATTCAGAATGTGCTCCCTCACATAACGCTCCTCAATGGAGTAATCTGAAAGCGAATAGGTCCCCGGGAGATCCGTGATCCTGAAGGTATAACCCCTGTGAAAAAAGGTAGCCTGCTTTGGAGTCAACTGTTACGCCGGCATAGTTTCCTGTGTGTTCCCGTGAATGGGATACCCTGTTGAAGAGGGTTGTTTTCCCGCAGTTTGGATTCCCCACCAGTGCAACATCAATAATCTTGTCCGGTCCTGGGACAAGCGGTACCTTTGGGAATCGATTTCAGAAACTCTTGTGAGAGATGAGACCACCGGAGCGGTAAACTGATTTGCTCCGTTTAAAACTTCAATCAGTCCAGCCTCACTCCTGCGCAGAGACACATTGCTGTCCATGATCCTGTACTCCACAGGGTCTTTTAGCGGGGCTGACTTCACAACATACACCTTCTTCCCCCGAATGAATCCCATCTCTGTGATCCGTTTGCGGAAAGCACCCCTGCCCCTGATCCGGGTAATAGTCGCTGACTCACCCGTATGTAAGTCGTTCAGTGTCAAGCCTAAGTCTTTCTTCCCTTAAACACATACCCCAGACCTTCAACAGTCTCTTTCACCTGCGTATCGGAGATACCCTCGGCCTGAAGCCTGACCTGGTTGATTCCGGGATCTGCCACCACTTCTGTAATTGCCTCAAGTCTTAGCCAGTCCATTTTCAACATTGGCCTTACAATGATTGCAGGTCATTCCCTCCACCCTGTAAGTATAAAATTGTGTTCCCATATTTTCCATCTTTAGTTTTTCCTCACTCCTGATTCCTTCTTCTTTCAAGTAACTTCATCACATAACCGTTTATAATCAGCAAAACCAGGACCCCCGAAGCAAGCCATTGAAGCCATCCTGAATGATGGTCGTGCATTCCTTCACTCATCCCCGGCATCATCCATCCGGTGATCCACTCCCTGGGTATAAATTCGTTTACGATGGTCCCGAAAAACAATGCCCCGCCTATATGCTTATCAGGTAGACCCATAGGGATCTTTTTCCCATGGCATTTCCGATTACAGCCATGGTGGCGATATTGGTTGCCGGACCTGCCATGAGCAGTACCAGGGCTGCACCGGGAGCAAGCCCCTTCATCATCAACACAGCAGCAATGGGAATGGAACCCGTTGCACAAATGTAAAGCGGTACAGAAGCCACAAGCATCATAAGCATGGACAGGTATTCATTGGAGACGCGAGCGGGTAAAAAAATCGGCCGGGATTAGTACCGAAAGCAGAGCCGCAGCAAGCATCCCGATAATCAGCCATTTTGAAATATCCTGTAAGAGTTCCACAAATCCGTATCTGAAAAGTTCCCTGACCGAGCGCTCGTGCACTGGTTCGGCTATCATTTCACTCACCTGCTGCGGTCCTGGGTTATCCATTCCTGATTCCCGATTTTTAACAGAATTCCGATCCACCCGGTTGGCCAGGAGTCCGCCACCAAGACCTGTAAAGAAAGCCACCACAGGCCTGATAATGGCCAGGGGTAAACCCAGCATGGCATAGGTGGCCAGAATGGAGTCAACCCCGGTCTGTGGTGTAGAGATCAGAAAGGAAATGGTTGAACCCCTGGAGGCACCGTTTTTGTAGAAGCCGATTCCGGTGGGCAATACCCCGCATGAGCAAAGTGGCATGGGAACTCCCAGCAGGGAGGCATTCAGTACCGATCTGAAATTCCGTCCGCCCATATAGCGGGTAATAATCCTTGCAGGAAAGGCCACCCGCAACAGACCGGCAAAAAAGAAACCCAGCAAAAGATAGGGGGACATCTCATTTACCAGCCTTGCAAGTTCGACTATATACAACTTCACTATTTCCATTCCTTTTATCTTCCTTCTATCCTGTTAACAAAAAAACAGGCTAAATGATCGCGAAAGTGCAAAAGTAAGACAAGCTCCTCTTCCTGCGATCCCCATAAATGGGTATTTTGCATGAAATGAGCAAAAATCTTACATTATGAAAAGAGCTATTCTTTTTATGGCTTTACTAATGGCCAGCTTGTCAGCTTGCTATTTCACAGGTGCCCACTTATATACTTCAAAGAAAGACTTTTAATCCAGGTATCAGTTCCATCAATATCTCCCCGACGGCAAACTACTCCTGGCCGGTTTTGCCGACGGAAGCTTCCAGGTGCTCGATCCGGAAACCTTCCAGTGCCACCCTGGAGGTAAAAGAGGCCCACACCAAAGCTGTCACAGCCCTGGACATGCCGCCAAAAATGGATTTCATCATGACTGCCGGGGGCAAGCAGATCAAAGATCTGGGATCGTGATGGGAAACTGAAGGGACATCTTCAACGGACATGCCACTACCATCTGGAATGCAGATATCAGCCCGGACGGTAAACATGCAGTCTCCACTGCCTTTAATAAAACCTTCCTGCTCTGGGATGTTATACAAGGGAAGCATGTGCAGCTCATATGCGCGGACATGAGGATGTGTCCCTCACTGCCTGCATCAGTGATAGACAACAAACTGATTGCCAGCGGCAGTAACGATAAAACCGTAAAAATATGGGACCTGGAGAGCAGGGAGTTGATCCAGACCCTTCACGGGCCCACTGAGGACATCTACGATGTTGCATTCAGTCCCGACTCACGCCTGGTGGCTGCTGCCTCGGCCGATAAGAGCATCCGGATCTATGACATTCAGGAAGAGAAGCTGGTCCACATCCTAAAAGGGCATCGTGGAGTGGTCCGCAAGGTAGATTTCAGTCCAAACGGAGCCTTCCTTGTAAGCGCCTCGGAAGATAATGCCCTGATTCTTTGGGAAACAATCGGAGGAGAAAAAATTCATCCCTTTACAGAAAATGATGGTGCCATCCTGGATGTAAAGTTTCATCCCGATGGCTCATCATTTTACAGTGTCTCCAGCGAGGGAGAGCTCACTCGCTGGGACATGAACCATGAGATCTTTGTACTTCGTTATTATGAAACCCCCTACCGGACGGAATTATCATCCGACCCGATCTTTGAGCCCCGTCGAAAGGGAGAATCCAAACAGGATTATCAGGTGCGCCAGGCTGATGCGGCAAAAAAGAAATCAGAAATCATCAGCCGGTATTATAATAAATATCTGGAGAACAAAGAATAGGGTACCTGGACCACTTCAACTATTTGGCTACAACAGTAACATAATCGGTATGGTTCCCGAAAGGATCTCCTTCCACGAATGAGCCCAGTTTGTCCCATAATTGATCGGTCCCCTCGAGAATCTTTTGAAATTCCTCTGAAATCCCTCCCTCGGGTGGATATGTGCGATCTCTGTCTTCAACGCTGTCGAAAACCAAGAGAAATGCATACATTCCCTTGCGGATCCCTCGATCACCCTTGGCCAGAACAGCCTTTTGACCTTCAACTTTATTATAATAAGGAGCCAGTTCATCCATAATAAAACGCACGAACTCTTTCTCGTCAGCGCCCGGTTTCAGATTAAACTGGTGGACACTAATAACCTTAATGGAATTCTCCTCTCCTCCGTCATATTCTGATGATAAATTCACAGAAAATGCACTGGAAGAAAAAAACAACATTGCGACTGTAATTCCAAGGAATCTTTTCATGATCTGAACTTTTTAACTAAATGAGACTAATAATTTACAACAAAAAAGCACTCGGGTCCACTAATAATCAACATAATACGTGCCATATATCAAATCGTAACGCAGAGGATATCACCCACCCTGGAAATTCCGACCACTGCCCAATAACATCCTGGGAAGAGGGGGAAATACCCACCTTCATGTTAACTTTATCACGGACATGATCCAGATCGATTCCATATCGAACAAGCAACTCTTCCTGAACATCAAAAACAGGGACAAATTCAGTGCTCAGTACTCAGTGCTCAGTGCTTAGTGCTCAGTGCAGTGGGGTCGCTCCCACTACCCTCATTCCAGCCCCCTTTCGACTTTACGGACTTTACACAGACTTCTACAGACTTTACGACTTTACAGACTTTCAGACTTTACAGACTTTACAGACTAATCTATGTTACCATACGCAGAACCATATAAGATCAAGATGATCGAACCCATGTATCCCAGCACGGCAGAGGATAGAAATAAATGGATCCATCAGGCCTCTTATAACCTTTTCAAGCTGAAAAGCCAGCAGGTATTTATCGACCTGCTTACAGACTCAGGGACCGGCGCCATGAGCCAGGAGCAGTGGGCCGCCATGATGACCGGCGACGAAGCTTACGCAGGCAGCAAATCATTCGACCGTTTGCACGAGACGGTCACTTCCCTCACAGGTTTCCCCTATGTGATCCCAACCCATCAGGGAAGGGCCGCTGAAAATGTATTGTTTTCGGTGATGATCAGGGAAGGCCATGTGGTACCGGGCAATGCACATTTCGACACTACCAAGGGTCATATCGAGTTCAGGAAGGCCTCGGCCTTCGATTGTACCATAGATGAAGCGGCCGACACCAGGATCTACCATCCCTTCAAGGGAAACATTGATCTGAATAAGCTGGAAAATGTATTCGACATATATGGGAAGGAAAGAATTCCCATGATCATGGTCACCATTACCTGCAATTCCACCGGAGGACAACCGGTGAGCATGAAGAACCTCCGGGAGGTTCGCGAATTTGCCAACCGACATGAAATCCCTGTGATTTTCGATTCAGCCCGCTTTGCAGAGAACGCCTATTTCATAAAAACCCGTGAGAAAGGATATAAAAATATTTCCATCAGGGAGATTGTTCGCGAAATGTTCTCGCTGGCTGACGGGATGACCATGAGCGCTAAAAAGGATGGTATTGTAAATATGGGTGGATTTATTGCGCTCAAAAATAAAGAAATCTTCCGGGAGGCCTGCACCTACAACATCATGTTCGAAGGTTACATTACCTATGGGGGGATGTCGGGCCGCGACATGGCCGCACTGGCACAGGGACTGGAGGAGGCAAGCACCTTCGGTTTCCTGGAGAGTCGCATCAACCAGGTTCACTACCTGGGGCAAAAGCTGCACGACCTGGGAATTCCGGTCCAGGAACCCTTCGGTGGGCACGCCATCTTTGTGGATGCCACACGTTTCCTGCCAAACGTTCCCTGCGAGGAATATATCGCACAAACCCTGGCCATTGAACTATACCAGGAGTCCGGAGTCAGGGGAGTTGAAATTGGAACCCTGCTGGCTGACCGGGATCCGTCCACCCGGGAGAACCGCTATCCGAAGCTGGAGATGCTCCGCCTGACCATTCCCCGAAGAGTTTACACGCGAAATCATATGGATTATGTGGCAGCCGCTTTGTTTAAGGTGTATCAGCGCAGGAAGCAGATCACCTCGGGCTACAAGATCAGGTACGAAGCTCCCATCATGAGGCACTTCACCGTGGAGTTGGAAAAGATCAGCTAAAAAATACCGGCAGAAGTAAATTAATATCCGTAATTCCAGCCCATGTGATTCTGGCCGTGACATCTCAGGTAGCACCGACCCGAGAAGGTACCTGTACTCTCATACCGGAATGATCCATTGAAGTGGGGCTGGACAATGCTCACATCAAAATTGATCAGGTGGGCATTGTTGGTGCTGTTACCCTGTGTATGGCTGATTCCATGCGCATCATGACAGGCACTGCAGGGTGTTCGCTCATCCCGGATGTGCTTATCATGGTCGTCAAATGATTCATCGTTCAGGATACTGGACCGGCTGTGACAACTATAGCAAAGTTCATAGGCAGAGGCCGATTCGGTGGTATTGTCTGCGGTAAGGTAACGATACTTCAATTGCGCAGTGAAAACGGACCCATGAGGACCCGCCGGTGAACCCGATCCATCGCTTGAATGACAGTCGGTGCAGTAAATAATACTTGACTCTGTAATGGGTGCGATAAGGCTGGGTACATTGGGATTGACCCCGGCCGAGTTTACAGCATGATGAGATGGGTTTGATGGGTCGAACTCCAGACGAACGTTATTCTGTAAAATCTGCCTGGTAATTAAACTTCCGGGTTTGGCCGGACTGTCGGCATGGCATCTGTAACACAACTCATATTGATACTGGATGGGCTCCACCAGATTGCCTCCCTGGTTTATACCCGAAACCCCGGCAATGAAGCCATTGGCCGATGGTGCCAGGGCCGGGGTATTAGAGACCGCATGTGGATTATGACAATCCTCGCACTCCACATGCATGGAGAGTACCAGTGGGTCCTCTGCTGCATCATGCTCCAGGTTATAACCATAAACATTGTGCAGATAGGGCTTGGATAGCTGGGCTACAATATTAGTGGATGCCACGTTCCCGTTATGGCAGGGCAGGCAATTATTCTCTTCCGCCAAATAATTCATAAGTCGCTGGCTGTTACCGGCTGTGTGTGGATTGTGGCAATTTTCACAGGCATTCTCAGCCACATTTGGATATGAAGTGCGCGGCCAGGGATCAATGCCGTTTCCGTTCCAGGTGGCCGTGGAGGTAGAATGGCTTGAGAAAGACCAGTAATCGCGGTCATGACAAGCAAAACAAAGTTCCGAATATTGATTGCTTAGCACCAGGAAATCGTTGGTCAGGTTGCGATGTGGATCATGACAGGAGGTACACTGCATTCGTCCGTTTACCAGGCTGACAGGAGGAATAATGGCGCCAGGATCCTTCAACTGCCCATCAGCTGCAGCCAGTCCAGTTGTATAATCAAAAGAAATCGGATGATCATCGGTCAGATCGGTAGACATATTCGACGAGCCCGGCGGAAGGGCTGTAATTCCTCCGCTGAATTCAATGTCGGATGTTCTGCTGATCACGCTTCCCAGGGCCGTGGTTCCGTCATGACAGCTAAGGCAAAGCACAGATGGGCCATCGGGTTGACCCGGGACAGATTCTGCCGTGGATGAATGATAGAGTGTATAGGTATAACCCTGTTCATCTTTGTTCCACAATGGACTGGAAGGGCGGCTGTTGTGAGGGGTATGGCAAAAAATGCAGACCTCAGATTCAGACAGGGCCCTGGTGTCACCCGGCCCGGTGGCTGAAAGGTTATGAACAGAAGTGACGATGGATTGTGCCCCGGCTTCCCGGGGTAAAAAAAATCAGGACCAATGCAGATATAAATAACAATTCTTCTCATAGCATCATTTTCTTTGCACTTGAAACACCTGGACCCTGGCATTATAACTATCAGCCACATAGATAAAATCCTTTTCATCAATATATATGCCCAGAGGCATCCAGAACTCACCCTCTTCCTGGCCCTGGCCTCCAAAACTGTAAAGGAAATTCCCCTCCCTGTCAAAGATCTGTACCACATGAAACAAGCGCATCGGCCATATAAATATGTCCCTTGGAATCCACAGCCACTCCTTTGGGCCTGGCCATGTCGCCGGTGGCATCTCCCGATTGTCCAAAAGCGGATAAAAATTCGCCCTTGCTGTTGAAAATCTGAACCCTGAAATTCATGGAATCAACCACATAAATGCGACCGACTTCATCAATCCAGATAAAAGTGGGGAAATTAAAGGATCCTGGCCCGGAACCTCTCTCACCAATACTCCTTATCCATTTGCCTTCGCCACTGAAAAGGGATATTCTGTGTGCCCCGGTCTCCACCAGCCAGATCTCATCTGAATTCCTGTTATAGGCAATCCCGGTAGGTTGATTTAGTTTGAACGAATCCGGGAATATGGATAGTGCTCCCCCGTTTATCCTCCATACCTGGTTAAGTCTTGAATCTGTGAAAAGCAGGTACCCCTTCCGGACCTTTACACAGACCCACCAGAGAGGGGAAGATCCCATCTGCCTTTTTCACTGCTTTGAGTGACTGAGTGACACCATCCTCAAGCTCAAATACACTTCCGGCTCCCTGATCCAGAATCCAGAAATGTTCCGGATTATCAGCCACTATAGAAAATGGTTTCACCACAGCCTGGGGCCTTTTCCCAAATACCACACGTGAAATTTTTTCACCCAGGCCCTGCTTTTTCTTGCCTTCTTTTGTCGGGAACTGAGCAATCCATTTGATCTGGTATTCATCCGCCTGGGCTAAGCAAGGGGATAATCCAGGGAGAAAGGCCACAAAAGCCATAAGAAGGATATTTTTTACTTTCATCATCATGCTTTTCAGACTTATTGCCGGCTATAGGATAGTTTACCATGGCACCCGGGAAGACAGCGATCCCCCTTGCTCCTGCGGAACAAAATTCATTTTCATCTCCCAGGAACCGAACTGCTACCTGCTCCTCCAACAAGAAATTTCTGCCCCGATCCATGAAGGTTGTGACACATGCGGCAGTTCCTGCCCTTGCTCCCATTGATATGAAGCCAATGCAGGTTTTGATTTCCATTCCTGAAGTTGGTCCCCCATTCAGTCTCCTTGGCTTCCAGAAGGTCGGTATCATGGCATTGGAAACAAAGTCCGAATGTCTCTGTGCCAACCTCCAGATAATCATCCGCCGGATATAAATCCACCAGTAAGTCGCGAAATATCAGAGCCGTGGGATTTGTGACATACCATGCAGCCACCACCCTCAATGGCCGAATGAGGAATCATTTTCCCGGTCACCAGGCGTCCGATATTGATCGTCGCAGAAGAATCACTGAGGTAAGCTTTATCGTGGCAGGACAAACAAAGTTCCTGTTCGGCGGATTTTAATAGCATCGCATTGGGAGATCCGTGTGCATCATGACAGTCAAGACAGCTACCCTGCAATCACTGGCTGGTGGGGATGAGCTATTTCAGTCCCCTCCTCATGACAATAGAAGCACAATGCCGGGACCTGGTCCATCAAGGTAAAGCCAGTGGAGTCACCCGGATGCTCATACCCCCTGGATTCATGACAATTTTCACAGGCATCTTCCGCAGGATAATGCATCACTTCATTTTCCACCAGGTCCAAATGGCATTCGGTACAGGCCATCTCCTGTGTGACAATTTTTCTGTCAGGACTTCCTCCTCCACCAGCGTTAAGCCAGGAAAATATAGATAAAAAAGTCTGTCAGAAACAGCTGGATCATGGTATCTGTTTTTTGTACATCAGAATCTCCTTGTCAATTGAATGTAAGCACCGTTAAAATCAAATTCACTGTTCAGGTAGAGGCGCCGGTACATTTCAAGGCCCACCCTCACCTGCAACTTATTAAACTCAGAAAAGAACTCGGCCCTGGCTGTCAGCAGGTCCAGATCAATATTTGGCCCACTCTGGTTCAGGTAGCCCGATTCGAGGCTTACCCTCATCCTGGGCCTGATCCGGTAGGCCAGTTTTCCTGAAATATTTGAATACAGCTGATTCACTTCATCAGCAATCATCCTGTAGTCACGGATGTTTCCATTTACAGTGAGCTGAAGCTTTGATCTGAAATTCCAGTTCACATCCAGGTAGTAGCGCCTCATCCTGTAGGGAATAATATTGCTATCGTAAATATCTGCTTCGATTCCGGCCCTGGCGATACCCAGGTCGAGCCGCAATCCGAATATGTGTTGATTGTAATAATTCAGAGTCAGGAAATCGCCATTGTTTACCCTGGGATAATCCTGAACTGAATAGCGGTAATAAAGCTCCAGCAATCTTTTAAACAGCAAAACACTGGCACTGAAACGATGGTTATTGGCCCCGTAGGAGTAAGAGCCAGGCTGTATAAATACATAGTCCACATAGGACAGTACTTTCATTGGGAATCAAACCTCCCGGTATGCGCTGGATCTCCACGTAAGTTGACCTTTCAATCAGGATGTAATCAAAATTGAGCTGGTAAATGATGGTTCCGGTGACATCTTTCACAATGACGGATGGAAGCTCCACATAGGGTTTATTCAGCATGGTGATATCACCGTCGCGAAAGAACCTGCTCCTCATTAAGCACCTGGCAGCATTCCCGGGGCTCCTTCAGTGGAGTGTTCGTGCCTGAAAATAGTTATATGCCAGGTTCAGTGTACCAACGGGGATCTTTTTGGTATACTTCAAATCTATTCCAGTGCGAATATCAGACTCATTGTGCAGGCTGACGGCTTCCTGTTTCACCCTGGAATACTCAAAATAAACCCTGGAGGTCAGACTCTGAAATAGCTTATGCTGCAATGAAACACGGGTCCTTATCTGATCCCAGATCTGCACGGGATCTTTAAGATTGTAGAGGTTGAAGCCCCCCATGAGCCTTAAGTGATGGGGCAGCTGCATGGAGAGCCCCTCCTGCAATTCAAGCCTTCTGAAAGTGTTTGTTCCCTCCTGATTATACCAGGTAAACCTGGAATTCAGACTGTACTTTCTGTTGGCGTCGAAAAAGACATTGTTATTGAGGGCCACCCGGTCGATCAGGTTATGGGTCTGATGACCTCTTCATACCGGTACAGATAATTATGATGGGTATAGAATATTTCCGTTCGGTCTCTCGATCCAAAGGATTTGGTCGATCTGGCCTCCACGCTCTCCTGATCCATCTTGAATTTACGCCCGGTTTGAATCTCCTCCTGGTCCCACTTCTGATTCCGGTAGGTGAGTGTTAGCGGTAAAAATTTGTTGTTCAGTGAGAGGCTTCCTCCCCATTGCTGGTTGTTGGACCTCACATTGGTAAGCAACTCACGGTTATAATAATTCTGATCGAAATTATAGAAGGCCTGCAGGGTCACAGGTTTGTTATTCAGAAAGGTGGTCTTAAAATCCATCTTTTTCAGGGTCCTCACCTCTGAACGGTCGGGCACGGTGATATAATTTTCATCCCGAAGCTCCGGACTGTAAGCACCCCCAAGATCGATCAATATGAGATCCTCATTCCACAGGTAGCTGTTTGTATTCAGTTTGACTCCACCCAGCAGGTAGGTACTCCTCTGGTCTTCCGTAACATCATTGAAGCTACTCACAAGCTGACGGTACTGGCCCTTCAGATCCACCTCACCCGATATATTCCTGAAATGCCAGAGGCCCAGAGAAGGCTGTGCCAGCAAGAGGCACTCCCCGGGGAAGTTAAAGAGTATCAAGAACAATATGTATCTGTATTATCCTCAATGGATCCTGATCTGGTATTAATGAAAAATATATTTGTCTTCTCCCCCGTGGGCGATTATGGCAATCGGTACATGCCATTCCGTCCAGGCCCTCATGCATTTCGTTCCTGTAGACACTCTCCTTCTTATGACAGTGGAAGCAGAGTTCATCGCCCTGATATCTCAAAAGTTTTTCGTTTTTCGAAGAATGCGGATCATGACAGGAAGTACAGTAGCCTCCGGCAACCGGACCGTGCAAATAGGTATAGTTTGCTGTAAGATCTTCATGGCAGATGTAACAGAGTCCGGGTTGAGGTTCAGTCATGCTGCCCAGGGATTGCTCGTCGTGGCAGGCAGCACATTCCCGCTCGGCATAAGGATAATGAATCCACAATCCCTGGTTCATTCAGGTGCAAGAACTTCTCCTTCATTCTTGGTCGAATCCGGGTGTACCTGCTCCTGGTTTAAGGTCTGCAGCTAAATGTGTCGGATTCAGGCACGCCATCAAAGAAAAATGTCAGCAGACTTTTTCCTGCTTTGGGCGAACACTGGCACAGCAGGATATGCAGCCATAAAAAGCAGAAATCCATACCCTATTTTGCCTTGTCGCCTCATCTGGAATGCTTAAGGTGAGTCCGTGTTTTTCCTCAACAAAGCCATAAACATTCAGCTTGGCAGGACCATACTGATTAGTTACATAAATAAGGTACTTCAGACGGAAACTTTCATCCACATAGGGCTCAAAATAGGATAGGTTGTCATAACTGATTTCCACGGCAGCCGGCAGCCACATGGCTCCTGCCCCTTCATAGGATCCTCCAAAATGCATCAACAGTTCCCCTTCCGGGTTGAATATCTGTACATTCTCAAATGCCGCGTCCACCACATAAAGATTTGCCTCCCTGATCCAGGGCAAGTCCCTTAGGACGGGTAAACATGCCAGGTCCGTTCCCATATCCGCCAACTACCCCCCCAAATTCACCCTCAAGGGAAAACTTTTTCACATTAAAATCTCCAAAATCTGAAACATAAAGGGTACTGTTATGGATGGCCAGATTGGTTGGTTTTCTAATAAATCCATCCTCCCCATCTTCCACCCAGGGCTATTTTTTCCAGCAAGCTATAGTCTACGGTATCGTACACGCAGACTGAGTGTTCCAGTACATTGGTTACATAAACCTTACCCTGATACTACTTCCACATCGGTGGGCTTGAAGTTCTCTTCTTCCCCAAAGGCATGGAGGTACTGCCGATTGCTGTCAAACACGACAATCTGCTGACGGTTTGCATCCGCAATATAGAGCCTGTCCAGCTCATCCACACAGCAATTGACGGGCAGTTTCAGCTGTCCTTTTCCTGAAGGGATAAAATACTCAAAACTTCCCTTCTCCAGATCCAGCACTTCCAATCCGGCCAAACCAGTATCACAGATATAAACCTTGCTTTTATTGATGCTAACTCCATAGGGTTTGATAATGTCCCAGAGGCTCTTCCTCCCCGAAAAGGAAATTGTGGAAGCCACTTCTTTTACCGGCCATATCGTCCGAAGAGCTAATATGGGTCAGAAACTGGATTCGGGTGGCATGCAGGAGGTGGGGGAAATATGACCACCGTCTCAGGGGATGGGAGTTTGGGCAGCATGGCGGTTGCATCCAAATTCCATGCACAAAAGCATAAGGGTGCCATAAAAGGCAATTTGGGAAAGTCGGTTCATGGGGCGATGAACAGTTAGATGAGTAAGTGTAAACGTTTGACTACTTGTTGTGACAGGTGAGGCAAAGTTCGCTGTTCACATTGGACATCTTCAGCAGGTGCATGCACACCAAACCTGTTGTGAACATCGTGACAGGAAGCACACTCCATGCGGCTATTAAAGAGCATGTCATTGTCGATGGAGTTTCCCAGTCCGCTCATGGTGGTGGTGGGAGGGAAGAGTCCTCCGTCACTGGTGGCCAGAGCATCGGTATAGTCAAAGGAGATGGGGTGCTCTGTACTCAGGTCATTGCCGGCCACGCCTCCGATTCTTGCCGACGGATCGATGAAGTTGGTTCCGGAAGTGTTCCCCCCAAAATTTTCAAGTGCAACAGTTCCATCATGACAGCTGAGGCATAACCTGGAACTGGCTCCGGGATCGGTAATGGTGGCAGTTCCCATCAAATGTGGGTGAATCATAGAGGGTGTAACCAGCTACCACGGTGGCTTCATGGTTCCACAGGGGTGCACTGGTAATGGGGATGGATTGGTGGGTGGTGTGACAAACGCCACATCCCCGGTTAGTAGTTGGGGCCCACGATTCGGTGGAAAAATCATGTGCTGTTCCTGCAATCTGGGAAAAGCCAGCCTGGAGGAAAGCAAAGACGAAAATCAATACAAAAAAGGACCTTGATCTTTTCATGGTAGAATTTATTGTTGGTTAATAATTGGTGCTTTGGGCATTATTATAAGAAACTAGTTAAGAAATATTTACAAGAAAAGGAAACATAATGCTCATAAACACTATTTATGCCGGAACGATTCCCGCACAGGCTGACTTCATCTCAAGATATAAAAATACCGATCTTTGACGGCTTCAATTTCCACATGAAAGATTTAACCCAGGGTAGTGAAGGAAGGGGCATCTTAAGATTTGCTGCCCCCATGCTGCTTGGACATATGTTCCAGCAGCTCTATACCTTTGTGGACCAGATCATCGTGGGCCGGTTCCTGGGAAAGGAAGCACTGGCGTCGGTGGGGGCATCTTTTCCCGATTCTCTTTACACTCATCGCCCTGATCATTGGGATTGCCACAGGAGGAACCATTGTAATCTCCCAGTTTTTCGGGGCCAAAGATTTCAAAAAGGTCAAGACGGGCCATCGATACCATTTTCATCGTCATGGCTGTCTTCTCGGTGATCATGACCGTTGTGGGCTTCACTTTACCGAGGATATTTTCCGCCTGATCAAGTCTGCCCGAAGAGCTAATGGATACGGCCGTTGCCTATTTTACAATATACGTTTCCGGGCTGGTTGTTTTTTTTGGGTACAACAGTGTGGCCGCCGTATTGCGTGGACTGGGCGATTCAATCACCCCCCTCTATTTCCTGGTGCTGGCAACCATGCTGAACATTGGGCTGGACCTGCTCTTCATTGTTAAATTTGGATGGGGGGTTGAAGGAGCTGCCCTGGCCACCATCATTGCCCAGGGCGTCGCTTTTATGGTGGCCGTATTCTACCTGAACAGCACCCATGAACTGATCAAATTTAACCTTCGTGAGTTTGCCTTTGACCGTGAAATCTTCAGACAAAGTCTGCGGATTGGACTTCCCACTGGTCTCCAGCAGACCTTTGTAGCCCTTGGAATGCTGGCCCTCATGGGCATCGTGAATGGATTTGGAACCGATGTGGTTGCTGCCTATACGGCCGCAGGAAGGCTGGACAGCCTGGCCATCATTCCCTCCATGGTTTTCTCAACCGCGCTTTCCACCTTTGTGGGACAAAACATTGGGGCAGGTAAAACTGACCGGATAAAGAAGGGGCTTTCACGGACCCTGCTTATGGCATCTGCAGTTGCCCTTGGGACCACCGCCCTGATCATCATTTTTAAAACACCTCTGATGGGACTATTCACCACCGACCAGGAGGTGATCCGAATAGGAGGAGACTACCTTACCATCGTCACGTCCTTTTACCTCCTTTTCACCGGGATGTTTATCTACGCCGGGGTGATGCGGGGTGCCGGTGATACCCTGATTCCCATGTTTATCACCCTATTCTCACTCTGGATTATCAGGATTCCGGCTGCCGTATTCCTCAGCAAAGAGACCATCCATTTTTTAGGATTTACCATTAAGGGCGCCGGTCTGGGACCAGAAGGAATCTGGTGGTCCATTCCGGCTGGATGGGGATTCGGAATGGTTCTTTCCTTCATCTATTACAAAACCGGAAGATGGAAAACCAAGTCGGTGATCAAAGCCAAAGTTGAACCAGCCACAGTAACCCGCTAATATTATTCCGCTCACCATATAACATTATTTAACGGTTATAAATTGATTTGAACTGCCCGATTGGCTAACTTGGTTCAAAATTTGTGCGTAAGACACAAACTACGCTACCACGACTTAGGGATGTCTAGGAAAGTAATTGCATTTTTCACTCTAAGCCTGCTATGCCTGTCGATTCTTCAGGGGCAGGAAGAATATGTCCGGTTCAAAAGAATCACCATCAACGACGGACTCTCACTGAGTTCGGTATATAACATCTACCAGGATTCAAAAGGTTTCATGTGGTTTGGCACTGAAGACGGCCTCAATAAATATGACGGGCAGTCCATCACAGTTTATGGAGCAACCACAGACCAACACTATATTCTGGCCAACAAATGGATCGAACTGGTTTACGAAGACAAGGCAGGAATGATCTGGCTGGGTTCCCGGGGTGGACTCACCATGTATAATCCAAGAAAAGGGATCTTTAATACACTCAGGCACGATCCCGGATCCCTCCAATCACTCTCAAACGACACCATCTCTGCCATTGTTGCTGATCTTACGAAACGATGTGTGGATAGGGACCTTTGCCGGTCTGAACCGGGTAGACCGGTTCACAGGCGAGGTAACCCGTGTGATCCCTGATGAGCCTGAACTGATGGGGCTCACCTCCCACATAAACGGATTCTGAAATCGACCGATCGGGCACCTTGTGGATTGGAACCCAACAGGGTCTTTTCAGCCAGGACCGTAAATCGGGACTTTTTTTTAATGAAACGATCAACAGCACCATTTTTCCCCATACGGCAATCTGCTGCATGGCTTTGGCCAGAGGATCACTTTGGCTGGGCACAGAAATGGGACTTGTTGAGATGGACCTGTCGGGCCAGGGCAAGCACCGGCTTATCTTCCTCTTCACACGGGACAACGCTTCGTAATATCCGCAGGCTTCATGTGGACAAAAAGGAACAGGTGTGGATTCAGACAGCGGAAGGTCTTTTCTGTTACCGAAACAGTGAAGATGGACTTAATCAAAGTTCTTGAAGGAGGTGCCACCACCCATTCACTGGCCCTTCATCCGGTGGAACCCATGGAGGAAGATAAGGATGGTAACATCTGGTATGGAACCTTCGGAAACGGGATATTTAAAATCAACTCACATACCTTTGCCTATCAACCACTATATGCACAATCCGGCCGATCCCAACAGCCTCGCTGAGAATTCGGTCAATTGTATTTTCGAGGACCGATCGGGGGTGCTCTGGTTTGGAACCTTTGGAGCCGGGATTAGCATGCTGGATCCCAGTGCCAACCAGTTTACCCTGTTCAAAAATGATCCTTTCAATCCCAATAGTCTGTCCAGCTCCTTTATCTGGACCATCTGTCAAACCACAGAAAATACAGTCTGGTTCGGAACCAATGCCTATGGTATCAGCTGCTATAACCCGGAAAAGAAATTATTCAGGCATTTTGATCACGATCCAATTGATCCCACCTCCCTCTCCCATTCATCGGTTCGCAAGGTTTACCAGGACAGCAAGAATCGAATCTGGGTCGGAACCGATGGAGGTGGACTGAACCTTTTACCACCCGGAGAACAATTCGTTCAAACACTTCCTTCATGATCCCGATAATCCCCGAAGCCATCTCCGACAATTCAGTAAGGGCCATCTACGAGGACCGGCATGGGAGGATATGGGTGGGCACCCGAAATGGATTAAATCGTCTCAACCCTGAAACCGGGGAGTTTAAAAGTTACCTTCACGATCACTGCGGACCCCTCTTCCATATCCAATAATTTTATTTATTCAACCATTTTCCTGGATGATGACGACATCCCTGTGGGTAGGCACTTATGGCGGCGGACTCAGCAAAATGGATACCGAGCAGGAAACCTTCACAAATTTTTTGCACGACCCTGAGGACCCGAATACCATCTCTGACAACATCGTCTTCTCCACCCATTAAGATGAAATGGGCAGAATGTGGATTGGGACCAATAGCGGGCTAAATATGTTTTATCCAGCTACCGGATCCTTCCGGCGTTTTGGTGTGGGAGAAGGACTGGCCAATGAGGTGATATACGGGGTTCTGCCAGACAATAACAATCACATCTGGCTCAGCACCAACCTGGGGCTCATCCGCTTTGACCTGGAGACCTTTGAAGTGAAAAACTTTGACATGAATGATGGTCTCCAGAGCAACGAATTTAACGGTGGTGCCTACCATCATGGGAGAGATGGCAAACTCTATTTCGGAGGTGTATACGGTCTAAATGTGATCGATCCCAATGATCATCGATCCACCTGTAAAAGTGCCCCAGGTTACCCTCACCGATCTGGAGATACTGGGAAAGAAGGTGCAGATAGCCGGAATCGATCTGGAGGAGCAGTTTAATGAAAATCCGCTCAGCATCATCGAATATGAGGGAGAATTCTACTCCAGCGAAAATGTCACCTACCTGGAAGAGATTGTCCTCGACTACAAATATCGTTATTTCTCTGTAGAATTTGCCGCACTGAATAACCTGCAGTCGGGCAAGCTCAACTACTCCTATATCATGGAGAACCTGGAGTCGGAGTGGACCCAGGCAGGAAAACGAAATTACGTCTCCTATGCCAATATGAAAGCCGGCACCTACACACTAAAGGTAGTGGCCGAAAACACGGATGGTTTCCGCAGCGATCCTCCCATGGAACTCAGGATAGTCATTACTCCTCCCGTCTGGTTGTCATGGTGGTTTATTTTGCTTGAGATTCTGATAGCCACAGCAATAGCCTGGCTGATCATACACCTACCTTGTCAAATCCCGGACAAACCGACTGCTGAAATACTCAGAATCAACAGATCAGTGAGGCCAATGAGGCCCTGCGAAAATCAGAAAAGAACCTGATGGAACTCAATGCCACCAAGGATAAATTCTTCTCCATTATCTCTCACGACCTGAAAAATCCATTCTCCAGTCTGCTCTCCATCAGCTGAACTGATGGTGGAGAATTTTAATGATACCGATCGAGATGACCACCGCGCCGGATTCCGGAAGATAAACCAGTCGGTGAAACACCTGCTGGATTTACTGGAAAACCTGCTCACCTGGTCCAGATCACAGCGCGGTCGCATCAAATACGAACCGGTCAGATTCAACCTGTCTACCCTGATACAGGAGAATATCAACCTCCACAGATTAGCAGCCGAAAAAAAGGGGATTGTGCTACAGACTCCCGATCAGGATCAGATATTTGCCTATGGCGACCGTGATATGATCAATAGTGTGATTCGAAACCTGATTACCAATGCAGTTAAATTCACAGAACGGGACAGGAAGGTGGAAGTAAGGGTTGATTCCATTGGGGGGCTGATCCAGGTGAGTGTAGTGGATGAGGGCATTGGCATTCCCGGGGAATATTTAGGACAAACTTTTCAGGATCGATGAAAAATATAAAGCTGTCGGGTACTGCAGGAGAGAAAGGCACCGGACTGGGACTGATCATTTGCCGTGAATTCGTGGAAAAAAATGGCGGGGAAATTACCGTGCAGAGCAAACCAGGCGTAGGTTCGACCTTCAGCTTTACCTTACCCATGTCCAACTAGAACAAGTCTTCCTGTTCTTCATCCCTTTTTACTACTTTTGCCTCGAAACCATTCAAGCACATATGATCAGATCCATGACCGGCTACGGAAAGGCCGAAACGCTTCTACCCGATAAGAAACTGACCATCGAGATCAGATCGCTCAACAGCAAACAACTGGACACGAATACCCGCCTGCCTTCTTTCTACAAAGAAAAGGAGCTTGAAATCAGGCAGCTTATCGCTTCCACGCTTGAGCGAGGAAAAGTTGAATGCTCTCTTTTCTATGAGCTATCGGCTGAGACATCCTCCGGGGTCATTAATGAGCAGGTGGTTAAAGCTTATTATGAACAGCTTAAGTAAAATCTCCAGCGAAGCTGGGTCTGGAGGCCTCCCCGGAACTGCTCTCCATTGCCATGCGAATGCCCGATGCCATTCGGAACGATCGCACCGAACTTGAGGAGGAAGAGTGGAACCCGGTAAAGGAAAGTTTACACCAGGCACTCAGGCAGGTGAACAGTTTCAGGTTACAGGAGGGGGAATCGCTGGACAAGGATTTAAGGGAAAGAATCGCCACCATTTCGGCAAGGCTGGCCGACGTGGAAAAGTTGGAGGGGGAACGAATCACCCGAATCAGAGAACGAATAGGCAATAACCTGTCCGATTTTATCGGGAAAGAAGGTATTGACGAAAACAGATTCGAGCAGGAGCTAATCTTCTACATGGAAAAACTGGACATCTCGGAAGAAAAGGTCAGGCTTGCCAACCACCTGCAGTTACTTCCTGGAAACCATGGAGGATAACGGCCCTGCAGGTAAAAAGCTGGGGTTTATTTCCCAGGAAATGGGACGCGAGATCAACACCCTTGGATCCAAAGCCAACCATGTGGATATCCAGCGATCTTGTGGTGGAGATGAAGGATGAACTGGAACGAATCAAGGAGCAAATCCTTAACGTACTCTAGCAAAAAATGCAATCAAATATGGAGGGTAAACTGTTCATATTCTGCGCCCCTTCGGGCTCCGGTAAATCAACCATCGTTCAGCACCTGGTGAAGCATGAATCCGGATCTGGCATTCAGTATTTCTGCAACCTCGAGAAAACCCAGACAGGGCGAGCTTAACGGACAGAGAATACCACTTCATCTCTCCCGACGCTGTTCAGGAAGAAAATAGAGAATCAGGAATTTCTTGAGTGGGAAGAGGTCTACCCCGATCAATACTACGGCACCCTGAAAAGTGAGGTGGACCGCATCTGGAGTGAAGGCAATCATGCCCTTTTTGATATCGATGTTGTGGGCGGACTGAACCTCAAAAAGACATACGGGGAGAAAGCCCTGGCAATTTTCGTAATGCCCCCTTCCGTGGCCATTCTGGAAGAAAGGCTTCGCTTGCGCGGAACCGATGACGAAGCCTCCCTTCAAAAGCGTCTTGGGAAAGCCGAATACGAGCTCAGTTTTGCCCCGGAATTTGACCGGATCCTGATAAACGACTCCCTTGAAAAGGCCCTTGCAGAAGCCGAAACAATGGTTGATGAATTTCTTTCCTCTTAAACGAATGAAGAGATGAAGGATACTCATAAACTCATAAAAACCGGTCTCTATTTCGGCTCTTTTAATCCCATTCACATCGGACACCTGGCCATTGCCAACTACATGATCGAATACAGTGAACTGGAACAGCTCTGGTTTGTGGTCAGCCCCCAGAACCCCCTGAAGGAGAAAAAAACCTTACTCAAGCGATCACCACAGGCTTGAAATGGTCCGCCTGGCCCTGGAAGATGACGACAGGTTCAGGGTATCGGATATCGAATTCAAACTCCCCTCCCCCTCCTACACCATCGATACCCTTGCCTACCTTGAAGAGATTAACCCGGGACATGAATTTCAGCTGGTCATGGGTGCCGATCAGCTAAAAACTTTCAGGAAATGGAAACACTCCGACCTGATTGCCCAAAACTATCACCGCCTCATCTACCCCCGTCCGGGAGTTGACCCCGAAACCATCAGGGCCATCCCCAATGCCACCCTGGTCAATGCCCCCCTCATGGAGATCTCTTCCAGCTTCATCCGCCAGGCCATCAAAGACGGCAAAGACATCCGCCACCTGGTCCCCACCCCGGCCTACACCTACATGCGCGAGATGCACTTCTACGAAAAATAAGCGGGTCGTAAAACCTCGCGCCCTAGTCGTACCACTCGAGATTTTGCAATAATTCTGATATAATTAAATTGGTCAGGGATGGTAGATTTAAATATTAAGCTCTTCTTCTATTGCTTTTTCAAGCACGTCCAACATTTCTTCCACTGCAGGGATAAGAGGCATAACAGATTCCTCATCATAATCGTAAATGTTATCGTAGTCCCCCTTTTGTCTCAAATCAAATAGATCAGAAAGCAGTTGTCCGAATTTCTTGTCTAACTTGCCTGTTTTGATTTAGTACAATGTAAATTGGCTTTTTACAGAAGAATGCTTCTTTACAGAAATATCAGAGTTGTACAATAATGCATTCACAGAATAGAAAATGGCATAATATAACCTGTTGATAGCCGAGTCCCAATAGCCGTTATCAGCCAGGATTTTTGCAGCTTTGAAAGTTTTTCTGGAGGATTCTAGCCTGTATCGAATGTATTCCTGTTTGTTTTCAGGATTCATATCTGTAACCCTTCTCTGCTAACATTCTGGTAAAATGGAGTAATATTCTGCCTAGTATGCCAGTCGTGTTTTGAGTATACGAATACAGAGAATGATTCACCCGTCTCCAATTCAAGATCATATAACTTATGTCTGAATTTTCTTTCAGTATGAATATCAGATTGACTTTCTGTTAATATCAAAATATCCCAGTCAGAATCAATCTGATCATCTCCCCGAGCCCTGGATCCATAAAGCACCACATCCGCATCGGAGTCAAGTTCTGCGACTCGTTGCTTAATCAACCTGCTGATATTTCTTGTTTTAGCCTTCACATTTCAAAGATACAAAAATGATGTTTCAGTACTTGCTATTTAGCTGATGAAGATAATCATTAATCGTGCACCATAGTCATACCAGTCAAGGTTGACTCCGCCGAGTTGATCGTCCTGTAATTCCTTGGAATTGTATAGGTACTTGCGTGCAGACATTCAACAATCATAAATTGATATGGGTATATCCATATTGTATCCAAATATAAGATCAAAGCTATAGGCCGATGACACGTTTAGCCTGGTATATTGAAAGGCTTTCCCACGGAGTGATATTGCACGAGAAAGCCTACAAAACGCCTTTGGCGTTTTTAAGCTGATATTATGAAAGGCTTACCCACGGAGTGATGTTAACTGAGGAGCCTAAAATTTTTGCGCAGCAAAGATTTTCAGTGACGAAGTTAATATCACGGAGTGAGTTTAGCCTCGTGCACCATCTCCATCCCCCTGGTGATGGCTGCCTCGTTCTTTGGGATCAAGATGGTGATGACGCTGTGGCAGTGATTTCCTCAGGCCCTTGATCACATTCTCAAAATTCACTACCGGATTCACCTTAATGTAGGCTCCAAGAACAAGCATATTGAAGGTGATGGGCGATTTCATACGGGCTGCTTCAGTTGTTGCCTCCACCTGGAAGATACGGATATCCTCCCTTTCAGGATGCCGGGTAATTCCATTGGGGTCATAGATCATGAGTCCTCCGGGCTTCACAGCGGATTCAAACTTGTCCATGGACTGTTGGTTCAATAGAATGGCTGTATCATAACTCTGCAGTACAGGTGAACTGACACGGTCGTCGCTGAGGATCACCGTTACATTGGCGGTACCCCCTCGCATTTCCGGCCCATAGGATGGCAACCAGCTAACCTCCTGCTCCTGCATGATACCTGAATAGGCCAGAATCTTGCCCATGGACAGAACACCCTGTCCCCCGAAACCTGCAATGATAATCTCTTCCGTCATATCTTTAAACTTTAACTTTTGACTTTACGACTTCTCGACTTTACCGACTTTTCGACTTTACGGACTTTTCGACTAGCTTCCCATCGACTTTGATGTCTCCCATGGGATAGAATGGAAACATGTTTTCCTCCATCCAGATATTGGAATCATTCGGTGTCATCTTCCAACCCGAATTGCAATTGGATACAAACTCAATCAGGGATACCCCCTTATTCAGCTTCTGGTTCTCAAAGGCCTTTCTGATGGCTTTTTTTGCTTTACGAACCGCTCCCGGCTTATGAACTGCATGACGGCTTACGTAATATGTACCCGGTAGCTGGGCCACCATCTCCGTAATTTTATAGGGAGGACCCATGGTTTTACTATCTCTTCCATAGGGCGAGGTGGAGGACTTCATTCCATCGAGAGTAGTTGGAGCCATTTGACCTCCCGTCATCCCGTAAATCCCGTTGTTCACAAAAAAAATGGCAATATTCTCACCCCGGTTGCAGGCATGTATGGTTTCGCCGGTTCCAATGGCAGCAAGGTCACCATCACCCTGGTAGGTAAAGACATACTTTTCGGGCCACAAACGTTTAATCCCGGTGGCCAGAGCAGGTGCACGACCATGGGCAGCCTGTGTCATGTCGATGTCCATAAAATCGTAAGCGATAACAGAACAGCCCACAGGTGCAACTCCTATGGTATCCGCCTGAATCCCCATTTCCTCGACCACTTCCATAATCAACCTGTGTATGGTACCATGACCGCAACCCGGACAATAAGACAGGGTGGCTTCGGTCATCAGCGGTGTACGACGATATACCTGGTTCTCCTCTCTTATAATATGTGTGATATCCATCTAGTATCCTCCTAAGAATTTTTCTTCCACTTCTCGTAAAACATCATCGGGGGAATGAATCTTTCCGCCCAACATTCCATAGTGATAAACAGGTACCTTACCGTTTACCGCCAGTCGTACATCTTCAACCATCTGCCCCGCACTCAGTTCCACGGCCATCATCGCCTTCACCCTTCGGGATAATTTTGCAAGCTCCGCACTGGGAAAAGGAAACAGAGTCTTGGGTCTGAGTAACCCGACTTTCTTTCCCCTGTGCCTGGCCATATCAATCGTCTTCTGACAAATTCGCGCACTTAATCCATATGCAACAAGCAAGTAATCAGCATCATCACATTCGATTTTTTCAAACAACACATCCTCCTCCATGCTCTTATACTTCGCCTGTAGCTTCAGATTGTGCTCATACTGGAGATCCGGATCAAGGTTTAGGGAAGTAATAATATTCCGCTCCCTGTCTTTGGTTTTGCCTGTAATCACCCATGACTGATCAAACTCTTTTACACGCTCCTTCTGAGGAGGCAATTCCACTTTCTCCATCATTTGTCCGATAAGCCCGTCGGACAAAATCATAGCCGGATTACGATATTTGAAGGCCAGCTCAAAAGCCAGATCCACAAAATCTGCCATCTCCTGCACAGAAGCTGGTGCAAGCACAATCAATCGGTAGTCTCCATGACCTCCTCCTTTCACTGCCTGGAAATAGTCAGCCTGCGAAGCCTGAATAGTACCAAGGCCGGGACCTCCCCGAACCACGTTAACGATAAGACAGGGGAGTTCAGCACCTGCAATATATGAGATCCCCTCCTGCATAAGGCTAATCCCGGGACTGGACGATGAGGTCATTACTTTTTTCCCTGTACCTGCTGCCCCGTATACCATATTGATTGAAGCGATTTCGCTTTCAGCCTGCAAAACCACCATTCCGGTCCTCTCTTCGGGTCGCTGGAGCATCAGGTACTCCATAACCTCCGACTGGGGGGTAATGGGATATCCAAAATAGCCATCCACACCAGCTCTGATGGCTGCTTCAGCTACGGCTTCATTCCCCTTCATTAATGCCAGTTCCTTCATAAATCGCTGTTTAATTTTGTTTGACCCGGTATACTGTAATTACCCCATCCGGGCAGACCACTGCACAATTGGTGCATCCTGTGCAATTCTCCGGGCTCTCCATATAAGCATAGTGGTATCCCTTGCCATTCACATCAGCTGCCATTCCAATGGTCGTGGTGGGACAATTCACCATACAGACCTGGCAACCTTTGCATCTTTCCACATCCACTACGATGGCTCCAATTGATTTTGCCATGTTTTGCTTCTTTTGTTGAATAAGTACCAAATGTAATAATTCTCACTATCCCTGAAAACCAAAGTCGCGAACACACTGTTCATTCAGCTCTTTTAGGGATAAAATATCTTATTTCGGGATAGGGTGGTCATTTTGGAATCTCCTTAAGCGATCCTCCAGAACGGAGAATTGATCACGCCTAACCTGTGACACACAAGCCCTTAGGCCTTCTGTGCGGGTGCTTCCGGTAATCTCCAGGGAAATGGCACTTATCCCGTAATACAATAGCTTTTCAACCAGCTGGGGCCCCTCGAATCCGGGATAGGACAGGGTGAAATAGAAGCCATCGGCAATGGGTTCATCCAGGTCCATGTCGTATACAATCCGGAATCCATACTTCTGAAAAAGCTTCTTCATTATAACTGCCTTTTTGCCATATTCCCTTACCTCCTCTATGTAATTGTAGGATCCATTATTGACTGCCTCAAATATGGCAGCCAGGGCATATTGCGCAGTGTGGGAGGCTCCCGCCGAAAGGGCGTAAAGTGCTCCGATAGATCATTGCGTGGCCAAATTTTTCGGAGGTGTAGTAGCGCTTTCAGATCAGGATACCTGCGTTCAAAAAGCTCAGGGGCAATGATCATCATGCCGATACGCTGACCTGCATAACTGAATGCCTTGGAACTGGAAATGAGTAAAATGTAATTATCGGTATATTTTGCAACTGTAGGCTGGAAGGGAGGAACACCCGGACTGGATAGATCTTTTCGAAAGTCCATTCCAAAATAGGCCAGATCCTCGATCACCGTGATGTCATACTTTTTTGAAATGTCGCCAATAATTTTTAACTCCTCCTCATTCAGACAAATCCAGGAGGGGTTATTGGGATTGGAGTAGAGAATGGATGAGTAGTGCCCCTTTTCAATCTCTTCAGTCATTTTTGCTTTTAACTTCTCTCCCCTGAAATCATAGAGATCAAATGAGCCGAATTCATGTCCCAGCACCAGGCATTGCTGTTTCTGAACAGGAAAACCCGGATCCAGGAAAAGGGTTCCTGTACGGTGATGATCCGAACGGTTTACCACCATAAAAGAGGCCATCCCTCCCATCATCGATCCCACCGTTGGGACACAATATTCCGGGTCCACATCCACATCCAGAAACAACTTTATAAATTTTGCAGCTGAATCCTTCAGGGGCTTAATCCCTTCAATATTAGGATATTTGGAGGCCACGCCCTTTCTAAGGGCAATCATCTCCGCTTCAACGCCCACGAAGGTGGGATCAAGACCGGGCACCCCCATCTCCATCCGGATAAACTCCTGCCCCGTAATACCTTCAATATCATTGACAATCTTTACCAGCTCCCGGATGGTGGATTTTCCGGCAGGATGGATACCAAAAGCGTCAATCACTTCATTGACAACTTCTGCATTTATGGGTGTTGAATTCATTATTGCTGATTTGAAATCCATCGTGAAATTAGACAATGGAAAGCGAAGCCCTTGTGCCCAAGAGCATATCACGGATGTGTTATAAAACTTTTTTCTGAATTCTGATGCGCGCATCAACCACCGCCAGATCTCTCCCTCTCCCCATAATCGGATTCAGGTCCATTTCGGCGATTTCTCCCGTAAATTCAAGTATGGTTGAGAGTCTGACCAATATACCCGCAAAGGCCTCCTTATTGATTCCCTCCTGTCCCCTCACCCCATCTAAAATCCTTGAACCTTTAAGTGAAGCGATCATTCGATGACTCTCCTTCATGGTAAGGGGAGCCAGTCCCGCGGCAACATCATTCAGTACCTCAACCAGAATGCCACCCAGGCCACACAGTACCACATGTCCGAAGCAAGGTTCATACTTAGCTCCCACAAACAACTCAATCCCTTCAAGCATGGGCTGAAGAAGTACCCCGCTGTGCATCCTTAATCTTCATCATCCGGTGAAAATGGTCCTTCAGTTCGCTGATCATTTCTAATTCCAAGAGCCACGCCTCCCACATCAGATTTATGAACAGGGCCAACCACCTTCATCACCAGTGGAAATCCTGTCTCCCTGGCCAGATTCATCAGGGAAGCTTCATCAGAAACCACACCCTCCCTTACCCTGGGAATTCCAGCTGGCATCAAGAATCTTACCGACGGAAACAGGATCCAGGTATCCCTCACCAGCTTCCTCGATCACTTTTCTCACGACTGGAATGTCAATCCCTTCCGGACAGGCAACATTCCAGGCGGGAAATTCGGTCTCTGTAATCCTGCCAAGTGCCTTCCCCAACTCAACCTCATCAGGAAAATTGATATGCCCGTGGGAAAGAAACTCCCTTACCTCCTCCCGGGCGGTAACAAGTGAAGGAAGCACCGGATAAATGGGCTTGGAACAGCTTAGAATCTTTTCATGAAGCACCTTGTATACGTCAAAAACAGGCGCAAGTCCCGGGGTTCCGAAAATCACTACAATTCCATCAATTTCTTCAAACTTATTTTCACAATAATCAATGCAGATACCCAGCTGCTCGGCATTACCGGTGGCAAGCAGGTCAATGGGATTTGCCGCAGAGGAACCTGGATAGAGATGTTGAAGCAGGGCTTCAGCCTCCGGACCCTCCAGATGAGGTACATCCATCCCACCCTTGGCCAGTATGTCGGTCATCATTACTGCCGGTCCACCCGCATGGGTGATGATGGCAAGATTATCTCCCTCCAGCGGCGTTGTTTGCATCACAGAGGCCACCGTTGTCAGATCCTCCCTGCCATAGCAACGAACAATTCCAGCTTTTTTGAAAAGAGCGTCAACGGCCACATCTGAACTGGCCATGGCACCAGTGTGCGAAGTAGCTGCCCGACTACCTGCATCGGTGGTCCCCGCCTTAATAGCAGCGATACTGCAGCCCTTTCTTATAAGAGAACTTGCATGCTTTAGTAAACTCCTGGGATTTTTGATGGTTTCAAAATAAAGGATCTTCACCCGGGATGAAATCCCCTCCTGGTAGGTTTCATCAAAATAGGCAAGTACATCTTCAACGCCCATCTCTGCCGAGTTTCCCACCGAAAAAACATGTGCAAAGCGGAGCCCTTTTTGAAGACCAGCCTCCATGATAAACACAGCCGTAGCACCGCTGCCTGAAATAAAATCACATCCCATGGGATCGAGGCTGGGAATGGGGAGGGTAAACACCCCCTGGTAGGCGGGGGTCATCACCCCTATACAGTTAGGGCCGATTAGTGCCGCCCCATTGGTTCTGCAAACTTCAGCAATGGATCCGTCTCAATTTGACCTCCCTCTTCATTCTCTTCGCTGAATCCTGCCGAGACTATGATGAAGGCTTTGGTATTCTTGGTTTCAGCCAGCTCCCTTACGGTGTCCAGGCAAAGGCTGGCAGGAATGGCCAAAATGGCCAGATCGACCGATGGCAGCTCGCTCACATTTCGAAAGGATGGCAAGCCCTGAATCTTATCCTCCCTGGGATTGATGGCATATAATTTTCCCTTAAAGGTTCCCTTTCGAATATTATGGAAGAGCTTGCCCCCCGGCTTGCCAATGTTATTGGAAGCACCAACAACTACAATACTCTCGGGATCAATTAGTTGTTTATTAACCATTGGGATCATTTTAAGTGACCCAAATATAAGAAAGCTGAAAGTGGTCTGATAAGAAAGAGGAGTGTCTTAGAACATACACCCCGGAAAAAAAGAAAAAAAAAGAAGGCAAGCTGCTACTCTCCCTAAAACCCTCAAAAGATTCGCAACTTGCCTTGCACCCCAACAATTACTTTTCATCTAAATAAACCAGAAAAAGTAGATTATGTTCAGTTCACCAGGGATTTTAACATTTAAAAAGGCTTTTTTAACATTTAACCGGCCAGCACCGATTTAACCTTAACTCCCGGAAGTCGTCCCAACTTACCGGTGAGAGATCCCATTTGATCGGTATCTCCCTCAAGAACCAGGGATATAACATTGGTAGAACGATCCCGAACAGGGATTCCCTGACGGCCCAGAATCATGTCGGAATGTTCCGAAATGATACTGTTAATACGCTGAACATCCCCTTCCTGACTTACCAGAATAATCACTGCTCCAATTCTGCCTTCCATGATACAAATATACTAATAAATAAGATCTTCCACCTGGGCTATCTCACTCTCAACTCCTTCACCGCCGAGCGAACCAAGGAGTTTGTGGAAGCGAATGAAAGTCTGGCCCTTTGTCCGGAATTTGCCACCAGCAGTTGGAAAAAGAAAGATCCCCTCCGGGGAGATGCGAACAAGCGCCTTCTCAGTATAATCTTCGCATTGTAATGAGCCAGCATATGAACCCACTGGAGGAATCAGTTTGTTGGGGTCTTTGCTGTCTATCCTGTAATAGGATCTTCCGAATAAGCTTAAATCAGAGCAGGGGGCATGCAGATCGGCCTGCATGAAAAAATGGTGTTGCAGATAAGCATTTGCCCGTTGGATATTTCCATCAGATCAGGCTTTACGAATCTTTGAACTGCTAACTGTTTCATTCTGAATTTCCTGCATAGGAATTTCCTCCACCTTAAACCGATGCTTTTCACTGATGCTGTAAAGGGTATCAAAATTCCCCGACCTGTTGTGCCCAAAAAAATGATTAAACCCAACCACAATGGTATGCGCACGTAGCTTCCCCACCAGGTAGTCCTCCACAAAAAGCTGAGAGCTGGTAAGGGCAAAATCCTTCGTAAACTCCAGGACAAAAAGATGGTCAAGGCCAGTCTCCTTCGAGAAGCTCGCACTTTTCCTCCAGTGTGGTGATCAATCTTAAATCCTTTCCTGCTGTATCGGGATAAAGTACGATCCGGGGATGGGGATGGAAAGTGATCAGTACCGAAGAACCACCGGCCTGACGGGCCAGGGTATTCAAACGTGAGATGATTACACGATGACCTGCATGAACTCCATCAAATGAACCCATGGTTACCACCGGAAAGCTGATCTCCGGGATATGATCCATGGAAAAATGAACCTGCATGCTACGATTGGCCCTTTTTTACAAAATATGCCACCTTTTCAAGTGATGTAATCATATCATACTCTTCCAGGTAGCAATCCTCCGGCACATTCAGAGGTACCGTTGTAAAGTTCATAATGCCTTTTATTCCGGCATCCACGATCTGACTGGTGACCTCGCTGGCCGAAAAAGCCGGAACGGTCATAATGGCAATGGAAATCTGATGCGATTCCACAATTTCCCTGAGCCGGCTGAGGGGATAACACTTCACCCCGGAAATAACCCTGTCAATCTTGGTATGGTCCACATCAAAGGTGGCAATAATGTTGAGTTTTGACCTTTTTCCAACGAAATAGGTGGTGACCGCCCTGCCCAGATTCCCAATTCCAACCACTGCAACATTGAGTCCCTTTTCAGAATCAAGGATTTCCCCGATTACATCGATCAGCTCCCTCACATCATAACCCTTTCGCTGCATGCTGGTATAACCAATAAACATGATATCGCGCCTGACCTGAACAGCAGTATTGTGATGCAGTGCAGCCAGTTCATGGGAAAAGATGTGGGTTTTACCCTCCTCAAGTGATTGCAACAGTGTTCTGCGGTATTCACTGAGTCTTTCAACAGTTCTTTCGGGGAGCATCATTAGTAAAGGTATTGATCCTCTTACAATACTACGAAAATATTGTTAAAAAAATCACAATCACGCATCACGAAATTACTCGATAGAGGCCATCACAGAAATCATGCTCCTACTGCAGAGGTATAATCACTCTAAATTCACTTCCTTTATCGGGTTCGCTTTCAACCATGGATATGCCCACCGTACAAGCTCGGCAATCTTTTGTACAATGGAGAGGCCCAGTCCTGACCCTGTAATCCCCCTGGTCCGTTTGTTTTTAATACGAACAAACTCCTTGAACAGCTGAGATACCTCCTCCTCATTCATCCCGAATACCATTATCCCGAACCATAATCTCCATCTTCCCATCCCTGTTTGAGCACCTGAAGCTCCACTGAGCCCCCTTCCCGGTTATACTTCACCGCATTGGAGAGCAGGTTGTTCAACATGATATCCAGGTCGGTCGGATCGGCTTCAAAATAAAGCTCTTCTTCTCCCTTAAAGGAGATGGAAATATTGCGCTGGATGGCCAGAGGTTTGATGGTTGAAATGGCCAGATGGGCACGTTCCTCTAGGTTAAGTCTGTTCAATTTTATCCTCTTTCCTCTCCAGCCTGATCTTTGTAAAATCCAGCAGATCCATGATCAGTGAACGCATCCCTTCCATCCTTTGCAGAGA
Organism: uncultured Bacteroidota bacterium; assembly: GCA_963716765.1. Classification (GTDB taxonomy): domain Bacteria; phylum Bacteroidota; class Bacteroidia; order Bacteroidales. The sequence continues at coordinate 149,986 of CAVQUO010000024.1, read as the reverse complement.
CCTCTCCAGAACCTGGTCATACTCCTTCAGATTCTCCCCAAGTTCCCGGTTCTTCATCATCTCAAGGTAGCCCTCCAGGGCATTCAGAGGCGACTTCAGTTCATGGCTCAGTACCGAAAGAAACTGGTACCGGATCTTTTTACCTTCCTCCTTCATGGTCCGGGTAATCCGCTTTAGGAAAATACTGTTTGGTAATCAGGTCAATACTGGCCTTCAACTCGGCCGGAGTAAATGGTTTTGGAATAAAATCCCACGCACCGTCATCGGTGGCTTTGGCTGCAACTTCCAGCGAAGCATAGGAGGTAATCATGGCCACCATAATATCCAGATTTCTTTGCTTGAATAATCTCCAGCACCTCCATTCCGTCCATCCCCGGCAGCTTATTATCCAGCAACAGGATATCGGGAGGATCAGCTTCAATCATTTCCAGTGCTTCTTCCCCAGTTGGCAGCCTCCTTGCATTCAAAGCCATAATCATCATCCATGAAGGGAAAACTCACAGTGTGCCCCGAAAGGATTCGTCTTACCCCCGAGCGGATGCCCGGTTCATCATCCACCACCAGAACAGACAATGTTCTCCATGGTATTTTAATAAGCTTTTGATGATAATATCCAATTCCTCCATTCTGAATCCCTTTTCCAGATAATGATCCGCTTTGATCCAGGCCCTGCTTTCCGGGGAATTGATATCAAAACTGATACCTCTTTCGGCAGTCACCGCAGTGGATATAATCACCGGAACCTGGGGCCTGCACTTCTTTATCCGGTAAGACAGGATAAATCCGCTGTCCTCCTCCTCCATCATCAGATCGAGGATGGCCAGATCGGGGCACTCACTTTCCAGGTAACGTTCAGCCTCCTCGCGCGACTCCACAGCCACCACTTCATATCCCCATTTCTTCAGGTGATGGTTCACCTGGAATATCTGATCCGGATCATCATCGGCCAGCAAAATCGTCTTCTTTTTCTCACTCATATCTCTACTAGACTTTACGACTTTACGACTTTAACTAGCCTTTACAGCTAGGCTTCGTTTCCTTGGAAGCTTTATAATAAATTCGGTCCCCGTGGGTCCCATTTCAGGTTTGTTATTGGACTTCACATCAATCTGTCCCCGGTGCATCTTCACAATGCCATAGGTGGTGGCCAGTCCAAGTCCGGTTCCCTTTCCAATTCCCTTGGTGGTATAAAAGGGTTCAAATACCTTTTCAAGATCGCTGGCATCGATTCCTGTCCCTTCATCCCGAATCCTGATGATAACCCAATCGTGACTATCTGAAAGATTTACCCTGAGGGTTCCGCCATTGGGCATGGCCTCCACCCCGTTTTTTAAAAGATTGGTGATCACCTGTACCATCTGCTCCCGGTCCATCTCAGCAGTGGGTTTGGAAAGTTCATTGTTCAGGGTATAGGTAATATTCTTCGGGAAAATCATGGACGATACACTTATCCTCATCATCTCGTCCAGATCGGTGGGCTCATACATTACCTGGTTCTTACGGGCAAAATTCAGTAATCCGCCCACAATGGATTTACAGCGACCAGCCTGCTCAACAATCAGCTGCAGATCCTCCTTCAGCTGAGGATCCTCTCCACAATCCTCAAGCAAAAGATTGCTGTACATAATCACCACCCCCAGGGGATTATTAAGTTCATGGGCAATACCCGCCGATAGCTGGCCCATATGAGCCAGTTTTTCACTCTGCTTTAGTGCCTGCTCCACAGAGTTCAGCCTGTGTTTGGAATCGGCCAGCTTATGAATGGTCTGGTGCAATTGATCGATGGAGTAGGGCAGACACATCTCCACCTCGGCCAGTCCCTGAGCAATAGCCCTGGCATGCCTCAAACAGGTATCATAACCACAGGCACCGCAATCGAGGTGGTCCTGCTGGGAGAATTTCCCCATGGCAGAAGCACTTTGGATATATCATCTTCTGAAGGATCTGCAATTCGCTGATCATCCGCCTTAAAACTGCGGTCCAAATTCAGAAGGGGATTCATACTTTCCAGATCCGATGAAGTGGCCTCCAGACGTTCGTGCAGATAATTAAGCACCCTTTTTCGACGAACAAATTTTTTTCCACCGGGGGAGGTTCCAGGCCCCATAATGCAGCCTTCGCAGCAAAGTAATTCCAGCTGCATGGAACCCAGGTGACCGTCAGCATACTCCCGGATTGCCTCCTGGAAATGAACTCGCCCTTCGGCCACAATCACCCGTTGATCCACATTGTTGCCTTCCAGGTTCATGGACTGCAGCAATCCGCGGCTCACCGGGAATCCTGCACCCTTTCCGGCCAGAGGAGGAGCAAAGGATGCCTGCTCCACATTGGAGGGTCTGATCCTTCTGGCAGTAAACATTTGCCTCAACTCTGCAAAAGTGATCACCGCATCAACCTCATCCGATTCATTCTTTTTGGCTATACAGGGTCCTATGAAAACCAGTTTCGGTTCTGTTCCGGCCTTATTTCTGATGAAACGTGCAGTAGCAACCATGGGTGAGACCACAGGCGTAAGGGAACCAACCAGGTAGGGATGATATTTCTCTACAAAGGAAACAATGGCAGGACAGTCTGAATTAATGTAGGCCCTTCCCGGATTATTGTTAATCAGGGACTCATATTTACGGGCCACCAGATCGGCACCCATCCCTACCTCAAACACCTTTTCAAATCCTAGCTTTTTAAGCATCCCCACAAAGGGCCCAGGGTCTTTGGCCTCCTCAAACTCGGCCACAAAACTTGGAGCGAGCAGGGCATAAACAGGGCTGTCTGATTGAAAGAGTTTTTTAAGCAGATCAACGGAGCGTTCATATACCTTGGCCCCCTGCTTGCAAACAATGGTGCAGTTTCCGCATGCGATACAACGATCAGCCAGTACTTCAGCCTGGCCATCGATAATACGAATTGCCTTAACCGGGCATTCCCTCACACAGGTATAACAGACCCTGCATAGGTCCTTTACCGTATATACCAGGGGTCCACGCTCTTTTTGTATCATTTAGAGAAGTACATCTCGTTTTGTATAACTTGTATGGAGCATCTCCCGGCTAAGCTCACTACCTGGCTTTTTCAAAAAGTCCTCATAGATTTTTTGCACAACCGGATTATGATGAGCTTCCTGGATTGAGGCACTGTTATCCATGTCATACACTGCCTTGCAGCGGGTCCTGAGGAGGACTTCATTTACCGGAAGAGGTTGGCCACCTCCATTGGTGCAGCCTCCCGGGCAAGCCATCACCTCTAAAAGATCGATGGATCTTTTTCCGGCCTTAATCTCTTTTATTAATTCACTCACATGGGATAGTCCACTCAGCGAAGCAATACGTATTTCCCGCTTTCCCGCCTTGATGGTCATCTCCCTGTAAGATTTATTGACCCTGAAGCGGTGTAGCTTTGAAGGTAAAATATCCTTTCCGGACAGATGATTATACAGGGTGCGGCTGGTAGCCTCCGCTTCGCCTCCCGCAACTCCTGTGAGATTACCGGCCGAACCGGTGGCATGGAATGCCAGATCGGGCGCTATTTCCACCAGGCGATCCAGGTCCAATCCGCTCAGTCGTATCAAGCGGACCAGTTCGCGTGTGGTAATCACATAATCAATGACCGGAATCCCCGACCGGGTCATCTCAACTTTGCGGGCTTCATTCTTGGCGGCTGTACAGGATGAAATTAATACCGAAACGATCTCTTTCTTGCCCGATTGAACAATGCCAGAAAACCAGTTTTTGATCAGGATGCCGGTAATCTGCTGAGGCGACTTCAGCGGAGAAAGGGCTGGAATCAGTTCAGGGTAATATTGCTCTACATATTGAATCCATGCCGGACACGAACTGCTAATCAATGGAAGCGTGATCCCCTCCCTATGTCTTTGCTGCAAGATTGAAACTTGCTCCATGATCATCACATCGGCTCCCAGGGATGTTTCAATCACATGGTCAAATCCATAACTGAGCAGAACCGAATGAATTATACCGCTCATATCCGTTCCCGGCTTAAATCCGAGCATTTCGGCCACAGAAACAGCTACCGCCGGAGTATACTGAGCAACCACCAGCTTGCCGGGGGCGTGTAAATGCGAATCCAATTCAGGAAACTGAATATGTTCGATCAGAGCGCCCGTGGGACAGGAAACAAGACACTGTCCGCAAGCTGTACAATTCGAGAAGTTTAAGGGCTTTTCAAGGGTGGTGGAGATGCGTAGTTCATTGCCACGATAGGCAAAATCAAGTGCCGAGGTGGCCATGATTTCCTCACAGATACGAACACACCTTCCACAGAGAATGCATTTGGCCGGATCCCTGACAATGGCCGGACTTGAACGATCAATTTTATAGGGACTCTTCTTCCCGGGCATACGCCTTTCCCTGATGTTCAGGTCTTCTGCGAGGGATTGCAGTTCGCAGGAGCCGTTACGTTCACAATAGAGACAATCGTCGGGATGATTGGAAAGCAAGAGTTCCACATTGGTTTTCCGGGCCTTCAGTACCCTTGGTGAATGGGTGGTGATCTTCAGGGACTCCTCCACCGAGAAGGAACATGATGGAACCAGGTTTTCTCGTCCCTCCACCTCAACCACACACATACGGCAGGCCCCAGTGGGTGACAGGTCCTTCATGCTGCAGATTGTAGGTACATGCAGGCCATTTCGATTCAGTGCAGCAAGGATGGTTTCCCCCTTTTCAGCTTCAATCTGCCTGCCGTTCACCTCTAATTTAATCCCCATGCTTCTCCTATTTAAAATAGACTGCCGTGAATTTGCATACCTCGTAACAGATCCCGCACCCAGTGCATTTCTCCTGAACAATAAAGTAGGGATGTGTGGGTGTTCCTATGATCGCTTCGACGGGACAACGTTTGGCACATATGGAACAACCCGTGCACATGTCCACATCAATAAACCAGCTTCTCAGTTCATTGCAGGTATTTGAATGGCAATTACGGTCGAAAATATGCTCTTCGTATTCCTTCCTGAAATATTTCAGGGTGCTAACCACCGGACTTGGTGCATTCTGTCCCAATCCGCAAAGTGAGGTATCCTTCATTACCGCAGCAAGGCTTTCAAGCTGCATGACTCCTTTGAAACGTTCCAGGGTGGTCTGACCCCCATTGTCGGCTGGCTTTCGGGTGATGCATCCCAGGATTTCTGCCATCCGCCGCGTCCCCTCCCGGCATGGAATGCATTTCCCACAGCTCTGCATGTCCACATACTCCATAAAATACCTGACCGTATTAAGCACACAGGTCTTGTCGTCCATCACCAGAACCCCCCCCGATCCCATAACCAGGCCATGTTCCTTGAGGTTTTCATATGAAACAGGAATATCCATGAGATGAGGCGGGATCATACAACCGGTGGGACCACCCACATGAATGGCTTTAAGTTTCCGTCCCTTCTTCACTCCTCCGATGATTTCGTTGACAATGGTATCAAAGCTGGTACCCATGGGCACCTCAACCAGTCCCGATATACGTGCACGACCCGATATACTGAATATTTTTGTTCCTGAACACCCTGGCAAACCGATTTCCCTGAACCACCCGGGACCCTTGCTGAGGATTTGGGGAAGGTTAGAAAGGGTTTCTACGTTATTCACCACGGTGGGACGCCCCAGGTATCCCGACTGGGAAGGGAAGGGTGGCTTGGAAGCTGGCATGCCCCGCCGCCCTTCAAGGCTGGCAATCAATGCTGTCTCCTCCCCGCAAACAAAAGCGCCGGGGCCTTTGCGAAGCGATATCTGCAGATTATATCCGCTGTCCAGTATGTTATCTCCCAGCAAGCCCATGCCACGAAGTTCAATAATGGCCTGTGTGATGCGTATAATGGCATCCTTGTACTCGCTCCGTATGTATATATATGCCCTGTTGGATCCAATGGCATAAGCGGCAATTGAAATGCCTTCCAGCAGCTGGTAGGGATTTCCTTCCATAAGGGTCCGGTCCATAAAAGCACCCGGATCACTCTCCTCTGCATTACATATCAGGTACTTTTGATCGGAGGGAGTCTCATAGGCCGATTTCCACTTCTCTCCCGTGGGATAACCTCCACCTGAACGCCCTCTCAATCCGCTTTCGATCACCAGGTCACATACCTCTTTAAAAGTCTGACTCCTTATGGTTTCAGGGAAAGCCCTGAACCCTCCCCGGGCCACATATTCGGCAAAAGAAAAAGGATCAATTATGCCACAATCCTCCAGAACAACCCTGTTCTGCATAGAGAAAAAAGGGATCTCATCCATGAAGGGCACATCAGGCCAGGCTTCCTGTCCTTCCCTCCGAAGCTGTCCGATGAGCATCTGTTCGGGGATCACATGGTGAAAAAGATCATCCAGCAGGGAGTGAACCCTTTCGGCCTTCACCTTGCTAAAAAACAACCGGGTTTTACCAGGCATCTGGATGGACACCACGGGCTCTTCGGAGCTGAGCCCGATACTTCCCGATTCGCGAAGTTCGATATCCAGAGAACGTTCTGTCACATAATGTTCAATGGCCTCCCAGGTCTCCTTTGCGCCGGCTACCACTCCAGAAATGGAAGAGTTAACCATTACCAGAGGCCTGGACACCTTTTCCCTGTTTAGAATGGAAAGATATTCCGCTTCCTCGCTGTTTTTTTCCGGTTCAAATCCCTGGGCCAGTTTCAGTAAAAAATCTCTATCCGGAAGCATCTTTCTGATATTGTTTAATGATGGCCCTGACCTCTTTTATCCCCACACCCGAGTAATACTTATCATTGATGGCCATAACAGGCGATTGCCCGCAGGCGCCGATGCACGACTGCACCTCAAGGCTGAACATCCGGTCGCGTGTGGTTTCGCCATCCTTAATTTCCAGCATCTTTGTGATTTCCTTCAACAACTCACCTGAGCCCCCCATGTGACAGGACGAACCATTGCATATGGTAATGTGATACTCCCCCCTGGAGGAAAATGAAAACTGATTGTAAAATGTGGCCAAACCAAATATCTTACTGGTTGGAAGGGATAGGTGATCACCGATTCGTGAAATGGCTGTTTCCGATATATAACCAAATTCATCCTGAATGGCCTGAAGGAGCGGAATCAATGCATTCCTTTTGATCTGGGGGAAACGTTCCAGAATCTCATTTATTCGTGCTGTTTCAGTCATATCTTCACAGATCGATCAAAGATATTCATTATGTTTGTTATTTGAAAAACAGTAATCTATTTGAACGCAGTTTAAATTAGGGTCACCAACGGTGTTTTTATTAACTTTGAATCAATCAAATGGCACTGGCGAAAAAAGAGATAAAGATCTGCATGGGTAGCTCATGCTTCAGTCGGGGGAACAGGCTCGCCCTGCAGGTAATTCAGCACTACCTGAGGGAGCATAACCTGGAGGGTGAGGTAATTCTTAAGGGGAATCACTGCTTTGGAGAATGTAATGACGGCCCAACAGTTAAAATCGGAACCAGGGTTTATGACAATGTCAACAGCGATAGCATCCTTGAAATCCTGGAAAAAGAACTTGGAGCTTTAAAAGAAGAATGACAATGGAAGCATTGCTGAAAATAAATACAAAGGTCTGTATTGCATGTTACGCTTGCGTGAGAGCCTGCCCTGTAAAGGCCATCAGGGTCACCCCGGAAAATATAAAGCCTGAGATCATCCCGGAAAGATGCATTGGATGTGGAAGCTGTGCTGCAGCCTGTGGTCCCGGGGCTGTTGATATTCGGGACAGCAAGGAAAAGTTGCGCTCTTTCCTGAAAGAGGGGAAAAAGGTGATTGCCCTGGTGGACCCATCCATTGCCGGAGAGTTCCCCGATATTTCCGACTACAGGAAATTTGTACAGATGATGCGAAAACTTGGTTTTAGCCGGGTTCATGAAGTTGCATTTGGAGTGGATCTGGTGGCCCGGGCATACAAGGAGCTCTTCAGGAAGAGTCGTGGAAAATACTATATTATGTCCAACGACCCCATCACGGTGTCATACATCGAGAAGTACAAAGCCTCCCTGATTCCAAACCTGGCTCCCATACTTCCTCCGGTGGCAGTCACAGCCATGGTGATCCGCCAGATTGAAGAGGAAGATTCACACCTGGTTTACATTACACCTCTTATCGCCAGCAAGAATGAAATCCTGAATTTTCAAGGGGAAAGCAGGGTCGATTTGGCCATTACCTTTGTGGAACTCCGAGAGATGTTTCTTGAGGCCGACATACATGAGACGGATTTGGAATACAGTGATTTTGACGCTCCCCTGGGCTATAAGGGCTCCTATTTTCCTGTGGCCAATGGGATCCTTCAGGCAAGCGGTATCAATGAGGAGTTAAACAGGACAAGGGTGGTTACGGTGGAGGGAGAAAGTATTTTCAAAGCCATCGCAGAATTTGAGCAGGACATTGGGTCCATTAAAAGTCATTTCAACCTGTTCTACAAGGAATTTCTCATGGGCCGGGGGACAAGCATGGGTGGAAAACCCATACTCAGGCGAAGTCAGCTCATCAAATATGTCAACCGGAGACTTAAAACCCTGAACCTGGACGAATGGGAGAAAAACATGGGCCAGTTTGGCCTTCTGGATATCAAAAGGGAATTCAAAGCGAACAGCCAGCAACTACCCATGATCGATGAGGCCATTGTGACCAAAATTCTGAAGGAAATCGACCAGGAAGAAGGTCGTGATGTGGGCTGCGGCGCCTGTGGATACAGCAACTGCTCCGATTTTGCAATAGCCATTGCCCAGGGAATAGCCATCCCTGAAATGTGCAACACCTATGCATCACGCAACAGGCAGGACCACATTCAGTCCTTGAAAATCAGTAACGAAAAACTTGCGCTGGCCCAGGAGGCATTGAAAGAATCAGAGCGAGCTGCCCAGAAAGAGAAGGAGGCGGCCAGAGAGGCCTCTGAGATTGTCCGCCGCATGCTACATAAGCTCCCCTCCATGGTGGTTATCTGCGATCAGAACCTAAAGATTCTCCAGACCAATAACAGTTTCATCGAATTGCTGGGTGAAGATGCCAGGGAGATCAACGAGGTCATCCCGGGCCTGGCCGGAGCAGACCTCAAAACCCTGCTCCCCTATGCATTTTACAACCTCTTTACCTATGTACTCACCCATCATGAATCGATCACTAACAGGGATGTGATCCACGAAGGGAAACGTTTGAATGTGAGTATTTTTCTCATTGAAAAGGGTAAGATCGTGGGTGCTGTTATCCGCGATATGTCTGCCCCGGAAGTACAGAAGGAGGAAGTGGTCAAACGACTTACCGAGGTAATTGACAATAATCTTAGCCTGGTGCAACAAATCGGCTTTGTACTGGGAGAGGGCGCAGCCCAGACTGAACGCATGCTCAACTCCATCATTGAATCATACAAGCAAGACAAGAAGATAGACAAATAATGAGCGGAAGGTTTTACATTGAGGTCACTTGCGATCAGCGCAACTACGGAAGGGAGAGAATTTGCGGGGATGTCTTCATCAGGAGGAAAGTAAAGGAAGAAAACCGCACTATTGCAGTTCTGTCAGATGGAATGGGACATGGAGTCAAGGCCAATGTCCTGGCTACACTCACTGCCACCATGGCTGTTAATTTCACCATGGAGCACAAAGCGGCGGATAAAATTGCCGAAATTATCATGAACACTCTTCCGGTATGCAGCGAGCGGCAGATGAGCTATTCCACCTTTACCATAGCAGACATTGAGCACAATGGTTTAACCACCATTCTGGAGTACGACAATCCCCAAACCATTATCCTCAGGAACAATGTCCCCTTTGACCCGGGTTGGAAGAAAGTGGTTCTGGAAAGTGAAAAAAACGCGGGAAAGGAGATCTTCTCATGCCAGTTTGAGCCCCGTAAGGAAGACCGGATTCTATTTTGCAGTGATGGCATCGCACAGTCAGGTTTGGGCTCCGATAAGTATCCCTTAGGATGGGGGCGGGCTCAAATCCAGGAATATGCCATGAAGCTTATCAAGGCAACGCCAAAAATATCAGCCTCAAAACTGGCAGGAAAGATGGTGGCCATGGCCCACCGAAACGATGGGTATGATTCCAAGGATGATACCAGCTGCGCCAGCATCTATTTCAGGGAGCCAAGGAAATTACTTGTGGTTACCGGGCCTCCCTATGAAAAGGAGAACGACAGGCAAGTGGGAGATGCGGTCCGGAATTTCAAGGGGAAAATTGTACTCTGTGGAGCCACCACGGCCGACATCGTCGCCCGTGAACTGAAAGTAGATATTGAAGATAATCTGGTATTTGAAGATCCTGAACTTCCCCCCGTATCAAGCATGGAGGGAGTCGACCTTGTGACCGAAGGCATTCTGACCATCTCGAAGGTTACCCGCATTCTGGAGGAGTACTCCTCCTCCTACACCCTTGGTAAGGGTCCGGCCGACAGAATTGTGAAGCTCCTCAAACAAAGTGATGAAATTCATTTCATCATTGGAACACGAATAAACATTGCCCACCAGGACCCCAGTCTGCCTGTTGAGCTTGAGATGCGAAGAACTGTCATTAAAAGAATGGCACGCTTGCTGGAAGAAAAATTCCTAAAAGAGGTAAACATTCGTTACATCTGAGAAGGATTCTTGGCACGCTTATTGAAATTATTGCTGCGACCTTTCCGGAATAGTCCGGACTGACAGATTGACTGATAAGAGGAGTAGATATGGATGGCATAAAAAACAGGCTTGAAGAATTGATGATACCCATTGACGAGGAAACAGAATATATCCCATTGTTTTCAGAGGGTGAAGAGGAGGATCTTAAAAAGATGAACATCCCTGATGTGCTTCCCATTCTTCCTCTGAGGAATACCGTTCTTTTTCCGGGAGTGGTGATTCCCATCACGGTGGGAAGAGATAAATCACTTCGGCTCGTTCAAGAAGTATATAAAAAAAATAAAATCCTTGGAGCCGTTGCGCAGCGGGACAGTTCGGTAGACGATCCGGAACTGGAAGACCTGCATGAGATTGGAACCGTGGCACAGATTCTGAAAATCCTGGAAATGCCAGACGGAACCACCTCGGTAATTATCCAGGGACGCAAACGCTTTAAAATAAACGACCTTTTCACCGACAAACCCTACCATGTGGCAAGGATCACCTCCCTGGAGGATGCAGTAGGCGAACCTGCAGCAGAATCCAAAGCCGTGGCTGCAGCCCTGAAAGAGATGGCAATCAAAATTATCAAGTTCTCTTCCAACATCCCCACTGAAGCCACCTTCGCCATTAAAAATATTGAAAGTCCTTCATTCCTGATCAACTTTCTGGCCTCCAACAGTGAAATGTCGCTCAAGCAGAAACAGGGCCTGCTGGAAACCAACAGCGTTTCAAAAAGGGGCTTTGTTTTATTGGAGCACCTCTCGAAGGAGTCGCAATTGCTGGAGCTGAAAAACGACATTCAGTCCAAGGTAAAAAACGACCTGGACCAGCAACAGCGTGAGTTTCTGCTACATCAGCAGATGAAAACCATTCAGGATGAGCTTGGCGGCACCCCTCAGGACCAGGAAGTGATTGACTTCCAGGAGAAAGCCAAGAAGAAAAAATGGAACGAAGAAGTAGCCGGAGCCTTCCAAAAAGAACTGGACAAACTCCAGAGACTGAATCCGGCCAGTGGCGAATACTCAGTCCAGGTTAACTATATACAAACCCTGGTCGAGCTTCCATGGAACGTCTACACCAAAGACAACTTCAACCTGAAAAGGGCAAGTAAAGTTCTTGACAGAGACCACTTTGGACTGGAGAAGATTAAGGACCGTATTCTGGAGCACCTGGCAGTTCTAAAACTAAAAGGCGACTTAAAATCCCCCATTCTTTGCCTGGTTGGACCTCCGGGGGTAGGAAAAACTTCCCTTGGAAAATCCATTGCCAGCGCACTGAACCGAAAGTATGTCAGAATGTCACTGGGAGGTCTTCACGATGAAGCGGAGATCAGGGGACACCGGAAAACATATATTGGTGCCATGCCAGGTCGTGTCATACAGAATTTAAAAAAGGTAAAATCATCTAATCCCGTATTTGTGCTGGACGAGATCGATAAGGTAGGAAGGGATTCGCAAGGGAATCCGGCCTCTGCCCTCCTGGAAGTATTGGATCCCGAACAAAACAGCACCTTCCATGACAATTTCCTGGAACTGGATTACGATCTTTCCAATGTGATGTTTGTAGCCACTGCCAATACCACTTCCACTATCAATCCTGCCTTACTTGACCGTATGGAAGTAATCGATATATCGGGTTACATCGTGGAGGAGAAGATACAAATTGCCCGCAGGCACCTGATCCCCAAGCAACTTGATAATCATGGTGTAAAAAAGACTCAGATCTCGCTGCCATCCAAAACCCTGGAGTACATGATAGAAGGCTACACACGCGAATCTGGCGTCAGACAGCTGGATAAACAAATTGCCAAAATAGTAAGGGTAACTGCCAAGCATATTGCCTTTGAAGATCATTTTGATAAAAATATCACCAAAGAACGGGTTCAGGAAATTCTGGGTCCGCCCAGATTTTTACACGACAAATATGATGGAAACCAGCATGCCGGAGTGGTAACCGGTCTGGCCTGGACCGCTGCCGGAGGGGAAATTCTCTTCGTGGAATGCTCTCTGAGCCAGGGAGAAGGAAAACTGACTCTGACCGGTAACCTGGGAGATGTGATGAAAGAATCCGCTCTTCTTGCCCTGGAATATCTCAAATCACATGCTTCCGATTTTGGCGTGGATCCGGACATGTTTAAGAAGTACAATGTTCACATTCATGTTCCTGAAGGGGCGATTCCAAAAGATGGTCCCTCCGCAGGGGTAGCGATGATGACTTCCATCACCTCTGCATTTACCCAGCGTAAGGTCAGGGATCACCTGGCTATGACAGGGGAGATCACATTGAGGGGGAAAATCCTGCCAGTTGGTGGAATTAAGGAGAAAATCCTGGCTGCAAAAAGGGCTGGAATTACTGATATCGCCATTTCGGAAGAGAACAGGAAAGATGTGGAGGAAATCAACGAGATATACCGTAAAGGACTTAAATTCAGGTATGTAGCTGATATTCGGGAGCTAATGGACTTTGTGCTTTTAAAGGAGAAAGTAAGCAAGCCTATGATCCTGGCCTAGGGCCATCGCCAATCTAGCAGATCAATAGTTTTGCAGTTTCAATGCCGTGAGCTTTCTTTATGCGTATAAAGTAAATACCGCATGGTAGTCCCTTGCCCTCAAGCTCAGAAATGGAAAAAGTGTCATCATCCTGGGTCCGGTATTTGTAAACCGGCATACCTTCCATGTTAATTACTTCTATCATCTTCCAGAGTTTTAGAGTTTCACATCAGGTTAACTGCACTTTTGAAGGAACTAAAATAGGCAGTGTAGAAGTGAAAGAAAAGGGAAAAGAGACTTATTGTGTGAAGTAATACTTCTGGCTTGTGAACCCTTTATTTTTAAGGATAAAGCTGATCAGGTAAAATGCGCCTCAAGCAATTTTATTTTCTGGGCGGGAATCTTAACCGGATAACTTTCCCCTTCGTATTCGAGTATGCAGAGGCTGTTCTTACGGTCGACCCGGGCCAGGTACTTCAGATTAACCAGGTAAGAACGACTGACCCTGAAAAAAGCCCCCGGTTTCAATAAATTTTCAATGGAGCCCAGGTTTTGAGTCGTGATTTCACGATTTCTGCCTGAAAGCTGAATATGGGTGTAATTTCCGTCTGCCTCGCAATAAACCACCTCGTTGGGATGGATAAGCATATAACCAGAGCGTGTATTAAGCTTTACCTTTCCTGTTCCCTGCCCCTTCAGTAATTCAATCAGCTCAACCAGGTTTGCACTTTCTCCCTGACCCTTTCGAACACGAAACCTGGTGATGGCGCTGAACAACTCTTCCTGCATCACGGGTTTCATAATATAATCGAAAACCGAATTCCTGATGGCCTGTATGGCATAATGGTCGAATGCGGTTACAAAGATAATGCCGGGTTCAAGTCCGGTTTGTTTCACCTGTTCAATAAAATGAAAACCATCTTTCCCGGGCATCTGAATATCCAGCAATACCAGCTCGGGTTCCTCCTGTTTGAGAAGTAAAAGGGCTTCCCCCACGGATCCTGCCATACCCACTACGCTTAATCCTTCCCTCTCCTGGAGGATGAATTTTAGCAGTTCCCTGGCCTCGGGTTCATCATCGACGATCAGAATTTTTAATGGTTCTTCCAAGTGGGCTTGAATGAGTTTTTTCTTCTGTGCGCAAGATATAAAAATCCGTCGAAGACAAAAAACGCCTTGAAGAATCACCGATTTTCACTTTTTTTCGTAATCTTCACAGTGATTATGCGCTATAATGCATGGCAAATTTCTCCACGCATAGAACCACCTCAAAGTTTGGGACCCTCCCGGTCTTCATTACTACGATCTCAACCATCCTTGGAGCAATCCTGTTTCTCCGCTTCGGCTATGCCGTTGGGCATCAGGGTTTTTTGGGGGCCATTGGCATCATATTACTGGGACATATGGTTACCATTCCAACGGCAATGGCAGTGGCGGAGATTGCAACCAACCAGAAAGTCCAGGGTGGAGGGGCCTACTACATCATCAGCCGGTCCTTCGGCCTGAACATCGGTTCAGCCATCGGCATTACCCTTTACCTGAGTCAGGCCATCAGTGTGGCTTTTTATATCATTGCCTTCTCGGAGGCCTTCGATCCGCTTATCAGGTTCCTTCACTATGAGATCAATACACCCATCATTGATAAAAGGTGGATCGGCATATTCAGCATGACCATTCTTGCTGCCCTGATCCTCACCAGGGGTGCCAATATCGGCATGAAAGCCCTTTATCTCGTTGTGGCCATATTATTCACCTCCTTGCTCTTTTTCTTCCTGGGGAAGCCAACCGATCCGGAATATGTCATGGAGTTTAATGCACATATCCGCAATCCCGACAGCTTCTTTTATGTATTTACCATAGTCTTTCCTGCATTTACAGGGCTTGTGGCGGGACTGGGATTATCGGGTGACCTGCGCAATCCAAGTAAATCGATTCCAAGGGGAACCCTCCTTGCTACCGGTCTGCGGTTTTGTGGTCTACATCCTGGTTGCCTACAAACTTGCAGCAAGTGCATCTCCACAGGAGCTGGCCTCCGATCAAATGATCATGGAGAAAATCTCCATATGGGGTCCTATCATTCCCATCGGATTGGCGGCGGCTTCCTTATCCTCTGCCCTGGGATCAATTATGGTGGCACCCCGGACCCTCCAGGCCATGAGCTACGATAACGTTTTTCCGGGGACCAAATTAAACCAGTGGCTCGCAAAAGGGAAAGAAAAGGATAATGAACCCATCAATTCAGGGCTGATCACCATTATCATTGCCTTTGTTTTCGTTGCCTTTGGAGACATCGACTTTGTAGCCCGGATCATTTCCATGTTCTTCATGGTCACTTACGGGGTTATCTGCCTGATCTCCCTGCTGGAACATTTTGCGGCTGATCCCTCCTACCGCCCCACCTTTAAGTCAAGGTGGCCACTTTCATTGCTAGGTGCGGTAACCTCATTTTGGCTCATGTTCAAAATGAATGCTCCATACGCCCTGCTATCTATGATTATCATGGCGGGAATTTACGCAACCTTATCGGGATCCAATCAAAAAGAAAGGGGACTGGTCAATCTATTCCGGGGAGTAATTTTCCAGATGAGCAGACAGTTGCAGATTCTTGCACAGCGTTTCGACCGGGAGGACCTTAACGAGCACTGGAGGCCATTCACCATCTGCATATCCCAGGATACCTTCATGCGGCGCAGCGCCTTTGACATGTTACGTTGGATCTCACTGAAGTATGGTTTCGGTACCTACATTCACTATATCAAGGGATTTCTCACTGAAAGAACGAACAACGAATCAAAAGCAGTCCTGACCAAGCTTCTCCATCTGGCAACAGGGAGCAAGAACAGGGTATATCTTGATACGATTATCAGTCCCTCCTACACCTCGGCCATTGCCCAGGTAATCCAGCTTTCGGGTATTTCGGGAAAAGGGAACAACATGATCCTCTTTGAATTCTCCCAGAGTAATCCTGAATCCCTGAACGAGGCTCTGAACACCCATGATATCATTTACTCCACCGGCTTTGACCTGTGCATCCTCAGCACCTCGTATAAGGGCTTCGGTTATAATAAACAGATTCACATTTGGATTCAGCCCGATGACTACTACAATGCCAACCTGATGATTCTCCTGGGTTATATCATTCTGGGTCATCCGGAATGGAGAGAGGGAATCATCAACATCTATGTCCTGTATCAGCCCTCCGAAGCAGAAAAAAAGAGAGATGAGCTGCAGAAGCTGATCAAGGAGGGACGCCTTCCCATCTCCATGGGAAATATAAGCATGGTCAGTTCCAGCGAGGAAAAAACCAAACGTCAGGTGATAGGTGAAACCTCAATGGATGCAGATCTGACCATCATTGGATTCAGGCCTGAACAATTAAAAAAAGAAGGCTATAAACTCTATACAGAATACGACAAATTGGGCAACATCCTTTTTGTGAGTGCCAACAACAAGAAGGAGATCAAGTAAAATAGTAACTTTGAAACAAAAGCAATGCAGAAAATAGCTGTCTTCCCCGGTTCATTCGATCCATTTACAGTAGGTCATGAAAACATTGTCTTAAGGTCGCTTGCCCTGTTTGATAAGATCATTGTGGCCATTGGTGTTCACTCCATGAAACTACCATTAATGAAAATCGAGGCGAGGATGAAGATGATCTCCAAGGTATTTGAAGCATACGACCAGGTGACAGCTGACTCATTTGAGGGTTTAACAGTGGATTATTGCAAAAAGGTGGGTGCTACCCACATGCTAAGAGGAATACGCACTGCTGCGGATTTTGAATATGAACGAGCCATCGCTCAAATTAATAAAAAGATGCTTCCCACTGTGGAATCGGTTTTCTTGCTCACCTCGCCCGAGCATACTCCCATTAACTCGACCATTATCAGGGAGATCATCCGATACAATGGGGATGTTTCTCAGTTTATCCCCAAGGGGATTCTTATAAAGGATTACCTATAATGGGAATAAGAAGGTTCAGCATATTTGTGCTGTGTGGACTGTGGGCTTGGAATTGTGCTAACTCACAAGAGTTTATTATCTCAGGAAAGGACCCTGACTACAGTGGGGTCAACATCCGTTTTAGCATTCAAGGTCACCCCTTTATTGATCAACCCAGCTTTTCAGAAAACCTCACCTGTGATGACTCGGGCAGCTTCCGCCTGGAAATTAAAACAGCTTCGGAGGGTATCATAGTCCTCGGGATGGGGATCTATGAGGCATCATTATATTTCCAGGCGGGTCAGTCTTATGAAGTGTTACTGCCCCCATACCGGGAGCTTCCCTATGCCGAAAAAATCTCGCCCTTCTATGAACCCCTGCGCTTACCCCTGAAAGTTTACGGGGGACCCGAAAAAATCAACAACAGGATCTACCAGTTCGATTCTCTGTTTTACTATTTTAATGAGGAGGTGATCCGCTCAAGGAGAAATGGAGAGAAACAAGTTGCCGATTCTATCATCCGCCTGATTGATTCATCTTACAGTGATCGTCCGGACGACTGGTTCGCATTACAACGAAAGTACAAGAAGGGTTTGCTGAAACTTAATGAGGGAAAGACCGGCCTGCAGGAGGTCAGTCAGGACTACCTGGGAGAGATAGTCAGGGAAACCCATCCGGCTTATCTTGAATTGTTCGGAGCCATGTTCAGAGATTTCCTCGTTTACTACGACCGCACCCCTGAAGGGAAAGGGATAGGCTACCATATCAACCGCACCCAAAACCTGGATAGCCTGAGGGCTCTTGTGTCCTCCCATCCTGCGGTCACAAACGATACCATTCGTGACCTTATCCTCTTACAGGAGCTCCCCCCCTCTTCTACAGGGGTGATTTCCACAAGGAGTCGATCCTGGTCCTGCTCGACTCACTTGAGGCTGATCCGATCAAAGCGATTTATGCAACTTATGCAAGTGCGCTAAGAAATAAGCTTGCCAGCCTGGTGGCCGGTTATCCTCCACCTGATTTTGACCTGGGCGGAAATGATGGTAAAAGCTGGTCGCCTGCAGATTTTAAAGGAAAATATACCTACCTGATGTTCTGCACCCCTGACAACTACGGCTGTATGATGGAGTATCCCTATCTCAACTCTTACGTATCCAAACACTCAGATTACCTGGAGGTCGTAACCATCATGGTGGCCGAATACAGTGAGCAGGTAGATTCATTTATGGATCGGAACGAATATCTGTGGAAAGCACTTTTTTACGGGGATGAAAACGGGATCCTGGACGACTACCTGGTGAAAGCCTTTCCTGTGGCCTACCTTCTGGGCCCAGACGGAAACATCATCCTTTCTCCTGCTCCTCTGCCCTCCGATGGCTTCGAACAGCAACTTTTTCGCATCATGCGTTCCAGGGGTGATATCTAAGTAGGAAAAGGATTGATCAAAGCAGCTTTCTCAAGCCCAGGACATCCAGAATACTGGCGTAAGTGTTCTCTTTAATGAATCCACTTTCACCAGGCTTCACCCAGCGGCTTTCGGTGATGCCCTCACCTGCTTCAAGCGCCGGGCTTCCTGTGCCCCTCCACCGCATTTCGTACCACCTGGTTTCCTTCAGCACCGTCCGGCCTTTGTGGGGATAAGTATGAAAGGTTGAAAGCAGGAGGCCCTCAACTTCCAGGCCGCTCAGGCCGGTCTCCTCTTCCACTTCCCTGAGAGCGGTAGTTTCAAAGCTCTCCCCTTTCTCCATTTTCCCCTTGGGAAGATCCCATACCCCATTCCGCTTTATGACAAGGAATTCACCCTTTTCATTCAGTACAACTCCGCCTCCTGCACTGATGCACTTGAAACAACTGGTAAAAGCCTTTGTGAGAAGCTCCAAATTGGGGTGATAAATAAACATTTCATCAACCCGCTTCTTATCTGAGAAGTCCTCCAGAAGCTTCCTTAATTCGCTTTTGTTCCGAAACTCTGAATAAACCTGACCGGCGCCAGCCTTTTCATGCGGCAAGCTTTCGGATAAAAACACAGCTCTATCCTCGAAAAATACTTTGTACATATCTTTTTAGCCTGCTCTTTTAATAATTTTCAGAATCAGGTAAATGACAGTGGATAGAATGGCCCCGTAAAACCAAAAGGAAAAATTCAGCACAAAAGCTCCGCTGGAAATAAAATCACGGATCAACATGAAGATCCAAAACAGAAGGAACACTGCCCATAAACCATTTTTCTCCTTGAGAAGAACCTTCCTGGGGCTGAATGCATAAATGGCCCTGACATGATTCTTAAAGGATGGAATAATCGCAGGTACTTTTTCTGCCCAATCCAGGTAAACTTGCCCGAATTTATTGCGCAGAAAGGCCTCTTCGGCGTACATAATACGCTCATAGTAAAAAGCATAAAACAAAACGAAGGCAACAATAAACCAGGCATTCTGAGTCAACATGGCCACACCCAACCACATGAAAAAATTACCCAGGTAAAGGGGATGGCGTACCATTGAATAGATTCCGGTTGAATTTAATTCATCTGCAAGCTGTCCGCCTTTTGTATTACGACCCGAAGTGTTTGCGGGGGTGCGCCCCACCGTGACAACACGTATAAAAAGACCGAACAAGCTAACAAACAGACAGATATAATCATAATATTTTGAGATCCATGTGTCAGGTAAAGCGGTCCTCTGGTATTCGGAATAAGCAAAAACCGCAATACCAACCAGCAGAATAATGATGGGCAAATAGGACCTGTGCTTGAACAGATAGTCGCCCTGTACTTTTAATTCTTCCTGTAACGCCATAATTTTTCAAAAGTAGAATATTTTTGAAACAGTTGGCCATTTTGAATACCTTTGCCCTCTTAATTTTAATTCTTGATATTAAAAATTCCCTTACAGATACTGGGTTTCCTGTGCCTTATAAATGTCGGGGCACAGGAGATTATTATTTCCGGCAAAGTAACAAATGGCGCTACCGGAGAGCCCCTGGAATACTCCACTGTAGCGCTGACCGAAGTTGCATCCGGTTCATTGATTTCGGGTGCAGTAAGTGATGCTGATGGCAGATTCAGGATTGCTGGTAAGTTCAATGGGGAGTATGTCATTTCTATTTCCTTTGTTGGCTTTACTCAGTATTCACAGGATATTTTAATTGGCGACTTAAATGAGATTTTTGATCTGGGAGTTATGGCCTTATTTCCCTTATCGGAAGACCTGGAGGAAGTAAGCGTATCTGCACAAGCATCGACACTTTCCCAGGAGCTGGATAAGAAAACCTTTTCCATGGATGATATGCTGGCCCAATCCGGCGGTTCCGTGTTGGATGCCATGAAAACCATGCCCGGTGTAACGGTTGATCAGGAAGGCAAAATCATCCTCCGCGGAAGCGATAAGGTGGTGGTTCTGATCGATGGCAAACAGTCCAGCCTTACCGGGTTTGGCAATCAGAAAGGGCTGGGTAATATACCAGCTGCCAATATTGAAAAGATTGAGATTATTAATAATCCATCGGCCAAATACGATGCCCGGGGCATGGCCGGTATCATCAACATCATCTACAAAAAGGAAAGTGAGGAGGGCTTTAACGGGGACATAGGTTTTGCTTACGGGATTGGAGCCCTGAGCAAGCCCAAAGCTGACCTGCCCACAGAGCTGGGAAGCTTTGATAAAAATTCAAAATACATCCCCAGCCTGAATATAAACTACAGGAAAGAGAAAGTCAACTTTTTCCTGCAATCGGAAGCCATGTTCCTGAACCAGCTGCCCAACAATGAGTTTACCACCCGCTATTATGATGATGGAAGAATCACGGCATCCCAGGTCTCCGAAAACAGAAGCCAGCAACATTATATTGTGAATGGTGGAATCGAGTACAACTTCAATGATCATAACAGCCTGGTGGTCTCGGGCATATACGATTGGGAAAAGCATGTCGACACAGCCCAGGTTCCCTACATCGACATGCTTTCGGGAGAACGATATCGCTACCTGGCCTGGAATGAAGAGGAAGTTACCGGTTATATGAATTTTGCAGCCGCTTACACGCATAAGTTTGCCCAGCCCGGACATGAATTAGATGTTAGTGCCCAGTATACCAAAGGATGGGAAGATGAAACCTATTCCCTGAATGATAGTTCATCCATCAGGCAGGGCACAGATTTAACTAACATTCTGGCTACTGAGCATACTACAAATCTACAGTTGGATTACATTAAACCGCTCAAAAGCGGAAGGGCAGAAGCTGGTACAAAAATTCAGATCCGAAGATTACCCGTTGAATACAGTACCATTCCGGGAGAAAATTCGATTATTTATCCGGGACTTGGAGAATGGTCAGACTGGGGTGAAAATGTGCTTGCCTTTTATGGGAACTACATTCATGAGCGAACTCACTACGATGTGGAGGCTGGCCTGCGTGCCGAGCATACAAAAGTCTTTTATGATATCGATCCTGAGAACATCTACTACGACCAGAATGATGATTATCAATACTTCGAACTTTTCCCCAGCATCAGACTGAGCTACAAAATAAATAAGCAGCATCGCTTTTCTGCATTTTACAACAGGCGTATTGACAGGCCCGAAGAACCTGAACTCAGGATTTTCCCTAAATCCGACGATGCAGAATTACTAAAGGTCGGGAACCCTTACCTGAGACCCCAATTTACCCAATCATTTGAGCTGGCTTACCGCTTTAAATGGGAAACAGGGATGGTCTTTTTATCCGGCTACTACAGGCTCATCGAAAATCCCTACATGCGTGTCTATACTGAAGATATTACCAATCTAGATTATAATGTTATTGTAAAAAGTTATGCCAATACGGGAAGCGCTACCAACGGAGGCTTTGAGCTGCTTTTCAGCCAACAGATCCTGAAAATCTGGAAGCTCTCCGGAAATGCAAATTTATATAAGAACACCATTAACTCATTTGAGGGATCACTGCTGTTTCCCTATCCTCATAATTTTACAATTGAGCCTTCCGCCGAGAATACCTGGGATGCCAAATTAATCAATAGTTTTAAAGTGGGCGACAATCTGGAGATTCAGCTAACAGCAATCTACTACGCTCCAAAAAATATTCCACAGGGGGAACAGCTTGCCAGATCATCCATCGACTTCGGAATCACTCAAAAGATCCTGAAAGGCAAAGGAGAACTGAGTTTTTCGGCCAGTGACATCTTCAACACCTTTGGAATTCGCCAGGAGATCTATGGAGAGGGCTTTAGGGCCACCTACGAAAATTATTACGAAACCCAGATTTTCAGGTTGGGGATGAAGTACCGTTTTTAAGCGTAATCTATTGCCATCCGGACTGGAGTGGCAAGAAAAAAACTTTCTACCTTTGCTTCATGGCAGAGATTAAGAAAAAAACAGCCGCTCACCTATTGGAAAGCAGGGCGATTGTACTTCAACCCACCAATCCCTTCACATGGGCATCCGGTTGGCTATCGCCCATCTATTGCGACAATCGGGTTACCCTATCCTATCCCGGGGTCAGGGATTACATTAAGGAGGTTTTTGCGGAGACCATCAAAAAGCAATTTGGAACACCTGAGCTTATTGCAGGGGTGGCCACAGGAGCCATTGCCCAGGGTGCACTGGTGGCCGATGTGATGGGCCTTCCCATGATCTATGTGCGTGCCTCGGCCAAGGGCCACGGCAGGCAAAACCTCATCGAAGGAAGGATGGAACCCGGTCAGAGGGTTGTGGTGGTCGAGGACCTGATCAGCACCGGCGGATCTTCCCTGAAAGCTGTGGAAGCCATCCGTGAGGCCGGGGGCGTGGTTGAGGGAATGGTAGCCATCTTTACCTACGGCTTTCCCCAGGCAACAGAGGCTTTTAAACGTGCTGGTGTGAAACTGTTTACCCTTAGCGACTACCACACCCTTATCGAAATGGCACTGGAGACCGGCTACATTGAGGCGGACCAGGTAGAACTACTCACACGATGGCGCGATGAGCCATCAGCATGGAAAGGAGCCTGAAAAATGAAGATTGAGAGTAAAATAGGCAAATCAAGCAGCAACGATGTTAAGATCTACAACTTCATCACCAATTTTCACAATTTTAAAGAGCTCCTCCCGGCCGACAAGGTAAGCGGATGGGAGGCTTCAGAGGACAGATGCAGCTTCAATGTAGATCCCCTGGGCCGGACCGGACTGATGATTATTGAAAAGGAGCCACATAAGCTCATCAAGATGGTCTCCGATCCTGAGTTCTCCTCCTACCAGTTTAATATCTGGATTCAACTTAAAAGAGTAGCCGACAACGATACCCGCATCAGGGTTACCATTGAGCCCCTGGTGAATAAGATGCTGCTGCCCATGCTAAAGCTTCCCCTTCAGAAGCTGGCCAATGGAATCATCTCAAAGATCGAAGCCTTCGATTTTTAAAGCACCGCCTTAAAATGAGTACTGAATCTCCTGGAAGCCATAGTTCCGGGTTCTGCCGTCGTGTTGCACAAGCAATTCGCCCGTCTCACTGAGGCCCCTGATCCGGCCCGTAAACCGTCTTCCCCCCGAAACAAACTCTGCAGGCTGATCCAGCAGGAAAAGGTTCTCCAGATAGTCATCTTCAAGCTTTGATTTGTTTCCGCCTTCAAGCTGCCTGTAGCGGTCAAGAAGCGAGTCAAGCAACAATTCCGAAACCTCTGTACGGTCACTGGAAACTCCAATTTCGATGGCCACCGAAGTGGCCTCCAGGGGAAATGAGGGGAACTCTGTCTGGTTCAGATTCAAGCCAATTCCAATGATGGTAAAAGAAAGTGTCTTCCCGCTGATCCCATTTTCGATAAGGATGCCCGCAAGCTTCCTTCGTTCCACAAGGATATCGTTTGGCCATTTGATGATTGGGTCCAGGTTCAGGGTCTTAAGTGTGTCAATAAGTGCAAGTGATGCCACTCTTGAGAGCTGAAACTGGTCAGAGGCTGACAAAAATGCAGGAAAAAGAAGGAGGCTCATTAGCAGATTTTCACCTGGCTTACTGTGCCACTGATGATCTCCCTGGCCTTTTCCAGCATCCTGATAATCAGCCAAAACTAACACTGGTCCCGTTTCAGGATCCTCCTTCAACAGATCGGAAAGGTAGAGATTTGTGGACACAAGCTGAACCAGACTCACTCTTTTTACTGCCATGGTATAGTTTTTGACATAGTCTTTGCGAAGCTAAGAGCTTAAGTACATAAATGTAACACTTAAAATTAATTACCTTTGTCATTAAAAGAGCCGATGGGTGAACATGAACCGCTAAGTGCTGAAGCAAAGGGCCGTTTGGTTGTGGAAGCGATCCAGGCAAAAAAAGGACATCAAACTGTCACCATCGACCTTTCTGAAGTTGAACACGCCATGTGTGACAGGTTTATCATTTGTCACGGCGAATCCACAACACAGGTTGGAGCCATTGCCCATTCAATTGAAAAAGAGCTGAAAGAAAAGGCAGGCATTCGTGCCCATCATGTGGAGGGTATGCAGAATAGTCAATGGGTACTGATCGATCTGTTTGATGTACTTGTACACGTGTTTCTTGAAGATTACAGATCATTTTACAGGCTTGAAGAGCTCTGGGCAGATGGAAAAGTGGTGAAGGAGAAGGAATAAAAGAATAGAATTATGGCTGAAAAGAAAAATAATCCGGGCAATCGTCCCGATAATGCCGGGCAACCGTCCCGGTGGGAACCCGGGAAATAAACCAGGAGGAGGGATGAAACCTAAATTTAATTCCTACTGGATTATCGGGGTAATCCTGCTTGTTATGATTGGACTTCAGTTCATCAGCGCAGGTGGCGGACTCAAAGAGATTGATTCCAATCGCTTTTTCCAGATTCTGAAAAATGGGGATATAGAAAAGCTGGTGATTGTCAATAAGGAAAAGGTGGAGGTTTATATCCGGGCCGAAAGGCTTACTGATGCTGCCTATGAGGATATCAGGACTCAGAAATCCAACTCTGTATTGGGCCAGGCGGTTCCGCAGTACTACTTCTCCATTATCAGCCAGGATGTATTTGTTACCGAGTTGAACAATGTGATGAATACCCTTCCCCAGGAAAAAAGGCCTTCCTATACCACGGTTACAAGAAGGAACTACATGGGTGAAATCATGCTTTGGATCATTCCCTTCCTTCTGATCCTCGGAATCTGGATCTATATGCTCCGACGTATGGGAGGCGGAGGAGCCGGAGGGGGTAACAATATTTTCAGCGTTGGTAAATCCAAGGCCCAGGTATTCGATAAGGAGACCAGCGTAAAGGTAGATTTCAGTGATGTGGCCGGACTGGAAGAAGCGAAGGTGGAAATCAGGGAAATCGTTGACTTTCTGAAAAATCCAACAAAATATACGGAGCTCGGAGGAAAGATTCCAAAGGGAGCCCTCCTGGTGGGACCTCCGGGTACCGGTAAGACACTTCTTGCCAAAGCCGTTGCAGGAGAAGCTCATGTACCCTTCTTTTCCATGTCTGGATCCGATTTTGTGGAGATGTTTGTGGGTGTGGGTGCATCCAGGGTCAGGGACCTCTTTAAACAGGCCAAGGAAAAGTCACCCTGCATCGTATTTATCGACGAAATCGATGCCGTGGGCCGTGCCCGGGGAAGGAACCCTAACATGGGATCCAACGACGAAAGAGAAAACACACTGAACCAGTTGCTTACCGAAATGGATGGCTTCAGCAGCAACAGTGGGGTCATTATACTGGCAGCCACAAACCGTGCCGATGTTCTGGACAAGGCTCTTCTGCGTGCCGGTCGCTTCGACCGACAGATTCATGTGGAGTTGCCCGACCTTAACGAAAGAAGAGCCATCTTCGAAGTTCATATGAAACCCATCAAGATGGACAAGACTATTAATATGGATTTCCTTGCAAAGCAAACCCCGGGATTCTCAGGAGCTGATATTGCAAACGTATGTAACGAAGCAGCATTGATCGCAGCACGACAGGATAAAAAAATGGTTGAGCGTCAGGATTTCCTCGATGCAATCGACCGAATTGTCGGGGGACTGGAAAAGAAAAACAAGATTATTACCAAAGAGGAGAAACGCACCATTGCGTGGCACGAAGCAGGGCACGCCACAGTGAGCTGGTTGCTTGAGCATGCCAACCCTCTGGTAAAAGTTACCATCATCCCACGGGGAAGGGCCCTGGGTGCAGCCTGGTACCTGCCTGAAGAGAGGCAAATCACCACCACCGAACAGATGCTGGATGAGATGTGCTCCGCACTCGGAGGACGTGCCTCGGAGGAGGTCACCTTTGCAAGGATTTCCACAGGAGCCCTCAACGATCTTGAAAAAGTAACCAAGCAGGCCTTTGCCATGATATCCTATTTTGGGATGAGCAAAAAAATCGGGAACCTGAGCTATTATGATTCAAGCGGACAATCGGAATACTCCTTCAATAAACCATATAGCGAAAAGACCTCCGAGACCATTGATGAAGAGGTTAAGGCACTGATCGACATACAGTATGAACGTGCTAAAGCGATCCTTAAAAAGAATAAAAAGGGGCTTAAAGAGCTGGCCGAGATTCTTCTGGAAAAAGAGGTGATTTTCAGCGACGACCTGGAGAAGATCTTTGGGAAAAGACCCTGGAAGAGAAATAGTGAGTTACCTGAATTTAACGGTAAAGTTGAACCAAAGCCTGTAAAAGCCCCTGCAGGCAAAAAAACAGAAGAGGAAACAGAGTTGCCTGACACAGAGGAAAAGAAGAAGGCTTAGAATGGCGGGAGAACAAGTATACATATATTCTGTAGGAACCCTCTACCTTGCTGAGCTGACCCGCCAGATGCTGGCGGAGTATGAAATTCCATCGTTCATCATAAATAAGCAGGACTCCATATACAAATTCGGAGAGATTGAGCTTTATGTGAACCGCGACCATGTGATGAGGGCCAAAAAGCTAATCGCTGAATTTGAATCCCGGTGAGAGAACTTTTACTTCGTACGGCCACCGGCATCATCCTGCTTGTCCTTTTTATCGGATCTATCCTGCTGGGGCCCACCCCCATGCTGATTATGATTCTGGTCGTATTCGGTCTTGGAACCCGGGAGTTATACAGGCTCAAATCTATTCCAATGAGTATGGCCTCCTTCCTGTTGGCAGCCTCCGGAGTGCTTCTTATAGCAGGAATTTTTGCCTTTTTAAAACTGGGGATGAATCCACTTTGGTTCATTCTTCCGGCAGTGCTTTGGATGGCAGGATATATCATGCATGGCAAGGAGAATCCCGGTCCCCTGTTACTCCTTTGGATAGCACTACCCTTAGCCTCATATATGGCCACTGGATGGTTTCCTGATGGAATCTGGAAGTCCCTTTTGCCGGCAGCAATCATTGGCCTGGTATGGGTCAACGACACCTTCGCATATGTAACAGGAAGTTTGCTGGGGAAACACCCCATGACACCGAGGATTTCACCGGGAAAAACATGGGAGGGATTTGCGGGAGGACTTTTATTTACCTTGCTGGCTGGTTGGATCTTTTTTCATTTCTCCGGTCGGCAAACCCTTTCAATATGGTTGGCTCTGGCTGCCACTACCAGCCTGTTTGCCATGGCGGGCGACCTGTTTGAATCAGGTCTTAAACGAAAATATAAGGTGAAAGACATGGGTGAAATCCTGCCCGGACATGGAGGGATTCTTGACCGGTTTGACTCACTTTTTTTTGTTGCACCTGCCCTTTTAATATTACTTTTGCTGATACATCTTTTATCATGATCAGGATACATAAAGAAGGACGGCTTATTGTTGCCATCACAGTCTTACTGGCATTGGGCCTTGTAACGCTTTCTGCCCTATGGCTGCCTACCTGGACCCAGACAGTGGCTGTGGTCCTGTCCATCATCTTACTGATTCTGGTTCTCCGTTTCTTCAGAAACCCGAGAAAAAGATTTTTCAAAGATGAAAAAACAATTGTTGCTCCTGCCGACGGAAAGGTGGTTGTGATCGAAAATGTTATCCAGGAGGAGTTCCTGGGTAAACCATGTATCCAGGTATCCATATTCATGAGTATCCACGATGTTCACATCAACTATTTCCCTGTTGAAGGGGATGTCACTTACCTGAAATACCATCCAGGAAAATACCTTCTGGCCCGTTTCCCAAAATCATCGGAACTTAACGAACGTTATTCGGTAGGCATAAAAACCCCGTTCGGCTCTTTACTTGTGAGGCAAGTGGCTGGTTACGTGGCCCGAAGGATCAAAAATTATTCTGTTCTTAACAGGCAGGTACACCAGGGTTGGGAAATGGGATTTATTAAATTCGGATCGCGACTTGATCTTTTTATACCCACCGACGCCATCCTCCAGGTGGAATTGAATCAAAAAGTTATAGGAGGTGTAAGTCCTGTGGCCCGTTTCAAATAAAAGACCTTTAACTCTTTTTAACATCTCCTTAACAACTTTCCTGCCCTCGTCATGCTATATTGCATACGTAATTACAAAAACAAAAAACATGAAAAAAGGATTAGCCATTTTAGCACTTGCCCTCTTTATTGGAGGCACCAGTGTAACAGCCATAGCAGCCACCTTCAATTCCCCAGTTGCAACTGAACTCAGGGAAGATGATAAGAAAAAGGCTGAAACAACTGAAAAGAAAGCCGAAGCAACAAAAAAATCAAGCGATTGCTCAAGTAGTTGTGCCGGTGAAAAAAAATCTGACTGTTCAAGTAAAGAGGAGTCAAAAAAGTAAGGTCCGTTACATTCAGATTGTGAGTTTTCGAAAAGCTGTTCTGCCTTGCAGAGCAGCTTTTTTTCTTTTGCTACTTTCTCTATATTTGCAGCCTGTATAACCAAGGCTAAAAAATGGATCAAAATATCATTAAAGTTTCCGAAAATGTAAGTTGGGTTGGGGTTCTTGATCGTAACCTTGTCTCATTTGATATTGTAATGGAAACAAAATTCGGCACCACCTATAACAGCTATTTTATTGATGCGGATAAAAAAGTGGTGATCGACACCGTAAAGGAAGGATTCTGGCCCGAGTACAGGGAGAAGCTTAAATCGCTTACCGATCCCTCAAAAATAGATTATATCGTCTGCAATCACACTGAGCCGGACCACTCCGGATCGCTTACTCACCTTCTGGAGCTGGCACCGGATGCCACGGTGATTGGCAGTGGACAGGCCCTCACCTACCTGAGCGAAATGGTAGGGAAAGCATTTAAATCCTTGAAGGTCAAAGACGGCGATGTGATCGACCTGGGGAACATGAAACTTAAGGTAATTGGAGCCCCCAACTTGCATTGGCCTGACTCCATTTATACCTACCTGGAGGAGGAAGCCCTGCTCTTTACCTGCGACTCCTTTGGCGCTCACTTTGCAGATGAACGTATGTGGGACGACCAGGTGGGGGATTACAACGAAGCCTTCAACTACTATTTTGATGTGATTCTGAAGCCCTACAGTAAGTTTATGCTGAAGGCCATAGAAAAGATCAGGAGTCTGCCCATCGATATGATTTGCCCTGGTCACGGTCCCATCCTGCGATCCACATGGAAGGAAAAAATCGATCGTTCTGCAGCCATTGCAACATGCTACATGAACGATACTGAGAGAAAAAACAGGGTTCTTATCGCTTACGTTTCGGCCTATGGCTACACAAAGGAGATGGCCTTCCAACTGAAGAAAGGCTTGATCGAAGCAGGCAATATTGAAGTGGAAGTCCTGGACATTGAAAATATTTTGATGGGCGATCTGGATGAGGCCCTTACAAAAGCAGACGGAATAATGGTAGGCTCACCTACCATCAATCAAAATATCCTGCTCCCGGTTTATAAACTCTTTTCATTGATCAATCCAATCAGGGACAAGGGAAAGCCAGCTGCTGCCTTCGGATCTTTCGGATGGAGTGGCGAGGCCGTAAAGCTTATCGAGGACCATTTGAAGAATCTGAAACTGAAAGTAGTGGTTGATGGTGCAACAGCCCGCTTCCTGCCCAATAAGGATGAATCTGAAAACCTGATCAGTTTCGGTCATAAGTTTGGAAACTTGCTTCACGAAGCATCCAAATAAAGTTTACCGGGTCCGGATCATCTTGCTCCTGCCCTTCAATTCCCCCTCCTCTATCCAGCTTATCATATACATGCCCTGGGGGAGGGATGATACCTGCAACTGGTATATTGCGTAGCCCGGGCGCACATCCATTTCCAAAACCACCCTTCCGGACAGGTCCGTGATCTCCAGGCGTCCCTCTGTGGCAGCACGCTCACCCAGGTTGACATTCACAAGGTCTGTAGCAGGATTAGGATAGACCGAAAGGCTTATGGCCTCGGAACGCTTCCCTATCATTCCAACCTGAGACTCAAGATGGCTGCTTGCCGATTGTAAAACCCGGCGGGTCTCCCGGTCCTGTACAAAGACAATTACGCCCAAATCTTCAATGTCCTCCACATAGGATGCATAATCCCAGGTGAAGTTCAGGGTATCAGTATCCCCCCTGCCCCAATCACTTCCAAGAAGCTTCCCGGTTCCTGCGGGGAGCATATCAAGAACCACATTCCTGAAATGGGAATCTCCGTTATCCCCTCGGTAAGCAGTCACCTCCGACTCAATAACAACAAAGTAGAGCTGAAGATTATTTGAATATGATTCCGTATTGCATGTGACCTTAACTTCTGATTGAAATCTGTTGCTCAGCCAATCCATCTCAATGGAAATATTGAACTTTGGGATTTCAAGGGATAAGTCTCCCAATTCTTCACTTCCGGGTGAGTTATCGCTGGTCTTAAAATTATAACGATATGCCGGAGCATTTCCCCCATCAAGCACTGCATAAGGTACCTGGCTAATTCCCAAGGCCCCCCCCCTTGTGGAGGCAGGCTCAGGATTGTTCTGGTTCATGGGATCGCTGCCCGGATAATTTGTATGATACTGAATATCCAGTACATTCAGTGAATTTTCATCATAAAAAGCATCCACGTACTCATCAGCAAATTGTGATGCCAGATCCCCCGAATTGGTGAAGTGCTCCAAAAGAGGTTTTTTACTACGTTCGGAAAAATAAACATTGTCAAATGCAAAACCCTGGTTCCCAATCCCCTGTCCCCCGTTACTTGCAATAACAAGCCTGAACTTTAGCTGAGATTTCCCCGCCACCGAATCAAGGTCATTTGTTGCTGATACCCAATCCCTGTCAGGTACAAAGCTGTTTAATCCCCATCCGAAACCGCTACCCCCGGGCTGATTAAATATTGAACTGGAGTTGTACCAGTTGATCCCCGCATCAAGATTACCAATCGTTTTCCAGCCCTCCTCGATCACATCCTGGTACTGCAAAACTGCTCCAGAGAGATTGGGTACAAAACTTTTCATAATATCCAGCTGAATCAAGGGTCGCTTCATTTGAGACAGATCGTAACAGGGACTTTCCACCCATGAATTCTCGCTGTAACCTATTACTCCGTAGGGCAGGTCGGTATACCATGACTTGTCACCCGGGGCGGGTTCAAAACCATTAAAGTCGGGGACTCCCCATACCCAGCTCTCATTTCCATTCTCGGAGTTTACCGTCCACCCGTCCTGAGAATTGTCGAATTTCTCTATTTGACCCCATGGGGGTATGGTGAGGGTGTGCTTCAGGATAATCTCTTTGGTGAGGGAATTGCTACATCCCCCGGTATTGGCCACGAACAATCCAACCTCGTAGTTATCCACTGAAGAGAAAGGAAACTGTATGGTGTCATCTCCGGGAGATTTACCCAGTTCGCCCAGAACACTGCCACTCTTGGTCTTGAAAGTCCAGACCAGGGTGTCAATGGGTGCAAATGTGGTCTCAGATCTATTTATAAATGTGGCTTTCTCACCCTGAACATAACAATCCGAGAGTATTGTAAAGTCCACATTCGGTTTGTCAGCCAGCACGGTATCCAGCTCAAAATAAGTCACACAACCATCAGTGGTGGTGGCAGTCAGGTTAATCTGGCGTTGCCCGGGAGTCTTGTAAAAATGAACAGGGTTCTCCTCACTGGAGTAGTTTGCCGAACCACTGGAGTAGTCACCAAAATTCCAGCTCCAGGTACTCACGGAATATTTTCCGGTGGTCCTGTTATCAAAAACCAGCTCGCCTCCAGTCTCTGGTAGGCAAACTGTATTCACATTAAAATATACATCGGGAACAAAGAGGTTCCTCACCTTTCGGCTGGTACTGGCCGTGCAGCCGCTTTCAGTAATGTAGGTATAGATAATCTCAACCATACCTACATCCACAGCCGTATCGGCCGGGTTATAATAAAATCCCTGTGACATGCTTCCTGAAACACCAGGACCACTAAAGGACCAAGTGGCCAATGGATTGACTCCATCCAAATTGCCCTTGAGCAAATAGGGTTCGTCACTTTTGCAAACCTTGGCCGGGAGGGTGGAGCTGATTTCCAGCTCCCCGATGATGTCAACCCGAACCAGCGTAGAAGCCTTCAGGACCACCCCGTCGATGGTATACTCGTAAATAATATCATATCCGCCTTTCAGTCCGGTGGGATCAAAGAGGGCTTTATTGTCTGTAAGATCTGAATCCGTAATGTGTCCAGTAACCACGGTATTCGAGTTGGTAACACGCAATTC
Organism: uncultured Bacteroidota bacterium; assembly: GCA_963716765.1. Taxonomy (GTDB): domain Bacteria; phylum Bacteroidota; class Bacteroidia; order Bacteroidales. The sequence goes on along the minus strand of CAVQUO010000024.1, from coordinate 117,445 downwards.
AAATCTTCCGGGGATTCCTACCTTATTGGTCCCGACAATTTCATAAGTACCATTATCGTCACAAAGGACAGAGATGGTATCCCCTTCGGAATAAAGAACTACGCTACCTGTACCTTCCAGCACACTCACTTCAATTGAATCCTCACTCGTACATCCGTTCTGGTTCACGTATACATAAGAAATAGTATGGGGAGATGCACCAGGGCCAGCAATACTCGGGTAAAAGAAACCCTCCGACACTCCTGGTCCAGAGAAAATCCCGGGTTCATGATCGGCATGTAACTCAACCCCGGCCTCACTGGAAAGATAGGTTAAACGCTCCAAAACAATGCTTACAGGGGTGGGAGGGTTCACACTTACAGTCGCCTGCCCAAAGGTTGTTCCCGCGTCGCCATCTGCATCCACCACAGCTGACACTTCATAAACTTGATTCTTCGATGGCTTTAACCAAAGGGCAAAAGGTGAGGTGATTCCCTCAAGCCGGGCATAAACTGAATCGCTGTCGATGACCTCCACATCCCACGGAGAGGCCCCGGTCATATATATATAAGCCAGAGAGGAGTCACCTTTACAAACTGAAGCATCCCCGATAATGGTTGCCGTTACATCTTTGGCCAGTGTCCCTTTATCCAATGGCTGCGACGATGCTGATTGACCTTGCATTGTAAAAGCAGTGCAAAGCAAACCGCCGATGAAATAACATATTTGAGAGCCTCTCATTTAATCCTCCTCTTCGAGATTACAGCAATTAAAAATCGCCGGATTCGTTTGTTTTAATTAGCGAGATCATGCTATTCGCCTCATAGCCATTATCGCCGATAATCACCAGCCCACCACTTCCCGGGATGGCTATATCAGCGCCTTTCTGAATACCACCTGATCCAAATATTCTACGGCTATCCTCCTTAAAATCCGCAAGGAACTGAAGCAGAATATCAGCATCACCACCAGAACTCCGGGTTCCGACTACAGCGTACTTTCCATTTTCCATCTTCACCAATCGTTCTGCACTTAAGTCTACCCCGGGCTCCGAAATGGTTGCAAGCAACTTATCACTTTTAATCTCTAAGCCATTAAAGCCATCGGTCTCCACCTGATACAATAGCATCTCGCTATTCCCTGTCTGGGTGTTATTACTGTTCCCAAGAAAAATATACTTATTCTCGGCATCCTTAACAATGCATTTCCCGAAATCGTCAAAATCCTTACCCAGAGTCGTGGTGGACGGACTCAGATCATCATCAAGATTCAGCACCAGCATATCGGTCCCCTCACCTATAAACTTATTGTAGGTGGCCACGCACATGTAGTGGTCTCCATCTTTCAGAATAAAATTTGCAGCTGCATCCTTTGAATCATCAGGTTTGTTGTAGAAAAGGCTCAGTTTGATGGAGTCTCCATCCTGATCCACCAACATCATCATAATATCTTTCTCTCCATCCTTCTCCTGGTATCCGGCCAGAATGAATTCGAAGTTGATCCCCTCAGCAGCATGGAGTGCTTCCTCATTTTCTACGGACCCATAGCTCTTGCTCCAATTCACAATGCCATCGGCCGATGTCTTCACTATAAAAATATCTCTGTCGCCGCTTGCATCTTCTATATAGCCACTTAAAAGGAATCCGTTGTTCCCCCCGTTTTTAGCAACAATCGCATTGGCTCCGGCATTCTGATTCCCTTCGGGATAATATTTAGGAAATCCCGCTTTCACATTACCATAGGCATCGGTCAAGATCAAAACCATTTTGGAACCCTGGCTCGTGGAATCAGTCCCGCAAATAGCATATCCTCCATTTCCCAGGACTGCTATACCTTTCGCCCTGTCCACTCCTTTTGAGCCATACATTTTAAGGAAGGCTTCAGCCTGGGACTCGGATACTTCTTTTTCGCATGAAAGCAGGATCATTCCTGCAAAAACAGCTGCTATGATTGATATATATCTCATTCTTTCTTTTTCAGTCGATTAATTCAGGTTCCAGGTCATACCCACATTCAGGAGAATTTGGTTCACGCGGAAGTCACTATCCACATGGTACAGGATCCAGAGAACGTCCTGATTGTCGTAACGCTTCTCCCCCATATTTGACTGGAGGAACCCGGCAGAGTAGCTGGCCTCCACGGAAAGGAAGGCCCTTTTAAGTGGAATGTTCAGACCAACTCCCAGCAAACCCTGAACGTTCATGGCGGAACGTGAATCAGTAATACTCATTTTTTCAAGCTCCACATCCCTCAGGTAGGTACCGCCCTCGATATAGGTCCTTGTTCCATATGCTGAAGCCGATATCATATAGTCGGGCACAACTCCGGCCCTGATGTAGACCCTTGTCTGCCCAGCCGGATTCAGATAAAAAGCCATGGAGACCGGTAACTGAATCCTGTTTTGACACTCGTGATATTTATAGCTGGTGAAATCATATGGAGTTCCGGAATAGCTGAGATTAACCCGGCTATATTGCAAGGCAAATCCAATTTCAATTACCCTGGAAACCGGAAGATCAAATTTAGCACCCACCAGGAAAGCCGGAGCCAGCGAATATTTCCCACCCTCAAGATTAGGATCTCCAACACTGTAGGGTTCCAAAAGCATTCCCTGGGAACCTGATACTCCAAGAACAAAACCAAGCCTGGGCTTTTCATTACTTGAGGAGCCGGAACTCTTATTTTTTCTATCCTGCTTACTTTGTTCCTCAGCCAATTTTTGGGCTGCCATTTCTTCCAATTGTGCATTCCTTGCAGCTATTGCCAGGGCTGCAGCTTCCGCAGCCCGCTTTTCTTTATGTGCATTTAGCAATAACTTAAACTCCGCCGGATCAGAGGCAAGAGCCTCGTAATTGGGATTCTCATCCAAAAAGTCTGACATGAGCTTGTCGGCCTCATCAGGCAGATAGTCAAACAAATAGGCATTGATCACCAGCTTATAGGCCTCTTCCTTGGAGGAGCCTACAAGGCCCGACCTTATGCAGGGAAGTAACAATTCGGGTACCAGTTCCACCATTCCTGCTGAATAGGCCTCCCTGGCATCTTCCAGCAACTGGTTACACCCTACCATATCCTGGGCATCCAGGCTAGCCTGGTACCATAAAAAAATAGATAGAATGATTAAAATCCGTTTATACATATCAAATTATTTATTATTATTCAAACCCTGACAGGTTTGTTCATAGGCTAACTCATTCCCAAAATACTGTCTCCATTCCTCCTGAGTCAGGTTACGGCTCAAAAGCGAGCAGAACTCACCTGCCATAGAAGCGGATTCTGTGGGTCGCCCGATGAATCGAGGAAAATCGACGCTCCCACTATAGAAAAAGCGACTGTCCTTGCTGAAACATACTGCAAGTACAAATCCGTTGTTCTCATCAAACACATTGGGCCGATAACTCCAATTGGAGCTATTCCAAAGGTAAACATTACCATCGTGTGAAGCAGCTGCAACGAACCTTCCATCAGGACTAAAAGCAACATCAGTAACACGTGCACTTGGTCCGTTCAGAGTAGCGACACTATTCCGGCCCGGGCCATTCAACACCCGAAGAGAACCATCCAGCAAAGCAACGACCAGGGTATTTCCTCCAGGAGAGTAGGCAATGGCCCGAACCTGATTCTGCCCAAATTCAGCAATGGTTTTTACATTTCCCGGTGATGCAACATTAAATTCAAACAACTTCCCATCCCTTGTTCCAAATGCTACCTTCTGACCGTCTCCACTTGCCGACATAGCTGAGAGTCTCGAGGAAGTTTTAACCAACTCGCTGGCCCTTCTTGTGCTGTAATCCCATTTCAGGATCCAGTTCTCAGTCCCTCCTGAAATGAAGCTTCCGGTATTCCCCAGGTTCTTCAGAAACAATACTATTTTTCCATTATCTGCATCCTGATGTATTACCCCACCCTGGTTTTCCAATTCAAGGAACACGATACCACCTCCATTGGTACCTACCACAGCAATTTTTTCGTCGGGACTTACTGCCAGGCATTCATTGGTGAGTCCTGTTCCGGGCAGTGTGATTTGTGAAGCCCTGTCGGCATAATTACCGGACAGGATCTTCGCCGATCCATCACTGCTTATGGCTAATAAACTGCCCGTCCTGTTCAGCCACTCCACGTCCTTAATGGCACTTCTCAAGTTTGGATAGATATTGTAGGCCGGTGAAATAAGCTTTTTTAAGGCGGCATACAAACCCTGGTATATATCCCTGTCATATTCTGTTCCCTGGCTTGCACCGTTCAGCTTGTAAGCCTGCAAAGCCAGCAATCCCTGGAGTTCCGGATTCTTATCTATTGCGATGCTTTGCACGGCCACATCCCGGGCAATAGATACCAGGTTCCTATTAGCTGGAGGATTTACCGGGGTGGGGATGGCCTCTTCTATCACAGGCACAGCATTATTTGTGGTCATTCTGCTTGCAGGTTCCCGAACCGGATCTGTCACAGGAGCTCTTTCATTTTGCACTGTGGCTGAAGGCCTCGTATTTCTTGTAACAGGCTTCAAAGGGGTCTCTTCGGGAGTGGCCTCAGGCATGGGTTCCGCAACTGCTTCGCTTTGCACAGTTTCAGTAAACTCGGATACACCCTGATCAGGAATCCTTTCCAAAGGTAAATCTTCGACTATTTCTTGTGCTGGCTGTGTATTTTCCTGAACCACCGCTTCGGGCCTTACACGTGAAATGATAAAAAAGGTGCCCAGGACAAGAACAATGAGGCCCATAAAAATCGCAATGAAACGATTCAGCATCAACCTTCGTTTCTGCAGTATTACTTTTCGTTCCTCTTCCCACTGAAGCTCCTCCTCACTGGTACTCAGAAAAACCATTGCCCGCTCAAAGGCCGGATTAAACTGCACTCCCCAGGCCGGGGTAGGCTTCTCAGTATCTCTCCATTTAAGGGCCAGCTGGAGATCCGGATTTTTCCACAATTCAGTTCTCCCTTGCTGATAAAGTGCTGAAGCATGAGACAATTTAAGGTACATGCCTATGGACTCATGCTCCTCATCCACCCATTCCTGAAGCCTCTCCCAAATCCGGATCAATGACTCGTGGGAAATCTCAATAACTGTTTCTGAATCAAGTGATGTGCTTGCTGAAGGGGAAAGAAAGGCCCTGCCGGGCTGCCTGAAGACCTCAATCACTTCAGTAAGTTCCTCGTGGCTACAATGCGCGATCCTGGCAATATTGCCCAGGGTAACCTGTCGCCTGAAACCATTGTATTGATCACTTTTGGATGTGATGGACTTAAAAAGCTTTTCACATAATAGCTTCTGTTTCACATTCAGTTTGCCATATAGCTCCTCAAGGTGATCGCTCAGTGCTGATTTAACTGTACCTACGGATTGGTAATCATTGATCGTAATGGCCTTATTCCACTCTTCCCTGGCCGACCAGGTTTCCCAGGTCCGCATCAGGGCATGCTGTAGCTGGGGCAGGGGGTTCTCCAGATCCTCCAGGTCCTCAAGTAAATTATTCAACAAACCCTTTCTCAAGAATGGCTCCGGCTTGCTCCACAGGTCCCTTGATTGTTGAGGCAAGGGCCTTCCTCGACATCTGGGGAAGCAGGAATTTACTCTCTGTTCATCAATTCGGTCAGGGTCCGGAATGCTGCACTTGCTTCGAGAAAGTCGGAACGGATCGAAAGCAGAACATAGATGGAGGGTCGTTCTCCCTGAACCGCATTTACCAGAAGATCAATAAAGCGCCTGGCTCCAGGATCCTTCGATTGGGAATTTGAAGCGGGTCCGCTTCTGAATAATTCTTCAAACTGATCAACCACCAGGCAATAATTGTGACTGCCAAGCCCCTTCTCCAGAATCAGATCGCCCAGATCCTGCCTCCCTGAGAGGAAGGCCTGTACATCTGTCTCATTCACTTTATTGGGAAATACCTTCTGAAAGCCCCTGATCAGATTCTCCACCGGTTTTGTTCCCGGGACGCACCGATACAGGTACCCATTCCTCTTTCTCCTGCATAAGCAATGCCGGAATGATTCCTGATTGTATCAGAGAAGTCTTGCCGCTGGCTGATGCACCCACAAGGGCAACAAACCTGTTCTCCTGCAACAGATCAATCAGCTCGGAAGTTATTACCATCACGACCAAAAAACAATTTATCCTCAGCACTGGTAAATGGCCGGATGCCGGGAAAAGGATTTCTTTTAAGCACATCCGTATTAATCATTGAGGGTTCACCCATAAATTACATTCGTTATCAAACACAATACACTTTAAACCAATCGTTAAGCCAGTTTGGTTTAAAAATGAGCTAAAAACGTGCAACAAACTCCTGTCATCAAACAGCAGTTCTTTGAATTGCTCCCTTTCAACCAGATAGGCCTCACGGACCCCTTCTTTCCCAAGATAACGAATTTGCTCCAGTATTTCAGGCTGCTGCTCCGCAATAATTGCGATCCCGTTCGAAAGAGGAGAAAATTCACCTGCCGAAACAGCCCTCGCCAACAGCACAACATCTCCCTCCGGAATAAAGTCCCAGGAGAAGGGCTGCAGGAGAGAAACCAGCTTAAACAGGCTGCTTATTCCCACGTCTTTAAACAACTTCCAGGATAGCCAGGTTTATTGTGGTATTTACATACCATCTGGCCGAATCATCATGACCTGGGAAACTGTTGTCCGGGAAATCCAGACGTTCGTGTCACCAGGTCATACTGCCCTGGATCATTTTTACGTAATAATTGCGCTGCGGTTTCACGAATTTTGGGATTTGGGTGAAATCCCTGTGCAATGATTTGCTGCTCATCAAAATAGCCTGCAATATTTCCCATCCGTTCGAGTACACAAATGCGTATAAAATCTCCCATTTGCATCCCGTCACGATTCAGGATTTTCTTGAGCAGAAGTCCCACCGGAATCAGATCGACCCTGAAAGTGCGAATGGAGCCTGTCGATCTTTTCCCTGATCAGTATATCTGAAAAATATGAAACAAGTACATTTTTAAGAGGATCATCCAGCAAGAGTTCCAGTAATTCAATGGCCATACCCCGGTCCTCGGCCTGCTTATCCAGCAGGTTTGTTCTGATACGGTGGACCGATCGCCTGTCATAAATAAGAGACAGTAACATCAGGATGGTCTCATTCACATCCCAGATCTCCTGATCAAGGGCCATCCCCAATATAACCTCCTGGATTCTCGGTCCGGATGGAAATCTTGGCTCCCAGGTTCCAGACTCCGGTCTGCACCAGTCTTAGAATGGCTGCCTGAATGGATAGCCGTCTGAAGCGGGTGATGCCTGAAAATGATTTTCATACAAGCCGGCAACCACTGCAGTAGAATACCTCCCGGTGGTGATAATCCAGCTTATCGAGTATCATTTGCATCGCACGTTCACCTCCAATGGCTGAGAGCACCGAGAGAATCGCGTTTCTGCAGGTGATGCTCGAACCGTGTTTATGAAAAGTCGATTCAAGCTCATCCAGTACCAGCTTCTCCCTGGTTAACCAGGGCAGACCAGGCACTGGCATACAATTCCGGATGTTCCAGGGTTTCAATCAGCGTGGTGGTCACCCTCAGAGAATCAACCTGCCCGGCCGTTGAAATTGCCACACTCCTGACTATCCAGATCCTTATCCTTTAAGCAGCGAAACCACTTCCGGAAGGTAAGTCCGGTCACGCTCGCTGGCCACATGGTACAGGGCAGCAATAACCTCATTCGCTCCCCCGAATGAAAAGCCTCACCAATGGCCGGATCCGCCTCGCTCCTCTCCTCTGAAAAGCGATCGAGCCGTTCCTTTATAAAAGCTGCCTGCAAGCCCAGTTTGCTCCTTAGTTTACGACGGGCAAGATGCCTGATACGCTCCTTAATTTCCGGATCGTGCTCTGCAGGACAATTTAAGGCTCAGTGTTAGCTGAGGCAAGCCAGGGGCCGAGGCCAGCATATGGTCCCATACCCTGATGCGGACTCCCGGGTTAGGATGGTCAATCAGTGAGGTCAATTGTTCCCTGCTGGTATAGTGAAATAGGTAGGGATTGAACTCGATGGCCTCAACCGGAAAAGCTGTTTTAAAAAGATCAATCCTGGCCAGATCCTGTGCTGCCCGGTCTGTCTGATCCCTGATCCGGTCAGATTCCAGGGATACCTGCAAGTATCTTGTGATAACTCCTGTAAAGTGAGAGACCCACAAAAAACCAGGCCATCACAAACAAGATAAGCACATAGGGAACCTTAAATGTTCCCAGTACCTCAATTTCCATAAAAAGCGCCAGGAAGAGTCCGATGGTGAAGATGCCGATCTGACTCAACACCCCCTCGATACCGGAGCGAACATTGTTTTTTTCAGTGGGACTCAGGGTTTGATAAATCACATTCAAGGATGGCTCTTCCATGGATCCCTTCCAGGAGCCAAGAATAAAACGTGTAAGAAAAACAACCAGGAAAAACAGGGGCATCCAGAGCCATTCCTTCTCCAATCCGAACTGGTCGAAGATGATCAATGCCGACAGGCTGAGCAGAATGAGCAGAATGGGTGTCATCAAAAGTGTAAGCCCCAACTCCGAACCTTTTCTTAATCCACCCAAACAGGAATCTTTTCATTACCCATGCCAGTAACATCATACCAGCAAAAAAGAGACCCAGGAAAGTAACCAGTTCATTGCCCGCCAGTATACTGGTCCGAAGCTGACCAAAGAAAGATATAGTGAATCGACCACCATCACCGAAATGCCCAGCACAACAAAGGCCGCAATCAAGCCCGGTATACCTGTGTGAAAAGAGCCGGATGGGGCCGGTGCTGCTGACCCGCCTACTGGAATATATCCGGTCCTTTTCCATTCCGTTCAACACATACATCTGTGCCAGATGCCGCGATGATCAGGCTGCCCATGCCGGCATAGAAGTGCAAGCTCGATCCTCATGCCCTCCCTAACATGAGAGGCACTACAGCAAAGGCAAGCACCATTCCCGCCACCAGGGCTACCTCTATGAGGCCGGACAACTGTTTTCCCTTACTGGGAGAAAGAAAACCCCTCACCGTAATCCAGAAACTGAGCAGAATGATCAGGACCATGGGTCCCATCAGCACAAACAACAGGAAACTGAAACGGTCACTGCTTAAAAGCCTCTCTCCGATAATCAATGCAAAGGAAAGTACAATGACGGCAAGCAGGTTCACAATTCCAAAGACTTTAATATTCAACTGCTTGCTAACATAACTGTAAATGGTGGTGATCAGTATGCCTATGCGCTCCCGAGATCATGATGGCCTGGGGGATCCGGTCGGCTTTAAAGGTACTCCAGGAACATGACATTTCCAGCAAGTTCAAGTATCCCTGCAAACATCCCGGTACAGCCAGCCTGTAACAGCAGGGCCAGGATCATCAGCCTGTTGCCGGTATCAATCTGTAAAAGCTTGCCTATACCCGTCCTCATCTCATACAATTACGGAATTATTTCAACTACTTTTGAAAGAATTAATGAACAGAAATCGAACATTCCGTGCGTTATTTGTAGATTAGTTTGATGTTTACAGGTGAAGCATCATATTGAAAGAAAGATTGCAATCAGAAGAGAGGCGGTTTTTACAGGTCCTGCCGGTCTCTTCCTGGGCACACTTGCCATGTTGAATATTCTTGGAATATCCCGACAAATAGACCTTTCCTTCAATCTTGGATCCATTCGGATTCCCTTCGTGGTATTTGTGGGTGTCCTTCCCTACCCCTTACCTTCCTTTGTACCGACCTGATCAGTGAACTCTATGGAAAGAGAAGGGCCAGGATGCTGGTATGGATCGGCTTGGCTCTTGAATATCTGGGTCTTATTCATCCTTTGGATTGGTGGCATTCTTCCTCCCCACACCCAACTGGGGCCTGATGGCTTGCCGGCCATTGATCATCCCGACCGGACCTTTTTTCAGATCAGAAAATGGACCTCCATGGCCACCTGGCATCCATGATTGCCTACCTTTCTGCTCAGCTGGTGGACGTCCATGTATTTCACTTTTTAAAAAAACTCACCCGGGGCAAAGGCGCTGTGGCTCCGCAACAACGGATCGACGCTAACCAGTCAGATGGTCGATTCAGTGGCCGTGATCCTGATCACCTATTTCTTCACCAATGCCATCTCCATTACTCCCGGAGAAACGGTTTTACACGGACTACTGGTACTGATCCTTTCCAACTACATGTTTAAAATGATTGCTGCCCTGGTGGATACTATACCTTTTATATGGGTACAAAATGGCTTTCGAAGATACCTGGAAATTGACCCCAACGAAACTTTAGAAATGAAAAAATTAAGCTCGCAGATCGACACGGCTTCCATTGAATTTAAAAAAAGGAAGGAGCGAAACACTCCTTCTTAAGAGAGGAGCTACAATCTCCGTCTGGAACAAAGCCTGGGGGGAGGACCGGAAAAGGCCAGAACAAAACATACCGAAAGGGGCAAGCTTCTGGTGCGGGACCGAATTAACCTGCTGCTGGATCCCAATACACCCTTTCTGGAACTGAGTCCCCTGGCTGCCACAGAACAATATGAAAATCTCTTCCCCTCAGCAGGGCTTGTTACTGGCATAGGACTTGTACACGGGAAAGAGGTAATGATTGTTGCCAACGACGCCACTGTTAAAGGGGGTACCTACATCAAAGAGACCATCAAAAAACACCTGCGTGCCCAGGAGATCGCCCTTCAAAATCACCTGGCCACCATCTACCTGGTCGATTCAGGCGGAGTATTCCTGCCCCAGCAGGCAGAGGTTTTCCCCGACCGCAACGATTTCGGACGAATTTTCTTCAACCAGGCCAAGGCTTTCGGCCGAAGGAATCCCCCAGATTGCAGTGGTGTTGGGTTCATGTACCGCAGGTGGTGCCTACGTCCCGGCCATGAGCGATGAAACCATTATCGTGAAAAACCAGGGCACCATCTTCCTGGGCGGACCTCCACTGGTCAAAGCTGCAACCGGGGAAGAGGTCACGGCCGAAGAGTTAGGGGGGGGTGAGGTTCATGCCTCCATATCCGGAGTGGCCGACCACCTTGCTGAAAATGACGAGGATGCTCTCAGGATCTGCCGCGATATTTTTGAAACCATCCAGATTCCGCATCGACAGCCACTGGATATAAAACCAGTCAGGGAGCCAAACTATCCCATTGAGGAGCTCTACGGTCTGATTCCGGAAAGTACCCGCGAAAGCTACTTGATGTTCGCGAAATTATTGCCAGACTGGTGGATGCCAGTGAATTTTCTGAGTTTAAAAAAGAATACGGAACAACACTGGTTACTGGCTTTGCGAGGATCATGGGCTTTCCTGTGGGAATCATAGGGAACAACGGAATTCTCTTCTCGGAATCATCCCTGAAAGGAACCCACTTTGTGGACCTGTGTGACCAGCGGGGCCTGCCCATTATTTTTCTTCAGAACATCTCCGGCTTCATGATCGGCAAAGACCTATGAGCACGGGGGCATCGCTAAGGATGGGGCAAAAATGGTCAGCGCAGTGGCAAATTCCCGTGTTCCCCGTTTTACCATTATCATTGGAGGCTCATTCGGAGCAGGGAATTATGCCATGTCGGGGAGGGCCTATGATCCCAGATTGCTTTTTATGTGGCCCAACGGCAAAATATCTGTGATGGGCGGAGAACAGGCTGCCGATGTACTATCAAGTATAAAAAAAGACCAGTTGGGTGGAGAAGGAAAAACCCTTTCAGCTGAAGAGACTGAAAGGATTCGCAAGCCCATCCTGGAGAAGTATGAAGAAGAGGGATCTGCATGGTACAGCACATCCAGGCTCTGGGATGATGGAATTATTGATCCGGTTCATACCCGTGAAATCCTGGCCCTCTCCATATCCATGTCTCTGAACCGAAAATTTGAAGAGCGCCGCATGGGAGTATATCGAATGTAATATGACTGAGAACAAAACCATACTGATAAGCATCCATGGCCCCGTGGCCACCATCACGCTGAACAGACCAGCGGTGCATCATGCCATGAACCTGGAGATGATTCGCGAGCTTTCAGCCGAATTCTCCCGTCTTGACAAGGAAGCAGGTATTCGAATCATACTGCTGCGTTCCTCCGGCGAACACTTCTGTGCCGGAGCGGACCTAAACTGGATGAGCGAGGGAATGAAGCAAAATGAATCTCAGTTGAAGAGGGAAAGCATGGAACTTGCCCGCCTGTTTTCCCTGATGACAAGAATTTCGCCCATTATCCTCACGACGGTAAGTGGGAAGGTTATGGGTGGAGCCAATGGGCTGGTGGCAGCTTCCGATCTGGTAATAGCCGATGAATCCACCCGCTTTGCTTTTTCGGAGGTAAAACTGGGATTGATCCCGGCTACCATAGCTCCCTATGTGGTGCGCAGGATTGGTAAAAGCAGAGCAGCAGCCTGGATGATTACGGGTCGGGGATTTAGTTCAGAAGAGGCAAGATGTGCAGGGCTGGTTGATTTTTCTTGTGAGAAGGGGCAAATGGAAGAAGAAAGTACAAAGGTCCTCAAGGATCTGCTTTCGGGTGGCCCGGAAGCGCTGGCAGGAATCAAAAAGATGCTCCACAATTTCGATTTTGACATGGATGCAGATAGTGTCATAGAAAAAAGTGCCGGGATCCTGGCCCGGATCAGGATATCACCTGAAGGTCAGGAGGGTATGAAGGCCTTCCTGGAGAAAAGAAGACCCAAGTGGAATGAAAAATAAAAAATTCAATAAGGTACTAATCGCTAACCGGGGTGAGATTGCCTTGCGCATTATCAGGGCGGTACATGCCCTGGGGAAAAGGGCCCTTGTAATTCATTCATTCAGCGACCGGGAACTTCCCTTCGTACTGGAGGCCGATGAGGCCTTTCCCCTGGGATCGGGAAAACTCTCAGAAACCTATCTTGACCAGTCAAAGATTTTATCCATAGCCAGGGAGGCAGGAGCAGATGCCATTCATCCGGGCTACGGATTCCTGGCTGAAAATGCCGATTTTGCAGAACGGTGCATGAAGGAAAATATCACTTTTATCGGACCTGATCCGGAAGTTATCCGGGTCATGGGAGATAAATCGAAAGCGAGGGAGAAAGCCATTGAGCTGGGCTTACCAATTCTGAAAGGATTTACGGGAGAGACACATGAGCTGGTCAAGCGGGCAGGTAGCTTCCCCTACCCCGTGCTGATCAAACCCTCGGCAGGAGGAGGAGGAAAGGGCATGAGGATCGTCCAACATGCCGAACAATTTGAGCAGGCTGCTCACGAGGCCTCCAGGGAAGCAGAAACCTACTTCGGATCGGGTGGCTTGTACGTGGAACAGTTCCTTGTCAATCCCCGTCACATCGAGGTACAGGTGATGGCCGACCATCAAGGGAACGTTGTCCACCTTTTCGAGCGGGAATGCTCCATCCAGCGCCGCTATCAGAAAATTATTGAGGAAGCACCCTCAGCATCAGTTTCACCGGAAACCAGGAAAAATATTACAGAAAGCGCCCTCAGGCTTGTGAAAGGAATGGGCTATACCAGTACCGGTACCGTGGAGTTCCTCATGGATAATTCCGGATCCTTCTTTTTCCTGGAGATGAATACCCGAATCCAGGTGGAACATCCCGTAACAGAAATGATCACTGGCATCGACCTTGTGAAGGAGCAAATCACCATTGCCGAAGGAGCATCCCTTTCATTCACACAGGAGAATCTGCTAATAAAGGGCCATGCCATAGAATGCAGGATTTACGCGGAGGACCCCACTCAGGGCTTTTTACCCTCAAGCGGTACAATCGGAAATTTCATCCATCCGAAGGGGAAAGATGTTCGCCTGGACTACGGCTATGAAGAGGGGAATACGGTTAACTCCTTATATGATCCGATGATTGCCAAGTTAATTGCCCATGGATCAAATCGAAATGATGCCATTAACATAATGATTAACAGTCTGAAAGAAACTTTTCTCACAGGAGTAAAAACCAACCGCGATTACCTGGTTTCCATCCTGCAGGCACCCTTCTTCGTACAAAATTCTTTCCATACCATGATTGTGGAAGAGGAAGCTGAATCCATTCTGGAGGCTTTCCGGGAGAGCAGGGACAAAATCAACACCGATATTCTGCTTGCCATGGCAAGCCTTATCACCCTCCAGATGGAAGCAGGCGGAATGGAAACTACAAGCTCTCCCTGGGGAAAAATCGGGCACTGGCGCCTCGTGCCTGAGATCATGCTTCAGCACGAGGAAAAGAAATACCGAATCAAGTATGAACTTCTGGGGAACAAAAAACACATGAAGCTCAGACTGGGCAAAAATGAGCTTGAAATCGAACTCGAAAGCAGGGAGGGAAAATATTACAGGACCCGAATTGAGCAAGATATCTATCAGTTCAGGGCTTCCACCGAACTCTCAGAAATCAACCTTGATGTGGAAGGGCACATGTACAAGCTAAGGCGACTTGATTTCCCCGACGAAAGATACATGAGCCGACCCGGGGAGGATAGCGAACAAAAGTCTGACCGGATTGTTGCTCCTCTCAATGGCCGCATTATAAAAATCAACACTAAGGAGGGCGATAAGGTTGAAAAGGGCCAGGCCCTCCTTGTGATCGAATCTATGAAAATGGAGAACCTTATTCTTGCACCAATAAAATCCACCATAAAAAAGTCTTATGTTTCGGTGGGCGATCAGGTGCATAACATGCAATTATTATTTACCTTGGACACAAATGACAGATCCTCTATTAAATGAAAAGCACGAAGTCCTGAGAGAGCAGGTAAGATCCTTTGCCGAAAGTGAAATAAAACCGGCTGCTGCTGAATTGGACGAAAAATCGGAGTTCTCCACCGCCATCACAGAGAAAATGTTTGATCTGGGTTTGCTCCGCATCAATCTCCCCGAAGCCTATGGCGGGATGGGAATGGACACCCTCTCTTACATTATCGCTGTGGAAGAGCTGGCAAGGGTTGACGGATCCCAGGCAGCCACCATGGCTGCTCACAATTCTCTGGGCATTGGACCCATCTTCAAATATGGAACTGAAGAGCAGAAGGCCCGCTTCCTGCCCAAACTAACCACAGAAAAGAAACTATGGGCCTTCGGTCTCACCGAAGCCAACGCTGGTTCTGATTCAAATAATACCGAAACCACTGCAGTTTTGGCAGATAAAAAATGGACCATCAATGGTGAAAAAATCTTCATCACCAACATCTCTTCCCTGATGTCGGGTGGCGTAACGGTGCAGGCTGTAACCGGGGAAAGTGGAGGGAGAAAAGAACTCTCGGTATTACTGGTTGATCGCGAGACCCCGGGCTATACCACTGAGACCATTTTATCAAAAATGATGTGGCGGGGTGCGGATACTGGAAGGGTTCGCTTTAGCAATGTGGAGATCCCTGAAGAGAACCTCCTGGGGGAAAGGGGCAAGGGTTCGAAAATCATGCTGGCCACCCTGGACGGAGGCAGGCTTTCCATTGCAGCGATGGGCCTGGGGCTTGCCCAGGGTGCCTTCGAAATGGCCATGGATTATGCATCAAAGCGTATCCAATTTGGACGACCGGTTAAAAAATTCCAGATCAACTCCTTCAAGCTGGCCGACATGGCCACAAAAATTGAACTGGCCCGTTCGCTGCTCTATAAAGCATGCTGGCTCAAGGATCACGAAAAACCCTTTGGAAAGGAGGCCGCAATGGCCAAACTTTATACCTCAGAAATTGCCCGAGAAGTCGTGAATGAAGCCCTTCAGATCCATGGGGCACATGGTCTGATGAAGGGAAACGATATCGAGCGTTTTTACAGGGATCAGCGCATCCTGGAGATCGGAGAAGGCACATCAGAGATATTGCGGATGGTGATTGCCCGCCACATTGGTATTTAAATCTGTCCAAAATGGAGAGCCTCGAAAACAGGAAAAAGGACCACATTGATCTGGCATTTAAATCTCAGACCACCCCGGCCGTTTTGGATACAAGGTTCCATTACGAGCCCCTGTTGAAGGCACATCCCTTAGAAGGTCTCGAGCCGGTTTCCATCCTTGGGAAGAAACAAAAAGTCCCCCTTTGGGTGAGCAGCATGACCGGAGGAACCCGCAAAGCCGGAACCATCAACCGGAACCTGGCCATGGCCTGCAATGAGTTTGGCATGGGAATGGGTTTGGGTTCATGCCGAATTATCCTTGATGATGACACTCATCTTGACGATTTTAATGTGCGAAGCATCATCGGCGAAAACCTCCCCTTATGGGCTAATCTGGGCATTGCCCAGGTTCAGGAACTGACTGAGAATAACAGGGTGGACCGAGCTGTTAAATTGGTGGAAGAGCTCCGGGCTGACGGACTCATCATTCATGTAAATCCCATGCAGGAATGGTTTCAGCCTGAAGGAGATGTTCTGAAATTTTCTCCCCTGGACACCATAATGCGCTTCCTGGAAAAGTTTCCGCTTCCCTTGATTGTAAAAGAAGTGGGACAGGGAATGGGTCCTGAAAGTCTTCGAGCTCTTCTTCGACTTCCAATTCAGGCCATAGAATTTGCCGCCTTTGGCGGGACCAATTTTGCAAAGGTGGAACTTCTGAGGGATGAAAATGCCAGGGAGTCTCTTTTCGAGCCCCTCACAAATATTGGTGAAGACGCCCCCACCATGGTCGACATGGTAAATCAGATCATGGAGGATGAATCTCCCGAATGCAAAGAATTGATCATTTCAGGTGGGATTAGAAACTTCCTGGATGGCTACTATCTCATTCGTAAATCTAAGCTGCCAGCCATTTATGGCATGGCTTCAGGCTTCCTCAAACATGCACAGGGAGATTACGAAACGCTTAGAGAATTTGTGGATGCCCAGGTGAAAGGGCTGGAAATGGCATATACCTATCTATCCATCAGACAGTGAAATGACAAATCCTCAGATAGTCAAGGGCTTCTCAAAGCTATCCCGGACCGAAAAACTGGAATGGCTTAAAGCACAGTCTGCACTTTCTGAAGATACCATGACCCTCTTTAACTCCCACCTTCATTCCGATCCAAAGCTGCAGGATCTTTATGATGACATCAGCGAGAATACCGTTTCAAATTTTTTCCTTCCCCTGGGACTTGCACCCAATTTCCTGATTAACGATGAACTTGTGACCCTTCCCATGGTGGTTGAAGAGAGTTCAGTGGTGGCTGCGGCCTCCCACGCCTCAAAATTCTGGGCCATGAACGGGGGCTTTCGATGCGAAGTAAAAGGCCTCCTGAAGGTGGGCCAGGTTCATTTTATCTGGAGTGGCAGAAAGGACCAGCTCCTGTCTGCTTTTGAACCCCTAAAAGATGGCCTGATGGCCTCAGTATCTCATCTCACAAGTCGTATGGAGATGCGAGGCGGGGGAATTGAATCTATGGAGATCCGAGAGAGCAGTAAAGATCTGCCCGGAGCATATCAGCTCTTTGTAAACTTTCATACAGCCGATGCCATGGGTGCTAATTTTATCAATTCGGTACTTGAAGCACTGGCCACCTCATTTAAATCGATGATGGAAACGGTCCTCCCGGAAGATTCAGTTGAGATAGTGATGGCCATCCTGTCGAACTACACTCCTCAATGCCTGGTGAGCTGTCAGGTGGACTGCGATTTTTCGGCATTTAATGAGATGAGCAGCGCCATGAGCGGCCGGGAATTTGCACAGAAATTTACCAGGGCAGTGGAGATAGCAGAACATGACCCTTACCGTGCTGTCACCCATAACAAAGGGATTTTTAATGGCATGGATGCTGTGCTGATGGCTACGGGAAACGACTACAGGGCAGTGGAAGCCTGCGGGCATGCCTATGCCTCGGCCCATGGATACTACAGCAGTCTTTCTCACGCCATTTGCACTGATAAAAAATTTTCTCTAAAACTCCAGGTCCCTCTGGCCCTGGGGACAGTTGGAGGCCTGACCTCCACACACCCCATGGCTGCAAGCGCCATGCAGATCCTCGGAAATCCCTCTTCCGAAAAACTGATGCAAATTGTTGCAGCGGCTGGATTGGCCTCCAATTTCAGTGCACTGAGATCGCTCATTACAACGGGGATCCAGCAGGGCCATATGAAAATGCACCTGGGAAATATCCTGAGGCAGGTGGGAGCCACTCCCGAAGAAGCTGCTCTGGTGAGGACAGGGTTTGCCGGCAGGGCCATTTCCCATGCAGAAGTCGAAAAATTCCTGCTCTCAATCAGGAAGCAAAGCAAGGAAACATGATGCAGTTTCAGGCCCACGGAAAACTATTGCTCAGCGCCGAATACATGGTGATGCACGGTGCAAAGGCTCTGGCAGTTCCCCTTCAAAAAGGACAGACTTTGAATCTTACCCAGTCCGAAAGCAGGCAAATCTTTTCATGGAAAGCCTACTTCAATGAGGTCTTGTGGTTTGAGGCAACATTTCATCCGGCCACATTGAAAGTCCTGGATACCTCCGACGAGGAAATAGCGCTGAGGCTGAAAAGGATGCTGCAGGCATGCATCGAAATCATGCCCTCCTTCCAGGAGTCACTTTTTCGGAAGGATGCTGTCACAAAGCTCGATTTTTCTCCCGATTATGGGTTTGGAAGCAGCTCAACACTCATCTCCCTGCTTGCCGAGTGGGCTGAAGTAAACCCACTGGACCTGCACTTTATGGTATCCGAAGGTTCGGGTTATGATGTGGCCTGCGCCCTGGCTGACGGACCTATCACTTATAAACTCAGGGATCATCTGCCTCAGTACCAGCATATCCCCTTCCATCCCTCCTTTCATGAACACATCTGGTTCGCCTGGCTCGGAAAAAAACAGGCCACCGAAAGTCATCTTCAGGAGATTGCCCACAAAATTAAACCAGGATTTGAAACCATTTATAAATTTAGCGAGCTTACCCGCGCGATGATCGAAGCCCCTACCCTGGTGGAGTTCAGGAGAGTCATGGAGCTTCACGAGGAAGAACTATCCCGAATATTGGGTATGGAGAGAGTCTCTTTCGCCTACAAAGATTTGCCCGGCAGTATCAAATCTCTGGGAGCGTGGGGAGGTGATTTTGTGATGATCGCCACGGAAGTCGACCGGGAAATACTAAAAGAATACCTGCAAACAAAAAGGTATTAAAATCCTTTATAGCTATAAGGACCTGGTATATGAAAAAGGATAAGAACCGGTATGCAAGCCTGGAAGGGTCAGTGGAGTGGACATGCCCTTCCAATATCGCCCTTGTTAAATATTGGGGAAAGAAGCCGGGGCAGATTCCCATGAACCCCTCCCTGAGCCTGACACTGAAACATGCATTCACCACCACCCGGATCAAATTCGTTTATGATCCATCCATACTCAGCAGCAATCTTTCATTCATATTTGAAGGGAGGGAACAAGAGGCCTTTCGGGATCGCATTAAATTGTATCTGGAGAACATCAAATCTTATATGCCCATACTTGAACATACCAGCCTGGAGATCGTTTCGGAAAATTCTTTCCCTCATTCCTCAGGAATCGCCTCGAGTGCTTCGGCCATGGGTGCCCTGGCCATGTGCCTGGTGAGCATGGAAGAACAAATCACAGAAAAAATAAGCGAGGAGCCCTTAAAGAAAGCATCCTTCCTGGCCCGGCTGGGATCGGGAAGTGCCTCCAGGTCCATTTATCCGAAATTTGCACTCTGGGGAGCCACCAGTGAGTGGCCCGGTTCAGACGATGAATATGCCATCCCGGTAGTCGGCTCCAGCCCTTCATTCGACCATATGAGGGATTCCATTCTTATTGTTGAATCTATGCAGAAGGAGGTTTCGAGCAGTGCCGGACACAAATTAATGGAGACGAATCCCTTTGCCAGCGCCAGGTTTCAACAGGCACACCAGAATCTGAAGAGATTAAAAATTATCCTGACCGAAGGGGACTGGAAGGGATTTATTGAACTTATTGAAGAGGAAGCCCTTTCGCTTCATGCCATGATGATGACCAGCAAGCCAGGATATCTTTTAATGAAAACGGGCACGGTTGAGATCATTCGCCAGGTCCAGGAATTCCGCAGGTCAAGCGGATTTCATCTGGGATTCACCCTCGATGCAGGTGCCAATGTTCACCTGCTCTACGATGTGGCCCATGAAAAAAAGGTAAAAGCCTTCATTGAATCCCACTTACGATCCCATTGTGAAAACAAACTTGTGATCCACGACCTGATGGGGAGTGGTCCACTAAAACAAAGTCCGTGAAAAACACAAAAACATATCCTTCAAAAATCATGCTCGTGGGTGAATATGGTGTGGTAGTGGGAGGCAGCGCCTTTACCATTCCCTACCCACGCTTTGAGGCGAAGGTCAGAGAAATAAGTGACATCCGTGAGGGAGAATCGGAGGAAGCTGAGCTTTCCCAGATCTACCTTGGCAAGCTGTTTTCTTACATATCCGAATTACCCGGGGAAACTTTTTATGCAAAGCCCGACCTGGACTATTTCTCAGAACATTTGAAAAATTACTGGCTGGAGACGAATATCCCCACCGGTTACGGACTGGGGAGTTCAGGAGCCGTAAGTGCTGCCCTCTATGATCTCTTCTTTCCCGGAGTATCAGAATTGAGTCTCGAACAGCAAAAAGAAGATCTTGCAGCCATCGAATCCTACTTCCATGGAAAAAGCTCGGGGGTTGATGCCCTTACCTGCCATGCCCGTACCCCCCTCTATTTCGATGCTAAAGGAAATATAGAAAGGAGAGATTTTAATCCCTCGAGTATTCCGGGAGGCTATCGCTTCTTCCTGCTTGATTCGGGCGAGCGTTTCGAAACTGGTCCGCTGGTGAAGGACTTCCTTCAACAAATGGATAACAGCGGCTTCGCATCCTCCATTCGTAATGAGTACCTTGTCATTAACCAGAAGCTGATTGAAATCCTGCTGGGCCAAAGGCAGGGCGATCCGGCCATGCTGGTAATGGTCCTTTCGGATTATCAGTATACCCATTTCAGAAAAATGATTCCGGAAAAAATGCTCGATGTGTGGATTGAGGGTCAGATATCCAATGAATACTACCTGAAACTTAACGGGTCGGGAGGGGGTTACATGCTGGGGATCACCCATGAAAGCTCGATGGAATCACTCACCCAGCGCTGGAAAGAGAAGGTCACCTTTATATAAAAGGAGGATGCCTTAAAAGGTCCTGCTCAATTAGTTTATGTGGTTGTCTTAATATGGGCAGCCTCTTACTTTTTTACTCTACCTGATAATTGGGTTAATTTGTTTTAGTTAAACTAAACAACTTGACCTTTGGAAACGAGTAAAGGGACGGCAGATAAACAGGATTTACATCTGCGAATTACCCCACCACGTCCTGAAATGTATAACCATACCTATTCTTTCTTTAAAGCTGCCTGATAATGCTCCAGCTCAGTTGATTCCACATGATGAAGGTTTTTTATTATTTGTTTATTACACAAATAAGTAAATAATCGGATAATAAATATCTGTCAATGAATATTTATTATCTAGCTATTCACCAATATAGTTAATAAATGGATAATAATTGTCTATCCTCATAATTATATTTTTGCCCATAGCTGTCGATATCTGCCATAAGTCTGTATCCCTGAGTCTATATTCCCTGCAAATAGTCCTGCAAATAGTCCCTGTAAATAGTCCCTGCAAATAGTCCCTGCAAATAGTCCCTGTAAATGGTCCCTTTAAGCCGCCCCTGCTAAAAGTCATCTATTCTAAGGTGTGTTTGTGAAGGGAACTGGGATGAGCTACTGAGATGAGCTTTTGGCGAAGAACCACATTTTAAGCAAGCCTAATCACAAAGGAGGGTGCCCTTTTGAGGCACCCTCCTGGATTTATATGAATTGACCTAAAAGGCCCTGGGAACTACTGGAAATTAATTTCCAGGCTGGCAATGGCTGCCGGATTATAAGGAGTAAGCTTTTTAATTCTCCGCTCGAGGCTAAGATACTCGTCACCAGGAGACTCACCACCCTGAATAAATCCATGATTGTTAAAGAATCCAGGGGCATCGGTATTGGTCAGCCAGGCATTCAGGATCTCATCACTGGCATTGGGCCATACGGTTTTAACCTCATTATAAAGAACATTGTAGACACTGTTTCTTTCCAGCAAAACCTCACGGCTATCTGAATCTACCGTACTCAGGGGAAGTCCCAGTTCAACCACTGCAATATCCTCACTTGTTGATCCGGAGGCTACAAAAGCCCAGTTATAACCAACCTTTTCGGTGAGGAACTTGGCATTTGGGTGACTGGAATTCCCATAAACATCCACCTGGTCGCCCGTTTTACCCACAAACATTTTCATGCCATCCATGGCAGAAGGGAGCCAGCAGAGGATCGACCTCGGGCAATCCGGCAATGGAAACAATCATATGACGGTCATAGCCCATTTCACCTGCTCCACTGTAATCGATCCGGTACATGGCTGTGGCCCAGCTCCGCTCATTAGTATGGTCGAGATTGTAAGGATTGATAATGGTGATACCCTCTTTGGGCTGGCTGTTCCAGAAGATCTGCATGCCTTTACCGCCATCTTCGTTTCCTTCCGATTCGGCATCGGTAATGGTCAGACCATATTCCCAGGTACGACCTTCAAACTCGGGGGCTTCTACCACCACCAGGTTCTTAATACGGCCATCATCTTCACTCTCATAGGTGAGGCTGATCACCTGGTCAATTTTAAAACGTTTAATGGCACTGGATCACATGCCTGGTGATGCGAGCCGCATGGTCACCGGTATGGATGAAGAAACGCAGATGTCCGTAGATCTCCCGCCCTTTCAGGGTATCAACCATGGTACTCTTATACATGGAAACATCTGCAGAAAGCGCAGAGGGGATCTCAACGGTCAGCTCATCGGGAATGAATGCTCCCTTCCTCCAGATCGGGTCCCTGGTTAAAGGTGTTATCACATGCAGTGAAAAACATGATGCCAAGAAGGAGGGTAACAAAAGAATAGAAAGATAACTTTTTCATGATTTCTGATTTTTAGTGAATATGATTAAATGGTTCTTTTTGTTCCATTATTGTTGATTCACTATTAACACACAGAAACCCCACCTATACCCCTACGAAAGCATGAAAAAAAATGAAAATTAAATTCTATATGGTTGATTTTCTGAATCTTCGCTAATGGGATAACCAGAAAATATCCAATCCTTTCATCCAGTTTATCAGGATCTTAGCCTCACCGGACTGATTAAATTGCTGCCAGTCGCCCGAACTGGCCAGGAAGATATACTGATACATATCCTTGTCGGCGTCATAAAGGTAGCAGGAGAGTACTGAGCTTCCCGCATCGGCAGCAATACTCTCCGCCTCCCCTACTTTTCCCTTGGCTGCCCCTGAAATAAGTCCGGTATAATAATCCAGGTCTTTGGTCCCGAAGGTGAAGGTGATGGAATCAGTTTGATTGAGATTATGGAGAAGGTCCTCTCGGGAGATGTATCCGTTGGAATCGGGTATATTAAATTCGACGGGGAGATTGTAGCTATTTATATTTCCCTTTGAATCCATGAGCCAGCCATTCTCAAAATAACCCCATGCAAGATTCACATAACGGTATTCAAATAGCACAGGCTGATCCTCTGGGGCTTCATAATCTTCAATACCATCCTTATCACACCCGGTCAGTCCCAAAAGCAACAGAATCATCGTGGGCAATAGATAACTTTTCATCATTTCCTCTTTAAACTTTATGACTTTACGACTTTATGACTTTATGACTTTATGACTTTATGACTTTATGACTTTACAGACTTTAGACTAAGATGTCTCTGGCATCGCCTGGGTTGCTTCCCAGGGAACAAATTTAGAAAGTATTTCAATAGCCACAGCCCAGCTGATATTTCCGTTGAAACCGCATTAATAGATTATTTAGGACCATTCCTTTTTTGCCCCACCCTTTATCGAAGAGAACCAGGCAGTTGATGAATCATTCTGCAGGGAAATAATCACAGAAGCAACAAATATTAGCTTTATTTTAACAAAAAAGTGATATTAGACCGGGATCTGGCGCAATTATACAATGTTGAGGTCACAAATTGACCTCACCTTGGGGTGGAACTAGGTATGTCCCTTCGGTTTCAAAAGAAATGACGAAAGTTAGCATCACAATGAATAATAGTAATATGAGTGAAACTATCTGACTTTCGACTTTCAGACGTTTCGACTTTCGACTATGAAGCTTCTGGCATCGCCTTGGTTGCCTTACGGAAAAAAAACCTAATCGATCAACACCGTATCACGAATCACATCGGCAGCGGTAAAAAAGCCGACGGCCCCTTCTGAGAGGTTGGTGCGTGCGTTGCCGGGCAATACATCAAAAACCCCTCCCCTCCAGTCGGTTTCGGAAAGCATGCCCCTCAGGAACTCTTCATAGGCGCGGGAAACCGACTCTTTCTCACGGTAAACAATGGTGCCCGGAGGGAAATAAACATGTTCTCTTTCGGGCTGAAAAAATTCGGTTCACATCAACGCTTCCAAGGGTATAGTGATAAATGAGGGCATGGTTTTGATCGTCAGGCAGGGTATCATAACCACGAACATGACTCCAGTCCAGTTCCATCCTGATTACTGAGGGGCCAAACTGATCGTTGATATAAACCTCATATAAGGGAGGATTATTTTGCACCTTTTGAAGCCTCATATTAGGAAAGGGCTGCACCTCCCTCATAAAGGCGATGGCATTGATCCGCTTCTCCCCATGCCGAATGCGCAACTGGTAGCCTTTTTCAACCTCCCCGGAAAAATTCGGCTCGGTCAGATAGACTCCGGGTCTGGAGGCATCCTCTGTGAGGGTATGGATCACACGTGCATCGTTGATTTCTACAACGGCCCCTGTCACCGGTTCGGGCAAGGCATTCATGTCATATACCGGCCTGGTCAGAATCACTTCGTGTGATCTGGCCTCATTGGTAATTTTCCCCTCCACCACAATCACATCCGATTGCTGGTAATCAAGGTTCCAGTCGATTTTCTCTGTACAGGCCCCCAATAAAAGCAATAAGATCAAAGCCAGGCTTGACCTGCCGGGGATGGAAAAAGTGATATGTGGAATAGGGCTAGTCATGCATCAGAATGTAAAGTGATAAGAGAGTGAAGGCACAATCCCGTACAGGTAGAATTGGCTCGATTCCAGGGTGGGATTATTATAAAAATCGTAGGGAACCACATAAGTCCCCTGCCCATCGTCGATTTTGTTAAAATGAAGGGCCACGGGATTTTTCCGCATTGTAGAGATTGTAGATTGAAAATATCAGCTCATGCCGGAACCTGGCCTCCTGCTTGCCCAGTTGCCAGTTCAGGGCAAGATCGAGCCGGTGGTAAGCGGGTAGCCTGCTATTGTTCCTTTCAGCATAAATGGGCACCTGGTGATGGTCGTAATAGTAAAAACCGGTGGGGGTGGTAAAGGGGGCCCCTGTCATATAGATAAAATTACCTGTGAGGGTAAGTCTTGGGGAAAAGGCCCAGGAAAGGAAGATTGAAAAATCATGAGGCCTGTCGGAGTAGGCCGGGTAGGGATTCCCTCCATTGATCCCCTCAACCTGGTTAATGGATCTTGAGAGGGTGTAGGAAATCCACCCTGAAAGAGAGCCTCCATCCTTACTGAGCATCATCTCCAGGCCATAAGCCTTCCCTGTCCCAATCCGCAGCTCGTATTCCACCAGGGGATTCATGAGCATTCGGGCATGATCCCGGTAATCGATAATGTTGTTCATCAATTTATAGTAGCCTTCAATGTCGAAACTCAATCCGGGCAGTCCGAATCTGTGGGTATAGCCCAGGGTAAACTGGTTGGCCACCTGGGGTTTGACATTGGGCCCCGACGGGGAGCCAGACCTCCAGGGAGGTAAAGGGGCTGATGGAGTTGGTGATCAGGAACTGGAACTGAGAGGTGCGGCTGTAGCTCGCCTTTAGGATATGGCGCCTGGCAGGTTGCCAGATGAGGCTGAGTCGCGGATCCAGGGAACACGGAGCTGAAGTAGACCTTGTCGGCGGGATACTCGGTCACCGCCAGGCTATCGAATTCGAAAATCACCATCCGTTACTTTTCACAATATCATACTCTGTGGCCGGCCCCACATTCTGCCAGGCTGTAAAGCGTAGCCCCGCCCTGAAGGAGATTTTCTCATTGATAATAAACTGGTTGGAAGCATAGGCTGCCAATTCCCTGGATCGTTTGGTCGAAAGATCCAGTCCGGGATCAAACTCCATCCCTCCCCGGTAATAGTTTCCCGGATTGTAAAAATGCGCTGCTGAAAGCACACCAAATCTGAAAGGTCGAGGAAGGCTTAAAGTACCAGGTAAAATCATATTTGATACTCACATTATCCACATGCGACTGCCAGTAATCACGCTCCTCGATATTGGTATTCAGGAAGTAATCGTACATGGATCCCAGGATGGTCAGATTGGAGAAGAGCCTGTCGGAATAAAGGTGATTCCACCTCAGGGAATAGGTAGAGTTCTTCCAGTTGATTCCCGAGGATTGCTCAATATTGTTCTGCTCCTCAAAATTATCCACGCCATTGTATATACTGAAAAAGATCCGGTTATTGGGATTAATATTGTAATTCAGTTTCATGTGAAGATCGGAAAAGTGGAGATCATTGACCCTCGGATTAAACTGCTGGATGGGCTTTGGTAATGTAGGATCTCCTGCCTGAAATGAAAAATGAGATGTGTTCCTTCCAGATTGGCCCCTCCAGGGAGAGGCGTGAGGACAGCAGACCCACACTGCCATCAAATCCGAAGCGCTTCATATTCCCGTCCTTGGTGCGGATATCAATGAGGCTGGAAAGCCTTCCCCCGTAATTGGCCGGGAAATCGCCCTTGTAAACCTGTACATCCTTGATGGCATCAGGCACAATGGTGCTGAAGAAATCCCAGCAAATGGGTGGGATTATAGATCGGGGCCTCATCGATGGTAATCAGGTTCTGGTCCCTTCCCCCTCCCCTCACATAAAAGATGGTTGACCCGTCGCCGAAAAATTTGATCCCCGGAATGGCCGCCAGCGATTTGATCACATCTTTCTCCCCAAACAGGGCCGGCATGTTCCTGACTGCATCCGGGCTAAGTTGCCTCTCGGAGCTCCTTGCGGTTCGGATGATATTGTTTTCATCATCCGAATAGACGGTTACTTCACTCAAGGGTGCCACCTCTTTCTCCATGGCAAAATGAAAGCTCTGATTGTCGATTCCGGATACCGGGAAAACGCTTGCCCTGTATCCCACAAAGGAGCATATCAGCTGCTCGACCCGTTGTTTCAGGGTAAGTGAAAAGAAGCCGTATTCGTTGGTGATGGTCCCCAGCAATCCGCCCGGAATGGTCACTGTGGCCCCAATCAGCACCTCCCCCGTAAAGGCATCTTTCACGTAGCCACTTACGGTGAAACGTACAGGCATTTCTTCCACCGGGACATTGAAAGAGAACTGTCCACACTCCACCTTCATACGCCTGTCACGTTTTAATACAATCTGCTGTTCAATCACCTCGTAACTTATGTTCTGCCCGTCAAAAAGGAGGTCGAGAACCGGTTTTAGCGCTTTTTCGCTCCACATGAATACTCACCCTTTGCTGATCATCAAATAGTCTGGAGGAATACGAGAAGCTGAGATCCGTCTGTTCCTCCAGATCGATCGAGGATCTCCCTGAGCGGGATTGAGTCGGCTTGCAGGGTGACTGGGCTATCAATCTCCGGGCTGCTGACCATAAGCCTGGCAGATGACAAACTGCATCATAAACAGGAAAAACCCTATTTTCACAAACTCTTCCCGGCATATCATTCTCTATTCAATGCAAGCTGTCCCGTCCAAAGTAATAATATCACCCGAGCGGGAAATCTCAAGATCGAGGGTTTTTTCCAGTACATTCAGCACTGCCTCCAGGCTCTGATCACTGAAGGTAACGGTAATGGGGCAGGAGGCCAGTTCGGCCCTGGGAATCACCACTTTCACATTGTAAACCTTTGCCATTAAAGCAGCCACTTCAGACAAGGGGCTATCTTCAAAAAAGAGATCCCTGGTTTTCCACGAAAGATTGTTGGGATTGGCAGTGGGTACAAGTGATCAGTTCCTGGCTCCTAGGCTATTGTAGCTTCCGCTGTTACCTGCCCTGAGAATAATTTGTTCCTCCAGATCCTGCTTTGCACTCACCGCCACCACCCCACTTTCCACCGTAATTTCGATGGAAGGATTTTCTTTGTATGCATTTACGTTAAAACTGGTTCCCAGGACCTCAACCATGGCCCTGCCGGCATCAATAACAAAAGGCCGGGTGCTATCCCTGGCCACATCAAACCAGGCCTCACCGGTGAGTGAAACCTCCCTTGACTCGCTGCTGAAATGCTTGCTGTAACGAATCTTTGATTCGCGGTTCAGCACGACCCGTGTCCCATCCTCCAAAAGAATCTCCATGGGCTCCATACCAGCCTCCATCACCCGTGTTCCTGAAATTTGAGTGGCATAGATCCAGGCAAAGGTAAATAAAACACCAAACAACAATGCGGCCGCAATCCGATAGGTGTAAAAAAGCAATGACCGACGCTTTCCTGAACGCATATCACCTGGAGTGAAACCGGGGATTTTTTCACGCAATGCATCCCACTCGGCATCCATGTTATAAGCTTGTTTCTCACCTGCCCCTTCCACCAACTTCCAGATCTTTCTGAATTCTTCCAGCTGCAGATTCAGATCCGGGTCCAAAGAAAGTGCCCCATGGAAGAGCTCCAACTCTTCAGAAGACAGCTCTCCGGAAAGGTACCTGCTTATCAGGCTGTTAAAAACCATATGTGGATCATTCAATGGCATAGCTACTTTTTACACACTTCAAACAAACTTTACCCCCATGTTGATCCTGCTTTTTTTTCTAATTAAGATTTTGCAGAATGAGCCATAAAAGGATACTTAGATATTTTGAAAGCTTCTCCCGTAATATTTTCAGAGCCTTCGACATCTGGTTTTCCACCGTTTTAACCGAGATATGAAGACGCTCGGCTATCTCACTGTATTTCAAACCGTCAAAGCGGTTCATTTCAAACACTTCCCTGCACTTTTCGGGCAAGGCGCTCACAACCTCCATAATCTTGTCTTCCAGTTCCATGGATTCGATCACAGCAGCTCACATCCCACTCCCCTGCCACATCGGGCACTTCGGCCGATGAAAATTTCTTCCGGTCACGTATCACATTCAGACTGCGATTGTGCACAGAGGTAAAGAGGTAGGATTTTAGAGATTGAGAGAGATCAATCTCCTGTCGCTTCTCCCAGACAGAGATAAATACCTGGTGGACCACTTCACGTGCATCATCCTCATCCACAAGTATTTTCTTTGCGAAAGTCATCAGGGACGGAAAGAAACTCCTGAATAGCTTTTCAAAGGAGTTCTGGTCGAGCTCCTCCTTCCTATTTATGCTTTTTCCAGTGGTCATCCTGGACTAAAGATAGAGAAAACCGACATTGAGGTGATCCATTTTATTCAACAGGTGTTATACATACAAAGATAAGAAGATGAGCAGGAAGCAAATATCCATTCCAATCTCGGCCTTCATGGCCATTATTCTGATTACTTCGGCATGCAACAGGTCGGCGAAAGAGCAAGTTTCAAAAACCTTCCAGTTTGAAATGAATTTCAACTACCCGGGCAATCCAATTTTTGTGTTTGACCACCTCACCGGTGATATCAGCGAGTGGTGGGATCACTCTTTTTCGCCCAATCCCTATAAGTTATTCATTGAACCCAGGCCGGGTGGAGGATTTTATGAGATATTTGACGAAGCCGGGAAATGGTGCGCTGCATGCTACTGTGATTTATGCTAAAAGAGGTGAAATGCTCAGGATGGAAGGTCCCCTGGGATTGTCGGGACAGGCACTCACACTGGTTTGTACCTACACCTTGAAACCTTCCGGATCGGACGGAACCCAGTTAACACTCAATGTAAACGGGGCTGGAGAATATTCCCCGGAGACTCCCGAAATGGTCAGGCAGGTATGGGAACACTTCCTTTGGGAGCGCTTCAAACCCTATATTGAAGCGCATCATGCGTCACAGATAGTGGAGTTACTCCACGAAAAAGCCACCCTTTTTTCCAGAAACTTCCCCGAGGAGTCAGCTCCCCTGATCAGGATCTCGTATTCTCCTTTCAGATCGGATGTGCGAAATGAAATTTTCTGTCTTTGACCGGGATCCAGTTTCAGGCTCGGATTCCAGTAAAGGGTGTTCCTCACATCGGGAAGCCTGGGATCGCTCCACTCCTTCCATGTTGGAATCGACTCCAGGCAGATCCAGCATCCTGTAGTTTACCAGCAAGCCAGAAGAGGGAAGATCGATATAACCCAGATCATTGTTCCTGGAAATCAGGCTGATAATTCCCCCAAAAGTAACATTCCCCCGGATATAGGGAGCATTTACAATCTCAACCCGGTCAATCAGTCTGGGTGAGACCGCCAGTACAGCTTCAACATCAAAGATGGCCACTCCGTCGATCATCAGCAAGAGGAGGGTAGATGGCCAGGTCGGGATGCTCACCCTGTATTACCAAGTCTGCGCACTCCCTTGGTTCTTCTGACGGACACCTGGGGAACCACTTCAACGAAGTACTCTTCCAGGTTTGGAAGCTTGATGAAATCATCAAAATATGATCATTGAAGTGGGCCTTCCGTAAAAAAACAGTTCCTCGGCACTGTCACCCAGCCTCCGGAATCAGCTGCCTTTCGAGGATAATACTGCTTGTGATATCTGGGCATTTACCGACATTTCAGTAATGATGCCTGTAAGAGAATCATCCAATTGCACCGGGTAGGAGGGAAGCTGCAGGGCATCCTGACTAAAATCCCGGTCAATCAACAATTCGAGATCATCATATCTGCATGATAGGTGGAAACAAACAGATCCCTGTCTCCTGTATAGTCCGGGAAAGAAGAAATAGAACCTGCCAGCCGAATCGGAATAATTGCAGAAGAAGTCCTTCTCATCTCCCAGCACCGAAACATAGATGGTGGCATAGGGTGCCGGTGTTCCGTCCGAGGCACTAACGGCCTGGCCCGTCAGAGAAAGGCCCTTGGTTTCGGGCAGAATATTGTTTTTACCTTTCCGATTCACCGGACATCCTGGCCTGAAATAGGTCTGCACCCCATGAAGTCCCGCCCTGGCTACACTGATGGTCAAATCGGCCGGGGCATAGGGAAATTTCCAGAGTCAGCTCTGCCACCACCTCCTGGCGTGGTTTGATACTGATCCCGCTCAAGCAACACTCCAGCATATCTGAAGCGTGCTCCTCCGGTCTGATTCAGAATGACCTGGGCGCTGGATGGCTTCCCATCCGATGGAATCCACCGGAAGAACCTGATCATTATAAGGGATCATAAATCCGGAGAGAAGTATAATACATAATCCTCCGGTCCGCAGTTTCGCATCCAGCGGGTATAGGCTTTCAGATAATAGGTACCCGAGGAGAGTCCTTCAGGAATATTTATGGTCCCCATGGCCCCGGAGCTATCAATAAGCACCTTTCCCTGAGCCAGGGATGTCCCATTTGGCTGGATCAGTTCCACATAAAGAACCCGGCTCCATTGCGCCGCATTACTTTCAGTCGGGTTTCCTGTAGAAAGCTCTGTAGTGAATGGTTTCACCACTAATATAGTGTCCCCGGTCGGTAAGTAACAACAAGCTCTCCTGCCTGTTCTGGGCCCCAAGCAGGAGGCCAAATCCAAGCAACATTACTGCATAAGATTCTTTTTCTCATATCATTTAATCTATTGGCCAATAATCGGGAGGATCCCCCGAACTCCCCTTCCGTACCCTGCAGTCGAGACATCTCAAGAACGGTCTCTCCGTCGGGTGCACCCCGGTTTCAGGATCAATGGCCCTGGAAACATAGACCGGCAGGTCAGCTGTCATCAAGTACCTGAAGCGGGGCATTTCCGGAAGGGATAGCAAAACCTTACATCATATTTCTCCAATCCTTCCACGTCTTTTACAAAAATCCTCTTCTCAGTTACCCCGGAAACTCCAAAAAACCCGAGGATCTTCTCACCAGGATCATCCGAATTGCTGAATATTACCTGGGAGTCATGGAGGGCAGCCGGTCATATAAGCCGCTCTGGGTACTGGGAATTTTTCTTCAGTTCATCCCAGTACCTGAAGGCAGGCGTCATCCATGGCATGTTGTCTCACAAGCAGGCTGTAACCATAGCTCAGGCGCTGGGTTTCATTGGAAACAAAATGAAGGGGCATATAGGTGTAGTGGTCGCTGCTCATATTTGCCGCATCCAGGGTGTAAATGGCATTCACATGTCCGGTAATCCAGCACTGGCGGTCGTCCAGACTATCCGGCAGGGGCCTGAGAACCCGGTCATAACTATAGATAAATCCTTCATAATCCGGATTGTGAAATTCATAGGTCTCCACCATCTCCCAGCGCATAAATTCGGAAGAATCAGCATCCATCTGAAAATCGATGATAAAACTGGATTCCATCCACAAAGATCTCCGGATCGTGCGTGGGAATGGACTCCATTTCATAATAGATCCTGTCAATGGCCGTGGGAGGATTTAGGGTGGAGTAGTCGGAGAGATAAACATTGCCATCAGAAGTGATCACCCGCAGCATGTATTGCTCCCCATAGCTCATAAATCCTGCAGGAACGTCTGTGCTGTAATAACCCGGGAGATTCCGAAAAGGAAAGCTGGTCTCCCATCCAGGTTTTCAACCTCAACCAGACAGCCCGATCTCGGGAATAAATTCCGGATAAATCAGTCCGTCCGACCTGGAAATCTGAATAGTCTGTATACCCGGGATATTGGTAATAGAGGCATTGATCACCAGGGTACCGGTAAGTAGATCTTCATCCGCCCGGGATAATAACGGTCCACACATGCAGTAAGCAGCAACATCATCGAATATGAAAGACCTCTCACTAATTACTCTCATAATTGCCCAGTTTGACATTCCAGGAGACGGTAAAAACGGGCACCCCGATCACCGAAAAGGAGTAACCCTTTGATAAAATATTCCTCGGGGACAAAATAGATGCTTTGCGGATTGTTCCTGCCCAGCAAATTGTAAACATTCAAGCTCCAGGTGGAATGCATAAACTTATCGGCTTTCAGGTTCCCTTCAATATTCAGGGAAAGGTCGATCCTGAAATAGTCCGGAATCCTGAACTGGTTCCGTGGCATAGTAATCGATGTAGGCAACATTGTTGATGTAGTAGAGCGAGGTGGGATAGGTAACTGGCCGGCCCGACATGTAAACCAGGTTTGATCCCACTGAAAACCTTCGGTTGATACTGTAGTTGGCCACCACGTTCAATACATGGGGCCGGTCAAAATTGGAGGGATAGGGATTGCCGTTATTGATCGATTCATAATCCGCATCACCCTTCAACCAGCATCTCAGACCTGGAGTAGGTATAGCTGATCCAGCCATCGAGTCTTCCTGAAGTTTTCTGAAGCATAAATTCCATGTCCGTAGGCGTTCTGTAATCCCTGAAGAACCACGGTCTCGGTCAGTGGAGAAGTAATAAAATCAGCCCCATCCTTATATTCGACAATATCGGTGGAGTATTTGTAGTAGAGCTCCACCGATGATGGATAGCCCCAGCTTTGGGAAAAATGTGGTATACTCCTCCGGTAAGCTGGTAACTGTCCTGGGGCTCGATATAATAATCGGACAGCTTCCACTGGTCGGTTGGTGAAATGGTCACCGTATTGCTCAGCATGAAGAGGTACTGCCTCATCTGGTTGAAGGAAAGCTTAAAAGAAGTATTGGGCCCGGCTTTCAGATTAACCGCCAGCCGGAATTCAGGTCCGGAATGAAAATTGACCGGTTCGAAATCATCGAACATCAGCGAATCCACAATGGTGCTCTCCGACTTTGGTTTCCCTTCTTCGTAAAGCATAACCGTCTGGGGTCCCAGATGGAATAGAGGCTGTATCTTAGCTCCTGCATACAGGGTCAGCCAGTTGTTTATCTCAAAGTTGTCGCTGACAAAAAGGCTCCCTCCATTGCATGTTCAAATCCCAGGTCGGTGGGGTTCCTGATGGATGCTTCCCCGTAAGGTTCAACCTTCCCCCTGTCGAGCCTGTAATAGATCAGGCTGGCACCAAAATCAATCCTGTGTTTCAAGGAGGGAATCCACTCAAATTCAGTTACAAGCTCATTGTGATTCAACATGTACTCATGGGTATAAGCCCTGGATATTTCACTCTGATCGGTATTGGCAAAGCTGTAAAAGGAGGTGGTGCCGGTAAGCTTTGGAGGTAAGTGCGGGAGAGATATGTTTTTCCCAGCTGGCAGAACCACCCCGGTTGCTATACTCATAATCGCTCAGGGTGCTGTACCTGAATTTGTCAAAGCTCTGGTAGTAAAAGAGATTGAAGGTGTTCTTTTCATTAGGCTGGAAGTTCAGCTGATCCGGCAAAATCATAGAAAAAGGCATCACTGTCACGAATCAGGGGATCCTCCATCCTGTTCAGGATCCAGTCCGAATAGGAAGAGCGCCCGCTGATCAGGTAAGAAGAGTGATCCTTTTTGAATGGGGCCTTCCACAGTGGCATGTGCCGAAACCGGGCTGATCCCTGCATGTGCGGTAAAGGCTTTATTATTTCCCTTGCGGGTTCCGATATTAAATACGGAGGAAAGCCTGCCCCCGTAATTAACGGGAACACTTCCCTTGTAGATGGAAAAGTCCCTGATCATATCGGAATTAAAAGCCGAGAAGAAGCCAAACAGGTGGGAGGTATTGTACACGGGAAGACGGTTGATGTAAAAAATATTCTGGTCCACATTTCCGCCCCTCACATTCACCCCCACCGAAGCTTCACCCGCACTGGTGATTCCCGGCAGCAATTTGGAGATTTTGATCACATCGCGTTCACCCATAAATACAGGCACCTGTTTCAGGGAATTCATACTGAAGCGCTCCACCCCAATGTCCGTGGTGTTAATCTCGCGGTACTGCTCTCCCATAATCTGCACTTCATCCAGGGCAATCACTGCCGGTTGCATCTCGATGCCGGAAATCTCCGTCCGAATAAACTATCCATGGTCACATCCACACTCTCCATCCCGATAAAACTGAATCGCATGGCATGGCTCCCCGGGTGTCAATGGCCATGGTCACGTTCCCATTCTGGTCTGAAACAGCTCCCTTTCCCGTTCCCAGGTCCACCATGGTGGCTCCCATCACCGGTTCGCCATTGTGCCAGCGTTAACCAGTTTTCCCTTTATCCTGGCCACACCCCGTGTAACGTGAAGTGCGCCCCTTTCGCCCACCTCAATGGTCCGGACCATCTTTTCCGGACGGGTTCCGGTCAGATACTAATCATCCTTCACTCCCATGTAGTTCTCCTGACCTGGCTGTCCCGATATAACTTCCTGTGGCACGAGGAGTTACCGGAAGATTCATATTAAGCCGCTGTCTGGGGCAAGAATAATATAGCGCTCGGGCCCCACCCTGTTAAAGTAAGAGGCCCGTTCCCTTTAATACCTCGTACAGGGCATCATCCACCAGAACAGAATCTGCACTGTAGGAAAAACTTCGTCCTTCAAACCAGTCGGTATTGTAGTAGATGCACCAGGTTGGTCTGGGCCTCCACCTGTTCCACAAAGTTGTCAAATCCCTCGCCGGAGATCCGGATATTAACCCGTTCCCCTCCCCGCTGTGCCATAGCAGCCAGGGAGAACAAAAGGCAGGGGAACCAGTAAGAGTCTACGAATCTTCATGGGAAAGAGAGTTACAGTATTCGACAAGATGACGCATTTGTGAATCGGGAGCTGATTTTCACCTTTATTTTCGTCTGCCTCATAAATTGTTTGATCGTCTTTTGAAGCTCGGGATCAAATGCCTTCAGAAAGCTCCTATTGCTCCTGATAAGGATAAAAGTGCCCCGTCAATCACCAGATAAGACTCCTTTATGGGCTCCGTAAAATAGTAACTCTGCACGCCGGAGTTGAGGTTAAGAAGGTGGTCCTTGCTCCATGCGTAAACACAACTAACCGGGCCCTCCGGCTACCAGCTGGAAATAGCCGGATTCCCTTCCGGTCCCTTCATTCTAATAAACTTGATTCCTCAAAAGCAAATGATTCAACCCATTCATTTCTGAAAACCAGGCTGGAGTGGCTCCATAAATGTCCTTGAAATCAAGGATCAGCTTCTGGTTGAAAACATCATACCTGAGCAGCTGTCCTTCAAACTCTTTTTCATGAATCCGGATCACTGCACTTCGTGGCTCGCTGAAGAAAAAGGGATCTCCCTCCGATTGCGTAATAGGGATAAAAATATTTCTCCCCGTTAACCAGGTCGGTATCACTTCCATATTTCCTTTCGCATTCGGCCAGGTAATCGGTAATGGTGGACTGCTGGGCATAGAGTCCGGAAAGACCCCAAAAGGGTCAGCAGTACAATTATTGTTAAGGGTTTTCTCATGTGCATCAGGATCGCCAAATTACTTAAAATATCATTCGTTTACCAGTAATCGGGTTTGATATGGGTACTGTGCTTATATTCCCTGCAATCCACACAATGTTTATTCACCACGGCAAAGTGGACTTCTCCATCCATCCATGCCCTGGCAAAATAGAGGGGAAGATCTTCCTTTCATCAGGTAACCGGGGGGACCTCTATCCACCGGGAAGCAATACCACTTATAAAAGACTCAGATCCAGACCTTCGAGGTTTACGGCAAAAGCTCGCTTCTCCACCACACCTGCCATGGTAAAAAACCCCAGCACGATCTCACTCTCATCATTCACATTATGGATATTGGATTTGAGAAGAGCCGGCTGCCTGTCAAACAAGAAGCCCTGCTCCTGGGAGGTTTTTTTTAATTCGTTCCAGTAATGAAATGCCTCCTCGCCCAGGGAGTACTGCTTCACCAGCAGACTGTACTTATGATGCAGTTTCTGCTCCTGCTGAATATTCGGAACAAAGGTGAAGGGTTTCTTGATATAGATCCCAAAATCCAGGATACCTCAGCGACATGCTATGGATGGTAGAAAGT
The DNA here is from genome assembly GCA_963716765.1 of uncultured Bacteroidota bacterium. Taxonomy (GTDB): domain Bacteria; phylum Bacteroidota; class Bacteroidia; order Bacteroidales. The sequence continues at coordinate 80,589 of CAVQUO010000024.1, read as the reverse complement.
TCGTTGGTGATGTAACAGATCCGGTAATTGCTGGTATCCGGAAGTTCCTTCATTCTAAAATCCACATCCAGAATAAAGCCTTCCATATCGGGATTGTGAAATTCATAGGTCTCTGTAAGATCCCAGCGGATATATTCATAGGCCTCATCATCATAGGTGAAATCAACGTAAAACCGGATTCCGCTGACTGAATCCGTTTCAGAGGCATAGCTGTTTGTTCTCACCAGGTAGTAGAGAGAATCAATGGCCGGCACAGGACGCAGTTTATCAAAAGCTGACTCATATTCATTACCATCGGGGGTGATCACATGAATCATAAAGGACATTCCTGTCTGAAGGAAGGAATCATCCAGATCGGCCTTATAATAACCCGGCTTGAATTCCGAAAACGCTCTGAATTCTCCATCCTCCCGTGATCACCTCCGCAAAACTTCCCGAATACGGGAGCAAAAGAAGGATTACGTCAGGTCCACCGACCTGGAGATCTCAATCACCTGCTCTCCCGGCTGATCTGTAAGGTGCGCATTGATCACCAGGGTACCGGTCTTCAGGTCATCCTCCCCGGGATAGTACCGTTCCACACAAGCTTGTAGTAGGCCGGTGAACAGAAAAAGCAGGAAAAAAAGGGGCGCCTTCGACATCACTGGTAAAAGTATAAAATATAGGAGATTTCAAAATTAGGAGTTTTCCTTTGGATTTTGAAATAATTGAAGAATGAATCATTATTCGTAATTTACGGCATCAAAAATTAAGCATGAAACTCTCGGTCTATAAAATATACTCCCCATTGGATGGATTACTCATGATTTCCGTCTCCATCATTTACACCCCATTTTTTCTGCTGGTATGGCTGTTCACCTTCTGGTGGGACCGCCGCAGGATCGCGATTCACTATATGACGACTTTCTGGGCGTGGCTCTACCAGTTTATCATTCCTTTCTGGAAACTTGAACTGGAGGGCCGGAAGAAGATTCCATGGGCCGACCAGTTATATTGGTTTCCAACCACCGTTCGATGGTAGATATACTGGCCCTTTCAAAGCTACGAAGGCCCTTCAAATGGACCTCCAAATCTGAAAATTTCAAAATGCCTTTTGTGGGGATGGCACTCACCCTGACCAGGTCCATTCCTGTAAACCGAGAGTCGCTCCGGTCGGGAAGTAAATTTATTGCCCGGGCCGAGATAGAAATAAAGAGGGGCTCTTCCATCCTGCTTTTCCCTGAAGGCACCCGGTCCAAAACCGGGACCATGCGCATTTTCAAGGAGGGAGCCTTCCTGCTGGCCAAAAAGACAGGATGTCCCGATTATCCCCATTGTCCACACCGGATCCGAAAACACCTTTCCCAGAAACTCCTGGATCATGGGAAAAGCACATATCCGTATAAGGGTGCTTGATGAAATACCTGCTGAAACCGTGACGAAACTTGATGTCAAATCCCTGATGAATCTGACAAGGGAAAGAATGGAGCTTGGACTGCTTTCGCTGGAACATGGGTAATCAGGCATCTAATTTTTAACCGTTTTTTAAGAATCCTGTGTTGAAAACTGAGCTTCGCCGTGGAGATACTTTTGCATATATTTGTGCAACTGCGGGGATCTTCCTCCTCCCGCAAACTTCCAGGGCTTTAAGGCCTAACAGAGAGATTGATATGACGGCGAATTATACGGACGACACCATCCGGACCCTTGATTGGAAAGAACACATCCGAAAGCGGCCGGGAATGTATATCGGGAAATTGGGAGACGGTTCCCTTCCCGACGATGGGATTTATATCCTGCTGAAAGAGGTACTTGACAACTCCATCGATGAATATATGATGGGCTTTGGAAAGACCATTGAAGTGACTATTAACGAGCATCGTGTTTCCATCAGGGATTACGGCCGCGGTGTTCCACTGGGAAAGGTGGTGGATGTGGCCTCCAAAATGAATACCGGGGCCAAGTATGACTCCAAGGTTTTTAAAAAATCGGTTGGGCTGAATGGTGTGGGGATCAAAGCTGTAAATGCACTTTCATCGAGTTTTACCATACAGGCCTACGTGAAGGAAAAATAAAAGCTGTGGACTTCAGCCAGGGAGAAATCATTACAAATCATCCCCAGCGCAATACCGCCGAAAAAGACGGTACAGAGATCATCTTTGAACCCGATCCCATCCTCTTCGGGAAGTTCAAATTCATTGATGAATACATTGAAACGATGCTCCGGAATTATACCTACCTGAACACCGGGCTCACCATTGCATATAACGGGCAGAAATTCCAGTCAAAGAACGGACTCCTCGACCTGCTCCAGGAGAACATGAGCGGAGAAGGTTTATACCCGATCATTCACCTGAAGAATGGTGATATTGAAGTCGCCATCACCCACGGAAACCAGTATGGTGAAGAATATTTCAGTTTTGTTAACGGACAGCACACCACGCAGGGAGGAACCCACCAGGTAGCCTTTAAGGAGGCCCTGGTAAAAACCATTCGCGATTTTTACAAAAAAGATTTTGACGCTTCCGACATCCGTCAATCCATTATTGCTGCCATCAGCATCAAAGTGGAAGAACCGGTTTTTGAGTCACAGACCAAGACCAAGCTGGGTTCAAAGGATATTGGTCCGGAAGGGCCATCAGTAAGGAACTTCATCATGAATTTCCTGAGCTCCAAGCTGGATGATTACCTGCATAAGCATGGGGAAACAGCCACCCTGCTTTTGAAGAAGATCCAGGAGTCTGAAAAGGAGCGCAAAGCCATCTCAGGCATTAAAAAACTGGCCAGGGAAAGGGCCAAGAAATCAAATCTTCACAATAAAAAGCTGCGTGACTGCAGGGTGCACTACAATGGAAAAGATGAACGGAAAAACGAATCCACCCTGTTCATTACCGAGGGTGATTCAGCATCGGGCTCTATTACCAAATCGAGGGATGTAAATACCCAGGCTGTATTCAGCCTGCGGGGAAAACCCCTGAACTCTTTTGGACTCACAAAAAAGGTCGTCTATGAAAACGAAGAGTTTAACCTGCTGCAGGCTGCCCTGAATATTGAGGATGGCATCGATAGCCTGCGTTATAAGAACGTGGTGATTGCCACCGATGCGGATGTGGATGGCATGCACATCCGTTTGCTGCTGCTTACCTTTTTCCTTCAGTTCTTCCCCAACCTGGTTCGCAACCAACATCTCTACATCCTGCAGACTCCTTTGTTCAGGGTCAGGAACAAGAAAGAGACCCATTATTGCTACACGGAGGATGAGAGAATTGCAGCAATGGCGAAAGTGGGTAAAAATCCGGAAATTACCCGATTCAAGGGACTTGGGGAGATCTCACCCGATGAATTCAAACACTTCATCGGACCAGAAATAAGGCTCCTGCCCGTGCGCATGAAGAAAGATGATGATCTTAAGGAAATCCTGGAATTCTACATGGGAAAGAATACCCCTGAAAGACAGGAGTTTATCATTAACAGGCTGAGGGTGGAAGAGGACCCGGTGGAGGTGGCCTAGAATCTTCCAATTTACTGAAGAATAATGACAGAATTCGACGATACTCCATTGGAGGGAACACATGAAGAGGAACTTCCTGTAGATGATGTGAAAATCACACATCTGACCGGGATGTATGAGGATTACTTCATGGACTATGCCTCCTATGTGATCCTGGAGAGGGCGGTTCCGAATATTACAGACGGGCTTAAACCTGTGCAGAGACGGATCATGCACGCCATGAAAAGAATTGATGATGGCCGTTATAACAAGGTGGCCAACATCATCGGAAATACCATGCAGTACCACCCTCACGGTGATGCATCCATTGGAGATGCCCTGGTCCAGATGGGTCAGAAAGGACCTGCTGGTGGACATGCAGGGAAACTGGGGAAACATCTATACAGGCGACGGTGCAGCAGCCTCAAGGTATATTGAAGCAAGGCTGTCAGGTTTTGCAAATGAAGTGCTGTTTAACGCCAAAACCACAAAGTGGAAATTATCCTACGACGGAAGGAACCGGGAACCGGTCACACTCCCTGTAAAATTTCCCCTGCTTGCTGGCCCTGGGAGCTGAAGGGAATTGCAGTTGGGCTTGTCATCCAAGATACTTGCCACACAATTTCAATGAAATCATTGATGCCGCCATCAAGCACCTCCAGGGGAAGGAATTTGAGCTTTTTCCGGATTTTCCGACAGGCGGACTTGCTGAAGTCAGCCGTTACAACGATGGCCTCCGGGTGAGGCAACATCAGGGTCAGGGCAAAAATTGAAAAAGTCGATAACAAAACCCTGGTGATCAAGGATCTTCCCTATGGCAAAACAACAGGCGTCCTCATTGAATCCATCATCAAGGCCACCGAAAAGGGAAAGATTAAGATCAAACGTATTGATGATAATACTGCCGAAAACGTGGAAATCCTGGTTCATCTTGGATCCAATGTATCTTCCGATAAAACCATCGATGCACTTTATGCCTTCACCGATTGTGAAATCTCCATTTCTCCGAATTGCTGTGTAATTGATGTTGATAAACCCAGGTTTGTGGGAGTAAGTGAAGTTCTGAGGGTCAACACTGATCATACCAAGGATCTGCTTAAACAGGAGCTTGAGATCAGGCTTGGTGAGCTTCAGGAAGAGTGGCACATGTCCTCGCTTGAAAAGATCTTCATTGAAAAGCGAATCTACCGTGACATCGAAGAGTGCGAAACCTGGGAGAGTGTCATTGAGACCATTGACAAAGGACTGGATCCCTACAAGAAATTATTTCTCAGGGAGGTAACCCGGGATGATATTATCAAGCTTACAGAGATCAAGATCAAAAGGATCTCCAAATACGATGCCAAACGGGCCGACGAGCACATCAAGTCACTGGAGGAGGAAATTGAGAAGGTCAAAACCGACCTGGCCAACCTGGTTAATTATACCATCAACTACTTCCGGCATATCAAAAAGAAATATGGCAAGGGACTGGATCGCAAAACTGAACTTCAGAAACTTTGCCAACATTGAAGCCACAAAGGTGGTAGTTGCCAATGAGAAGCTTTATATGAATGCGGCCGACGGATTCATCGGGACAGGCCTCAGAAAGGACGAGTATGTTTGCGACTGTTCCGATATTGACGATATCATTGTTTTCCTCAAGTACTGGGCATGTATACCATTACCCGTGTTGTTGACAAACAGTTTGTGGGAAAGGACATCATTCATGCTGCCGTATTTAAAAAGAACGACAAGCGCACCATATACAATGTGGTCTATTTCGACGGTAACTCGGGAAATGTGATGATGAAGCGTGCGCCGGTTACAGGGATCACCCGCGACAAGGAATACAACTTTGCCAAGGAGCATAAATACACCAAGATTCTCTATTTCAGTGCAAATCCCAATGGAGAGGCAGAGGTGATCAAGGTATACCTCCGACCCAGGCCCACGGCTGAAAATCCCGGTTTTCGAACAGGACTTTGCTGAACTGGCCATCAAGGGCACGGAACTCCCAGGGTAATATCCTCACAAAATTCTCGGTTCAGAAAATCGTAATGAAGGAAAAGGGAGTCTCCACACTGGGAGGCAGGAAGATCTGGTTCGACCAGGATGTTTTGAGACTCAATGCCGATGCACGCGGCATCTTCCTTGGTGAATTCTCCGGAGAGGATCAGATACTGGTCATCACTAAATCGGGGCATTTCCGAACCTACGAATTTTGATCTGAGCAATCATTTTGAAGATGATGTGCTGATCATCGAAAAATTCAGAAATGAAAAAATCTGGTCAGCAGCCTATTACGATGCCGATCAGGACTACTATTACCTGAAAAGGTTCCACATCGAACCCTCCGCGAAATCCATCCGCTTCATCGGTGATCATCCCGCAATCGCGCCTTATTCGTATAACCGAGGTGGAATATCCGCGGCTGGAACTGAAATTCGGAGGAAAGAGTCGCGACCGCGATCCGGAAATCATCGAGGTGGCCGAATTCATCGGCATCAAAAGTTACAAGGCCAGAGGTAAACGACTTTCCAACTACGAGGTAAAGATTGTTGAAGAACTGGAACCATTGGAGGGCCCATCCGGACCACCGGCCGATGAAGCAAGTGAAACGAGATGCGGACGAGCCCATGGATCCTAAAGTCGGAAAGCTCCGCCTGAAAAGTCTAAAGAGAAAGAACCGGCTGAAAAAGAAGTGCCGGCCCTTGAGGAAGAAGCCGGCCGAGAAGGAAGCTCCTGCTGAAAAGAAGGCTCCGGCTGGAAAAAAGGCGCCTGAAAAAGCGACTGATTCACCCAAGCAAAATCCGGATGACATCCCCCTGGAGGTAGTAAAACCCAAGGAGGAGAAGAAGGATAAAGATAAGGATGGACTGAAATCCAACGGACAGTTTTCACTGGATTGGTAAGATGCATTCAAGAATTTTCCTCATCGGTTTTATGGGTTCGGGCAAAACCACGATCGGTTCCCAACTTGCCCGGATTTTGGGCTATGAATTCGTGGACATGGATCAAATGATCGAGGATACTGCCGGGATGAGCGTACCGGAATATTTTCCGAATTTAGGTGAAGAAGTTTTCCGAAAATGGGAACACAAGATCCTTCTGGAGTTGTGTAAGGGAGAAAAGTTAGTCGTCGCACAGTGGAGGCGGTGCACCCTGCCATGGAACCATGATGTCGACCATGAAAAGTAATGGAGACACCGGTCTATATCAAACTTCCCCCTTCAGGTACTCAAAGATCGGCTCATGCAGTCAAAAACCGAACGACCCCTGATTCGGGGGAAATCCGAAGAGGAGTTGCTACGCTTTATAAACAAGTCTGCTGGGAAACACGGGAAAGCTTACTACAACCAGGCACATTATATCGTTGATGGGGAACGAAGCTGGATCCCGAAGATGTCTGGCATCTCACCTGAAAGAAGACGGTATTTCCTAGCCGATTTTATATCTTTGCCAAGTTACGAGGTGATTCTTTCCGCGCATGTTTTCCCGATTTGGACTGCTCCTTCAATTGAGCATTGATACTCATAAAAACGCTTCTGGAAAACTGATCAGAACATAGCTGATAAAAATTCCTCATTCCCCAGGCCATCAATGTAATCTTCCATGCTGATTGAGAAAGACGCATGCGAATGGTCTGGGGATCATGAATATTGCCCGTCAGGAGCTCCTCCAGGGTTTGAATATCCTTTGATCCCAGGAAATCTCCCTTGATACTGATCTCCAGGATGATTCCCTTTTCCACATTCATGTCAATGGAAATTTCCCCTGCATCCTAACGAAGCATTTTGCTGAACTGGTATCTGGGAGAATATGCAAAATTCCACTCCCAGGTGGAAAATTTGATTCCTTTCAGTTCGATATCTCCCTTAGATCACCTTCATTGTAAGATATACTTTTCCCTTCATAGTATCCAGAACCGACTCAAATAGAAGCTGTTGAAAATCATCCATCTCCATCCTCTCAGCAAGATGCTCGCTGATATTGGTCACCTGCGACCGCACCGATTTAACTGCCCTATCCTCAAATTTGCCGGCTTTCACCTTCAGAGCCTTGGACAGATCTTTCATCTCGGATGAGAAAAGCAGGGTGCCATGATGCAAAACCCTGTTCTTGAATACATGGCTGGCGGTACCGGAAATTTTCATCTTTCCCAAAAGAAGTTCATTTCGCTTTCCAAGGCTCACTGTCAAGTCCCAATTTCTTCATGGCTCCAATGATGGGAAGGGTATGCTCCTTATAGTTAACCAGCTCTCCCTCTTTTCCGGAAGTGATAAAGGCAAAATTGAGATTCCCCAGGTCATGGAAAACCGTACCTCCTCCTGAAATGCGCCGAACCACCACGATCCCCTTTTTTTCCACATAGGGAAGGTTGATCTCGGCCAGGGTATTCTGGTGTTTCCCCACCACAATGGATGGCTTGTTCCTGTACATCAGGAAATAGTCCTCTGTGCGAGACCTCAGCAAGACCTCCTCGGAGGCCAGGTTGAAATAAGGATCTGTATTTTCACTGATAATAAATCGCATGAAAGGGAAGTCAGGATAAATGACCGCTTCGCAAAGGAAGCTTTGTAATCCACCACCGTGAAGGCAGTTTTGCCAAAACCAGCTTGAATATCAAATACACCAGCCATCCGCAAGCAGCACCCAGGAGGGATCCGAACAAAACATCACCCGGGTAATGTACTCCAAGGTAAATACGGCTATATCCGACCAGGAGGGCCCAGCTAAGCATAAGAAGCGTAAACCAGCGCCTTCTTATCCAAAGAAACAGCAAGGTGGCCACACCGAAAGTATTGGCCGCATGGGAGGAGACAAAACCGTACTGCCCCCCGCATTTGTTATTTACCAGGTGGACCAAGCCCTTCAAGAGAGGGCTCATGGCAGGGCCTGAGCCGCTGGAAAACGTTTTTAAAAAGGTGAACCGAGGTCTGGTCGGTCGAGTACAACCACAAGGATAAGAAAGAGGAGCATCGGTGCCAGCTGCCACCCCTTCTTCCATCCAAGGAAAGTAAGTAATAAAACGTAAAAGGGCCACCAGGTCGTTTTTCCGCTCACCCACCACATGATTGAATCCCAAAATTCGCTGTTTAGCCCGTTCAGGAACAGGAAAAATTCTGGCATCAAGCTGTAGCAGCCAGTCGATCATGGGCTCAGGAGGTAAGCATGTTCCATATGAGGTCATTGAGGGTCACCAATCCAATATTGGCTACTGAAGATATGAAGTGATACTTGACCTGAGGTAGCTCCTTCACAATCTCCTCTATTAGTTCTTCATCCAGGAGGTCCGATTTAGTAATGACAAGGATCCGCTGCTTATCAAGCATTTCGGGATTATACTTTTCCAGTTCGGAGAGCAAAATATGATATTCGTCCCGGATGTCCTTGCTGTCGGCGGGTACCATAAAGAGCAGCATGGAATTCCTTTCAATATGCCTCAGAAATCTGTGTCCCAAACCTTTCCCTTCGCTGGCCCCCTCGATTATCCCAGGAATATCGGCCATCACAAAAGAGCGATCGTCGCGATACTTCACGATACCCAGATTTGGGACCAGGGTGGTGAAAGGATAATCAGCGATTTTAGGTTTGGCTGCAGACATGGCCGAAAGCAAAGTGGATTTTCCAGCATTTGGGAATCCAACCAGTCCCACATCGGCCAAGAGTTTTAATTCTAGAACAAAGGAACCCTCAGCGCCATCTTCTCCTGGCTGGGCAAACCTGGGGGTTTGATGAGTGGAAGATTTGAAATGGTCATTTCCCTGTCCTCCCCTTCCACCGGGAAGAAGAACTTTCTCTTCACCGTCAGCTGTAATTTCGAAAAGCACTTCCCGGGTCTCTGCATCGCGCGCCACGGTGCCAAGGGGAACTTCAATATAGCTATCTGTTCCGTCGGCTCCGGTTTTCAGACTGGATCCACCTGATTCGCCATTGGTGGCAAAAACATGTCGATGATATTTTAGGTGCAGGAGTGTCCAAAGCTGACTGTTGCCCTTTACAAGCACATGTCCACCCCTTCCACCATCGCCTCCGTCAGGACCTCCCTTGGCAGTAAGTTTGTCACGACGCAGGTGTGCCGATCCACTACCTCCCTTTCCCGAACGGCAGAAAATCTTCACATAATCAACGAAGTTGGCGTTAGACATATCCATTTATGAACTGATTTTGATCAGTTCACCTTTTCAATCACCTCAACAATGCGCTCGAATATCTTATCCACGGTGCCAGTGCCATCAACCGGGGCATGCTTATGCATCTTATCGTAATAGTAGGTTACAGGTATCGTCTGCAGGCCATAAACATCAATTCGTTTCTGGATGGTTTCCAGGTTATCATCTGAACGCCCGGTATCCTCTCCCCTTTTCATCAACCTTTTAACCAATTCATCCTTGGGTACATCGAGAGAGATCATTACACTCACACGTTCATCCAAATCTGTAAGGACCTTGCGCAACTCACGTGCCTGTTCAACTGTCCTGGGAAATCCGTCAAAAATAAAACCATTACCATCCTGGTTATCCGACAGTTTATTACGAATCATTCCAATCACAATTTCATCCGAAACAAGGTCTCCCTTGTCCATTATCTCCTTGGCCTGCTTCCCCAGCTCAGTCTGAGCCGAAACTTCCGCTCTCAACAAATCTCCGGTGGAGATGTGTACCAGGTTGTACTTCGCAATGATGTTACAGGCTTGAGTCCCTTTTCCCGATCCGGGGGGGCCAAATAATACAATATTAAGCATGGTTATTAATCTTTTTTAAACGACATCAAAAGTAATAAAGATTCCCGTTAAGAGTCCACCAACTGGTAGATTTATTCGCATTAATCCACCAGTTGATAGATTTGCTTAAAATTTCTGCCATAGCCATCATAATCGAGTCCATACCCGAGAATGAAGTCATTGGGTATCTCTATTCCCACGTAATCGAGCTTCACATCTCGTATGGTCGCATCGGGCTTATGCAAGAAGGTGGCGACCCTGATCTCTGCCGGCTCATAGCCAGAAAGCTGCCTGATAATGGTTTCCAGGGTAATCCCGGTGTCAACGATGTCTTCCAGGACCACAATTACCCGATTTTTCAGATCGAAATTGATCCCGATCAGCTGTTTTACCGTGCCGGTCGATTTGGTCCCGCTATAAGAGGTAAGTTTCAGGAAAGTAATCTGGCAGGGGAAGGTAATCTGCTTATAAAGATCGCTGGCGAACATAAAAGCCCCATTCAATATACCGAGGAAAATCGGATCCTTTTCTGCAAGCTCATCGTTCATCTGACCAGCAATGCGGCTTACCTCCATCTGGATGCGCTCCTCGGAGATAAAGGGTTTAAATACTTTGTCTTTAACCCTTACCAAATCTTTCTTCATGAAAATATTTTTCCTCAAAATAGGCAATGATCCACAGGAAAAAAAATAATTGTAATTTCGTTAGCTGATATTTATCCACTAATCACATCAATATTATGAAACCCAGAGTTAGTATTATTATGGGAAGCACTTCAGATCTTCCCATCATGGAGAAAGCAGCCAAATTTCTTGATGAATTCGAAATCCCTTTTGAGATTAATGCACTTTCCGCCCACCGGACACCGGATGAGGCTGCAGAATTTGGAAAGAATGCCGCTGACAGAGGAATAAGGGTGATCATAGCTGGAGCAGGAGGGGCAGCACACCTTCCCGGGGTCATGGCTGCACTTACGCCCCTACCTGTGATCGGGGTGCCAATTAAAGCATCCATCTCCATCGACGGATGGGATTCCATTCTCAGTATTCTTCAGATGCCTCCTGGAATCCCGGTTGCAACAGTGGGACTTGACGGAGCTTTGAATGCAGGAATCCTGGCAGCTCAAATCCTTGCCACAGGAGACGAAGCGATTCTTAACAAGATGAAGCAGTATAAAAAGGAGCTGGCCAAGAAGATTGTAAAGGCAAATGAGGATTTGAAGGAGGTCACTTATAAGTTTAAAACAAATTGATCAGCGATGATACTTCCACGAAAGTGGATCAGATGGAGACCGGGATTTTTTATCCCGGTCTTTTTTTTGGCCTTTTGCCAGATAAGCGGTCAGAATTACTGGCCGGATGCCAGGACTGCAGCCCTGGGGCGATGCTATGTAAGCCGCGCAGGGCTGGCCTCTGCAGGCCTTAACCAGGCGGGGCTGGGCCGGATCGAAAAAAACAATTGTGCCCTGCATCATGCCCGCCCCTTCATCACCTCCGACCTCGACATCCTCTCCCTTTCGGTACAACTGGCCCTGAAACGGGGCGGCCCCGGCCTTAGCCTTTCTACCATGGGGATAAGCGGCATGCGGCAGACCTCAGCATGGATCTCCTACGGCCTGATGCTTCATCCGAATCTCTTCGCAGGAGTGGGCATCCACCTGCAGAATACGGGAGTTGCAGAGCATAGCTTCCACCAAATCGAAGCCGGGTTTGCCCTGGGGCTTCAATTCAGGATCAATGATGAATTGATCCTTGGAGCTCACCTGGCAAATCCCACAGCCTGGGGGGACAACTCCAGACAAAGAGCTTCAGGATCCACGATAATCGCCTCGGGTCTGTCCTACCTTTTTTTCAAAACTGCCCGCTACCACACAGAGTTTCATGTGAGAACCAGCAAAAAAGTACAATGGTGCAATGGGCTGGAGATAAAAATCTCCGAGCTTCTTTTGCTGGAGCTGGGATTGTCTAACCAGCCATGGTCACTTTCAGCAGGAATATCGCTGAAATACAGAAAATTAGCAATTAGTCTTGCCGGGACTTACTGCATGGATACGGGAACCACCCCATTTAGCTCCCTTTGTTATGAATGGTAGAAAAGGAAGCTTCCTGGTCCTGGCTTGCGGCCTGTTGGCGAGTCTCTTTTCTCCCATTCTTGCCCAGCAAGTTGAACAGTGGATGGATGCGGCCGAGGAAACCCTGAACCGCGAGGAAGATTCCGGTTTTGCCATCGAACAATGCGAAGCGCAGCAGGAACTTAGGCTCTATCCCATCAACCTCAACAGGGCCACAAAGATACAGTTGGAATCGTGCGGTCTCTTTACTCCATTCCAGGCCCAATCAATTATCCAGTACAGGGAAAAATACGGCGAACTGCTCTCCGTCTATGAACTGGCTTCCCTGCCCTGTTTCAGGATAAAACACCTGGAGGAGCAGGCGATCTATATGACCGTGACTAAGCCCATCCCCATCAACCCAGGTAAACCCCGGAAAAGCAGGATCCTTCTATATGCCGGAAGAAGCTACTCCCCATCAGAGAATCCTGTGATTTACCCTGGCTCCATTTGGAAGACCAGTCTGCGCGTAAAAAAAGAGATAGGTAAAAAGGTATCGGCGGGACTGGCATATGAAAAGGATGCCGGCGAAAAGGGCCTGTGGGGCTATCGTCCCGAGCACCTCTGCGGCTACCTTGAGTGGAGAGGTAAACGAATCGTGGAGCAGCTTTTGTTTGGCAACTACCGGCTTAACAATGGGATGGGACTGACCCAGGGAGCCGGCCTCATGCATGCCCCGTCTGAAATTCATGCCAGGCCCTTGCTACTCTCCACACTTAAACCCTATGCCGGAGCCGGCGAATCTATCATTCACCAGGGGGTCGCATGCAAATTGAACCTGGGCTTGATGAAGCTGGTTTTTTGGTCCTCCTTTCAAAGCATGGATCTCTCCCTGGGGAAGGACCCCTGTCTCGACAAGAAAACAGACTGGTCCAGGTTTATCAGGGAAAGTGGTTATCATCGAAGCCCCACTGAGCTCTCCGGAAGGAACCTGGCCTACCTGGGTAGTGCCGGCATCCAATTGGTGGTAAGCCTGGACAGGCTAAAACTTGGAGTACAATACTCCCCCGAGATTAATGGTCTCACAGGCAGGGCGAAGGACAGCCTTCATTATTTTGAGGGTCCATCGCTCTATCATGCTACCAGCTTTCATGGACAATGGAAACTCAATAAATTTGAGCTTTATGGCGAGTTTGCTCCCGGAGCGAAAAAAGCTTCCGCTTTGTTGGCCGGGAGCCGCTTTTTCTTCAACGATTTTCTCTCGGGAACCATTCAGTTTCACTGGTACGGGGCCTCACACAGGTTTACTTTTGCTTCGGCCTATGCGTCGGGAAGTCGACATTGAAAATGAAATGGGACTGCTCCTTTTCATCCATGCCGAACCTTTCAGGGGAATCAGGGCGAATGTGGCTGTGGAGCTCTATGAGTACCCTTCTCCACGCACAATGGTGAAGGTTCCCTCCTCGGGGTTCAGATTTAGCCTCACCTTACAGAACGGATCATTGGAAAAGTTACAATGGAGGCTCCGTTTTGTGAATACAAGCCGCCAGCAGACCCCTTCCTCAAGTGAGGATCCGGGAATACGCCCCCTTGCCATTATTCCATAACAACAGAATAGACGGAAGGCTGATATACGGGCCTCATCCATGGATTGTCTGGCAATCGAGACTGATCATTTCCTACACCCCCGGAACTAATGCAGGATACGCTCACGCAGCCCTTCAACAGTTGAGCGTCCGGATCCATAAAAGATTAAAATGCACAAGCCAGTTTGTAATGTATCATGTGCCTTCGTGGGACAACAGAATCTACATCCATGAGCCCGGACTCTATCAACAATTCAGATTCCCTGTTTATTACGGGAACGGAAATAAAATTTCAGTGCTGGCATCAGTAAAGCCCGGAAAAAGGATCACCCTTGAGGCGAGGGCTTCTGTAGTTCATGAAGGTGAAAAAAATAATAATTGGGAAACAGACCTGCAGCTTCGTCTGAACTTTTAATCAAATTTCATATCCAGGATATGAATCTGAAGATTAACCTTGCCACGAAAATCGTTCTCCATTATTTGATAGCATATATCAAAGGGCATTCCATCGCCAATCTGTTTAATTTTCTCGCCCTGGTGAAAAGCGATGCCCGGGAAAACCTTGAAAGGATTCTCCTCCTGGATCAGGGTCAGTTTAAGATGTTCGTTATTATTACCCACAGTCCTTCCATAACCGTTATCCACCACATTTTCTGATAGAAATATGGGACTGTTATTTTCCGGACCAAATGGCTGAAACTGCTTAAGTATGCGGAAAAATTTATCGTCAATCTGACTCAGTTGTAGTTCTGTATCTATCTCAACCACTGGGATCAGCTGCTCGGGATCGATGGTTTCCTCGACGATCTTATCAAAGCGCTCCGTAAACTCCTGAATTTTGCTCTCCTTCAGGGTCAGACCGGCTGCATACTTATGTCCCCCGAAATTCTCAAGCAGATCGCTGCAGGACTCTATGGCCTGGTATAGGTCGAATCCGTTAACCGACCGGGCAGAACCTGTGGCGAATCCATTGGATTTTGTCAGAATGATGGTGGGCTTGTAGTAATGATCCAGCAACCTGGATGCAACGATTCCAATCACCCCTTTGTGCCACTCAGGATTATAAAGTACCGTTGAATTTTTCTCCTGTAGCTTCACATTACTTCGGATCATTTCAATGGCCTGCTTGGTAATCTCGGTATCAATGCTCCTCCGATCCACATTAAAATCGTTGATCCTGGCACTGAAAACCTTAGCCTCTTTACGTTTTTCACAAACCAAAAGATCCACAGATTTCTTTCCCGACTCCATCCTCCCTGCGGCATTTATCCGCGGACCGATCTTATATACAATATCCTCAATATCAATACCTTTTGAATCGATCCCAGCCACATCACAGATGGCCCTTAGTCCGATGGAAGGATTCTCATTTAGTTTTTTAAGCCCGAAATGGGCCATGATCCTGTTTTCACCTGTAATGGGAACAATATCAGAAGCAATGCTGACCACAACCAGATCCAGATAATCGTATGCAAGCGTTGGGGGAAGTCTGGCATCAATGCCAAAGGCCTGTATCAGTTTCAATCCCACACCACAGCCTGAAAGCTCCTTGTAGGGATAATGGCAACCGGGCTGTTTTGGATCCAGAACGGCAGCGGCATTGGGAATTTTTTCGCCCGGGTTATGATGATCACAGATAATAAAATCGATCCCCTTTTCACGGGCATATTCGACCTTTTCAACCGCTTTAATCCCGCAATCCAGAGCAATGATCAGGGTAAAACCTCCCTGTGCTGCCAGGTCGATGCCCTTTACTGAAATTCCATAACCCTCATCATAGCGGTCCGGAATATAATAATCGATATTTTTAAAGTAATTCTTGAAAAAGGAATATACCAGGGAAACAGCGGTGGTACCATCCACATCATAATCGCCATAGATCATCACCTTTTCACCCGACTGAATCGCCTCATGAATCCTGTGGATGGCAAGATCCATATTTTTCATCAAAAAGGGATCATGAAGGTTGGCAAGATCAGGACGGAAAAAGGCTTTTGCCTCATCGAAGGTGGAAACTCCGCGCTGAATAAGTAACTGGGCCAGAGGCTTGGTAATGGTAAGCTCGCTGGATAAAGAGGCGATTAATTCCTCATCGCCCTGTGCTTTTATTACCCAGTTTTTTTTCATGATGTTATCAAGTACAGCAGGCAGTCTTCACCCTTCCTTCGCTGCAAAATTAACATAATCTTTTTTATACCTTTGTGAGCAGAAAAATAAATCCAAAAATGCACAATCCCGAACTCAGCGAACAGGAGCAAATCAGGAGATCTTCACTGGAAGAAATAAAAAGCCTGGGCATCAATCCCTACCCCCCGGAGACCTACGAAATTAGCCACAATAGCCTCGAAATAAAAAAAATCTTTGAGAAGGATGAAAAGGCGCTGCAGGATGTTTCCCTGGCCGGACGGATCATGAGCCGCCGAATTATGGGGAAGGCCTCCTTTGCCGAAATCCAGGACTCGGCAGGAAGGATTCAAATCTACCTGAACAGAGATGAAATCTGTCCCGGACGAAGATAAAACCCTTTACAATACGGTATTCAAGAAGCTCCTGGATATGGGGTGATATCATCGGAGTCAAAGGCCATGCCTTCCGCACCCAGGTGGGTGAGATCTCTATCCATGTCAAGGAACTTTATATTCTCAGTAAATCGATCAGGCCCTTACCCATTGTGAAGGAAGCCGACGGAAAAGTCTATGATGCGGTAACCGATCCCGAATTTCGCTACAGGCAACGTTACGTTGACCTGATTGTGAATCCTTCATCAAGGGAGTTGTTCAGGAAACGCACACAGGTCTACACCACCCTGCGGAAGCTGTTTAACGAAAGAGGATACCTGGAGGTTGAGACCCCGGTTCTTCAACCCATCCCGGGAGGCGCAGCTGCCCGACCCTTCATCACCCATCACAATTCCCTGGACATCCCCCTCTACCTTCGTATTGCCAATGAACTTTACCTGAAGAGGCTGATCGTGGGTGGATACGATGGCGTATATGAATTCTCCAAAGATTTCCGGAACGAAGGGATGGACCGGACCCACAATCCCGAATTCACGGTGATGGAGATTTATGTGGCCTACAAGGACTACAAATGGATGATGGACTTCACCGAGGAAATGATCGAGAAGGTAGCCCTGGACCTTCATGGTACTACCAGGCTGATGGTGGGTGATCAGGAGATCGATTTCAAAAGTCCCTTCAAACGCATCACCATGAAGGATGCCATTAAAGAAAGCACCGGATACGATATTGAAGGACTGGATGAAGCCGGCCTCAGGGAGGTGGCCAAAAACCTGAATGTGGAGCTCGACGACTCCATGGGCAAGGGCAAAATCATCGACGAGATCTTTGGTGAAAAGGCTGAGCCACATATGATTCAGCCCACCTTCATCATCGACTACCCCGTGGAAATGTCACCCCTTTGTAAAAAGCACCGTGACAATCCCGAACTCACCGAAAGGTTCGAACTAATGGTCAATGGTAAAGAGCTGTGTAATGCCTACACAGAACTGAACGACCCCATCGATCAGCTGTCCAGGTTCCAGGAGCAGATGAAGCTATCCGAGAAGGGAGACGATGAGGCCATGTTCATCGATATGGACTTTGTCCGCGCCCTTGAATACGGCATGCCCCCCACCTCGGGAATGGGACTGGGCATGGACCGGCTTGTCATGCTCATGACCAACCAGACCAGCATCCAGGAGGTACTCTTCTTCCCGCAGATGCGACCAGAAGTCGCATCGAGTCAAAAGCCTAAAGTCGAAAGTCAAAAGAATGATTTTTTAGCGCTGGGGGTTCCGGAAGAGTGGGTGGACGCCTTGAAAGCACTGGGATACGATACCATTGACAAAATCAAGGAACTGGAAAAACCCGGCAAACTCCACCAGGAGATGATGGGTTACCGGAAGAAGAACAAACTGGAGATCGGGACCGTGACCATGGAGCAGGTGGCTGAATGGATTTCATAAGATTCTCATGACACATCAAAGCATTCCCATTCAGATACGTTTCAAAGATATCGACATGAACCATCATGTGAATAATGCTGTTTATTTCACATATATGGAAAATGCAAGATCAGTTGTGCTCATGGATGAAATGATTATCTACCACGCTGAAGGAGTACAATTTGTTGTGGCTGAAGCTCACTGCAAATATAACAGACCTGTAAAGCTAAACGATAAGCTTGTATGTGATGTGAGTTTCGCTCCGGTCAGACCAACATCCTGCGACATACTCTATCTTTTTAAGAATGAGGAAAGCGGATTAATATATGCGGAAGGGTCCACAAGAATGGTTATTT
This sequence comes from uncultured Bacteroidota bacterium, assembly GCA_963716765.1. Lineage (GTDB taxonomy): Bacteria > Bacteroidota > Bacteroidia > Bacteroidales. Next base: position 62,476 of record CAVQUO010000024.1, on the reverse strand, counting down.
TTAATGAGAATACAGGTCGACCGCTGGCCATTCCGGATTGGTTTACGAAAAAGTACCTTGAATAATTAGAAAACGCAGCAAAATCCCGCCTCTTTAGCTCAGCTGGTAGAGCAGCTCATTCGTAATGAGCAGGTCGGGGGTTCGAGTCCCCTGAGAGGCTCCATCATTAAAGTATTTGCAGTCCTATTTGACTCATATACTATTAGTTGGTAAATTGCATATAAGCAAGTTCTGTTCTAACCAAAAAATGAATTTCCATGAAAACGGCAACCTTTACTTTAACAGTTATTGTCACTGCAATCGGTATAATGGCATTTACATTTGGTGAGAATGAAAATAATTTTTCGATTTTGTATTCCGGCGGACCACCAGCAGGACACTCTGGAGATCCAGCAGGTGGTAACAAAAACTGTACGAGCTGCCATTCAGGCCCGGAAGTTCAAAGCCAAACAGGGTGGATCACCTCTAACATTCCGATAAGTGGATATGTCCCTGAGTCAACCTACACAATAACAGCCAAAGCAAAAAGTGTGGGTCACACCATATTTGGCTTTCAGATTTCCCCACAAGATAGTATTGGGAACTTTTTGGGAACTTTGGTCAATACAGGCACAAATACCAAATTGGCCTCAGATCCAAATTACATTTCCCAGTCTTCTTCAGGAACGGCTGGCAGCGATTCTATATCCTGGACATTTGACTGGACCGCGCCTGCTGAAGGTTCAGGAGAGGTTAATTTTTACGGTGTATTTAACATAGCTAACGGGGATGGCAGAACAAGCGGTGACACAATTATGGCTTCAATTCTAAGCATCAATGAGTTTATTACCAGCATAACAGATCATTTCAGATAATGGACCGAAAATTTCCGTTTATCCAAATCCTGCAAGTGACTTTGTAATTATTGATGGGGACAACAGCATTCTTGGCTCCTCTTATTACGTAATAGACCAGGCAGGCAGACAAGTTCTGACAGGAATAATTAGCTCTATGACTACCACGGTTGACATTAATCAACTGGGAAATGGAATGTATTACATTCAGCTTGGATCACAGGCTAAGATGTCATTTAAAGTTCTGAAAAATTAATACTCCAACTACCAGAAGTGTTCTTGTAAAAAAAGCCGATTTCATAATTGATAGATTTAAAGTTGATTGCATTAAAGCAAAGCTTCTTAAAAATGAAAACCATATTCTTCGGCCTTGGAATATTTGTTGTCTTTACAGCCTTTGGACAAGATGTATCATGGGTCCTTGCAGAGCGCTCCCTTCCCGTAAGTGAAACATTTGGGGCCGGGACCAAAGTTGTTTTTTTCATTGACTATGAGGTTCACTCGGTAGTGAACTATACCAACCTATCTGATGCTCCCGCTAAAATCATTTTTCATGTAGCAGAAAATGGCACCCCGCTCCCGGATGAGAAAATAGGCCCTGTAAAATACAGGACCACTGAACTTGATCTTGGAGAAAAGAAGGAGATGACCTATAATTGGGAGAATGGTCAGGAAGTCACCATAGAGGTCCACGAAGGCAAAGTTCAGATCGAGATTTTTCCCAAAAAAAGGCCAATATAATATTCACAGGATACAAAAGGATGGGGCAAAACTTAGGAGTATGTCAACTGCTCAAATACTCAATATCGTTGGGATTATATTCTTCATAATATCCCTGTTGTTATTTGTCCCAATCCTCATGTACCTTTCCATAGCATTTATCATCGCTTCAATCATATATTGGAGGTTTCAATCGAACAAGAAATCCAAAGAAGAGTAAGGCTTCAACTCATTTGCATATTAATGACTCATATACTATTAGTTGGTAAATTGCATATAAGCAACTTCTGGATCGAATGCCATGTGATCCCAACAAGCTATCCCGATTCTGGCCACAGGTTTGCCACTGGCCATCATTTTCTCATGAATTTTTGATCTACCAAAGGTATTGAAAAACCAAACCGTTCAAAGAATCTAATAAGGCGGGAGACTGTTACATCGAATTCCTGGAGGATTGCAAGCTATATTAGTTTTGTGGTGATTGTCGCATTGATCGTATTAATACCCCCCCCAAACCTATTCCATCACAATCACTATATTTGTGTTAACGCTGGATCAGGTCATGTTTCCCTGAGATAAAACCTGTTTCCATAAGTCAAGAAAAAAGATTTAAGTGTCTTCGTTAGCTCGATTCCAAAAAATTCGCACCAAAATAATCAGGTTTCAATCATAGGATGGGGCACAATAAAAACAAGAAATACGCCATGAAAAGATCTGTCATAATCCTTATCCTGATTGTGTCAAACACTTTGACTATTTTCTCACAACCGGGTTTTGACGGACTGGCACTCACGCCTCCCATGGGATGGAACAGCTGGAATACCTTTCGTTTAAATATCCATGAAGAACTTGTAAGGGAAATCGCTGATCTATTCCTTGAAAAAGGACTTGAAGGATGCCGGTTATGAATACATCGTCATGGATGACGGCTGGCAGATTGACCGGGATGAGCAGGGAAATATTATTGCAAACCAGGAAAAATTCCCCATCTGGAATAAAAGCAACAGCGGATTATGTCCATTCCAAAGGTTTAAAATTCGGGATTTATTCTGATGCCGGATACCTTACCTGCGGGGGGTTCCCCGGGAGTCTTGGCTATGAATACCAGGATGCACGGACTTATGCCAGCTGGGGTGTGGATTATCTGAAGTACGATTGGTGTAACACCGGGGAGCCAGAATGCCCCTGACAGTTATAAACTCATGAAGGATGCCCTGGTCAAGGCTGGACGTCCGATTGTATTCAGTATTTGTGAATGGGGAACTTCACAACCCTGGACCTGGGCCCCGGGGGTAGGAAATCTATGGCGAACAACCTTTGATATCCGTCCTTGCTGGGACTGTGGAGTAAAAGGTCATTCCCGTGGAGTGCAGATTGAAAACTTTCTTGGCTTCACCAAAATTCTGGACCAACAGGTTGGACTGGAAGCTTATTCGGGACCCGGACATTGGAATGATCCGGACATGCTTGAAGTGGGCAATGGAGAACTGACTTACGATGAGAATGTTGCACACTTTAGTCTCTGGTGTATCCTGGCAGCCCCTTTGATGCTGGGGAATGATATACGATCTATGTCGGATGAAGTACTTGAAATTATTACCAATAAAGAAGTAATTGCTGTAAACCAGGATCCCCTCGGAAGGCAGGGAAAAAAAATCCGTGATGACGGAGACTTAGAGGTCTGGAGTAAGGAACTACAGGATGGCAGCCGCGCTGTCCTGCTCTTTAACCGTTCTGAAACTAATCAGGAAATCGGATTTGAGTGGTTTGAAGTGGGGATGCTTCAAAATATGAAATTACATGTCCGTGATTTATGGCAAAAAAAGGAGATGGGCATATTTGACGGCTCCTACTCCGCCGAGGTCCCATCGCATGGTGCAGTGATGGTAAGGGTATATTGAAACACAGTATAGGCTTACCTTATATCTCCGTAATCTCTGTAATTGCTTTGAGTTCAATCTTTCTGAATTCAACTTCCGAGCCCTCTGCCTGTAAAGCAATCTGCCCCTTTTCGGCAGTACATTCAAAGCCATGATTTACCACAACTCCGTTTACCCACACCTTAATCTCACCGCCTACAGCCTCAATAAGCATGGTATTCCACTCGCCAACTGGCTTCTCGGAATCGTCAGTCAGATTCTTTATATTCCGGCCTTTCCCTTCGGTGATGCCCCAGTTTTCTTGAGGACCACGCCGACTTTCCATATCAGGAACCGTAATATCTTCAACTATACACCAGAAATCACCAGCATGAGTATGTTGCATCTGCACCTCCATTGATTTCGGAAACATTTTGTAAAGTGCCCGAGGCGTACTTGCATGGACCAATACCCCACAATTTCCCGGTTCTCCGGCAAAACGATATTCTATATACAAACTGTAATTTTGAAATTCATCATCAGTGATTAAATGGCCGCCCGGTGTTCCCAGGCTAACCAGCATTCCATCCCGCACAATGAAAGGATTGAGGGTGTCAGGATTGGAGTCCATGGCAGGAACATCCACATGCCATCCCGACAAATCTGTTCCGTTAAAAAGACTCTGTGCTTCTTGCTCAGAATTACAGGAGTAAAATGCGAGTGCAATCAAAAGGATAATTAGTCTGCTTTTCATAGAATTGAACTTAGGCTGATTTAATAAAAATGTGTATACCATAGCAAGGTACGTATTTCTATACTTCCCTATTATATAATTGCCGAACAAGATGTCTTTTTCGTTGTTGTACCTGCCATATGAATAAAAAAATTAAATCTCGATAAAAATGAAAACAAGAATATTTATTACTGCACTATTATTATCTATTTCTATCCTTGGTGCAAATGCCCAGGATCAGTCGTACTATTTTTCAAAGACATTGGATGTATCCTACGAAACAGCCATCGAAAATCTTAAAGTTGCCTTAAAGGAAGAGGGCTTTGGTGTCGTTTCTGAAACAGCCATGCATGAGACCATAAACGCAAAAATTCCTGGTTCAGATATGGATCCTTACATCGTAATAGGCGCATGTAATGCTAAATATGCCAATGAAATGTTGAAGATGGAAGAGAATGTTGGCTTGCTTCTTCCCTGCAAGATCATTGTCAAATATCTTGCTGAAGAGAAATCCGAGGTAGTAATGATGAATCCAACAGTGATTATATCGCTCGCTAAGAATGAAAATATCACCACCTATTCTAATAATGTAACCAAGCAACTTAAGAAGGTTCTTCAGGCCTTATAGTGATGTCAGCTTTCCTTTTTTGGTAAAATGCGGGAAAGACCGGGGACCTTTTCTACTTCCCCCCAATTTAATCCTGATTTAACAAGGAAAGCATTTACTCCCAGACTACCTACTTCGGCAACATTCCTGGGCTCATCATCAAAGAAATACATCTCCGGGTAGTGAATGCAGGTCCTTTTGCGTAGCGACTCAAAATGCTTCACCTTACTGCTTGGATAGATTTCCTCGTACTGAAAATAAGCCCGGATCCCGAAGAGATCCATTAATTCTCTTGCAATTTCCGGACTGTAGGTTCTGGATGCCACTGCCAGCGGAACCCCTTTCTGTGATAAAAGTCCGAGGATATCCAACACCTCCGGATAGAGAGATATGACGCTCCCTTCAGCATCCTTGATGATTTCCTCAACCAGTCTGAATGGAGGTGTGGTCTGATCACACCAGCTGCCTCCGCATCCCATATAGTAAAGTCAAGATCAATGACAATCAGCATATACAAATCTTCTTGATTCCAATACAAAGGTAGCAGGTATTATTTAGACAAATTCTAATCAGCCCTGAAAAGCCAAATTTCCAACAACTTGAATTCAACAGATGGCGTTTAATTGACAAACAGGAATACACCATAACAGTTAAAACAAATCCCCATGCGAAAAGTCAGATTCAGCGAAGCACCTGTAGTGGCCTTTACCTTCATAGTACTTGTAATTGCTTCATGCACAAATTATCAGATAAAGAATGATGTTTTTATTGACGATAGTTCCAATCCGGAATCGGAGCTACAGTCAAATTGTGATCCGGATACGGTATACTTTCAGAATACCATCCTTCCTCTGGTAGTTTCCTCATGTGCAACTACAGGATGCCATGATAAAAAGTCTCACAGGGACGGTATCATACTGACAGACTATAGCTCCATCATAAAAACGGGTAAAATTAAACCCGGAAAACCTGGAGACAGTGAGTTTTTTGAGAGTCTAACAAACAATGATGAAGACCTGATGCCTCCTCCTCCTCTGGATCCACTTTCCCTCACTCAAATCCAGATGCTTGAGAAATGGATCAAACAAGGCGCGAAGAACAATGAATGCCAGGAAGGATGTGCCTCCTCGAATGCGTCTTTTGCCCAGGTAATCTGGCCCATAATGGAGAAGAATTGCAAAGGCTGTCATAATTCAAGCTTTCCCGGTGGGGGGATTGTTATCGAAGGTTTTGATGACCTGGTCGCACTGGCCAAAAATGGCAGCTTAATGGGTTCTGTCAGATGGGATCCCGGATTTGCCAATATGCCGACCACCAAACCATTATCCGATTGCGATATTTCTCTGCTGCAAAAGTGGATTGATGACGGCTATACACAATAGCCTCCCCCTCTTCTTCATCACCAGCACTATTGCCTTGATTGCCATGGGTGTAGCTGTAGCTGTAAACTATAAATATCATCTGCAGTTAAATAGATGTTAATCATTCCTCTATTTTAATTCATTCCAAATAATGATCGTATTTTTCCTATGCACAAATTCATTTGGTCATGGGAAATACAACAGAGCAAAAAGTTAAGACTGGGAAAAAGGTTGATCCTTCAAATATCATGCAGATTGGCATGGGTTTCTGGGCTTCTAAAATATTATTGACAGCTGTTAAGATGGAACTTTTTACTCATTTGGCAGTTAAACCCTTAACCGGGAAGGAAGTTAAACTGCAACTATGTTTAAATAGCAGAGGGCTGTATGACTTTTTAGACTCCCTTGTGGCACTGGGATTTTTGAAAAAGAAAGGGAATAAAGAAACTGCAGTGTATTCCAATGCTGAAGATGCTGATTTCTTTCTGGACAAAAACAAGGCCTCTTACATGGGAGGATTATTGGAAATGGCCAACAATCGCCTTTATCCCTTCTGGAATTTCCTCGAGGAAGCGTTAAAAAGGGGCACGCCTCAAAATGAGATCAGAACTGGTGAATCATCCCTTTTCGAAAAAATCTATTCAGATACAGATAAGACCCGTGAATTTGTCAATGCCATGGGTGGAGCTCAGGCAGGAAATTTTATCACGTTTGCAACACAATTTGACTTTTCCGATTACAATAGTATGTGTGATATCGGCGGAGCAGGAGCACTTTTATCTGCCCAAATCGCAATTCACAACCCACATATGAACTGCATCTCCTTTGATCTTCCACCAGTAAGTCCTATCGCTTATGAGAATGTAAGTAAAATGGGCGTAGCCGACAGGGTTAAAATTGTTTCAGGGAACTTTTTTACGGATGTATTCCCAAAAGCAGATATAATATGCATGGGAAATATTTTGCACGATTGGGGTACAGATGATAAAAAATTACTAATAAAGAAAGCATATGATGCACTTCCCGAAGGAGGAGCCCTGGTTGTTATCGAGAATATCATTGACAATGAAAGACGCGAAAATGCTTTTGGTTTAATGATGTCTCTGAATATGTTAATCGAAACTACTGAAGGATATGACTTTACAGCTTCCGATTTTGAAAAGTGGGCATGGGATGCCGGTTTTGGGGAAACATCAACCATGAGTTTAACCGGTCCCTCAAGTGCGGTTATAGCCATCAAATAATGATCTACACAAGCCTTGCAGTGTCGATTATACTTGGAGGTGCTGTCGGACTCTTCCTTGTATTGACAGCCCTGTTTGACTTAGTCACTGAAGATTTGAACAAAAAACCGGACAGTGAAATAGCAGCAAAAGCAACATACTAGAAATTCTTCATTGTTGTCCTGGAATCCTATTTTTGTGAATGGAATTTTTTAAAATAGTCAATGTTCAGGCAAGTGAGAAGGAGATCAAGGAAAAGCTTACCCTGAAAAATCTTGAATATTTCTGTGAAAGTATCTTTCCCCTTGATGCGGGAGATGAGTTATGCACCATAGGTGGAATGTGGGGAGATTTCACACTCCGGCGAGACAAGATCATGGGCGGGCTTAGGTTTTCAATGCTGGATTGTCCCAATGCCCTGGCCTGGACCATCACCTGGGGCTATCCTCCTGCCAGGGATAAACTGGTGGTCCATCTCCATCAACCGGGAAAAGAAGCAGGAAATTTTTGTGGAAGAGATACATCAGTTTCTAGCTGACCTGGACAAGGGTCTGCGCTCATTTTTATCTCCTCAAGCCTGAGATTGGCGTCATTCTATACTGACTTTCCCGCCAGCCAACCTGTGGAGTATGCAATTTGCAGGTTATATCCTCCGGTTTTGGCATCCAGATCGATCATTTCTCCTGCAAAAAAGAGCCCGGACACTAACCTGGACTCCATGGTTTTGGGTGAGATTTCATCTGTAGGAATACCGCCTGCGGTAATGATGGCCTCCTTGAAGGATCGGTGACCAGAAATCGTAAAACGGAAATCCTTCATCAGGTTCCGAATGCTCTTTCGCTCCTTTGATGATAGTTGATGACCTTCCTTTTCCTGATCGAGTCCAAGGATCTCCATAAAAACAGGGATCATCGACGCCGGGAGCCATTCACGAAATATATTGGATAACCTTTTCTTTCCCAGTTCATCCAGGTCCCGCAGCAGTCGGGCATCCAACTTCTGATCATCCAGGGCAGACTTCAGATCAAGGGAGATCTCAACTTTACTATTCTGAAACAAAGCATCAACCACAATCCGACTCAGGGTGAGAATAATGGGTCCCGACAATCCGAAATGGGTAAAAATCATCTCTCCAAAATCCTCTCCCCTTTTCTTGCCGTCGATCCATACCGTTGCTGTCACATTTTTCAAGGTGAGGCCCTGTAGTTTTTGAGCCATACCTCCTACCGTTTCAAGGGGGACCAGCGATGGTCGCACCCGCGTAAGAGAGTGCCCGGCTGTCCGGGCCAGTTCATATCCATCTCCATTGGATCCGGTGGCAGGATAGGATTTGCCTCCGGTGGCCAGAATAACTTTGCCAGCTAAAAACGCCCTTCCATTGGACTGAACTCCCTTCATGCCTTGATCTTCGATGAGCAGTTTTTCTACCCGCTCTCCACATCTAATTTCAACCTTCAATTCATCCACCCACATCAGCAAGGCTGACAATACATCTGCAGATTTATTACTTGAGGGAAAGTAACGGCCACCTCTTTCGCAGGTAGTCTCCACACCATATCGATGCAGCAGTTCGAGAATATCAGTGGAAAAAAAATGTCCAAAGGCAGAGCGAAGAAAACGACCATTGGGATATACGTGGCTGACAAATTCTGCAGGCTCTGCACTATTGGTAATATTACATCGTCCTTTCCCTGTTATCAGGAGCTTCCTGCCCGGCTGTCTCATCTTCTCCAGAACAAGGACCCGGGCACCCTTTTCCGCAGCACTTCCGGCCGCCAGTAAGCCAGCGGGACCAGCGCCCACCACAATGACATCATATTTCTCCATGGACTACAAAGGTACCCATTTCCCCCATCCTGCTTATCTAAAAAAAACTAACTTGCTTTTGTGAGAATTTTCTTTAACAAGTTACGAAGGGTCTATTGGGTCATGCATCTTTTTGATAAAGATAAGATCGCTGGAAACTTCATGGGGATGTATCATAAAATTACCGCAAATAAGATCGTAGCATCCGATCATCCTTTCAGGTTTCCCCAGGGGGAGTCAAAAAATCTACCCGAAGAATTTTCATTTGAGGGAAAGCGCTACAAAAGCATTGAGTACCTCAAATCTTCCTTTACCAGAGGATTCCTGGTTATTCAGAACGGCAGCCTGGTTTATGAAAAATATTTTCCGGGCAACAGTGAAAGCACCCAGCATATCAGCTGGTCGATGGCCAAATCCGTTGTATCGGCCCTTTTCGGCATAGCCATGGAAGAAGGATATATTCATAGTTTGGATCAGACTGTTGATACTTACCTGCCCGAACTAATCGGGTCGGGATATGAGGGAGTACGCATTAAGGATGTATTGCAAATGTCCTCCGGCGTGAAATTTAATGAAGACTACGGAGCATTTATGTCGGACATCAATAAGTGGGGCCGAAGCTTTGCCTTTGGACGCTCCCAGAACAAATTTGCGGCAACACTGAAACGGGAGGAGGAACCCGGAACTCATCTGCATTACGTGAGCATCAATACCCATGTCCTGGGGATGATTATTGTAAGGACCACCGGAAAAAGCTTAAGCAAATATCTTGAAGAGAAATTATGGAAGCCAATGGGTATGGAATATAATGCCTATTGGCTCTGTGATGATTCCGGAATGGAGGTTGCCCTGGGTGGCTTAAATATGGCACTCCGGGACTACGCTAAAATCGGCCAACTGTACCTGGACCAGGGAAGCTGGCAAGGGGAGCAGATCCTTCCCAGGGAGTGGTCGATTGCTTCTGTGAAACCCGATGCCAAACACCTTATGCCAGAAAACAACAAACTATTTGGATACGGCTATCAATGGTGGATCCCCAAGGGAAAAGAAGGAGAGTTTTTGGCCATGGGGGTTTACAATCAGTATATCTACATTAACCCAACAAGCAGAACAGTTATCGCCGTGAACTCTGCCAATCACAGGTTCAATGAGAAGGAAAATCCCTACGCTGATCCGAAAGTAATCCTGGAATTATTCCGGGCCATAGCCCATCAGGCTACTCCATAACTATCTTTTGGCTATAGAACCCATGCTGATTTTCAACCTTCAGAATGTAAGTGCCACTTTCAGAAGCTTCTATGTTGACCTGGTGTGAATCCTTACCAACTATCTCCCTTGAATATACCAGGCTACCGTTGCTAGCAAATACCTTGATGGAAGAGATACCCGCATCCTTATCCAGAGAGACTGTGAAAACTCCACTTGTAGGATTGGGATAGATCTGCGGTGTATCAAGTAAGGTTCCTCCTGTTCCAACAGTGCTGGAAACAGTGATCTCCTGGGCTTCAGTGGCACTGTTTGAACCTGCTGTTGCTTTCAGGCTCACGGAATAAGTTCCCGCAGAGGCATAGCTGTGCGAGGGGTTCTCCTCCTGGCTTGTATTTCCATCCCCAAAATCCCAGTCATAGGAAGTTGCTCCAGTGGAGGTGGAGGTGAAATTAACAAGCAATTCTTCTGCGACGAAGGTAAATCCGGCAGTGACTGTTACTGTGGGCTCAAACTGTAAAGCCATATCCTTGAAGTTTGTTTCATCGGCCGGTGAGATAGAAACTGTTTCGGGGCCCTTTGTGAAGCTTACCATTCTCAATGGTCCCTGAACATGTGCCTCGGTAAATTCAACATATACCTTGTATTCTCCATCCGGAACAAGGGCTCCGTCTTTGTCTTTACAATCCCATATCACCGTATGGGTCTGATGACTGGAAAGAGTGGCTCCCGTAGTTGCATCTGTCACATTGCCCCCCGATTTGACATTCCAGGTGTAGAGGTATTGTTTTCTCTTTTCAGCTCTTAACTTCCTTGTAAGGACAAAGCCATTTGCATCCTCCACCCATATTGCCAGTACATGTCTGGGTGAAAAGTTTCCATTCACGGTAACGGTTCTGACAGTAAATGTCATGGTTCCCTCGGTTTTTTCCTGCGCTTGTAATCCTCGGGCAGAGGCTGTTAATAACAACACGCCAAGGACCATTACCTGTACAAAAAACCTTCCTGATAGCAACTTTGAATTCATGGAGTATAAATTTTAGCCGCGAAAATTAGGTATTATTCGACTATATACCCATGATTTTCTGTTAAAAGATTAGATCCCTCTCCAGGCGCGTAACAAAGATTTTCTTTAATTTGTCCTCCAAATCTGATCAAAATGAATCTCCCCAAAAAAGCCATGATTGGGTCTTTGTTGACCTGCTTGTCGTTGATCGCATATTCGCAAACCGGGAACATCCGGATCAACCAGCTGGGTTATTACCCGGCAGCCAATAAAATGGCCCTGGTGATCCATACGCAGGCAAGCACTTTCGAGCTAGTAAATGCACTCGACGGCAGCCTTGAATTTTCGGGAAACATGTCTCCTCAAAAGTACTGGGCCGACGCTGGTGACAGCCTGAAGATTTGCGATTTTTCAACATTCACCAAACCCGGGAACTACAGGATCAGGATTCCTGGCTTCGGAGAATCATTTGAATTTGAGATTTCAAATACCGTATTGAGAAACGCAGCCTATGCTTCCCTAAAATCTTACTATTACAAACGCTGTTCCTATGAACTGACAAATCCTTACGCCGGACTATGGGCCAGGGGTGCCGGACATCCTGACACGTCCTGTATCCTGCATTCGTCAACGGGAAAAAGTGGAAAAATCTCGTCGCCGGGAGGATGGTATGATGCGGGAGATTTCGGAAAATACGTGGTTAATGCAGGGATTTCCGTTGCGACCATGCTTTCATTTCATGAGAATTTTAGCGCTTTTTTTAGCGACAGCAGCACCATCATTCCGGAATCGGGGAACGGACAGAGCGACCTGCTGGATGAGGTGAAGTACGAACTGGACTGGTTGAAAACCATGCAGGACGAAGATGGTGGTGTGTTTCATAAACTGACAACTTTAAACTTCACGGGAACGATCATGCCGGAAGACGCGAGCAGAGACCGCTATGTGATCGGGAAATCTACGGCCTCCACCCTCGATTTTGCTGCAATGATGGCCATGGCCGGACGAATCTACCAGGAATATGATGCCGACTATGCCAATGATTGCATGGCACGCGCCATAGAGGCCTGGAATTGGGCCAAAGAGAACCCTGCCATCTATTTTAATAATCCCCCTGACGTTTCCACGGGTAATTACGGGGATGGAGATGTGAGTGATGAATTTATCTGGGCCGCAGCCGAACTGTTTATCAGCACCGGAGAAGCAGAATTTAAATCCTACCTGGAAAGCAAAAGCAATTCACTTAGCTATAACGGTGAGCCAGGCTGGCCGAATGTTCAGCCCCTGGCATCCCTGTCACTGGCAACCAGGGCCAATGGTTTATCTGAAGCGCTTCTCAACACGATCCGAAACTCCATCATTTCCAAATCCGATTACTGGCTGAACCAGATCGAATCCAGCGAGAGCCGCATCCCCCAATTTGGATATTACTGGGGATCCAACGCCAGTATTTCCAATATAGGTGTCGGACTTCTGTATGCCCACATCCTGACAGATGATGATAAATACATCAAGGGTGCCGCAGAGTGTGCCGATTATATCCTGGGAAAGAACGGAACAGGCTTTTCCTTCATGTCTTCCTACGGAGCCCGCACACCCATGCATTTTCACGACCGACCCTCAAGTGCCGACGGAATTATTCAGCCCATACCCGGATATTTAGCCGGTGGGCCCAACATGAACCAGGAGGACAGGCAGAAATATCCTTTCAGCAATCCGGCCAAATCTTACATTGATGAAGAGGCCAGTTATGCTTCCAACGAAATCTGTATCAACTGGAATTCGCCTCTGACCGTATTGCTTGCTGGCGTGGATGCGGTATTGGGTGATGGATCGGAGTTAAGTTTTAAGGTGCCTGTTTTTGCCAATAATCCACCCGCACTTGCAATTAGCTCCCCCAGGTATGATGCCCGCCTGGGTTCCGACAAAGCATTGACTGTAAATGGGATAGCCGATGATCCTGACGGTTTAGCGAAAGTTGAACTTTACGTCAATTCCCGTTTTGTTGAGGCAAGCACCCATGGCGAATTTGAATGGACCATTGACTCGCTCCCCTTCGGTTCGCATACCATCACAGTAATGGCCTACGATAACGCCGGTCTTGCCACCGGCTTAACTAATCCCTTCTCCTATTACGAAATATTTTCAGTTCCGGGAAAAGTTGAAGCCGAAAACTATTATCGAATGTCAGGGGTGACATACCCAAAGCACTTCTGATGCGGGTGGGGGACTAAATATATTTTCCATTGAAAACGGAGATTGGATCGATTATTCCTTAAATGTACAGGAGGAGGGCGACTACCTTATTGAATACAGGGTAGCAAGCATTTCAGACGGAGGGAAACTCGAGCTCAGAAAAATGAGCCAGTCCGTTCTCTCATCCATGATCATTGAGTCTACCGGGGGAGATCAAACCTGGGTCACTCTTACAGATACCATTTCGCTGGCGCAGGGTAGTCAAACACTGCGGATATATGCAGCATCGGGTGGGTGGAGCATGAACTGGATCAACTTCGTGAAATTCATTCCAACATCGATGAACCAGGAGCTATCATTATCGTCGGGATACTCGCTATCGGTAAATCCGAACCCGATCAAAGAGGTCTTTACACTGAGCTATTCTGTGCCCGATCATTCACCCATCGAGTTTTCCCTCTATGATTCAAATGGAAGGCTAATCGAAAAGAGAGTTAGGATGGATGTGAGCTCAAGGCAGGGGACTATTGAATGGGCACCAGGCATTCAGGCATCGGCCGGCCTCTATTTCCTTACCATGCAGCAAGCTGGCCGAAAAATGATTTCCCATAAAAATTTTAAAATCGCAATAGTTAATCGTGATGGTAATGTTCCTGGCCACCGGCTGGATCCTCAGGACTGGCCGATCTGGTGGCTCCTGATGAAATGCTAACACTTGAGGCTTCATCGAAGGAGCTGGGTAAGGGTTTTGCTTTAACTATGGAGAATATTTTCCTGGGGGTCCAATCAACCTTCCCTGAAATAAATTCCGGTCTATTGTAATTGAAAAGGTAATCGGCAGAAAAATCGGGTTCCTTCTGGGGCATAACAAATGGTTTCCCGGCGATACCATTATCATCAATATGGCTGAACCAGACCTGTGAGAAGAGTCCGTCTTCACGTTTACTTACAAACATAAGCCATGAACCATTTCTCGACCAGGAAGGATAACTCTCAGTAAAATCTGAATTAATCCCGGGCTTCGTGATCGACCCCGTTTTTTTGTTGTAGAGATAGACGTCTGCATCCTGATTATAAATGGAGAAGTAGCCATAATCAACACCAATAAATGAGACAATATCCTTTGTAGGACACTCCCTTGGGTGAGTGATGCTTCTCCCGAAAACACTGGCGCTGATCAGTGTGTCAGAATGGTCCAAACTTTCGTGTCTCCATCATCGAAACCAATATTCATCAAATGGTAAACCCTTGAATAATATGGTAATGAATCAACACCCTCGTCAGCGCAGATATAGTATAAACTCTGCCCGTCATTGGACCATGAAGGGAGATTCTCAAGTTTTGCTGTGGCCAGTTCAGCAGGCCTGGTAACACTCCTGCTCTTCACATCGTATAGTACAATATCTGAATATTTGTCTACTACGTAGTAGAGTTTTCCTATTTTCGAATGGAAGGACTGACTGATCTGATTTACCGAAAAGGCGATCAATTCACCACTGGGATGCCATGAAGGATATGACCCTGCACTGCGCGTTTGCTCAGTCTTTGTATCCACAAATTGAACATTCTCATTGTTAGCCACTACCGTTCCCCCATAGGGCCCGCGCATATGGAACAATACCTGTTCCGGATCGCCTGCATTAAACATATGACAATTCATGCAGTTGTTTTCGGTCACGGAATTGACCATGATGGGTGTTTGCTTGAAGGTTTCAAGAGAGCGCTGATAAATCCCCATTTCTTCCCATACAATATTTGCCGGAGGAATTTTTCGAAAGGCAATGTATGGATCTATCTTATTTCCGGAAATTTCATTTCTTACCGGAGTAAAAGCTTCCCAGCGCTCTCCCTTATTCTTTTTGTATACCGAAATAGTCAGAGTCCCTCCCTTGCCCTTGTCCAGAAGTCTCTTCCAGGCCTTCAGGGGAAACTGAATACTACCATCTTTACTTTCCACTCTAATACTCCTGTTCAGGCTGTTTGCTGCCTCCACTACAAAACGGTCACCCTTGTTTAATATCTGAAAATTTAAAGGTGCGATGTTATAGGGAATTGTGATCGAAGTATAATCAGGATAGAGCTCCGGATCTTCCTCGATTTGCTCAAACTCGCCGGGCAAGCGCTTACACCCCATTAGCAGAGTGAGCAAAAAAAGTAATATTAGGCTATTTTTTGTTAGCATAGGGACTGCTGAATAATAAATAAAACCAGTAAGTGTTTTTGTATTTAGAAACCTTCTTCATCCTTTCGGCCTTGCTTTCAACGCTTCCAAGCAATTTGTTGAAATCCTTGAATTCCTCTACTGTAGTTTTGCTGATGGCATAGTCGGACAGGATTGAAGTCTGGGTTCCACCCTTGGCCACGTATACCATAAGTGCTTCTTCAACGGCCCGTGGAAATGATTCATGTCCATGATTTTTGAACTGGGGAACAAGAGAAACCACTGCACCAATGTTATGTTTAATAAATGCCCTGCCACCAGGAATTCAAAAGCCATTTTGTTGCTTTTATTACTGCTATAAAACTTCTCAAGTTTCTCAACCGGGTCCTTTGTCCCGGCAAAGAAATCTCTGGTGGGATTATTGTCCCTGAAAAACTTAATGTCAGGATCCTCTCCAGCCTGATGGTTCTCTAACATCCCATAAACATGATTACACCAATCCTGTATAAAGTCTGGATCCTGACAACACATTTAAATATTTAATTGCCGTTTTCTCCTGGCCAATGGCTATATATGACATAACCAGCTGCTGCAGTACAATTGGATGCTCTACAAGTACCATCTGTGCTTCAGTGGCCCAGTGTCTTGTTTCGTTTGCAAATCCAAGATCATAGTAAAAGGCAGCAGTATGTATCGCCACCTGGCTTGAAATAAATCCATCAAGAAAAACCCCTTCCTCTGCAAATTGCTGCGGATAATAGAACATTTTATCCAACAACTGCCCTGTACCGTAAAGGGCTCTGTTGACTTCAAATTGCACCAGGTTATTGATGTATTTTACTTCTTCAGTGAGTTGCAATACCCTATCCCAATCCCCAACGAAACTTGCCTGTATGATCGAATATCCATTCTTTTCTTTTACACTAAATTTCTCATTAGTGGTGTATGCCATTGCAATAATGGCAATGATAATAGTACTTACAGAGATTAACAGAGGTCGTTTCAAAGTGAATTTTGAAATGATAAAACTCAAAAGTGAAAGTCCCAGAAAAGCAATAAGGGAGAAAAAAGGCTATAATAAAATATGGGTGGAATTTCATCATATCCCGAAATCAGGAACAGGCCATAAAATGCCTGTTTGATGGTGACAGCAATGTTGAATGGGAGATAAAGCAGGGGAAGAATCAAGACTGGAAGAACTGAAATTAAGTCTAAATATCGTTTCGAATACAGCGCCTGTATCAAGAAAAGCTGAAGAAGTACAACGAGTCCTGGCACTCCTGAAACAATAAATACCACAATGCCTGCAAAAAAATTACTCAGGGTCCTAAGCCCCAGATTTCGGGGGCGATAATAGCTATAGGACATTCCTAAGAATAAAGCAGTAGTAATGCTGGTTACCAATTCAAAAGGTAAGCGGTAGTGAGAAAAGAGTAAAATGAAAGGAATCAGTGAAGCGAATAACAGCGCAAAAAAAAGTGGATTATCACGGTCTCTCCGGAATATTGTTTTCAGTGAGAAAAACACTACCACGAGAAGCAGGGCAAACATGACCTTCCCATAAATAGCCTGGGTAGTGAACTCCAGGATCAGGTCGGCCAGAAGGGTGGATATTCCTCCCGGAAATTTCAGGGACTCAGCGAAAGAAAGAGGGATGGTTTGCTGCCAGTTATAAATCAGCGAAATATCCACCTTCTTCAGATAATAGAACAGGTAAACCAGAACAAGGGTGAATCCGGAATAACCTGCAACGCTTATTGAGGAAACTTTCTTCATGCAAACTAAAATCCACCCGAAAAGTAGTAAATTTTTTAGGACTACACAGGAAGGGTCGCTATGATATCCCTGAGAAAATCGTTCATACTGAAATTGGACAGGCTGTAGCCCATACGAACCACCACCAGATTTTTTGAGGGTATGATATAAACCCGCTGTCCCAGGAAACCGTCAGCAAAGAAAATATCCTCCGGGACATCCGTCAGGGCATTCTCCTCATTCGGGTTCCTTCAACCAGAAGGTGCCTGCATAGTAGCCATCCGATGCCGGAGCAGGAGCTTTCATATACTCCACCCATTCGGGACTAAGCACCGTATCACCTTCAAAGATTCCATGATTCAGGAAGAGCAACCAAAGCGGGCCCAGTCCCGGGTCGAACCATAACTGAAGGAAGAAGCAACAAACAGTCCACTGGCATCGGTTTCCACCATTGTATTCAAGCATCCCGATGCGATGAAACAGACCTGTGTATAGGATAACCATGGTACTCATCATCATCTCCGATAGCAATTCTGAGCAGGCCGGAAAGCAAGTTGGCATCGCCCGAAGAGTAGTTCCAGAAGCTTCCGGGTTCATGCTCCAGCTCACAGCCTGTAACCGAAGAGAACATATCGTCACTTTGCATCAGCATCACCGTGGCATCAGAGATGGTAAAATAGTTCTCCACCCATTTCAGTCCGCTGCTCATATGAAATGATATCTTCAACGGTGATATTTTTACGCTCATCACCTGCCCAATCCGGAATACCCCTTTGGCGTTCATATCCATCCTTCCCTCTTCCACCAGTAATCCCGGCCATGGCTCCGGTAACCGTTTTTGTCATGGACCAGCCATGAAATTTGGTCCATGCATCATAGCCATCCAGGTAATGCTCTCCGATCAGCTGATTCTCATATACCACTGCAACTCCCAAGGTTTTTTTGAACGGCTCACTCCCTGGCTCATCAATGGCTTCTTTCAGGATGCTTTCCAGTTTTTCATAATCCACCCCTTCAGGCATTGAAGTGAGAAATCACATCGCCCAAGGGCCAGGGAATGGTATCCTGACTATAACCGGGATCGGGAATTTTATATGATTCAGCCATCAGCTCCTCCTCGGGTTTATCCAGTACCATAACAGCACCCAAGTCCTTCCCTGAATACCGCCTTCCGCTTTGCCAGGCCCAGAACCCTTGCGGTAACCGATTTCTCCTCATAATCTATTGTACACTTTGCCAGGCTGATGGGGAAAAAGGAGAGGTCCTCAGCTTCGACCCTTTCAGGAGTTTTTCCTGCCAGGAAAACGCTGGAACACATCCCTTTTGCTGCAAAGCCGTGATAATGGGCAGCCTGGGCCAGGCAAACCATGTAACGGCAACAAGAACAGCAAACAACAAGAACCATAATATCCTTTTAATCACTTTATTCATCTCATCCTGTTTTTATAAAGTTCAAAACGG
The DNA here is from genome assembly GCA_963716765.1 of uncultured Bacteroidota bacterium. GTDB lineage: Bacteria > Bacteroidota > Bacteroidia > Bacteroidales. The sequence continues at coordinate 43,549 of CAVQUO010000024.1, read as the reverse complement.
CCGGGGGTGCTTTTTCGGGGCCAGTTATTATTAAATAAATCGCAATCGGCTGTCTCAAGAAAGGGATCCAGCACCATAGAATTCACTTCCTTTTCAAAAGAAAATACTTTGCTTGTTTCCAGATTGTTTCTGGACCATATTTCTGCGGGAATACGACGGATTTCAGAAGTGCCATCGCTAAAAGAGAACTGAATGATCAGTGGCATAATCATTCCACCAATATTCCTGAAGTTAATTTGGATATAATTCGTGTTTGAGGTCTCTACGGCCATCTCCTCCTTCAATCCTTCCGGATTTTCGTAGCTGTCATAGAAATCGCGCATGGAAGGATCCTGCTCCACAACAGATTGTTTCTCTTTCCGGTTTCTCTGAACGGCGATTTCCTCAGGAATCTCAGCCTCAGGCCACCCTAAACCTTCAGTAAACACGATTACATTCTCAATGGAAATATCCACATGATCGGTGCCGTAAAACCAGCCCCTCCAGAACCAATCCAGATCCACTGCCGAGGCATCCTCCATGGTTCTGAAAAAATCTTCAGGCGTGGGGTGTTTGAATTTCCATCTCAGGGCGTACTGCTTGAAGGCAAAATCAAAAAGCTCCCTGCCCATGATGGTCTCACGCAGGATGTTCAATCCGGTAGCCGGCTTAAAATAAGCGTTGGCCAGGAATTGAACCATCAGATGGCCGTCGGTCATAATGGGTGCCACCTGAGTCTGATCTCCCCTCATGTAATCAACAATATCCCGGGGCCTTCCCATGGGAGCAGGGCATTCGTGATCCCACTCTCTTTCAGCAATTCCTTGCAGGAAAGAATTCAGGCCTTCATCCATCCATGTCCACTGTCTTTCATCAGAATTAACGATCATGGGAAAGTAATTATGCCCCACCTCATGTATAATTACCCCGATCATTTCCCACTTGGTTGCCTCAGAGTAAGTACCATCAGAGAAAGGTCGACCCGGGTTGAATGAAACCATGGGATACTCCATTCCGGCAGTGAAGCCATGCACCGACCAGGCCACAGGATAGGGATAATCAAAGGTATGACGGGAGTAAACTTTAAGTGTATGAGCCACTGCCCTGGTGGAATACTGCTCCCAAAGCGGATTTCCTTCGGGCGGATAAAGCGACATGGCCATTACAGTCCGATCCCCGAACTTAACTGCCATGGCATCCCAGATAAAACGCCTGGAACTGGCAAAAGCAAAGTCGCGTACATTTTCCGCCTTAAAGTGCCAGGTGGATGTCTTTTTGGATTTATTCTTCATGGCACCCTTTGCCTCTTCCGCTGAAAAAATGCTCACTGGGTTCTCCTCTGATTCAGCGGCCATTTTCAGGCGCCGGCGATGCTCCTCACTCAGAACTTCGTTTCCATTTACCAGCACTCCGGTGGCCCCGATAATATGATCAGAGGGTGCGGTAATCTCCACGTCAAAATCACCAAAGGTCAGTGCAAATTCACTTCTACCCAGGAACTGTTTGTTCTGCCAACCCTCAAAATCTGTGTAGGCAGCCATCCTTGGATAGAACTGTGCAATGGTATAGAGATAGTTGTCGTCATCGGCAAAATACTCCATGCCCGAGCGGCCAAAGTGGGTGGCCTGATTATTGATGTTATACCACCAGCTGATGTGGATTTCCTTCTTTTCTCCAGCTCCAAGGGGCTCTTCCAGGTCGATACGCATCATGGTATAGTTGATGGTGTAAGGATAATCCTTACCACTTTCGTCTTTCACTTCCCCGATTTTAAAACCCCCATCCAGATCTTCAGTGAAACGATATTCGGACTCCTCCGACAACAAAGCAGCAAAGCCTCCATTTCCGGATGAAGCTGGTCTTTCCGGCATATAGTTTGGGGTAGTAAGATCTTTCAAACTCCCTTTTTCTCTCACATTCTGATCCAACTGAACCCATAGATAGTTCAAAGCATCGGGAGAGTTATTAAAATAGGTGATCACCTCGCTTCCATGAATCTGTTGCTTCTGATCATCCAGGGTGATTCTGATCTTATAATCTGCCCGCTGCTGCCAGTACATGGGACCCGGGGCTCCCGCTGCATTCCGGTATACATTTGGTGTGGCAAAGTCGGTTCCCATCTGTCTGAACACATTTTCAGCCGGCAAGAAAGTGCTTTGGGAAATAAGTGTTTGAAAAATAGTGAATCCTATCCACAATAAAACTGATCTTTTCATCCTGTTTTCAATTAAAGTGGGCGTAAAATAACCATTTCCGAAGACATGGTTTTGGATGTAGCCTCTACAATAATCTCACCCTGGGTGCCGGTTGACCTAACAATGATCATTCCCTTGCCCCGAAACAATTTAAATACACCATCGGTAAAACTTCCTTCATGAAGAGGATTTGCATTCCCTGCTGCCAGCAGTTCTCCCTCTCCTGCGACGACCACCCTTACTTCCGATTGATCATTTGGCGCCAGTACTCCCTGCTCATCCCGGGCCTCTACCGGAATAAAAACAAGTGTATTTGTGTGGGCAGAAAACACTTCCTTCTCGGGGCTAAGGATCAGCTGACTTGCCTCTTTTGCCGTGAAGAGTGAAACAGTCTCTGTTCTTATCCCCGTCTACTCCAAGGGCCTTCAGCTCACCGGGCTCATACATCACCTCAAATTCGGCTATATACTGATCCTCCGGCGTCATTATCTTACTTCCGACGGCACTCCATTCAGTTCCAGCTTCACCTCCGGGAAAGAGGAATATACCTTTACCTTTCATGGCTTTGCCTTCATGGCCTTCCCAGTTCCAGCTGTTCAATTCGTCATACCAGCCCCAGTAGCATATCGGGCATTTTCCCTTCCGGAACGGGTGTGGACACCATGATTTCCAGCTTGCTCTCCCCCCAAAGCACATCGCGGTAATAGGATTGAGGCTTCTTGTTTCCCAGGATATCGATATCCCCACACCAGGAGATGTACCAGGGCCATGGTTTCAGGAAGCTCATTTCCGCCTCCTTATTACGATATCAACATGACCAATCCCCGACTCACCGATATAATCCATCCCGGTCCAGACAAAATCTCCAATTACATAAGGATGTCTTTTTACCATCTCCCAGTTCTCCCAGGCATATTGTGGAAAGGTTTCTGATCCGTACATGATGCGTTCCGGAAACTTCTCATGATCCGCTTCATATTCCATGTACTGATAATTGTAGCCCCCGATATCCTGTTTTCAAATGCCCCTTCAGTATCATCCCACTCCTTTCCGGGATTGTCCCAGAAAGCACATATGGCCTGCGTCACAGGTCGTGTATCATCCACCTCCCTGATGGCTTCAATAAGCCTGCTTCCCTATTTCAACTCCCTCGGGATCGGCCCGCTCCTGGACCTCGTTTCCAAAGACTCCACATGACCACGCTGGGATGGTTCCGGTCGCGGTAAACCATGGCCTGTACATCCCTGTTATGCCACTCCTCGAAATAATTGGAGTAATCATTGGGGCGTTTGGGTTTCTTCCATTGATCGAAGGCTTCGTCGATCACCAGCATTCCAAGCTCGTCACAGGCATTCAGAAAGTCTCTGGATGGAGGATTGTGGCTGGTGCGGATGGCATTGTAGCCATTCTCCTTCATCCTCTTTACCCTGCGGTACTCAGCATCCGGAAAGGCAGCAGCACCAAGCAAACCATTGTCATGATGCATGCAGGCTCCTTTCATCAGAATTTCCTCTCCGTTCAACAGGAATCCATCCTCTGCACTGTAAGCAATGGACCGGATACCGAATGTGGTCTCATAACGGTCTGTCTCCTTTCCATTGCAGTAAAGAGGTAACAATGGCCTGGTAGAGATTGGGCTGATCAATACTCCAGAGCTGTGGAATTCTAATCCTGCCTGAGAGATTCAGGACGGGCGATGACCCTCCATCCGCTTTTAGCGTCCACTGGATCCAGTTCTGATGCTTTCTCCCTCAGGTGAAATAACCTCTGCCTCGCACTCTAAAAGCGCATCCTCCTCCGGCAACTTATCAATCCTTACCTGAAATTCACACTTGCCGATTCCCCGGATATATCCGGAGTGGTGATCTGCACACCCCATGGGGCGATGGATACCGGGTCTAAGATGGAAATATGAACAGGCCTGTAGATGCCAGCGCCAGCAAACCATCTTGAATTTTCGCCTGCATTGATGGTTCTTAAGAGCTATGATATTGGTCTCTCCTTCCCCATTGAGGGATGCGGCGTGATATCAAACTTGAAAGGGAGTATAGCCATATACATGCTCCCCCAATTTTAGCTCACCATTCACCCAGAGCTCCATCTGGGTCTGGACCCCGTCAAAATCAAGAATAACCCGTTTTTTATCCAAGCTTTGCGGGTGTCTCAAACTCCTTTCGATACCAGGCCACCCCATCTCTCAGATAGCCCACATCGCTCCCTCCGGGGAGGTCTTTGTAAAAGGGACCCTGGTGAAGAGAATCCTGAACTCATAATCCAGGACACTCCAATCGTGGGGCAAATGAACCGGTCTTCCACCCCGAATCATCCAGATCCGGATGGGCTCCATCCGGAATATCACCCATCTGAAATTTCCAGTCAGCATTAAAATCTCCCTCCCGGAAGAAGTCGTGCTGGCTTTGTATGGCTACAGGAAAAAAGAAGGGAGAGCCATAGAAAAATGACACTCCCTGATAATACTTTGTTGGGGCTAAACATATTCTGATCTTAGTTAGATATCTGGCTGGTAACGCAAGATATATAATAAGCGGATCAGATATTTACTTTTCTCAAGAACTTTTTTTAAGCAAAAGTGCCAGAGCAGTTCATTCCTGATTCAGCTCAGCCTTAGAGCAGATTATATGATGCTCGCTGTGAAAACAGTGCCGAATTCAATCTTAATTTTAAAGTTAACTCCAGCCTTTGAGCTTTTCCCAACCATTCCCACAGTGATTACGCTGGCATCTTCATTTGAAGCTGCATTCAGAATAATTGCAGAAGCATCATCATAACTGCTACCCAGATTATCAAAATTGAAAGTGGAACCTTCCTTTAGGGGCCATTCTTCTGGTTGGGTCCAGGCAACAGAGTCTTCTTGATGTGTAATATAAAAAACTGCGTTCTCCTGGAGTAATATATCTCCAGTGCTCACATATTCAACTGTGGCAACAATATCGTTGACGCTAATCTCATCAATATTGTCGGAATACTTCTGAACATCCTCATCTTCTTGAGCATCAATAAGTGCCACTCCTCCACATGGATACCAATCATCGGCTGTTCCCTTGGCCATATCTTCCTCCACATAAACATCCACAACGCCACTGAGAGTGGAATCGACATCTACGTTAAACAGACCGCATGAGCTCATTCCAAGTACTACGATCATCAATAATGCAAGTTTTTTAATATGTTTCATGATTTCTAAAAGGTTTAGTTTCTATTTGAGTAAAAAATAAAGATAGTCCTGAGCCTACTCAAAATCAACATATTCTGCTAAAATACCGACGGATTTTTACAAAATGTTTGATTTTGGTGACAAAGGATCAGGATTCTATCCTATTAAATTATCACTAAAAACACTGCCTTAGTCAAAATTTCACTTTTTTAACAGGGCTTCAGGGTTTTTCACCCACCGGATTAGCACCAGCCCTCATCAAGTTCTCTGCCTCGGCCTGGGTCCAGTCGCAGATAGTCCTCATGGCCTCCTCATCAAGGTTTGCATCCCTGTGAATGATCCTGTAGCTCACGAGTGGCATGGAACCCGATTCGATAAGCTCGCAAATATCTGAGAGGGTTCCAATCATTTTGCGCTGAGCAAGCAGTCCGAATTCATCAAAATTTACGGCCTCCTTTGCCTCTTCCACATGTTTGTGAAGATACCATGATACTGGCGAAATTTTACTGTACCATGGGTAGCGGGTGTTATTGGAATGACAATCATAACAAGAGTTTATCAACAGGTCGGCCACCAGCTCAGGAACATCAAGAGTGTTCATTAAATCATTATCCTGTGGGCCCTCATGAAGATTCTTCTCTGGCTGTATAAACTGGGCCACGATAAGGGCCCCGACAAGCATCAGCCCGGTGATTTTAACACCTTTGCGCATCAATTCTCTTTCATAAGTTTTTCTGACTCCTCTAAAGCCCAATTTCCTACAAGTGTTCCCTGATCATCGCTCAGGGCTTTATCGGGATTTCCTTTCAGAAATTTTTCCGGCGGCATCTTACCTTCGGTAATCACTTCATGGATCGCGTCCAGCTTGGAAATCTTCTTTGTCACCTTGTAACCATCAAATTCGTCAAAATTCAGGGCACCCACACTTTTTTTGTTGGAGGATTCATTGGAATGACATCCATAGCAGGAGTTTTTCAGAATCTCCTTCACTTCGTCGGGAGCATCAGGACCTGGACCGGGTTTTAGAATAAAGGACTGAAATGCGACCAAAAGAATCCCGGAAACAAAAAGCGAAGCAACTAATTTTTTCATAATTATTTAGTTTAAGTGAAAACATTGATAAGCAAGATATGAAATTCCTGAGACAGTTTTTAACATATTGACAGATTTGCAAATACAAAGTGTATATGAAAATCTACTATCTTTGAAATAGCCATTCAACCTATTTATAATTTTAAATTATGGTCCAGGATAAGCCTACAGTGCTTTATGTAGATGACCTGCCGATGAACCTGAAACTGTTTGAAGCAACTTTCAGGAATGACTATAATTTAATCCTCACTGAATTCCCCGCTGAGGTATTGAAGATTCTCGAGGAGCGAGAGGTACAGATATTGATCTCAGATCAGCGAATGCCGGTGATGAGCGGCACCGAACTGCTTGAAATTGTCGCTGAAAAATACCCCGATATCCGCAGCTACCTTTTAACCGCCTTTACCGATACAGAAACTGTAATTGAAGCAGTAAATGTGGGCCGGGTTCACGGCTACATCAAGAAACCGATGGATGCAGATGAAGTCAGGGCTTCCATTAAAGGTTCCCTTGAAACCTACCACCTGAGGATAAAAAACCGGCAAATCCTGAAGCAACTGGAAAGCGTGAATGCCGAATTGCTTAATATGGACGTTTTGAAATCCGAAATCATCTCTTCCATTAGCAATGAAATCAGTGAGCCCTTGAACCGGATCATGGGGACCTTACATATGCTGAAATCCAAAATTGAAGGAGATGAACTTTCCGACGTGGTGAATATCCTCGGGCAATCTGTGTTTAAGCTGGAACAGTTCTCTCTGCTGGCCCGCCAGATTTCCACCTTAAAATCTTCCGAATTTTCTCTGAACGAACAGCAGGTCTCCATCAATCAGGTGATTCAGTTTGGTGCTATCGAGACCAGCGAAGAGCTTAAGGAGTTAAATATCAGCTTAAAAAAAGATAACTCCCCGAACGATCTTTATATTGAAGGTGATTCCGGACTGCTTGTAAGTTGTCTGGTTTGTATGATTCGTTTCGCAAAGGAACATACCAGCAATCAAGGAGAGATTCTTATCACTTCCACAAAACAAAACGGAATTGTGGAATGCCGAGTAGAGGACCAGGGGAAAAACTATTCTGACGCGCTTTTTGAACTACTTTCTGATCAGTTTTCAACAAAGGATATTTCCCTGAACCTGACTATGGGGATCGGATTGTCTGTTGCCCAGATAATCATGGAGGCCCACGGGGGACATCTGATTTTTGAGAAAACAGACAAAGGGAGTGGAGTGATGAAAATGGTTTTTCCGCATGAATGAGTCCATGCTAAATTCCCTGATGCGATTGTTTGCCATTATGGTAAGCATCAACAGGGGAGCCATGCATCTCCTTGCCAGGAATTTCGTTGAATCCTATCTCACTCAGCAATTCAGTCAATCTTTGGCCAACAAATACTTACTCATCTTTGACCAGTATGCAAGTGAGTACCAGATAATGGGAACTGGGCAAAGAGAAAAAAAAATTTCTTCGTGGTCAGTTAAACTTCTGGTTATTTGCAACCAGGTTGTGGATGAATTGAACATCACCCAGCGATTCATGATCCTCCTTAGCCTGATCACTTTTAAAAAATTTTTCTCTGATACTGCAACTCAGGGTTTTGAGTTTTCCGATACCATTTCCGACGCGGTTCGTACCATTGCCGATGGTTTGCTTATTACTCCGGATGAATATGATAATTGTTCCGCTTTCATTGGAGACAAGTTCTACCAGGTACCCAACAAGGAACGGTTGCTCCTTGTAAGCGATGATCCGGAATTCATGGAGGGAGAAGTGAAGCATCTTCAAAAAGATGGTCTCCCCGGACAAATCCTGATCCTCAGAATTGCGCGGGCAGAAATCTACCTGTTTCAATATGTGGGTAGGGCCAGGTTGGAAAGCAATGAAAGATATATTTTCCCAAGGCATGTCTATATCTTTCCGCGGGGAGGAGCAATCAGAGGAGAAGGCTTCTCTCCCATATACTATTCTGACATAGTATCAGGATACATACTGGACACAAACAATCAGCCAGTCAACTTTTGCGCCAGGGACATAGAGTACCATTTTAAGAATTCACCCCACGGGATCAGAAAATTCAGTTTTCAGGGCAGATCCGGACAGCTGGTAGGTATCATGGGGGGAAGCGGAGCCGGCAAATCGACACTTTTGAAGTTACTAAATGGTGGACTAAAGCCTGTTTCCGGAGGTATTTACATCAATGGTCTCAATCTGCAATACCGAACCAGGGAGCTGGAAGGAATGATTGGATATATTCCCCAGGATGACCTCTTGATCGAAGAGCTGACCGTATACCAGAATCTCCTGTTTAATGCCCGCTTATGCCTGGACGGACACAGCAAGGAGGAGATCGATTTGGCAGTCAAAAATCTTCTTAAGGAGCTGGATCTTTTTAATGCCAGGGACCTGAAGGTGGGATCACCACTAAATAAATACATCAGCGGCGGTCAGCGAAAAAGGCTAAACATTGCCCTTGAACTGATTCGTGAACCCCACCTGCTTTTTGTAGATGAGCCCACCTCCGGCCTTTCCTCGACCGATTCCGAGAATGTGATTTCCCTTCTGAAAGAACAGGCCCTAAAGGGGAAACTGGTACTATCAACCATTCATCAACCCTCATCAGAGCTTTTCAAGCAATTTGATCACCTGATCGTACTCGACAGAGGTGGCTACCCGGTCTATTCGGGAAATCCCATTGACGGAATCACCTATTTCAAAAAACTGGCAGGTCGAGTAGATGCCTCTGAGAGTGAATGCCATACTTGCGGTCACGTGAATCCGGATGATATCCTCAAAATCATAGAGGCAAAGGAGGTCGATGAATCAGGAGCATTTACAGCCAAAAGAAAATCCGATCCCGATTCGTGGTATTCCCTCTATCAGCAGAAGATTGAAGCCAAAATGGAGTTCTCTTCGGAAAAATGTCCTATCCCTGCTAATAAATTCAGGATTCCGGGAGCATTCAGGCAATTCCTGATTTTCTTCAAAAGAAACCTGCTTTCCAAACTGGCCGACCGCCAGTTCATGTCCATTGCACTCCTGGTGGCCCCCCTTCTGGCCCTGATACTTGGATTCTTTTCCAAGTACGTTTCCGGGGATGAAAGCAACCCTCATCATTATCTCTTCAGTCAGAATGAGAACCTTCCTGCATACCTGTTTATGAGTGTGATCGTGGCACTTTTCCTGGGACTGATTATCGCTGCGGAAGAGATTCACCGTGACCGTCGGATTCTGAAAAGGGAATCATTCCTTCACCTTAGTCGCACCGCCTACCTGCTCTCTAAGATTTCCCTGCTTTTTATCCTGTCGGGTATCCAGATGTTGATGTTTGTAGTGATTGGCAACCTGATTATGGAGATCAAGGGAATGACACTTTCTTACTGGCTGATCCTGTTTTCAACTGCCTGTTTTGCAAATATGTTTGGCCTTCTTATCTCCGATGGCTTGAAATCGGTGGTTGCCATTTATGTCATTGTCCCTTTTCTTCTGGTCCCCCAGATTCTTCTGGCCGGGGTAATTGTGAAATTCGACAAGCTTCATTACAAATTTGCATCAGCCATAGTGGTCCCCTTGTCCGGAGATTTTATGGCCAGTCGCTGGGCATATGAAGCCCTGGTCGTAAACCAGTTTGCAAACAATGCCTACCAGAAACCACTCTTTGAAACAGAAAGACTGGAGAGCAATATTACCTATGACATGCAGTTCCTCATACCGGCTCTTACTCAGGAGCTTGACGACGCCATAACATTTCAGGAGCAAGGCAGCGAAGAGGAACTGAAGGCCAGTCTGTACACCATAAAAAATGCACTCGCCTCCATCCGCCTTACCACACCCTATCCTTACCCTGAAAGAATTAGCATTGATCAGTTTTACAAATCGAAGGGCGATGAACTCATTCGCTGGTTGCAAAAATACCAGTCTGCACTTCGCTTGCACCGCGACCGCCTGATACTGGAAGAAGATCTGCTGATCGATTCATTACTAAAGGAGGCAGGGGGATCTGAGGCTTTTTTACAGGAAAAGAGGGGCACATATAATGATCAGCTTGCGGATCTGGTACTCAACCGAAATGACCTTCACAAAATAATAAAGAAAGAGGGCATCCTGCTAAGAAAGCTGGATCCTGTATATGCCTATCCAACCAAAAGAAATGGTCGTTCCCATTTTTATGCCTCGGTTAAGATTTTTGGGAATATTTATATTCCAACTCTCTATTTTAACATTTTAATCATCTGGATCATGACCCTGATCCTTTCCGTATTCTTGAGATTCAGGCTATTGAAAAAAGGACTTGAATACTTCGGAAATCTCAGAAGAAAAAGATCAGCAGGAGCTTAAAGTGGTATATTTGTGATAAATTGAATGTCGAATTCAATAATAATAGAAAATGAAATATACAGTTAATAAATACATCCCATTGGTTTTCATGATGATGATGATGTTCGGAGCATGTCAATCGGGGAAAAAGGGATCCCCGGTTCTGATCCAGGATCTGGACCAATTAGAAAATTCGGGGGGCATTGCTTCCTTCAATCAAATCTACCATCTCTATCCATCTCCTGCAGAGATGTTGGGTGTCATTGACATGACCCATATGAAATTTAATGGCTCTCTTCTAAATCCCGTGGAAAGGGCGGATCAGTATCTTGACTCCAAATCAAAGACCTATGTTCTTGGAGTTTATATGACCGATCTGGCCTATGCTGCTCTATTCAACAGGCATGAAGAAACACTTAATTACCTGGAGACCGTGAAATCGCTCTCCGAAGAGATCAGTATCAATGAGGCCGTTGATGAGGCCATGATCACCAAGGCAAAGGAAAATGTGGAATACCTGGACTCGCTCTATGTCATCTCCAACGACGCTTTCATGAATATCCTCTCTTTCTGCGAAATAAATGAAAGGTCCAATACGGTGGTAATGCTCTCTGCAGGAGCCTTCACTGAAAGCCTTTTCCTGGCAGTCAACATGATAGATGACTACGGAACAGCTGGCCAGCTACTTCAACACCTGGCCGATCAGAAATACACCATCGATAACTTCATGATGTTTGCCCAGAGTGTAGACAGTGATGATCCTGGCGTAAAATCCACCATCCGGGATCTGGAAAAAATTCATGCTATATATAACAGAATTGAGCCAGCCAAAGGAGAAGTCTCTGTAAGGTCCTCGGAAGGCTCTGAGAACCAGCCCAAAAAACTGGTCATTGGCGGATCGCCCGACTCCAGTCCACCCAGCCTATCGGAAGAGGATTTTGAGTCTCTTAAGATAGCGGTGACAGAATTGAGAACCCGTATCGTTGAAGCAAACTGATAAATGGAAAAGATGAAACACAAAGGATACACACAATTACTGGCTCTACTGTTTCTGCTACTACCTGCTCACCTCCTTTCTCAGGATTGTGAGTATCACCACATGGATGGAGACTGTCGCTATGACATTCAGAAAGGATACAAAATATATAGTCAATCGCATTCAGCCAGCATGTCTCCCCTGGATACCCTTGAGTTGAACGCGGTGTTTTACGGACAGAAAGATTACATTTTGTCTTTCTGCACACATAAAAAAATGTACCCCATCCATTTTGTTCTGATCGACCAGCAGACCCAACAGGTGCTCTATGATAATGAAGATGACAAATACCTGGAGTCGCTGGGGCTTGGATTTGATGTCACAAAATCGCTGACCATCAAGATAGACGTACTGGCCAGGGGTTCCTCCGAAGAAGAAATCAAAGAAAACATCGGATGTCTTGGCTTGTTGATACAGTACAAGAACTATTCGGAAAAAAAGGTTAAAATACAAATGTAGATGAAAATGAAGATAACATTTATCACCCTGCTTCTCATGTCTCTGCTTCTAAACAGTTGCCTGAATCTGGATGAGGAGTCTATAATGACCATCAATCCCACTGTCCAAATCAGTGCTCACGTAATGGATCAAAAAATAATTGCAACCAGCCTGATTAATACTAATCCGCAGATAACAGTCGCCGGAAATATTGCCACTCTTTATCAGTTTTCGGGCGACCTGGCCATCTACAACACCCTCAACGGAACCATCATTGATGTAAGTTCAATTAGTGGTGGAGGGCTGTCACAGACATACACTGTATCGGCAGACACCACAGGTCACGAACGCTTTATTGTGATTGCCTCCGGAAGCATTAAAGCTTATTCTGATCTGGAAAAAGATGGTAAGATTTACAGCGGCAATCTCCTGACGGAAGGTCAGTTTTACCAGGAGTCCCAGTTTATAGTTTCGGAACTGCTCTACTGAGCCCGGTTTGTTTATGGGATGGAGAAAATTCATTTGTGTGGGGGGCAGGGCTGTAGCAATCAGCCTGGCTCTTTTTTTAGTGTTTGGAACGGGCACTTCGCTTCACGGACAGGGCGCTCCTTCTAAACTTCATTCCATACCTATCTATCACCCTATGGTACTGAACCCTGCCTTTACGGGCAGCAAAGATTTCACAAGCATCAGCCTGACAACTAAGGCATCCAAGCAGCCTGACACTCAAATTATAAACTTCAATACTCGCCTACTCTCACCCGATGGTCTTTTCTCCAAACTTGGTATCGGTGCATATGCCTTTCAGGAGCAATTTGATATCTCATGGAATACGGGATTGGCCCTGGCAGGCGCCTATCATTTTTCCCTGGATCCTCAAAAAATAAATTTCATCTCTGTTGGAGCCACATTAAAGGGAGTATTTGCAGTACCCAAAACAAGTTCCGAGTCACCCTCCGATTCTCTAAGCACTAAATTCAGGCCAAACATGGACATAGGGGTCTATTATTATGGTCCCCAGGTATTTGCCGGAATATCAATTACGACTCTCTTTGGAACCAATATTAATGGCGACAGCACTTTAAATTATTCCGATTTTAGCCGTCAGTATAACTTTCAGGTTGGATACAAGTTTTTGATAAGCAAGAGATTGGGCATTGTAATTGAGCCATCCCTTCTCACAACTCTCGACTCTGAGACCATCAGCGAACCCCTCAATCAAATTGTACCCTACCTGAAGGTCTACCTGAATAATTTTTACATTGGATCCTATTTGAAGGACCTGGACATATTTGCACTCTTCTTTCAATACCAATTTCCGAAATTTTATGCCGGAGTTTTCCTTCAATTCCCCAGGGTTGGTTACCTGAACGATGAGAATATTATTTTCGAAGTGTCAGCGGGCATGAACATTGGGAAGGGAAGCCCAACGTTTACCCAGCACCGACACTGGTAAAAACAAGATTAATGAAGCAGATCATGCCAAAGATAACAAGGTTCAAATATCTGATCCCCCTGCTTGGTGCGCTACTAATGATGTCATCTGCATCGGGGGCACAGGATGATTCTATCAGGGTTGGAGAGCTCCTGGTATTGGATACTGTCGCATTAGAAATCAAGGGGCCCTCCATCGACGTGACATTTTATCTCAACGGGATTGTATTCCTTTCCAATACTAAATACCATCAGAAGATGCTTCCCGATCACATCAACTTTGGGGAAATAGCCTCCTACTTTGTTCCCCTGGAATATATTGCACTGGAAAGCAGCAGACCACTATTTACGAACGATCCTTTTCCCTACTCGCCGGCCGGAACCTCCTATACCAGGGATTATCAGACTGTATATTTCACAAAAAAGATCGAGGTTCCCGGCAATCTAATGCCGGAAAAAATTTTCGAGGCCACCATTATCAACGGTGAGGTAAGCACTTACAAGCAGCTGCCCTTCACAGCAGGGCCCACCAGGTTTATGCATCCGGCAATATCCACCGACGGAGAGTATATGGTTATGGCAACGGATCTTACTCCTTCCAGCGGGGGATTGGATCTTTTTGTCTCAAGAAGAAATGCCAGTGGCTGGATGACTCCGGTCTCCCTTGGACCTGAAATTAATACCAGCGGGCATGAATGGTATCCCTTCCTGGACCAGCACAACAATCTATTCTTCTCATCATCGGGCCATATGGGATATGGTGGATATGACATCTATGTCTGCCTTTTTAATGGAGATGGCTGGGACAAGCCTCAAAACCTGAGTGATTTCGTAAACTCTGAAAAAAATGAATTAGGATTCTCCATTCATCCAGGAAGAAAAATCGCCCTCTTTACTTCCGAAGGCGAAGGCGAAACCCTTTCCGAAGAGGTTCTTAAAATGGGTCTGAATAACAGCGCCTTCATATCTGCGGGTATTGACACTAAAAACCAGGATATGTCGCTTCTACTGGAGGACATGATCACTTCAGGATTTACCTCGGCTACCTTTGGTGCAGCATCTGAACTGGAGATTGAGGCCGGATTCAACCTGACGGCCCTTCCCCTTCTCGGACGCGATGATAAGGAAGAAGAGCCTGAAAAAGTGCAGGCACAACTACCTGAGCCTGAACCTGAGCCAGAACCTGAGCCAGAAGTGCAAACTGCCTTGCCAGTAATTATTCCTGAGGTGCAGGAAACAGAACCTGCCCCAGTGGTGGCTATACCTCCATCCGTACCTGAACCCGAACAAGCAGTGGTTCAGGCAACAGATCCCAACCAGGTTGTTTTCAGGGTTCAGATTCTTTCAAGTTCAAAACCAAAAAGTCAGCCATCGGTAACAATTTCCGGATCGGCTTACTCAAGCTGGGAATACTATTATAAGGGGGCCTACAGGATAACCGTAGGTGAATTCAACAATCTAAAGGATGCGCTCTCCTTCAGAACCAAATGCAAGTCTTCAGGATATAACCAGGCGTTTGTAGCTGCATTCAGAGGAAATGAGCGGGAAACCGACCCTTCCGTTTTTAAATAAAAAAAGGCCTATTCATGCTAACAGTTGTTCAACACCCACTGATCCAGCACAAGTTAACCCTGCTTCGAAAAAAAGAGACCGGCACAAAAGAATTCAGAGAGAACCTGGATGAGATTGCGGGACTGATGGCCTATGAGATCACCCGCGATCTGCCCACCCAGGACATTGAAATTGAAACACCCTTGAAAAAATGTTTCACTAAAGAGCTGGCCAGGGAGATCGTGCTGGTACCCGTTCTTAGAGCAGGTTTAGGAATGGTGGATGGCATCACAAACCTGATCCCCACTGCAAAGGTGGGACACATAGGATTATACAGGGATCATCTTACCCTTAAGCCCATGAATTATTACGCCAAATTCCCGGGAAACGTTGCCGAGGCTGTGGTCATGATTCTGGATCCAATGCTGGCCACAGGGGGCAGCGCAAGTTTGGCCATTAGCACCCTGAAAAAAGAGGGTGCAAGCTTTATTAAACTGGTCTGTATTGTCGGAGCACCGGAGGGTGTTAGCAGGATTGAAGATGAACACCCCGATGTTGACATTTACCTTGCTGCCATGGATGAAGGACTCAATGAACTGGGCTATATCATGCCAGGGCTTGGTGATGCAGGCGACCGACTCTTCGGCACAAAGTAGTGTATGTGGCTGTTAAGCAAGAAAACCATACTTTTATTCTACTAAGCATTGAATAATGAGTAAGAACAAAAAGCTTGATAAGGAGAAATACTTCCATGAGTTGGAAAAGCTCCAACTTGAATTGGTGAAAATGCATGAATGGGTGAAAGCCAAAAACCTAAGGGTGGTGGTTCTTTTCGAGGGAAGAGATGCCGCCGGCAAGGGCGGTGTAATAAAGAGGATTACCCAGCGTTTGAATCCCAGGATTGCCCGGGTAGTTGCCCTGGGTGTTCCCACTGAAAAAGAGAAATCCCAGTGGTACTTTCAGCGTTATGTAACCCACCTTCCTGCGGCCGGAGAAATTGTCCTCTTCGACCGAAGCTGGTATAACCGTGCCGGGGTTGAACGTGTGATGGGATATTGCACCGAAGAAGAGTACTGGGAATTTTTGCGTTCTTGTCCTCGTTTTGAAGAGATGTTAATCCATTCTGGAATCATATTGATTAAATATTGGTTTTCTGTCAGTGATGAAGAGCAGGATCGAAGATTCAGGGAACGCATTGAAGATCCGCTAAAACGATGGAAATTTAGTGTGACTGATCTTGAATCCAGAAACAAGTGGATCGAATACAGCAAAGCCAAAGATGAGATGTTCGCTTATACCGACAGCAAAGTCTCCCCCTGGCTCGTTGTCCATGCCGATGACAAAAGGAAAGCCCGGCTAAATTGCATAAGCCATTTTCTAAGTATGGTTCCCTACGAGGAGATTGTACATAAAAAGATCAAACTGCCCCCCATCAACATGACAGGCTATGTAAGACCTCCCATTTCGGAGCAGACTTTTGTTCCCGAGATTTACTGAGGCAGGTGCCAGGGACGCAAGTTTTATGACTTGGTTTTTTTTGTAAATTGGTGCATTCTAACCTTAAAAGAATTCTGCACCCATGAAAACAATCCTGAAAACCGCTGCTTTTTTTGCCCTTTCCCTTGTTATTTTCTCCTTCAAAACCGACAATAAGGTAATGTTGTTCAACGGAGACAACCTTGACAACTGGGACATTTTTGTCAGCTCACCCGATGTTCAGCCCGAAAATTTATTCTGGGTGGAGGATGGTTTAATTTCAACCTCCGGCAAGCCGCATGGTTACATCCGTACGAAGGAGATTTACAGCAACTACAAACTCCACGTCGAATGGCGTTGGATAGATGAACCCACCAATAGTGGAGTGCTGCTGCACGTAACAGGCAATGATATGATCTGGCCCCTTGCCATTGAGTGCCAGCTCATGCATGAAAAGGCCGGAGATGTGGTCCTGATAGGAAAAGGGTCTGGAATTACGATAAAAGACAGCACCTACCTGATCGAATCGGAGGAGAATAGATATAAGGTTCTTCCAAAATTTGAAGAAGTCAGTGAAAATCCAAAGGGCGAATGGAATACTTACGATATTACCTCCCTTGATGGTAAGCTGGAGGCAAGCGTAAACGGGGTGCTACAAAACCTGGGAACTGACATGACACTTACTGAAGGAAATATTCTTCTTCAGTCCGAGGGATCACCCATGCAGTTCAGAAATGTCTACCTGGAAGTTTTGTAATCTCCACTCTCAAGGCTACCAGGTTGACATGGGATTGTCAACCTCGATGGAACCTTTGTAGTCTGCTACATTGTACCCGGCTTTGTATGAGAAGCGTGTCATTTTTACAAATTTATCATAGTCGATCAGCTTCTCCTCATCGGTGACCATGTGGTAGTCTTTATGCGTACCTGTGGAGTAAAAAAGCACCGGAATATCCTTGCGGGCAAAATTGAGATGGTCGCTCCTGTAGAAATAACGTTCTGGGTGAGTCAGGTCATTGTATTCATAATTCCCAATCAGGTCCATTTCGTCGAGGGTCTTCACATTAATTCCCATCAGGACCTCGCTCTGCAATCCACCAATGACTTTAACGGTGTCTCCGCCTGCAATGGTAAGACCAGGCCTGTCGCTCTGCTCATCTTCAATGGTACGGGTACGCCCCACCATGTCAAGATTAATCACAGCGGCGATCTGCTCCTCTGCTACCAGGGGATGATCTGAAAAATACTTTGAGCCATAAAGCCCTATCTCCTCGGCCGAAACCCACAGGATCCCGACGCTCCTTGCCGGCCTCTTTTTCTCCTTCATAAAAGCCTGGGCAATTTCAATAAGTGCCACGGTTCCTGATGCATTATCATCAGCTCCGTTAAAAACTCCGCCTTCACCGTCGGTCCCAATATGATCGTAATGAGCCACGTAAATAAGCACCTCATCCTTTAGTACCGGATCACTGCCTTCGATGAGTCCGAAAACATTAGAAACAATAATGTCTTTTACCTCCTTCTTCAACTCGATTTTTAGATCGACACTGTCCACAGCAAAAGAATTGGGCGTAAGCTTGCTATCGATTCCTATTTGCAGATCCTTCAGATTATTTCCAGAGCTTGCAAGCAGCTGGTCGGCCACGCTTCTGTTGATAAAAACAATGGTTGCAGGACCACTCCGGCTTCGCCTGCCGCCTTCTTCTCCCTTAAGGCTCCTGGAGCGTCCGAGATAGTTGGCTATCCCCGGCATCTCCTCATCAATGGAAGAAAATCCCGACTTGGGATCCTGTACGATCATTACAGCCTTAGGCTGCTGAGAAAATATGGCCTGCATTTTATACTGCATAGCCCGCATTCCCGTGTATTTTTGTTCACCAAAAAGATACTCACTACCATCTTCGTTTTTGGGTGCACCGTTCATAATCATTACAATCTTATCGGAGATATCAATCCCCTCCAAATCATCGTAGTTATTCTCTTCATCACTGATCCCGTATCCGGCAAAAACCACCTGGCCCTCCAGGCTGATCAAATCTCCCTCCATGGGGCTCATCATGTAAAAGGGATCCCGGTTGACAAGGTCCTCTTTACCGGCCTCAGAAATGGTAATCGCACTATTGGCTAAATCATTTGATTTCTCAACAATGGTATAATATTGAAAATAACCCGTCTCAGCATCAGCCGCCTGTAATCCAAGCTGTTCGGCCTGACCGGCTAAATATCGTGCGGCAATCAGAAGTCCGGGTTCACCGGTATTCCTCCCCTCAAGCTCGTTGGAAGCAAGAAATTTCATATGCATCTTAAGGTCATGGGCGTTAATGGATTCGAGTCCCTTTTTCTGTCCGAAGGAAGGAAGAACAATCAGCGACAAAAGAAAGGCCAGGAGGGTAATGTGTCTGATTTTCATGAGATGTTGGGTATATTATTTCACTTACGGCATCGTTAAAAAGCAGCCAGATTTTGCGAATATAGGGATTATATCTTTATTTTGCGGCCACCATTTAATGACTTCATCTCCCCCGAAACCATCGCAGGGTGTAAGCCTATAATATATATGAAGGACTTTCTTTCCCGGATCAATCCCACCGTAAAAGGTATATCACTTGCTTTCCTGGCTACCCTTGGAATGGCAAATGTGTATGTGTTCTCCAAAGCGGCCCTGATGGAAGTTTCCTATTTTCAGTTTCAATTCTACTGGTTTGGTTTTGCAATGATCTGGATTCTGCCCTTTCTGTTCATTACCGGAATCATCAGGAAAATTCCAAAGCTTAGCCGCTCCTCCAACATTACCCTGGTAATTATCGGGCTCCTGGAATTGGGATCGTCAACCATGATGTTCCTTGCCATTCAACTCGCCGATAACCCCACCACCATATCCTTTTTGTCCAATCTCACCCCCATTTTTGTAACCATCCTAGGTATCAAATTCCTGGGGGAACGCTTTAACGCTGTGGAGGCCATTGGCATCATACTCACCATTGGGGGAGTCATCCTGATCTCCTATACTCGAGATACCAGTATCAGTGAATTTTTCGGAAAAGGCTCAGGATGGATCCTGGTTTCGTCCATATTTGCATCGGCGAGTATCATTACTGCCAAAAGCCGGATCAAGGACATTCACCCGGGAATACTGACCCTGAATCGGGTGATATTCATTTTTCTGTTCGGAGTATCAGCCATGCTCCTCCGCCAGGAGAGCTTTCACATCCCGGTAAGTGCAGCCATTAACATGGCCATCGGATCTCTACTGGGCCCCTTTCTAACCGGCTTCGCCCAATACTCAGCACTAAAATATATTGAAGCTTCCCGAACCATGATCATCCAGTCAACCAGGAGCCTTTTTGTATTGCTTGGCTCCATGATTTACCTTTCCATTCTGCCTGAAATGCTGCAGGTGACAGGGGGGATAATCACTATTGTTGGAGTCATTGTACTGACCTGGGGGAAAATGAAAAATAAAAGAAAGGCAGGAACCTGAAATGGCCCCTGCCTTAATCCCACAATCCAACTTACACTATCCTAACTCTTACTTTCAGCTTTCGACTTTCCACTTTCAGCTTTCGACTTTCCACTTTCGACTTTCGACTTTCCACTTTCTACTTCAATCTCTCTGTGAGCGTTCTGAACTACCTCTGCTTTTTTAGGAAGCTCGATGCTCAATATTCCTGAGTCATGTTTAGCCCTGATGCTTCCGGCATCGATAGTATCTGGCAACTGGAAGCTTCTTTTAAACGAACTGTAAAAAAACTCTCTTCGCAGGTACTTAGGCTCTACATCTTCCTTGTTCTCTTTCTGCTCACTTGAGATGGTAAGCATATCATTTTCGAGCTTGATTTTGAAATCATCTGCAGCAACACCGGGAGCAGCTACCTCAATTCTGAAGGAATTATCCTCCTCAATTACGTTTACTGCAGGCGAGTTGCCATTCTTTATCGCTGGTGCAACACCATTGAAAAACTTGTCATTAAAAAAATCATCCCAATATGCGGGAACATAATTTCTGTTGATTCTTGCTAACATTTTTCTTTCCTCCTATTGATTGGTTCATATTTGTTTTTAAACATCGTCCATCATAGGGCAAAGCATATGCCAGTCAATTTATCATGTCATATTGTCGCTTTTAAATAAATTAATTGCGCCATTATGGCATAGCGTTTGATTATCGAATGTCAAAATGAGAGGAAAAGATCAGTTTTTTTTCTTCAAGTCTTCTATCTCCTTTTTAAACTGTTCTTCATTCATTAGATGATCCTGGACTGCTTTTTCCAGTTTCTCAAGCTTTTGCCTGAAAACCATCTCCTGAGAGGCTAACTTCTCGGCCTGTAGCCTGGACTGTTCGAACAGCTCCCTGTTCTTATGATTTGCCTTCACCTTGGCAATGGTTGTAGCCATTAAATCGGCCAGCTGTTGGATAAAGCCTGCCTGAAAGGCCGGGATTTCACCCAGA
The DNA here is from genome assembly GCA_963716765.1 of uncultured Bacteroidota bacterium. Classification (GTDB taxonomy): domain Bacteria; phylum Bacteroidota; class Bacteroidia; order Bacteroidales. The sequence continues at coordinate 22,409 of CAVQUO010000024.1, read as the reverse complement.
GAGGCCAGCTCAATTACACCCAGCACATTATGATCAAGAATGACAGGTACAAGGAGGAGAGAAGAGGGAAGATCTTCACCCAAACCCGAACGAATTTTCATATATCCCTCTGGAAGGTCGTTCACATAGATAATATCCTTCTCCAGTGCAGCCCTTCCAACAAGCCCCTCTCCAAACTCAAATGATTTGGCAATAAACTTCTCTCTATCAAAGGCATAACTACCTGAGAGTTGTAGTTCGGGTGGCTGACTATCCGATACAATAAACAGGGCACCCACATCTGCCTCGGTGTATTCCACAAGCTCCCTCATCAACTCCCTGGAGAGCTCCTCAAGGTCATCTTCAGCCTCCTGGAACAGCTTGCTGAATTTCGCCAGGCCATGTGCGGCCCAGGTCCGGTTCTCTTCATCCCGCCGCCTGCTCTCACTCTCCTTTCGCGAGGCCATCAGGCTCCCCTTCAGAGAAAGCAAGGCTTCGCCAATCTCATCATCGGCACCAGGCTGTTCATAATTGCTGGAAAAATCACCGGAGGCTAATGACCTGGCAAAGAAGGTAAGTGATCGAAGGTTCTCCACCAGTTTTCCAAGGTATCTCTCAAGATCTCCAATCTCATCGGCCGAATCTGAAGCACTAAAAGCCGGCAATTGCCCACGGGTAAGTTGAGCCAACAGACTTCTTACCTTGTATAAAGGCTTTTTTAACCAGAAATTTTGAATCACCCCTGCCAGGATGCTGATGATGGCACCACAAAGAGAAAGTAAAATAAGCAACTGGTCCCCGCTCTTTCGCACTCTGAAAAAGACCAACAAGAACAGGGTAGCGAAAAGCAGGTAAGGCAAAAGGAACTTCAGTGAGAATGAAAACCTGAGTTTCATGCTTTAAGAATAATATCTGATGAACAGTTTTTTAAATATACCTCTTTCTTGTGATGTAATCAAAATGGTCAGAAATAAGGGGCCGCTGCCGTGGCCAACTGTTCCAGACCCTTCAAGAGTACTTCCCGGGTAGTGGCAATATTCATCCTTTGATGATTTGCTCCACCCGGACCAAACATGGGACCATCGTTCAGGCCCAGCCCGGCTTCCTCAATGATAAATTGTTTTAATCCCTTCTCATCCTTCCCCAGGAAAGCAAAATCTATCCACACCAGATAGGTTGCTTCAAGAGGTGAGACCACTGCACCTGGAAGGGCAGACCCCAAAAATTCTTTGAGCAAGATAAAGTTCTGCTCCAGGTAGGCATTTAATTGCCGGAGCCAATCTGCTCCATGGTTATAGGCAGCTTCAAAAGCGACCTGTCCAAACAGACAACCACCACCCACATGTACCGCATCCAAAATGCGCTCATAACCCATTTTCAGACTGGGATTGCTGGCAATTACCACCGATGTATAGAGCCCGGCCAGGTTGAATGTTTTGCTAGGCGCCACACAGGTGAAGGTAAGATCAGCCACCTCCTTCCCCAGGGAGGCAAAAGGAATATGTTTGTTTCCAAACAGTAGCAGGTCGGAATGAATTTCATCACTGATCACAAGAACCTGGTACTTTACCACCAGGGCGGCTAGTCGACTGAGTTCTTCTTTCAACCAGACCCTGCCAACGGGATTGTGGGGATTGCAAAGGAAAAAGATCTTAATCCCCTTTTTAAACTCCTGCTCTAGCTGATCAAAATCGATCTCATACTCCCCGTTCTGCTCAATCAACTGGTTATAGACCAACTCCCTTTTGTGGTTTGTAATTGCATTGAAGAATGGAAAATAGACAGGAGGCTGAACAAGGATGCGGTCCCCCGGCTCGCTAAACTCCATTACAATCATATTCAGGGCCGGAACGATTCCCGGACTGAAGCTGAAAGCATCGGGACTTACCTCCCATCCATGCCTTTTGCTCATCCAGTTGGCCGCTGATTCAAAGAACCTGCGGGGACGAAAGGTATATCCATAAACGGGGTGATTAGCCCTCTCATTAATCGCCTCCCTGATAAAACCGGGAACTTCAAAATCCATATCAGCCACCCACATGGGGAGCAAATCTTCTTTTCCGAAAATAATCCCATTCAGGTCATATTTAACACTGTCGCTGCCTTTCCTCTCGATATATTTGTCAAAATCGTATTGCATCACTTTGTTTTAGTATAAAAAGCCTCTTTACCCGGATAATGAAATTCAGTAACTGCCCTTTCCCTGGGAATCAGGAAATAGTCAACTGTACCTTCAGAACACACCTTTCCCTCCCCATCCATTAACTCCACCTCGATTGTTGCGATTCTCCTGCGCACCTCCTTTAGCCTGGCACGAAGGGAGATTTCACCTCTGGAAATGCGAACAGGTTCCCGGTAGCGGGTATTCAAGCGAAAGGTGACACCCGATGTGTCCAGTTTAACGAGAACAACCCAACTGGCAATCTCATCAATCATGGTCGCCTGGATCCCGCCATGCAGGATATCATGGAAGCCTGCGAAACCATTTTCCGGACTCCAGTTGCATATCACCTCGTCCCCATCTTCAAAAAATTCCATCTTTAGTCCGATTGGATTGGTGGGACTGCATCCAAAACAGTTATATCCCTCCTTGGTGGCATAGGGATTCTTCAATTTGATCATCTCAATCATTTTTAAAGTTCCAAAAATACCTAAATCCTTTTAACTTTGAGTAATTGATGGTAAGACCAAAAAAACATTTAGGACAACACTTTCTGACCGATCCTAGCATCGCACAGAGAATTGTTGAGGCAATGCATTCTCAACCTGAGGATGTTGTTTTTGAAGTGGGGCCAGGTACCGGAGTCCTGACCGAATGGCTCCTGGAGAAAAATTTGCCTTTTGTTCCGGTGGAGATCGACAGGGAATCAGTGGTGCACCTGCTTGCCCGATGGCCCCAGCTGGACGGTAAACTGGTGGAAGGAGACTTTTTGAAACTGGATCTGGATCAATTTCCCGGTGAAAGAATTCATATCATAGGCAACTTTCCCTACAATATCTCCAGCCAGATATTCTTCAAGGTATTGGAAAACAGGCATCGCGTCGATTCGGTGGTTTGTATGCTGCAAAAAGAGGTGGCCCGGCGGATTTCATCTCCACATGGAACAAAAAGTTACGGAATCCTGAGCGTTCTTGTTGCAGGCTTACTACAATATCGAGTATCTATTTTCGGTAAAACCCGGCTCATTTCACCCACCCCCGAAAGTTACTTCAGGTGTTATTCGCATGACAAGAAACGACAGAAAAGCACTGCCATGTGACGAAGAACTATTTCGAAAAGTCGTTAAAGCAGTTTTTAATCAACGCAGGAAAATGATCAGGAACTCCATCCAATCTATTTTACTAAATTTGGACAGCGAATACGAATTGCTTTCAAAAAGGCCTGAACAACTGGATATTCAACAATTCATCGAATTGACCCTCTGGGTGGCAGAGCAGCTGGTACTTAGCTCTGATCCGTAAAATCGGAAAAGTAATGAGCCAAAAACTAACCCGCGAATTCCTGGACGAAATGCTGGCGGCCATCAAAATCCGAGATGATGCTGCTTCAGTGGTTTTGCTTGAATTATTGCACCCGGCTGATATTGCAGAGATTTATGATGAGCTCAGCATCGAAGAGGCCACCTACCTTTATATGCTGCTCGATCCGGAGATAGCATCGGATGTACTGGTGGAGCTGGAAGAAAATGACCGGGAGAAATTCCTGAATTCGCTTCCTTCTGAGTTGATCGCCAGTCAGTTTATCGATCACATGGACTCGGACGATGCTGCCGATGTAATCGGGGACCTTGACGAAGCAAAAAAGCAGGAGATTCTTCTCCATATCGACGATGTTGAACAAGCTGGAGACATCGTGGATCTTCTTGGTTATCATGAGGATACGGCAGGAGGACTGATGGCCAAAGAGCTGATCCGTGTCAATGAAAACTGGGGCGTTGCAACCTGCATCAGGGAGATGCGGAAACAAGCCGAAGACCTGGATGAGATCTACTACATCTATGTGGTGAACAATGAGAATGTGCTTTTGGGAATTCTTTCCCTCAAGGCATTGCTGCTGGCAAGTGCATCCACCAAGGTGAGAGATATTTACAACGCAGATATCCGATCGGTTCAGACAGATGCACGTTCGGAAGAGGTTGCTCAGATTATGGAGAAGTACGACCTCATCGTACTCCCGGTAACAGACTCCATAGGCAGGCTCATGGGAAGAATCACCATCGACGATGTGGTGGATGTGATCAGGGAAGAGGCTGAAAGAGACTACCAGCTGGCATCCGGTATCACCACAGACGTGGAGACCACCGACTCACCTGCAAGACTCTCAAGAGCCAGACTGCCCTGGCTGATCATCGGCCTTTTTGGGGGCATTGTTGTGGCCGCTGTGATTGGCCGTTTCGAAGAAGACATCCAGATTAATCCGGAAATGGCATTTTTCATTCCCCTGATTGCTGCCATGGCCGGGAATGTGGGGATTCAGTCTTCAGCCATCATTGTACAGGGTATTGCGAGCAACAGCCTTGGATTGGAAAGCACAAAAAAGAAGCTTTTTAAAGAATTGCTGGTTGCCTTACTCAATGGACTGATCCTTTCGGGACTCCTGTTTCTCTACAATTTTTTCGTGAGTGATAACCTGGCGCTCACCTTTACAGTGAGTACATCACTCTTTGTAGTGATCATCTTTGCCGCCCTTTTTGGGACCCTGATTCCCCTTTTACTGAACCGGGTCAAAATTGATCCGGCCCTGGCCACAGGTCCCTTCATCACCACCATGAACGATATCATGGGACTGATTATTTACTTCCTCATGGGAAGGATCCTCTACGGCATTTTTATTTGAAAAGACTTAAAAAGAGGTATTGATGGCCACAACCGGATTCATCCTGGCCCCCTGCCATGCTGGAAATATCCCGCTTACCAGCCCTATTACACTGGAGATCACTATACCCACCATAATATTATGCATGGTCAGGTACATTGAAAAGTCACTGGATAAGTGAGATTGCGGCTGATCCCAGGAATACAATCAGCAAGCCAATTATACCCCCTGCTATGGAGAGCATCAGTGATTCAAAAAGGAACTGTAGCAGGATGAAATATTTTTTTGCACCAAGGGCCTTCTGAATTCCGATGATATGGGTTCGCTCCTTCACGGAAACAAACATAATATTAGCGATTCCAAATCCTCCCACGATAATGGAGAAGATACCAATCAAGGTACCAGCCACTTTCAACACCGCAAAAAGTTTATCCAACTGATTGTTGATCAGACTGGTCTGGTTCAAAGCGAAATTATCCTCATCTGAGGGTTGAATCCTCCTGTAAGACCTCAGGATCTGTCTGATCTCAAAGGTGAGCTCGTCAACCCCAACACTTTTTTTTGCCTGGACCCAGATTTGAGGGTTGGCCCATTCACGCCGGATATCCACAAAGCTCATATAGTAGCCCAGGGGTAAAATAGCTACCTCATCAAGAATGAAGGTATCGAATGTACCCTTCCCCTCTTTCTTCAATACACCGATCACCATCACCTTTCGGCCCATTAACTCTACATATTTCCCAATGGGATTGGCTCCTTCAAAAAGTTCTGTGGCTATCTTGCTTCCAAGGACCACTACATTCCGACCTGTTTTGGCCTCCACATGATTAAAGTAGCGCCCCTTGCTTACTTCAAAGGAGCGAATATCCTGGAATCCGTTGGAAACCCCGAAAACATCGGCCCGGTCGATGTTGTTATTCTTATACTCAATCCTTCTTCCCACCGCCGAAATAAAACATGCATGTTCAGTGCTTTTGCTTTTGGCCTTGATGAATTCATACTCATCAAGGGTGGCCAGTGGCCGGTTCATGTATTTCCACCAGGGATACTCATTTCCCTCTTCGGAGGTCCAGGGCCACTTTTCAATGTAAATCACATCACTTCCCAGGCTATTCACAGCTCTCCCGGATATTTGTTTCGAGTGAATCCACAACCGTATAAACAGCAATAATGGCAAATATTCCGATGGTAATTCCAAGCAGAGAAAGTGATGCCCGGAGCCTGTTTGTGGTAACCGCATGCACAGCCATAATCAGACTTTCCCATATCAGGCGAATCAATTGCATCTCTTTATTCATAATTTGTTGCTATTCGCTTTATATTGTCACCGGAAACCGCTTCTTTTGCAGAGAAGTTAAAGTTAGTAAGATAGTTTTAATTATACACCATGACCACCCTGAAACAAATCTCAAGTGCACTTATCTCCGTATACTCCAAAGAAGGACTTGACAAGATCGTGAAAAAACTCAATGAACTAGGCGTAAGGCTCTATTCCACAGGGGGTACTTTTAGCTTCATTGAAGGGCTGGGAATCCCTGTAAATGCTGTCGAAGCGCTCACCTCCTACCCTTCCATCCTTGGCGGACGTGTAAAGACGCTGCACCCAAAAGTTTTTGGGGGAATCCTTGGCCGAAGGGAAAACCAGGGAGACCTGGACCAACTGGCAGAATATGAGATTCCGGAAATTGATCTGGTTATCGTGGATCTATATCCTTTCGAGGATACGGTTCGCTCTGGTGCCCCGGACCAGGACATCATTGAAAAAATTGATATTGGGGGAATCTCCCTGATCAGGGCCGCTGCAAAAAATCATAAAGATGTGCTGGTGGTAGCATCCATGGACCAGTATGGGCCTCTGCTGGAACTTCTTGAATCGGGCAATGGAACAAGCTCATTCGAACAGCGAAGGGCCTTTGCCACCGAAGCATTCCAGGTCTCCAGCCACTATGATGCTGAAATATTCAAATATTTTGACGAGGGCAAGATCTCAGCACTGAAAGTGAGTAATTCCAATGGCAAGCACGCTCAGGTATGGTGAAAATCCTCATCAGGATGGAAAATTTTTCGGAAACCTGGAAGAGATTCTTGAACAGTTGCACGGCAAGGAAATTTCCTATAACAATTTGCTGGATATTGACGCTGCCGTTTGCCTGATAAGTGATTTTGAAGAAACAACCTTTGCGGTCATGAAGCACAATAATGCATGCGGACTTGCATCCAGGGATAGGCTGGTTGATGCCTGGAATGATGCACTGGCCGGCGATCCGGTTTCTGCATTTGGTGGAGTTCTGATCACCAACAGAACCATCGATGCTGCCACAGCCGAAGAGATGCACAAGATCTTTTTCGAAGTGATTATCGCACCTGGATATGACCAGGATGCCCTGGATATTCTGAAACAGAAGAAGAACCGGATAATTCTCGTCCTAAAGGAAACTCAACTCCCTGAAAAAATGATTCGGACCGTTCTCAATGGAGTGATCCTCCAGGATCGTGATCGTGGCACAGAATCCGCAGGGTGACATGAAACCTGTTACTGCCATGGTCACCCCGGATGCATCCCAACTTGATGACCTGGTCTTTGCCAATAAGATTGTAAAGCATACCAAATCCAATGCCATTGTGCTGGCCAAAAACAAACAATTGCTGGCCTCGGGTGTTGGTCAGACTTCACGCATTGATGCACTCAGGCAGAGCATTGAAAAGGCCAGACATTTTGGATTTGATCTGAAGGGAGCCGTGATGGCCTCTGATGCATTTTTTCCATTTTCGGACAGTGTGGAGATTGCAGGGAAAGCAGGAATTACAGCAGTGGTTCAACCAGGCGGATCGGTTCGCGACCAGGAAACCATTGACTATTGCAATGAGCATGGGATGGCCATGGTATTTACGGGAATCAGACATTTCAAACATTAAAATTTAAAGAATATATTATATGGGATTATTTTCTTTTCAACAGGAGCTTGCCATTGACCTCGGCACAGCCAACACACTCATCATTCACAATGAAAAGGTTGTTGTCAATGAACCATCAATTGTGGCCATTGATCAACACACCGGGAAACTGATAGCCGTTGGTGAGAAAGCCCGTCAGATGCATGGCAAGACACATGAGGATATAAAAACCATCAGACCCCTTCGTGATGGAGTTATTGCTGATTTCCAGGCTGCGGAGTTAATGATCAGGGGGATGATCAAGATGATCAATACCAAGAAACGACTCTTTACCCCTTCATTAAAAATGGTCGTGTGCATTCCATCCGGAAGTACAGAAGTGGAACGTAGGGCCGTACGCGATTCATCCGAACATGCCGGTGGTCGTGATGTATACATGATCTTTGAACCAATGGCTGCAGCCATTGGTATTGGCCTTGATGTGGAGGCCCCTGAAGGATGTATGGTGGTGGATATTGGAGGAGGTACCACCGAAATTGCCGTCATCGCCCTGGGTGGGATTGTCTGTAACCAGTCCATTCGAGTAGCCGGCGACGGTTTTACCTATGATATCCAGACCTACATGCGCCACCAGCACAATATTAAAGTGGGTGAACGCACCGCTGAGGAGATTAAAATTCAGGTAGGTTCAGCCCTTCCCGAGCTAGATGAGCCACCACAGGACTTTTATGTGCGCGGTCCTAACCTGATGACTGCCCTGCCCATTGAGATTCCCATCTCTTACCAGGAGATAGGGCATTGTCTGGATAAGTCCATTTCCAAAATTGAGACAGCCATTCTTTCGGTACTTGAACAAACTCCTCCCGAACTTTATGCAGATGTTGTAACTAAAGGGATTTACCTTGCGGGAGGCGGAGCCCTGCTTAGGGGACTGGATAAACGTCTGTCCGAAAAAATCTCCATCCCCTTCCATATTGCAGAGGACCCTTTAACCGCTGTAGCTCGTGGGACAGGTATTGCTCTCAGGAATGTGGACAAATACCCCTTCCTGATGCGTTAGGCAGGATCACTGGTGAGAAAATATGAGGACACTGCTCAGGTTCATTCAGAAGTATTCTGACTTCCTGCTTGTTTCTGGTTCTTGAAACGGCAGCGTTAATACTCATGGTACAGGGCAATGGCTTTCAGCGATCTAAAATCATCGGCCTTAACAGAGCAGTTATCCGGTTTCATGTACACCAAAGTGGACGGGTCCAGGGAATACCTCTTTCTGAAGGAAACAAATAATATACTTGTGGAGGAAAACGCCCAACTGAGAAACAGCCTCCAACAAATGGAACAGCGCCTGGATTCTTCAGTGGTTCTCTCTGAATTCAATGATCCGTACCAGTACCATTTTGTCCCCAGCCGGGTGATTCACAACAGCGTCTACAAACAATACAACTACCTCACCCTTGATCATGGAGAAAAGGACGGGGTATTCAGGGATATGGGGGTAATCTCCGACCAGGGGGTGGTTGGGATCGTGCTGGAAACCTCGGACAACTTTGCTACGGTTATTCCAATTATCAACCTTGACTTTCGGCTCAGTGTTAAACTGAAGTCAAGTAACTATGCGGGAATTCTTCAATGGGGTGGAAAATCGCCCCTTTTTGCAGATTTAAATGAGATCCCCTTTCACGTTGATCTGCTGGAAAACGACACGATTGTCACCAGTGGATTTTCCTCAATATTTCCAGAAGGAATCGAAGTGGGCACCATTGAATCATTCTCACTTGGAGCAAGGAAATTTTTACGAAATCAAGGTAAGGCTCTCGACCGCCTTTCAAAGCCTTTTCCATGTAAATGTGATTCGAAATTATCAAAAGGAGGAGCAGTTAAACCTGGAGGGCCAATCGGGATAATGTACATCATTGCCAGAAATATATTCCGCTTTTTTGTGGTGATCGCTTTCCAGATCCTGGTGATGGATAATGTGATGATTAATGGGTATATGGTGCCCTACATTTATCTCCTGTTCATCCTTCTTATGCCCTTTGATACGCCCAGGTGGATCGTTTTATTATCGGGTTTTATACTTGGATTTGGGATTGATCTGTTTGAGCACACTCCCGGGATGCATACTGCAGCAACGGTCCTGATTGCATTTGTCCGACCCTACATTCTGAACCTTCTTGCCCCTCGGGATGGATATGAACCTGAAACCTTTCCTCGAATCTATTACTATGGTTTTGCCTGGTTTCTTAAATACACACTGCTTATTGTGCTGGTGCATCACCTGGCCCTCTTCTACCTGGAGGTGTTCCAGTTGCAGAATTTTTTAAGTACCTTGCTCCGGGTAATCCTCAGCACGGCCCTTTCCGCCTCAACCATTGTTCTGAGCCAGTATTTTGTATTCCGGAAATAGATGAACCAGTTCACTGACAGAAGGTACGTTTTTACTGTGATCATCACTCTGGTATGCCTGGTATATATTGCCAGATTGTTTCACCTCCAGATCCTGGATAAATCCTATGAACAGTTTGCCCTGAGCAATGCCCAGAGTGTAAGGATCATCTATCCTGCCAGAGGCTTGATTTATGACCGGAACGGGGAAATAATGGTGTACAACCAGGCGGCCTACGACATCATGGTTACGCCGCGTCAGGTGGAAGCATTCGACACAACTGAGATTTGCCGGATACTCAACATCACACGGGAGAACCTTCAAGAACGATTGAGGGCGGCCAAAGCCTACTCTTACCGGGTTCCGTCGGTCTTCATGAAACAGTTAAGTTATCGAGCATGCAGCACTGCTTCAGGAGAAGCTTTTCCAGTACCCCGGCTTTTACGTTCAGACGCGAACCCTCAGGAAATACACAGCTCCGATTGCAGCACATGCCCTTGGCTATGTGGGGGAAGTGGATCAGCGGATTCTTGACAGGGATCCCTATTATCAACTGGGCGATTACATAGGTGTTTCTGGTATCGAAAAAGCCTATGAGCCCTATTTAAGAGGCGAAAAGGGACAGAATGTATTTTTGAAGGATGTCCACAACCAAACCATTGAATCCTACCAGGGGGGAAAACTGGACAGATCGGTTGAAGTGGGTAAAAACCTGGTTTCCACCCTGGATGCAAGTCTACAGGCGTATGGTGAATTGCTCATGAAACCCTATGTGGGCAGTGTGGTAGCTATTGAGCCCGCGACAGGGGAGGTTCTTGCCCTGGTGAGCGCCCCCTCCTTTCCTCCCGATTTGCTGGTGGGAAGAAACCTGGGACTGAGATTTGGAGAACTCGCTTCCGACACCCTTAATCCTTTGTTTAACAGGGCTCTGATGGCACAGTACCCTCCTGGATCAACCTTTAAAACAATGATGGGGCTCATCGGACTTCAGGAGAACGTCATTTCGATATCAACCGAGCAGCATTGCTACTACGGTTTCTATATTGGAAGTATCCATACCGGATGTCACCTGCATGAAACACCCCTGAACCTGATTGAGGCGGTTCAGCACTCCTGCAATACCTATTTCATCCAAACCCTTAAAAATATTCTCCAGGATGCGAAATTCGCCTCCACTGCTGAAGCATATACCAATTGGAGAAACCATCTGCTGTCCTTTGGCTTTGCGAATCCCCTGGGAATTGAGCTTACAAACGAACTGAACGGGAACATTCCCGAAGCAGGATATTATGACCGGATATACGGAGAAAATCACTGGAACTATGTGACCATCCGATCTCTTGGTATAGGACAGGGGGAAATACTCATCACTCCTCTTCAAATGGCTAACATGACGGCGACCCTGGCCAACCGGGGCTACTACATCACTCCGCACCTGGTGAGAGAAATTGAGGGGGTTGATCAAATCGATGAGGCTTATACAAGCAGGCACTACACAAGCATCGATTCAGTTAATTACGCACCCATCGTTGACGGGATGGAACTGGTGGTTAACGGCGGGCCGGGATCCACGGCACGTAATGCAAAGATCGCTGACATCATTGTATGCGGGAAGACCGGGACCGCCCAGAACCCGCATGGCAATGACCATTCAATATTTATCGCCTTTGCTCCCAAAGATGATCCGAAAATTGCCATTGCCGTATATGTGGAGAACCAGGGATTCGGGACCACCTATGCTGCCCCAATTGCCAGCCTGATGATCGAAAAATATCTTACCGGAGAGGTGAAACGTACCTGGTACGAAAACTATGTCATGGGGAAAATCCCCCCTGTGGTAAAAAAAACAAACCCAGTTGCTGACACAAGCGAAATAAAAGTGGACTCAAGCGAACAAAGCCAGTAAAAATATGGATCCTAGAAATAACACATTAGCAAATATCGACTGGATCTCCATTCTCCTGTGGCTCGTGATTCTCTCCTTTGGCTGGATGAATATCTATTCTGCAAACATCATGGAAGCAGAGGGTGGGATATTTGACCTTTCGCAACGATTTGGGAAACAAATTATATGGATAGGGGCCTCCATCGTCCTGGCCATCCTATTGCTGATACTTGATGCGAAATTCTACATCTACTTCTCTTACATCCTCTACATCATTATGGTCGTGATTCTGATGGCGGTCCTGCTTATTCGGAACAGAGGTGAACGGGGCAAAGAGCTGGTTTGTGATAGGAGGATTCCAGTTTCAACCATCCGAATTTGCAAAACCCATGACCGCGCTGGCCCTTGCAAAACTTCTCTACATCTCACAACTTCGAACTGAGAAGATTCGGGATCTGTTTAAAGCCTTTGTGATTATATTCATACCTCCTGCCCTGATCCTTCTGCAACCCGATATGGGATCAACCCTGGTATACTTTGCCTTTATATTTGTATTATTCCGGGAGGGATTCTCGGCCAATATCATGCTACTGCTGGCCGCCCTGCTGTTCCTTTTTTTTGCCACACTTGTAACGGATAAGGCACTTGTTTTGCTGATCCTTGTGTTTATGGGTTTGCTAATCTATGCCTTCGTGGCCAAATCGACCAAAAAGGCTGCCATCAATCGGGGCCTGGCTGGGCTCACCTTTGGAGCACTCTATGGAATCAACCGACTGCTGAATACAGGTTTTTCGACCTTCACCATCGGACTTGTTCTCTTTAATTCCCATTACCATAGTCCTGTTCATCAAGGGGCTCAAATCCAGAATGTACGATCACCTTAAAATACTGGCAGGAGTGGTCATTGCTGTCCTTTTTATGATCTCGGTAGACTATTCCATCAATAATATCCTGAAACCTCACCAGCAACACAGGATCTATGTAACCCTTGGCATGGATGATGATCCTCAGGGGGTGGGATACAATGTGAACCAATCCAAGATTGCCATCGGCTCGGGCGGGTTTAAGGGAAAAGGCTATCTGAATGGCACCCAGACCAAGCTTCATTTTGTTCCGGAGCAAAGTACCGACTTCATTTTCTGTACGGTTGGAGAAGAGTGGGGTTTCCTGGGCACCACATTTGTTATCCTGCTTTATCTGGGACTTATGCTAAGAATGATTTTCCTGGCTGAACGACAACGGTCGGCATTCAGCCGGATCTTCGGATACTGCTTCGTCTCGATAATCTTCATCCATTTCCTTGTCAACATTGGGATGACCATAGGAATCCTGCCAGTGATTGGAATCCCTCTACCCTTTTTCAGCTACGGGGGGTCCTCGCTTTGGGCCTTCTCCATGTTCCTGTTCATCTTTCTCAGGCTGGATGCAAGCAGACTTGAAATCCTGAGCTAGGAATCGGGGTAATTACCCCTCGTTTCGTTAATGGAAATCTCGTACTTATCCTCAAGAAAGGCAACCATCAAAGGGAAAAATTCCTGGAAATCTTCTTCAAAGACCGAGTACTGCTCCCTGAGTACCTCAATGGCATATCCTGCATGGTTGGGCAGCGAAGTATTGGCAGACATCCTTTCCAGGACCAGTTCAATTCCTTCCACCTTCCGGTAAGCCATCATCCAGTTATTTTCCAGGAAGGTGGGAAACCACCTCTTAATGGCCTCGGGCAGCACCTTGTAATTTCGCTTTAAAAGATCGTAGGTGCGATTTACAAAATCCTGGAGGGGTAAGATCTGAATACTGGTCCCAAAGGGAAGCCAGAAAATGATCGTAAAAAATGTCGATAATGATGCCGGCATACTTATGATACCTCGCAGAAACCCGCAACTTATTCCTTCGGGTAATCAGGTGCATGTCGGTAAAGGAATCGATATCACGGTGCAATCAAAATCCCTTTTTCACCTGCTCCGGGAAAATCATATAATCCCTTCCCTTTACATAATCACCCATAAAATTCCCAACAATGATTTCCTCATTGTTTCCGGACAGGTATGTATGTGCCAGAAAGTTCAATTTCCCAATTTTTTGACTTTCAATATATAAAATTTCGAAAAACCTATTAATATGTAATACGCTGAAGTTATAAAAATGTTTTCAAGCACAGCTATTATACAGCATATTCGGTAACACGCTATGGCATATTGATATAAATTTGAGAAACTCCATTTTTAAACTACCTATTTATGACAAGGAAAAATATTCTGATTATGGGAGCTGCCGGAAGAGACTTTCATAATTTCAACACCTATTTCAGGGACAGGCAAGAGTACAATGTACTTGCATTTACAGCTGCCCAGATTCCGGATATCGACGGAAGAAAGTATCCTGCTGAACTTGCAGGTAGTTTATATCCCGAGGGGATCCCCATATACGCTGAAGAGAAGCTTAGCAGCCTGATTGAAGAATTGAATATAAAAACCTGTGTTTTTTCCTACAGCGACCTTCCCTACCAAAGGGTTATGAATATGAGTGCGATTGTAAATGCCGCGGGAGCCAACTTTGTCCTTCTGGGCACCAATGATACCATGATTAAAAGCACACTGCCGGTGATTTCTGTTTGTGCGGTAAGGACGGGTTGCGGAAAGAGTCAGACCTCAAGACGAGTCATAGAAATACTCATGGAAAAGAGGGCTTAAGGTTGTGGCCATCAGGCACCCCATGCCTTATGGCGACCTGGTGGCACAGAGGGTCCAGCGTTTTGCAAGTGTGGAGGACCTTAAGAAGCATAAATGTACCATCGAGGAGATGGAGGAATATGAACCTCACGTGGTTCGGGGGAACGTGATTTATGCCGGGGTCGACTATGAGGCCATTGTCAGGGCTGCTGAGCAGGATCCCGATGGATGTGACATCATCCTCTGGGATGGAGGGAATAACGATTTTTCCTTCTATAAACCTGATCTGACCATTGGTGTTGTGGATCCCCACCGGCCCGGTCACGAGCTCTCCTACTATCCCGGAGAGGTTGTTCTTCGTACTTCCGATGTAGTAGTGATCAACAAAATGGATAGCGCATCTCCTGAGGGGATACAGGAAGTCAGAGAAAATATCGAAAAGGTGAACCCTGGCGCCATCGTAATTGATGGTGCCTCTCCCATACGGGTGGACAATCCTGGAGTGATTAAAGGGAAGAGGGTTTTGGTGGTCGAAGATGGCCCGACCCTCACCCATGGCGAGATGAAAATTGGGGCCGGTGTTGTTGCAGCCAGGAAGTTCGGAGCCTCCGGGCTGGTCGATCCTCGTCCGTTTACTGTTGGAAAGTTGAGTGAAACCTTTGAGATCTATCCCAATATCGGTGTTCTTTTACCAGCAATGGGCTACGGAGAACAACAGCTAAAGGACCTGGAAACTACCATTAACAATTCCGATTGTGATGCGGTTGTGATCGGCACGCCCATTGACCTGAGCAGGATCATTCACATTAAAAAACCATTCACCAGGGTCTACTATGACCTTCAGGAAATTGGCGAACCAAATCTGGAAGGAGTCCTCAATGATTTTCTCACAAAACATAAACTTGCATAGGTTCGGTATTTGGGCCTTAATGATTCTGTCGGCCGGACTGGTCTCCTGTGACCGGTCCGAAACCGAGCAGGTGGTCATAAGAACTGAACTGGGCGATATTACCCTGGAAATCGAAACTGAAAAAGCGCCCATAACTGCCTCCAATTTTCTATCCCTTGTTGAGCAGGGGGTATATACGGGGGCGACATTTTACAGAGTAGTCCGACCCGATAACCAGCCAAACAGTAGGGTAAAAATCGAGGTTATCCAGGGAGGATTGTTTGATGATGATCTGATTGAAAGCTATACCCCCATTGAACATGAAACGACCAATTTTACCGGCATCCTTCATGCCGATGGGGTGATCTCCATGGCCAGAATGGAACCGGGAACGGCCTCCACAGAAATATTCATCTGCGTGGGAGATCAACCCTCGCTTGATTATGGGGGTGGACGGAACCCCGACGGTGCAGGTTTTGCGGCCTTTGGAAAAGTGATGGAAGGAATGGATGTGGTGCGCCGAATACAGGCGCTTCCCGACAGTGGTCAATACCTCATAAAGCAGGTTCTGATCGACTCCATCTTCGTATTATAAATGGATTTTTTGTCGCAAGTGGCTTTTTTTATCTGCGTTTTCCCGGGAATACGGTCCTGTTGAAGATCTCCTACCGGATTGGGAGGTAAAAATAACAGAAAGAGGATGTCTCAAAAGGGGCATCCTCTTCTGTTTTCTAAGGGCAGGGTATTGATTGAGTAGCAGAACCTTAGTTGCATTCCATGTCTGCCAGTCCGTTTACGTAGGAATCCCAGCAATGCCATGCATCATCTCCGAAAAATTCAGCGTCTTTGATTCGTCCTTCGAGGGTCGTGATATTCCACTCTATGTTGCTTGTTCCTGCCGACATGGAAACCTTATAGGCAGCATCGTATACCGCTCCCGGCATATACTCCCACATGATGTAACTTCCACTCTCAGCTTGACCGGGCTCAGTATAGGTGTAAGTCAGATCGGCAGCCTCGCTTTCAAAATCCTTGTTCCAGTCGATCTCAAGAACCGGAATGGTTCCATCCTTATAAAAGGTCCAATCGGCTTTGGTTTGATCATACCTGACCACCCCATCAAACCACTTAACACTGTGATCCGGATAAGTTGAAAAGGCTATCAACATCTCCACGGAAAACTCCTCGTTATTGATCCTTTTGGCGGTGAGGCTTGCTGAATAGCTCACATTATTCAATGAGAATTCATATGACCACTCCCAGGTATTGTCTCCCTGGTAAATAGCTTGTTGTTGCAGTGCATGGGCATATGCGGCCACAGGTAGAGCAGAGACCAGTGTAACCGAGATATTCCAAAACCCTACTGTTATGTAGGATCGCGAAAAGTTCTGGTAGGTTTCAGCTGTGCCCTTGGCGCTTGCAGGCTGATCAGAAAAATCTGAAAAATCCATCATCATGCTCTCCACGGGAGGAAGCTCTGGCTGCTGATCGACCGGTTCATTGTCACATGAAAATACTGTAAATAATAAGGTGGCGGCAATGACAAGTGTAAATCTTAATTGCTGTTTCATTTCTCTTTGTTTTTGTTCAAATTACTGATGGGTTTACGTAATACCGGGGGCTTTGGTTTCAAAGATTGTGCCACAGGGTTTTGAGGACTTAGGAGAATGACGTAAATTCAATGATATATTGACTTTGTTTTGATCAGATTCAGGAAATCCTTTTTTGACAGATTTTTACTGGGTTATAGCTTTGACCTGGACAGAGAGGCCTTTTCTCTGGTGGCCATTAACTATGCCCTGATTGTTCTGTTCGGAATTGTGGTGGTTTTGCTTCATAGCATGGATGAAGATCTGTGTAGTAATTACTTATCGCTATCATACCATCATTCTGTTGAGTATCTTGAATCTTTGGCTCCTTCGAAAACGCCGTGTCAACTCTGCCCGTGCGCTTATCCTTGTTTCCCTTCCTTTTCTTATCCTGATTCTGCCACCCCTGGGAGGGGTGTTTTCAGATGAGTTTTACTTTTGGTTCCCCTATATCCCCATTGGCCTGTCGATCATCCCCCACTTCATCCTTCACCCGATCCGCCAATGGCTTCCTCTCTATATCACGCTGGCTATCTATCTGTTTTTAACGATCTTTATTGATAAATTATCTCATCTACTTGAGTGATGGATCGGAAAAAATCATCCCCTTTGTTTTGGAGAACCACTTTTACTACAGGCTTATTCCTGCCTTCCTTTTTCTCTTTGTAAACTTAGCCCTGCGTCTTCTTTTTGTCAAGAACCTCCAATTCAAAATGATTTTGGATAAGCAGCATGACGAGCTGGTCCAGTCGGAAAAAATGGCTTCCCTGGGAATACTCACCTCTGGTCTTGCCCATGAGATCAACAATCCGCTGAATTTTATTTCAGGGAGCCTGAATGTGCTTAATTCACTAAAGGAGAGGTATATCACCCTTGATACTAACTCAAACGACGAGAAAAAAGATATCATCAAGCTATTAGATCATGTGATGAGTTCATCCTTCGAGGGAGTGGAGCGTGCCAGTAATATTATATCCAAACTTGATTTTTTTGCCAATCCAAAATCAAACCAGGAGAAAGAAGAGATAAACGTGGAAACATTAATTCAATCTGTATTACGAAGCATTGAATCCAGGCTCCCTTACTATATTGACCTGACCACTGATATTCAAAAAGACCTGAGGGTTAGCTGCCACGAGCAGCAGTTAAAACTGGTGTTTACTCATATACTCAGGAATGCCATCGATGCTTTGGAATCCAAGGAGAAAAGAAGCCGTGAAACGATCGAGATTTCAGCTGCCCGGGAGAGCCACAATCGCAGGCCCTACACCAGGATCTCCTTTTGTAATAGTGGTGCCGGCTATCCCGGAAAAAGATCTCAAACACATCTTCGACCCCTTCTTTCCTCCCGGGAGGCTGGAGAGGGTGTAGGCCTGGGGATGTCGCTCAGCTACATGATTATTAAGGAACACGGGGGGAAACTGGAAGTTAAAAATTTACCCGGGACCGTCAGGTTTGATGTGTTTTTACCAGCCTGGACAGTGCCTGAGGTCTCTTAGTTCAGGCTTGCCTGTCCAAAGCCTGCAGAATGGCTTCCATTAATGCGTCTTTTTTCCATGGCTTCATTAAATACCTGAATATCAATTCTTTATTAAATCCTTCCATCATTATTTCAGATTCCATAAAGCCGGTCAGTAACATGCATACTTTGTTCTCGTATTTCTGCTTAATCTCCTTGATAAAGTCGAGTCCGTTCATTACCGGCATCTTCAGATCCGAAATAACCACCTGAATATCATGATGCGATTCGAGTATCTTCAATCCATCCTTTGCAGATTTAGCAGTGATCACTTCCAAGTCGTTCATGAATGTAAGTTGGAGCAACTCAAGATTGATCTCCTCATCATCCACATAAAGTATTTTGGGCATTTGCATAAAACAGGTCTTAAATGCCTTTATTGTGTTCCTCCGCCGTTACCACCTGGTATGATTTATCTACGATCAGATCGGCTTGTGGTTTCAGGGATATTACTGCTTGATGTTCCTTTTCGAGGATAGCCATACGAAAGTCGCTCATGGCCTCTTTCATCCTGATGATCTGGTTAATCTTGGTCTCATGATAGGTCAGATCGATATACACCCTCATGTTAACTTCGGGTGTATTAATGGCATAAAGCCCTTCTATTATAAGCAGGTCTATCTTACTGAAGTCGGTGATAAGCTTATCCACCTGTTCTGGGATCAGGTCAATACACGGAATCATGCACTCCTGCTCCTCCTTAAAATCACGAATGGTTTTACGAATCTTGATCCAGTCATATTCATTGAGACCAATTTTATCAAAGCCTTTGTTCCTGCGCCACTCCTCTCGAAGCAAGGGTTGAATCTTATAATAATTATCGGTATGTATGATCTTTACACGCACATTAGAATCCTTCAGCAATTTCCCAAGGGCATGAGAAAGCTCTGATTTTCCGGACCCGGATTCGCCTGAAATTGCAATAATGTAGCGGTAAGGCTCATCCACGTTCTCGCGGGCCTTTTGAACCTGCTCAAAAATGCTCTGAGCTGCATCTTTGTGCATATCATTTATCAGAAGTATATCTCCTAACATTATTCCTTCTTTTTATTTGTATTTTATCGTTCTCCATTCTCCCTGGGGAAGCTCTGTTTGAACTCCGCAAAGATCAACTATTAATTTTTCCTTTTTTGCATTTTCAGCAAAAATCATAAGCTTTTCACCAGTGATAGCAAGCTGGTAATGAGTGCCCCTGAAGGTGAAAGCAAATTTAAGGCCGGTCCAGTGATGGGGCAATACAGGATGAATAGAGGGATAATCACCTTTCAGATTCACTCCTCCGAAAGTAAATATCACATCGCACAAGGTGCCTGCCATTACGCCACAATGTATTCCTTCCCCGGTG
The DNA here is from genome assembly GCA_963716765.1 of uncultured Bacteroidota bacterium. Lineage (GTDB taxonomy): Bacteria > Bacteroidota > Bacteroidia > Bacteroidales. The sequence goes on along the minus strand of CAVQUO010000024.1, from coordinate 2,437 downwards.
GTTCCACCCTGGATATCCACCAGGTCGCTTCTTAATGCATCCATAAATAGCTCCCAGCCCATTTCCCTCCTGCCCATTTGCCAGGCCAACCTGGCGTGAACCAAACGACTAAGTGTGGATCCGTGGGAGGTGCGGTTTATATAGTAATCAAAATTGGTCTCCATGTAATCCTTGGGAAGAGCATAGCCCATGGAATTCTATAGATGCTGACATCCTCCTCGCCCAGGTTATAGAAGCTCATGAGCAGATCGGCCTGCTTGGCCAGTTTAAACTCATCGGGAGACCTCCCTTCGGCCTTCAATATTCTGTCGAGGCGATGAATATCACCATATTTATCCATGTAATGATCCCAGTCCAGTTCCGCCAGACCGAAATATCCTAAAAACTGCTCAATCACTCCATCACCATCTAGATTTAGCGAAAGTTTATGCATAATATCCTTCCACCTTTCCAGATCGTTGTTCGAAATCTTCAGCTTTGAGAGACCCGGACCTTTTTTCTGTGACAAAACCTGAAGAATACGAAAGGCTTTATCAAGCATCCAGCTCACCATGATATTGCTGTAAGCATTATCAGTAAGCCCCCCCTCAGTGCTGCCAGGTAATTTCTCATGAAATTCATCGGGGCCCATGACCTTGTCGATATGGTATCTTTCTCCTGCCTCATCTTTCCTGGCTTTGCTGACCCAGAATAAGGATATATCCAGAAGCATTTCAGCCCCGTAGCTCTTCCATAAATTCCTGGTCGCCTGTAGCATGGTAATAGTTCCAGGTATTGTAGGCAATGGCCAGAGAAATATGTCTCTGCAGCGAGCTGTAATCTTCTCCCCACTCGCCCGACAAGGGATTGAGATGAATCACCTGAGTCTCTTCCCTTCCGTCGCTTCCACTCTGCCAGGGGAACATGGCTCCCTGGTAGCCATACTCCTTTGCATTGGCCCTTGCTGCATCAAGCCGGCGGTAACGATACATCAGAACCGACTTGCTTACTTCAGGATAATGCAGGTTATACAGCGGCAACATGTACAGTTCATCCCAGAATATGTGCCCCCTGTATGCCTCACCATGCAAACCTCTGGGACCTATTCCTGCATCAAGTCCAACATGATGGGAAGAGGCTGATACCATCATATGAAACATGTGCAGTCTAACCAGTCGCTGTGATTCCCGATCTCCATCGATGAAAAAATCAACCCTGTCCCAAATTTTTTGCCAGGCCGCCGAAGACAGCGCCATCTCCTTTCCGAAGCCTCCCATCTGCTGTATGATCTGCCTTGCCTGACCCGGGGCATCTTTCACACCAGGATCGCGTGAGCTAACCAGTGAAACTAACTTCTCAAAACGATTTCCTCCCCTTGAGAGGCGTCGGTCTGAAAGGTTTGGCTCATCCAGCCAGGACCTGATTCAAGAGAAGAACTCACTCCCTTCTTCTTCAGAAGCTGGTTCCTTGCACAAACAGCAATATCGATTTTTGATTGGGGAGGTTCTAACCACCAGTTCCATACAATCATCAAAAAGTTGCTCACTCACGGCAAGCAGATGATTCTGATTAAGATCATTATACCTTTCAGACACCCGCAATTTTTATGATCCCCGCTTAAACATGAACGAATCTCAATGCTACCGGAGTAATTTACAGGGGTGAGGGCATAGCGTAGTCCGGCACGATGTGGATTGTCCATGCCGGCAAAACGTGAAGAGCGGCTCATCCTTGTGATACGTCCTTCGCTGTCCTCAAGCTCCATCTCGCGCTCCAGCACTCCCGTCTTCATATCCAGTGTACGGTTCATCCTGATAAGCTTCTGGTTGGGCTCGGGGCCAAATTTAAACCAGGGTCCGCCCATTACCCAAAAGTTAGCGGCAACCAATTTGTTATATTTACAAAATCTTCGTTTTCTACCGCTTTTCCTTCACCTGTGAAACCAGCCTGTTAAACAGCCCTGATGCATAGGTGCCCGGGTAGTTTACCTTGTTGGCCGAACTCTCTTCCAGGGCACCCCTGGTTCCAAAATAGCCATTCCCCACTGCCAGGAGGGCCTCGCGGGAGCGCTCCGACTCCAGCTGGTAATCAAAATACCTCAGTAACCATCCGTCTCTCTCCAGACCGGTCTCAAACCAGGCATTCATACCTTCCAGTCCGATCTCGGCCATGTCCTCCACAACCACATCTGCTCCACCTATATACAGCTCCTTAATATTCTCCTCCCGGGCAATACCAAGTACAAAACCAAAGTTTCCTTTTTTCCCGGCCTGCACACCGGAAACCGCATCTTCCACCACTACAGCGCGGTGATAGGCGACACCCAGGTTATCGCAGGCAGTGGTAAAAATATCGGGTTCAGGCTTGCCCTTAAGCCCTGTTTCGGCCGAAACAACACCATCAACCCTGGTTTCAAAAAAATGATCAGTCCTGCCTTTCTGAAGAACCGGCAAACAAT